>NZ_JAJUXJ010000005.1:0-361831 GCF_021390415.1 Dyadobacter sp. CY327 | reverse complement strand
TCTTTTTGCTGCATACTCTCTGATTTTTTGATTGTAGTAGAGCTCTGGGTCAGCCATATATAACTCATCGAAATCGAGAACTTCTTTGTCTTCAAGATTCACCCTAAAAGTCTCATCATCTTTAAAATTTTCAAAAAGAGTATGAAGTTTTGCTGTTGGAATTAGGGAAAACGGCTTTGCGCTATCTACCAACCCGTCACCCACATTATTTTTATTAAAGGTGATATAAATGTTTGATGTTCTCTTTTTTAGGTCCTCGGTCGAATACCATTTCATATAAGCGAGATCCTGGAAACGAGGGATAGTGAAAATAACACCTTTCTGACCCTTGTTTAATACGTTGTTAATTGCTGAGTCAGTAATCCTTCCAGTATTCATAATCGATCCATTGAAGCAGTATTCCCATAGGCCGACCCGGCTTACAGTTTGTATTCCGTACATCCATCGATCAAAAAATTCCTCAATGATCACGAAATTATAGGGTATTTCAGATTTGATTTCGTCAAATGCTTCTGACAGATATGGGCGCCTATAATGATTGAATCGCGAAAGAAAAAGTTTATTTAAGTCACAGTTTACGCAATCATTGCCCATCATAAACCTTTCTGCGCTACCGTCTGGCAATGCAAAGTTGGAAATCTTCCCCTTATATTCCGGCATTGTCGGTAGGCCGCCAGCTGAGACAGGAATAGTATTATTCACAACCCGGTCCCATTGCGGATATTCGCTTTCCGTATTACGGTATACGTAATAGCCCGTTCCATTATAATGCTCTTTTTCAAACAGGGGCATAGCAAAATTTTTGATACCCATTTGATGAGCGAGCAAATTTGTGTAATTGGTTTGCTGGCTCTCGCGGGTAATGCCGCCATTCATGACTCCGGCAGTTAACCCACCGCCAAATGCGACCATTTCCATTTCTTGTCCCGGTTTTAGGATCCGGCCGAAATCAGCAAGCGGAAGTTCCGATGATAGCCATTCTTCAATTTTGAGTGTTGGGTTGCGTTCAATATTGTCATAAATCATCTCGGGGAACCGGCCCATGGGGTGAATGCGCATGAATGGCCCGCGCGTTTTGGCGGAATCTTCTGCCGTGGGAATGTAAACCGGTACTTTTGGCCTCGGATCAGGCCAGCGGGGTGAGTGCTGATTACATGCAACAAGGGCAACGAGAAATAGCAACTTCTTCATGGATTTTGTGTTTAAATGAAATATGAGAACAGGAAAATCTTAGTCAGGTATCGTTAGTAAGTGAACTAATGCATACGAGGTTACACTTTGTGAGAATTCGTGGTCAGAAGACAGATGTCTGCTTGTGTATCATTGAAAATTCTTGTCTGGCCCCACGGACTTAGCAAACCCTTTAAGGTCTATCAAAGGGATTTTTGCCCCGTAATGTTGATTAACAGCTTTGATTACCTCATTTGCAATGATCGCTTGCCCAAGTGGGCTCGGGTAAATTCCGTCAGAGGAGAAAAAATTTCCGGAAGGTGAACCGTCGATTAATACACCGTCATCCGTCTTAAAGCCGCCCTTATGAATGCGTTGATAGAGGTCGAAAAGATCGACCAAAGCCAAATCTCTTTTTGCTGCATACTCTCTGATTTTTTGATTGTAGTAGAGCTCTGGGTCAGCCATATATAACTCATCGAAATCGAGAACTTCTTTGTCTTCAAGATTCGCCCTAAAAGTCTCATCATCTTTAAAATTTTCAAAAAGAGTATGAAGTTTTGCTGTTGGAATTAGGGAAAACGGCTTTGCGCTATCTACCAACCCGTCACCCACATTATTTTTATTAAAGGTGATATAAATGTTTGATGTTCTCTTTTTTAGGTCCTCGGTCGAATACCATTTCATATAAGCGAGATCCTGGAAACGAGGGATAGTGAAAATAACACCTTTCTGACCCTTGTTTAATACGTTGTTAATTGCTGAGTCAGTAATCCTTCCAGTATTCATAATCGATCCATTGAAGCAGTATTCCCATAGGCCGACCCGGCTTACAGTTTGTATTCCGTACATCCATCGATCAAAAAATTCCTCAATGATCACGAAATTATAGGGTATTTCAGATTTGATTTCGTCAAATGCTTCTGACAGATATGGGCGCCTATAATGATTGAATCGCGAAAGAAAAAGTTTATTTATGTCACAGTTTACGCAATCATTGCCCATCATAAACCTTTCTGCGCTGCCGTCAGGCAATGCAAAGTTGGAAATCTTCCCCCTATATTCCGGCATTGCCGGCAGGCCGCCAGCTGAGACAGGAATCGTGTTATTCACAACCCGGTCCCATTGCGGATATTCGCTTTCCGTATTACGGTATACGTAGTATCCTGTTCCATTATAATTTTCTTTTTCAAACAGTGGCATCGCAAAATTTTTGATTCCCATTTGGTGCGCCAGCAAATTTGTGTAGTTGGTTTGTTGGCTTTCCCGGGTAATGCCGCCATTCATAACTCCGGCAGTCAGGCCGCCTCCGAACGCAATCATCTCCATCTCTTGTCCCGGTTTGAGGACGCGTCCGAAATCAGCAAGCGGAAGTTCCGATGATAGCCATTCTTCAATTTTGAGTGTTGGGTTGCGTTCAATATTGTCATAAATCATCTCGGGGAACCGACCCATGGGGTGAATGCGCATAAACGGCCCGCGCGTTTTGGCGGAATCTTCTGCCGTGGGAATGTAAACCGGTACTTTTGGCTTCGGATCAGGCCAGCGGGGTGAGTGCTGATTACATACGGCGAGGGTAATTAATAAGAACAACTTCTTCATTCTTAGTTTGTTTTTAAATGGGACATGTAACAGAAACTGATCACTGAAAAACCTCAGATTAGACAATTGGGGTTATAACAAGTGATTATGCCTGCTGCTTTGAATGGCAGATTCCAGAAAATGAAGTTGAGTCGGATGCTTGTAGTATTATCTAACGATTGTAGTACTATCTGTTAATTGTGCTCAATGATAGTGCATATCATTATAACGAAGCGACGAAAATATAGGATAATGTTCCTGCGGTCCGTGCTGGTTATTTAACGGAAAATGAATTCCGAATGCAGCGGAAATTGAGTAAAGGTCGGAATGCCGGAAGACTGCTAAGAGGGAGATTAAGCAAGTCCTGCAGGCTTCCCTGAATTTAAGATAACGTAAGACTAAACTCAAAAAGAGCTTATTTTGAGATGATTTTACCGTTGATTTAGTCTGATCGATAATTAATCACGTATCTAATGCCGACAATACATGCAGACAGACCAACAAGTATCCCAGAAAATGATCTTTCCTGCCAGTTATTCTACACTATGTCCGTCAGCATTAGGGGAGTTTGTGGCAGAGTCTTATAGATTAGACAATGTTGATTGCTCGCTTTTAGTCCGGGGTGTAGGCGATACGTATCTGATCAATTCACACCAAGGGCGCTTCATCCTTCGTCTTTATCGTTCGTCTCATCGGAGTTTCTCTAATGTTCAAGCGGAAGTAGGGCTGCTTTTTACTCTAAAGCACGCAGCTGTGCCCGTTTCATATCCTATCATTGACCGTCATGGCGAAGCTATACAGACCATTAACGCGATTGAAGGGGAAAGATGTGCAGTGCTTTTCAGTTACGCGCCTGGTCAGGTAGAAAGAACATTAAATGAACGGCAGCTGTACATTTTTGGTCAGCAAATGGCGCGCTTCCATAAGGTTTCGTCGGCGCTGACATTAACAGGAGACAGATGGACTTTTGATAACAATACGACGCTTTTTGATCCGTTGGACAAGCTAAAAGCAGCATTTGAGAATGACCAGGAAAGTTACACCTGGCTACAAAATGCGGCGCGTCGCGTTGCCAGCCATTTAGCTTCCATTGACACCTCAAAATTTACAACCGGATATTGTCATTTCGACTTCCTTCCCAAAAACATGCACTTTGTAGGAGATTCAATAACATTTTTTGATTTTGACTTTATGGGGCGCGGTTGGTTGATGTATGACATCGCATCATTCTGGCAACACATGGCTATCGAAGTTTATGCAGGCCGTATGACGCAGCAGGCTTTTGATAACAACTATACTATTTTCCTTTCCGGATACCAATTACATCGGGCAATTAGTGAGCAAGAGCTGGCGGCAGTCCCATATCTCTCGCTTGGATTTTGGTTGTTTTATATGGGCTTTCATACAACCCATGATCAGTTTTACAGCTTTATACACCCTGCGCAATTGAAAGTTTATGTCGCATTTTTGAAACACCTAGAGACGAAATTTTGGTTCTAAAAACAACATCGTCTGTTCAGCATTTACAAAAAGGCATTTTGATGCCCAGGAAAGTTTTATTTCGGCGTCTTGCATGCCACTTCCCTCAAAAGCTATTGCAACTTTTATTGCAACCAAAAGAAAAAGGACTTAGCTTTTTTAGCTAAGTCCTTGATTTTCAAGTGGGCCCACCTGGAATCGAACCAGGCACCTACTGATTATGAGTCAGTTGCTCTAACCGAATGAGCTATAGGCCCGTTACTTTTTCCTGGATAGGCCAGGCACCTACTGATTATGAGCGGACGCCGCGCGGTCAGTTGCTCTAACCGAATGAGCTATAGGCCCGGTAATGGACTGCAAAATTACTTAATAGCGGCAATTCTCCAAATCATATTGATAAGAATAACTTCTTTTGTCCGTTGCTTGTTTATTACTTTTGCCAAAAAATCGAGCTTTGAATAAAAGGAAAATCATTAACGATCCCGTTTACGGGTTTATATCCATCTCTTCTGATCTGCTTTACGACCTGGTTGATCATCCCTATTTTCAGCGTTTGAGGCGGATTAAGCAGTTGGGATTGGCAGATGTCGTTTATCCTGGCGCACTGCATACCCGCTTCCATCACGCACTGGGCGCCATGCACCTCATGGGACAGGCCCTCAAAGTATTGCAACAAAAAGGCCACGCCATTTCGGAACCCGAATTTGAGGCCGCGCAAGCAGCGATTTTACTCCATGACCTGGGTCATGGCCCGTTTTCCCACGTTTTGGAAAGTGTTTTGTTGCAACATGTTGCCCATGAATCTATCACGCTGGTGATGATGAAAGCTTTGAACCGGCAAATGGAGGGAAGGCTGGATCTGGCTATTCAGATGTTTGAGGGGACTTATCCCAGAAAGTTTTTCCATCAAATGGTTTCCAGCCAGCTGGATATGGACCGGATGGATTACCTGAACCGCGATAGTTTTTATACGGGTGTGATTGAGGGTTCTATCGGTGCCGACAGACTCATTAAGATGCTTGATGTGAGCGAGGACCAGCTGGTAGTAGAGGAAAAAGGCTTGCTTAGCATTGAAAATTTCCTGCATGCGCGGAGGCTCATGTACTGGCAGGTTTATTTGCATAAAACATTGCTAAGCGCGCAGGCCATGCTCACTCAGCTGCTGCAAAGAGCACGCGAATTGTCGGAAAGCGGTGCAACATTATTTGCCACACCGGATTTTGCGAGGTTTCTGCACAATAATTACAGCCTTGAAGACTTTGATATACACCAGGATCTGCTCGATTCGTTCAACGGTTTGGATGATAACGACGTATGGGCTTCTGTAAAGGGCTGGCGAACACATAGTGATCCCGTTCTCTCGACACTCTGTACCATGCTCCTGAACCGGCAGTTGTTTAAAATTACTTTCTATGATGCTCCCCCAAACGAGGCATTGCTTGCTGACTTACGGGGACAGCTTCTGGAAGCAGGCGTTGCTGAGGAGCAGATGGATTATTTTCTGGTAAGCGGCGAAACAACCAACTGGGCTTATGCAAAAGAACTCGACCCGATCCGGGTGAAAATGAAGGGCGGCGCGCTGCTGGACATTGCCGATGCATCCGATATACCAACCATTAAGGCGCTCACTAAGATTGTACGCAAGTACTATGTATGTTGGGCTAAAAATGTATCTTTGCGTGGTTAGTCAGGATCGTTAAAAGAAAAAGCCCTTTTCAAAATCCACTATAAGTACTCGATATTCGTTACCCGAAATTAGCCGAAAATATATGAAATTTACTGTCAGCGAGATTGCTCAAATGCTTGATGGAACCATTGTTGGAAATGAAAAAATTACAATTGATTCGGCTGCTAAAATTGAAGAAGGGCGTCCGGGCTGTATTTCCTTTTTAGCCAATAGTAAATACGAACCTTACATATATACAACACAATCCTCTGCCGTTATTGTCAACAAGGATTTTGTTCCAAAAAAAGAGATTTCGACAACCCTTATCTATGTCGAAAACGCTTACACCGCATTCACAATCCTGCTAGAAGAATATCAAAAACGCATCGCCGGTGGCAAAACAGGGGTTGAACAGCCTAGTTTTATCGGAGAGAACAGTCAGACCGGCGAGAATTGCTACCGCGGCGCATTTTCCTACATTGGTAAAAACTGCGTGATCGGGAATAGCGTAAAGATTTATCCAAACACATATCTCGGAGATAACATTGAAATTGGCGACAACTCGGTTATCCATCCCGGTGTCCGCATTTATGACAATACAATCATTGGTAAAAACTGCGTGATCTTCGCTAATACAGTCATTGGAAGCGATGGGTTCGGTTTTGCACCACAAACTGACGGGACTTATAAAACAATTCCGCAGCTTGGCAATGTAATTCTCGAAGATGATGTAAGTGTTGGGTCCAATTCCACAATCGATTGTGCGACAATGGGTTCCACGATTATTCGAAAAGGTGTTAAAATAGATAATCTCGTGCAAATCGCACATAATGTAGAGATTGGAAAAAATACCGTAATTGCAGCACAGTCCGGAATCTCAGGATCGACGACGGTAGGCGAACAGTGTGTTGTTGCCGGACAAGTTGGGATTGTGGGACACATTACAATTGCTAATAAAACCAAAATCGGCGCCCAGAGCGGATTAGGGAAATCCATCAAAAAGGAAGGACTTTCGCTATCAGGCTCGCCAGCAAGGGATTTGAACGAACATTTAAGATCCATGGCCCTCGTAAGAAGGCTCCCCGAAATAGAAGAAAGGCTGAAAGATCTGGAAAATAAACACGAAACATCCGATTTTCAGGGTCAATAATACAACGCGCCTTTAAGAAGAAAAGGAAATTTATAATGAACGAAAAACAACAAACCATTTCCAAGTCTGTATCCGTAACAGGAGTAGGTTTACATACAGGTGTGGTGGCTACAATGACATTTGTACCAGCCCCTGCCAACCACGGATACAAGTTTCAACGCATTGATTTACCCGACCAGCCAATCGTAGATGCCGATGTCGACAATGTTGTCGACCTGTCGCGCGGAACCACCATTGAACAAAACGGAGCACGGATCCATACGGTTGAGCATACATTAGCAGCATTGGTTGGTTTGCAAATTGACAATGTGCTCATCCAGCTCGACGGCCCCGAGCCGCCGATCATGGACGGAAGTTCCATCAAGTTTGTAGATGCTTTGCTCGATGCAGGCATTGAAGAACAAAATGCATACAGGAATTACTTCGAAGTTCCTGAATATGTGCATTATATGAATAAAGAAACTGACACGGAACTTGTGGCGCTGCCGCTGTCCGATTATCGTCTGACCGTCATGGTTGACTATAATTCCACGGTCATCAGCAGTCAGCACGCATCCCTGAACGATATTACATTATTTAAAGACGATATCGCAGAATGCCGCACATTTGTATTCTTACACGAACTTGAAGCGTTATACGGTCAAAACCTGATCAAAGGCGGCGACCTGACGAATGCGATTGTTATTGTGGATCGTGAAGTGCAGGATGGCGAGTTGGACCATCTTTCGCAGCTTTTGAGCAAGCCTAAGGTGAGTGTTAATAAGTCAAAAGGCATTCTCAACAACGTTGACCTGCATTATCCCAACGAAATGGCGCGGCACAAGCTGCTAGACCTGATCGGGGACCTTGCACTGGTAGGACGTCCGATTAAGGCGCAGATTTTGGCTGCCCGTCCCGGACATGCGGCCAATGTGGCTTTGGCCAAAAAAATTAAGAAACTAATCAAATCCGGCAAAGGGGATATTCCTCAATACGACCCGAATAAAGCGCCGGTTTTTGATATTAACCAGATCGGTCAGCTGCTTGCGCACCGTTATCCGTTCCAGATGATCGATAAGATCATCGCGTTGGACGAAAACAGCGTGGTAGGCGTGAAAAATGTGACGATCAATGAGCAGTTTTTCTTAGGGCATTTTCCTGGAAACCCTGTTATGCCGGGCGTTTTACAATTGGAAGCGATGGCGCAGACGGGCGGTATCCTTGTTTTAACGAGCGTGCCGGATCCTGATAATTACTGGCCTTATCTGATCGGAATTGATGCTTGCCGCTTCCGCCGCAATGTGTTCCCCGGGGATACGGTGATATTTAAATGTGAATTCACTTCTCCGATGAAAAGAGGGATCGTGAAAATGAGTGGCCGGGGATACGTAGCCGGACAGTTGGTGTGTGAAGCGGATATGATAGCAAGCCTGGTAAAGAAAAAATGACTCAATCATTAGCATATATTCATCCTGACGCTAAGATCGCTCAGAATGTAGAAATTGAACCATTCGCAATGATACATTCCGATGTTGAAATTGGTGAGGGCTCATGGATAGGATCACACGCTGTTATTAATTCAGGCGCGAGAATAGGAAAAAACTGCCGGATTTTTCCGGGAGCTGTCATTGCATCGACGCCTCAGGATCTTAAATATAACAACGAATACACATTCACTATCATCGGTGACAACACCACCATCCGCGAATATGCGACGATCAGCCGCGGAACCGAGGAACATTGGAAAACGGTGGTCGGCTCCGACTGTCTGATCATGGCTTACGCCCACGTGGCGCACGATTGCCGGGTTGGAAACAGCTGCATTATCGGAAACAATGTGCAAATGGCAGGTCACGTACATGTAGGTGACTGGGCGATTGTGAGTGCGTTAAGCGCTGTCCATCAGTTTGTTAAAATCGGTTCGCATGCATTCGTTTCAGGGGCAACATTGGTCCGTAAGGATGTGCCGCCATTTACAAAAGCGGCGCGTGAACCCATTTCCTATGCCGGTATCAATTCGGTGGGACTGCGCAGACGCGGTTACAGCAACGAAAAGATTAACGAGATCCAGAACATTTACCGCTACATATACATGCGCGGCCTGAACAATGCGGAGGCTTTGCAAAAAATAGAACTTGAATTGCCGCCATCCAACGAGCGGGATGTGGTCATTAATTTCATCCGTAATTCGGAAAGAGGGATTATGAAAAGTCCTTTCCAGACAAACGGAACCACCGAAGCAGAAGCGCAGCCTTAGGGATTTTCCAATTGGATTTTGTTAAAATATATGAAGCCCGGGATTGTTTTCCCGGGCTTTTTTTACGCACGAAATCTAAAAGAATCTTGAAGCAAATATCCGAGGCTCGCTGTTATTCAACCACTTCTAATGCATCCCCCTCCTTAACAAGCCCAAAATTACTTGCTACCATATTCTGTCCGAAAAGCACCTTGTTGTTGACCCTTCGGTAAGATGCCAGTGTTTTCAGGGGCTCTGCGCCTTTTTCGCCAGTTGCCGGGTCGACGGTGGTTAGCACGCACCGGCCGCAAGGTTTTACGATCTCAAAATCCAGTTCTCCCACCCGGATACGCTTCCATTGATCTTCTTCGAAAGGCATTGTTTCAGCAATCACAAAATTTGGGCGAAAACGGACCATGGAAATTGGTTCTTCTAACCGGGAATTTAACTCGTCCAGTGAGGCCTGGGATATGACAAGGAATGGAAATCCGTCTGCAAAGCTCACATTCTCTCCATTGCTGGCATATTTCGGATCCGCCTTTCGCTCTGTTGATTCCGGCATCATTACAAGCCTGACGCGCTTGTCCAGTTGCGCCGAGAGCCAGGCATCCGCTTCATCAGAAACTGTTACCGCATTCACAATGTCGTCCCATATCGTTACAGAGACCTTTTCCCCAGAACCAGGTTCGTAAGGAAGGATCACATTGTTTTCAGGATTGTTTCTCAAAAATATTTTAAGTCCACTCGATTCCAGCGCGACATCGATCAGCGCCATTTGACCAAAAACCCTTTGCGTGATAAACACATTGTTTTCGTCAATGATGAGCCAGCGACGATCGTACTGCAGGCCTCTTTCTTCGACATTAGCCTCGGTAAGGCGAATTCCACCCAACGACTTGACCGGATAGATCCAAATTTCTGATAAACGCATTGTTTAAAGGTGTTTTATTCATGACTTTTAAAATTCCATCCGGGCGAGCGGACTTACAGTTTGATCCGTAAAATCCCTGGCTTCAAACTTGTAATGCGCAGCCATCGCAATCATGGCTGCATTATCTGTGCAGTATTCGAATGCCGGAATGTACACTTTCCATCCCAGTTTTTCCCCCAATTCAAGCAGTGATTTCCGTAATCCCGAGTTCGCAGAGACACCGCCGGCGATTGCAATTTCCTTAATGCCCGTTTCCCGCGACGCTTTTTTTAGTTTTTTCAACAAGATGTCCACCAATGTAAACTGAATGCTCGCACAGATATCATTGATATTTTCACCGATGAAACCAGGATTCTCACGCACCCGTTTTTGCAAAAAATACATAAACGAAGTCTTGATCCCACTGAAAGAAAAGTCCAGCCCGGGCATTTCAGGAAGCGGGAATGGGTAAGCATTCGGGTTACCCAATGCGGCATATTTATCGATCAAAGGTCCGCCAGGATAGGGCAGATCGAGCAATTTGGCTGTTTTATCAAATGCTTCGCCCACAGCATCGTCTTTTGTCTCACCAATAATTTCCATTTCCAGTGGCCCGGTAACCTTCACAATCTGCGTATGCCCGCCGCTGACGGTGAGGCAGAGAAAAGGAAATGCAGGTTTGGGATCATCGATGAAATGCGCGAGCACGTGCGCTTGCATGTGGTTGATCTCGATGAGCGGAATATTGAGCCCCAATGCCATGGATTTGGCAAATGAAGTCCCTACTAGCAAAGCACCTAATAACCCCGGTCCTTTGGTAAAAGCAATGGCATCCAGGTCTTTTTTTGCTACTTTTGCATCGTTCAGCGCGTTATCAACTACAGGCAGAATGTGTTGCTGGTGTGCCCGCGAAGCAAGTTCGGGAACCACGCCGCCATATTGTGTGTGAATCAGTTGCGTAGCAACAACATTGGAGCAGATTTTCCCGTTAGTGATTACGGCTGCGGAGGTTTCGTCACAAGACGATTCAATGGCGAGGATATTCATATTTGTTGAACTATAGTCGCAAAATTAAGCATTAACAATAAGATAAGCGGTATCCCGCCGCGAAGCTATATATGTTAAAATTCCTGAAGGCGTTTGGTAATGGTCTGATCGTAGTGATCATCTTCGCGCTGCTGGCGCTGGGAATTGTGACCATTGCACTTCAACTTCCTTCCGTCCAAACCTGGGCAGTTCAGCGTGTTACCAGTAATATTTCTGAGAAGCTGGGTTATCCCATTACCATTGAGAAAGTCAATATCAAGTGGTTCGACGTGGTTTCCCTCGAAGGTATTTCGGTGAAAGACACGAGCCAGAAGGATATGATCGACGTCGGCAGGATTGACGTTAATCTGGACCTTAATAACATTATTGAAAACGCTTCAAAAGAAATTTATCTCGATGAAGTGAATGTATATCAGCCCAATGTGCACCTGGCCATTATACCTTCCTCAGGCTCATTGAACATTGATGGCTTCATCGAACGGATCAACGAGCTCACCACCCCGGCTGTTCCGCGTCCCAAAAACGCACCTGAAAACAACACGCCTTTTATTATTGGTAAATCAAAAGTCATCGACGGCACATTCCGCTATGACGATCCGCGTCAGCCCCGCGATAAAGGTGCCAGGACTTTTGACTATTCTCATTTCGAGTTGAATAAATTAAACGGGGACCTGAGAAATTTCCTGGTTCAGGGCGACACCATTTCTTTTCTGGCGCGAAATCTGGAAACGGTCGATAAGCAGACCGGCCTTAGGATGCATGATCTGGAAACGCGCTTTTTGTTTTGCCAAAAAAAGATGGAGCTCAAAGAGCTGGACGCCCATATCGGCAATTCACATTTGAAAGACGAAGTCATATTTTACTATAACAGATCCGGCGAGCTGGGCGATTTCAATCATAAAGTCCGCATGAAAGGGCATTTGGTAGGAAGTCGTGTTGATTCCAAAGACCTGGGACTTTTTTCAAGTTATGTTGATAACCTAAGTGAAACCTGGCGCATATCGGGCGATTTTAATGGCAAAGTCGATGATTTCATGGTTTCGGATATGGACCTGCATTTCGGAAGAGGGAGCCGTTTGGTTGGTAATGTGGGTTTTCAGGGATTGCCGAAGATTGAAGGTGTAAAAATGGACATTCAACTGTCGCTTTCGAAGGTGGAACCGATGGACATTATCCAGTATTATCCTGAATGGGATATGCATTCCACGCTTTCGAAATTTGGCCTCACATTACTGGATGGCACATTTAAAGGCACATTGGAAGATTTTGCTTTGAATGCCACGGCTTCTTCGGATATGGGTGAAGTGGCGGGCGATCTCGTTTTCCACATTGCCGACGCACAGTCAACCACCTATTCCGGAACGATCAAAACGGCCGCTTTCAAGCTGGGTAAGTTATTGGATGACGAAGAAACCTGGCAGGAGCTGGATTTTGATGGTAAGGTTTTTGGCAAAGGGACAGAGTTGAAATTCGCATCGACGGATATGAATGCAACCGTCGGACGGGTTGGGTTCCAGCATTACAATTATAAGAACATTCAGCTTAAAGGAAATATACAAAATCAGTATTTCAACGGCCTGGTAGTTGCACGAGATAGCAATCTGATCGCCAACATTGAAGGAGAATTTGACCTCTCAAAGGCGCAGAATGCTTTTGATGTGCAAGGAACCATTGAACGTGCGAACCTTAAATACCTTGGTTTTACAAAGGAGGCCATCACATTGCGCACGCAACTGAACGTTAATCTGTCCGGCAATACATTTGACGCGCTGACAGGCGATGCCAAGCTGCTTGATACCTATTTGCTGATGTCTGAAAAGGAACGAAACCTGGTGATGGACACGCTGGTTTTCTCATCGCGCCAGATCGCTGACAGAAGGATCCTGAAACTGGAAAGTGAATTCCTGACCGCCAAAATGGATGGAAATTTTCTTCCAACCGCTGCATACAAGGACATTAGCCGCATTTTAGCCGAATACAGACTTTACTTCTTCGAAAACGAAGCAAACCGGACCGAATACTATGCCAAAAAGCCGGTTAACACGTCATTAAGCCGTTACCAGATCGACTATGCGGTGGAAACCAGGAACCTGTCGCGATTCCTCGCATTCCTGAGCCCCGACGTGCATATTTCAAGGGGAGCAAGGGCGGAGGGTGTCTTTAAAATGGATAACACGGCTTTTTTAACATTAAATGCACTTTCGGACACGGTTCGTTATGGAACGAATGAATTTGTGAAGGCGGAAGTCGATGTGACAACTTCAAAGTTTGTGAACTCAGCGGAAGTTTTGGCTTCCATGCTGGTAACATCCGAAAATCAGAAAATAAGCGCGCTGGTCCCCACCGAAAAACTGGAAATTGAAGGAACGTGGGATGTTGATCATATCGATTTTAATGGTGCCCTGAGTCAGGTAGCCAGCACGAATAATGCGAATCTGGCCGGTGAAATCCGTTTCCTGCCCGCTGGTTTGGACATTAATTTTAAAAATTCAAAGCTTAATCTTTTAGAGGAAACCTGGAATGTGCCTTCTGAAAGCTTCATTTCTATTGTAGGGCGTGATGTGACGATGTCCAATTTAGGCCTTGTGAGTGGCAAGCAGCGGATTTTTGTGAACGGCACGGCTTCGGAAGACCCGGAAAAAAGCATGGTGCTGGACATCAAAAATTTCAGGTTATCCAGTTTAAATGCATTGTTGACCACGCAGTTAGCAGGGATTATGGATGGCTCTGCGAAAGTGAAGGACGTTTATAATGATGTTGTACTGGATGCCAATTTCAGCATTGAAAGCCTTGGTTATGGTCAGTATGAATTTGGAAATTTATCCGGGACAGGCGATTGGGACCAGAGCAGGAGCGAGCTGGAAATTGATGCGCAGCTGAACAAAGATGCACGGCGCGTGTTCAATCTCACCGGCGCCTATCGTCCCAAATTAAGTGCTAATACGCTGGATTTGAAGGCTATTTTCAACAATTTCGATTTCAAAGGTCTCGAACCGTTTGCTACGGGCCTGGTTTCGGACATTAGCGGCACTGCGAAAGGGGTGGTAACGATCAAAGGCGTGGTGAATGCACCGATCCTTTCGGGTTCTTTAATGGTGGATAAAGGCCGGATGAAATTCGATTATCTGCAATCGATCTTTACTTTCAGCGATAGGATCAACTTTACCGAGAGTGAAATTACATCCGATAACATGCTCATTACAGATACGGACGGAAACACAGCCAACCTGCGTGGCGGGGTTTTTCATGATGGTTTCAAGTACTTTTCTCTGGGTTTTAATGCGGATTTGCACAATTTTAAGATCCTGAACACAACGGCGAAGGATAACAGCATTTTTTACGGAACAGCTTATGTTACAGGCCCGGTCGCCGTTTTTGGCCCTATTGACAACCTTAACATAGAAGCCAATGTTACCAGCAACAAAGGCACCAAAATCCACATTCCGCTGGACGGTGCTACGGAGGTGGCCACGCAGGATTACATTCAGTTTGTAAGTAAAATGCCACCGGCAGACAGCACTGCAAAATCAGGCGATTCCACGGCAAGAAGCCAGGTCGCAGGCGGCATTAAGATGGATTTCAATTTCAACCTGACGCCTGATGCAACTTGCGAGATCATTTTTGACAGGCAAACCGGCGACATTATCCGCGGGAACGGCAGCGGCAGGCTGAACCTCAACATTGATACAAAAGGCGATTTCACGATGGCCGGAACGTACGAAATTGAAAGGGGAGAATACAATTTCACATTGCAGAATGTCATTAATAAGAAATTCAGCATCAAACCCGGAAGCCGCATTGTGTGGTCCGGGGACCCTTATGGTGCGCAATTGGATGTAAAGGCAGGTTATACACAAATGGTTTCCCTGGCCGGCGTTTTGCCGAATACCAGCACTACCGAAACAGGAAACGATGCATTATCGCGCCGCTATCCGGTGGAGGTGACTATTGCGCTTTCGGAGCAACTGATGTCGCCACAGATCCGCTACGACCTGAAAGTGCTCGATAACCCATCATTAAGCACATATCGCGGGCAACTGGAAGCATTTCAGAATAAGTTAAAGTCTGACGAACAGGAACTGAGCAGACAGGTGAGCAGTTTATTGCTTGTAAATCAGTTGCTTCCCGAGGCAAGTCTGGCCGCGGTGGGGAGTCAGAATTTCCTGGGGAGCAGCATTAGTGAGCTGGTTTCCAATCAGATCAGCCGCTGGGCTTCGGGAATCAATGAGAACCTGGAAGTGGGGGTTTCAGGACTTTCTCTGGATCAAAATGCGCTTAATAATCTGCAATTGAGGTTTTCTTACCGTTTTCTGAACGATCGCTTCCGCGTTACGCGTGACGGACGTTTTACTTCCGGGACCCAAAGTGCGAACGGCGCATCACAATACGACGCGGCCAGCTTGCTGGGTGAATGGACTTTGGAATACTGGCTCAATCCCAGTGGTTCGGTGCGGGTGAAAGCTTATAACCGCAATGTATTAAACTCGCTTGTCTTGAACTCGGTGACAACCGGTGGCGTGAGTATGCAGTTTACGCACAGTTTCAACCGCATTTCTTTAATGCCAAAACCTTCTGTAAAAATCCCCTATGTGCCTGCCGATACAACCAGGCAGGACACGACGGTCAATAAAATGATCTCTAAAAAGGATCCGACGCGCTGAAATTATTCACCGCGGTATCTCACGGCCAGCCCGCTGAGCATATAGCCCTCACTTTTTACGCTGGTGTAATACTTGTATTTGACGTTGATAATTGCATCAGCACCGATTTTTTGGGCCTTGATGACCAAACGCGCAGTAAGCAACTCCTTGGTTTTGGCATCATTACCACGATACATCATGCGCTTATCCTGCGTTTGACGCGCGGTAAGCGAGTCTTCACTGGTAATTTCCACAACCCCGATCTCCGAATAGGGCCGATCCAGGGGCTGGTTATCATAAAGCACTTCAATAGGATATTTTGTATTGGTTGAAATGGGGATGCCCGAGGCGCAGCCCGCCAGGATAATGATGGCAGATAGGAATAGCAGGCGGGTTATACTTTTGATCGGCGTCATTTATTTTAATTAAATCATATAAGTTAAAACTGCTATTCTTCTCCCAGAATTCCTACTGACACCGGAAAATATGTATTGCAGTTGAAGCCTATACACCAAAACGTTGCCATTCTGTTGCACCGGATTTTATTTCGCCATTTATCCCTAAGTCATTGCTAAATGCCGGAATCTGAGTTATTTTCATGCAATCTAAATCTTACATAATCTTCTGGATATGGTCATGAATTTTAAAAGAAGAAATGCATTCCGTGGCAAAGCTGTTATCGGTCTGCTGCTAACCTCCCTGATCGCCGCTCCGTCCTTTTCGCAGGATCTGCCGAAAGGGGTGAAAAAGGTCACGTCTGTGGAAGGGATCACTGAATACAATCTGGAAAATGGGCTGAAAGTGCTCATGTTCCCCGACCCGTCCAAGCCGACTATTACGGTGAATGTCACTTACCTGGTGGGTTCTCGCCATGAAGGTTACGGCGAAACAGGCATGGCGCACTTGCTGGAACACATGGTATTCAAAGGCACGCCCAAGCATCCTAACATTCCACAGGAGCTCACAGAGCATGGAACCAGACCGAACGGAACAACGTGGTATGACCGCACCAATTATTACGAAACATTCTCGGCAACCGAAGAAAACCTGAAATGGGCGCTCGACCTGGAATCTGACAGGATGGTGAATTCGTTCATCGCCAAGAAAGACCTGGACAGCGAATTCAGCGTGGTGCGCAATGAGTTTGAATCGGGAGAAAACAGCCCGTTCCGCGTTTTAATGGAGCGTGTGATTTCGGGTGCATTTCTTTGGCATAACTATGGAAAATCAACCATCGGAAACCGCTCCGACATTGAAAGGGTGCCGATTGAAAATTTACAGGCTTTTTATAAAAAATATTACCAGCCGGACAATGCAGTCCTGACTGTTGCCGGAAAAATTGACGAAGCCAAAACGTTGGCAATGATCAATGATTATTTTGGTAAAATCGCAAAACCGGAACGTGTATTACCCAAATCTTACACCTCTGAACCGACGCAGGACGGAGAGCGTTTTGTGGAGCTGAAAAGGACAGGCGATGTGCAAATGCTGATGGCAGCTTACCACATTATGCCCGGCTCGCATGCCGACTATCCCGCCATGGAAGTGCTTACCGAGCTATTAACTGCTGAACCCAACGGCCGGCTTTACAAAAATCTCGTGAATACAAAGAAGGCTTCATCTGAATTCGGATTCAGCTTTCAGTTGTTTGATCCGGGATTTGTGCTTTTTGGAGCCGAGGTTTTAAAGGAAAAATCGCTGGATGAAGCCAAAAAAGCATTTACAGCCACATTGGATTCGGCTGCTGTTTTGAAACCCTCCAAAGAAGACATTGAACGTGCGAAAACGACTATTCTGAAAAACTGGGACCTGGAATTCCGTAATTCCGAAAGGGTAGGATTGAGTATCAGCGAAGCCATTGCAACTGGCGACTGGCGGCTGGCATTCCTTTTCCGGGATAACATTCGGAAAGTTTCGCCGGAGGACGTCTTCCGCGTTGCACAATATTATTTCCGTCCGTCCAACCGCACATTAGGAACATTCGTGCCGGAATCCAACCCGGTAAGGGCTGAAATCCCGGAAGCGCCGAATGTAGCGGAATTGGTGAAAGGCTATAAAGGTGAAGCCGTTGTAGCAGAAGGAGAGGCATTTGATCCGTCGCCAATGAATGTGGAATCCCGCACGACGCGCGTTGAAAAGCCTAATGCCATTGAAATAGCCCTGCTTCCCAAAACGACCAGAGGCAACGTTGTCGCAGCCAAAATCATATTGCGCTACGGGGATGAAAAGAGCCTGATGAACAAAGCGACCATTTCCGATCTTACGGGGTCCATGCTCGATAAGGGCACAAAAACAAAGACGAGACAGCAGCTGAAAGACGAATTCGACCGGCTGAAAGCGCGGGTTAGCTTCTTCGGGATTAATAACCAGGCTGGGGCGAACATTGAAACGACAAAAGAAAACCTGCCTGCTGTAATGAAGCTGGTGGCGGAAGTTTTGAAAAACCCTGCTTTTGATGAAACAGAATTTGAAAAACTAAAACAGGAGGAACTGGCCGGAATCGAATCGCAGCGGAGTGAGCCGCAGGCGATTGCATTCAACCAGTATCGCCGCATTGTAACGCCCTATCCAAAAGGGGACATTCGTTACGTGGGAACATTTGATGAAGATGTGGAGAGCATTAAAGCCACGACCATTGACCAGATCAAGCAGTTCCACAAAGATTTTTATGGTGCCAACAATGCTTCCGCAACGGTTGTAGGGGATTTTGACAAAGCGGCACTTCAAAAGATCATTAATGACGAATTCGGAACCTGGAAAAGTGCGAAACCATTTACCCGCGTTGCTTCCCCTTATGTAGCTGTGAAAGCAGAAAATAAAATGGTGGAAACGCCGGACAAAGCCAACGCCATGTTTATAGCGGGCCTTAATATGCCTCTGCAAGACACAGACCCCGATTATCCGGCATTGGTGATCGGTAATTATCTGTTGGGCGGAGGCTTTTTGAACTCCCGGCTTGCCACACGCATTCGCCAGAAAGATGGGTTAAGCTATGGTGTAGGATCACAATTCTCTGCAAGTTCTTTGGATAAAAGCGGCACATTTATGTCCTATGCGATTTACGCACCTCAAAATGCAGAGAAACTGGAAGCTGCATTCAAAGAAGAGATCGAGAAAGCAATGAAGGAAGGTTTTACGGCTGAAGAATTGAAGGCGGCGAAATCGGGTTACCTGCAATCCCGGCAGGTAGGACGCTCGCAGGATGCTTCACTGACCAACACATTGGCAAACAACCTTTACCTTAACCGGACTATGCAGTGGGATGCAGATTTTGAGAAGAAGATCGAAGCATTGACCCCGGAGCAAATCAAATCTGCATTTAATAAACACATTGATTACAACAAGCTGGTAATCATTAAGGCGGGCGATTTTGCAAAGGCCAAAAAAGGAGCGCCTGCTGCCGCTGCGCCTGCACCGCTGGGTGGAAGCGAGAAAAAATAGAGGCATTTAATATTAAGGAAGAATTAAACCGGCGGCAAATTGCTGCCGGTTTCTGCTTTTAAAGCAGTACATCTTTATCTTTGCCCAGTATATAAGGAAACCTTTATCGCTACAATGCCTCTCCAATGAAATTGATAAAAAACCTGACATTAAGATTACTGATTGCAGGACTCATCATCAGCCCCTCCGTTTTTAGTCAATCCAAAACAAAACCTGCCACGGCTAACCCTGGCAAACTTGCCCGGCCGAAGCTGGTTGTGGGCATCGTGGTGGATCAGATGCGCTATGATTATCTGTATCGCTATTACGACAAATACAAAGAAGGCGGTTTGAAGAGATTGATGAATGAGGGTTTCAATTGCCGGAACAACCACTATCATTATGCATTAACCGTCACCGCCGCAGGACATTCGGCTGTTTACACAGGTTCGCTGCCAGCCATTAACGGCATTGTCGGGAATGACTGGTACGATGCGCAAGCCGCCAAAACCGTCTACTGCACAGATGACAGCACGGTAGCAACCGTAGGAAGCAACAATGGGGCAGTAGGCAAAATGTCGCCGCGCAACCTGCTCACCAGCACCGTAACGGACCAGTTGCGGATTGCAACCAATTTTCGTTCAAAAACAATTGGTGTAGCCATTAAGGATCGAGCTTCCATTTTACCGGCCGGACACGCCGCATCAGGCGCTTACTGGTTTGATTCAAAAACGGGGAATTTCGTAACAAGCACGTATTACCGCGACAACCTGCCGGACTGGGTGACTGCCTACAATAATCGAAAAATGCCTTCGGAATACTCCAAAGCGGGCTGGAAGTTATTGTTGCCCGTTGAAGAATACACGCAGAGCACAGCGGATGATGTGGTTTGGGAAGGTAAAATTTCCGGCGAGCCAAAATCCATTTTCCCGCATGAGCTTATAGGAACTGCCGGTGATGCTTACACAGTGATCACCACTTCTCCGTGGGGCAACACCATGACCAAGGATATGGCGATTGCGGCTATTAAGGGTGAAAATCTGGGTAAGGGAGCGGATACCGACTTTCTGGCCGTAAGCTTTTCAACGCCTGACCGGATCGGCCATGCATTCGGACCTAATTCTGTTGAACAGGAAGATAATTATCTGAAACTGGATATGGAATTCGCTGACCTATTTAATTTCCTGGATACATGGACTGGAAAGGGCAATTACACAGTTTTCCTGACAGCGGATCACGGGGCTATGGATGTGCCTGCATTCTGGAAAGAAAACAAGCTGCCCGCTGGCTTAATGAGTGCGACAGCATTGACGCGCGCTGTTGTGAAATCATTGAATGATGCCTATGGAGAAGGCGATTACATTTCGGCTTTTGAAAATTATCAGCTTTACCTTAACAAGGCGCTTTTGAAGGAAAAGAAGGTAAGCGTTGCTGATGCTTACCAGGTTGTGCGCACCGCATTGCTGCCCATGGAAGGCGTTGCCGATGTCTTGAACCTGACGGACATTAACCGTGCTCCCTTGAATACATATCAACTGGAAATGTATAAGAACAATATTCACGCGAAGCGGACCGGAGATATTCAGGTAATTGTGCAGCCGGGCTGGTTCGCATCTTCGTATGCAACGGGAACAGATCATGGAACGCCCTATAATTATGATACGCACGTGCCGTTCCTGCTTTACGGTTGGGGTGTGAATAAAGGTGAAACATTGCGCCGGACGACCATTGCGGACATTGCACCGACGATTTCTGCATTGCTGCACATCCTGCCGCCGAGCGGCAATGTGGGCAACCCCGTTGAAGAAGCATTGAAAAAGTAGTTTTATGCCTTGCAGTCTTTATTGGTTGCAAGGTTTTTTGTTTAATAAATATTCCTAAACCGTGAGAAAAATTTGCTTCAAAGCAATGCTGGTGCTGCTTTCTGTATCTGCATTTGCCCAAACCCCTAAAAAAACAACGACTAAATCATCGCCACTCGCGCGGCCTAAACTCGTGGTTGGTATTGTTGTGGATCAGATGCGTTACGATTATCTGTATCGATATTACGATCAATATCAGGAGGGTGGTTTTAAAAGAATGATGAATGAGGGTTTCAACTGCCGGAACAATCATTACAGTTATGCACTAACCGTGACTGCTGCCGGTCACGCATCGGCCTATACGGGCTCGGTGCCTGCGATCAACGGCATCGTGGGCAATGAATGGTTTGACCCTATTACTAAGCAAAGCATTTATTGCGTGGAAGACAGCACAGTGAAAACGGTAGGAAGCAATAATACATCGGTGGGCAAAATGTCGCCGAGGAACTTGCTGACAAGCACGGTGTCTGACCAGCTTAGGATTGCTACCAACTTCCGTAACAAAACGATTGCGGTAGCGATCAAGGATAGAGGCTCTATCCTGCCTGGCGGGCATACAGCCAACGGTTCATATTGGTTTGATTCCAAAACCGGTAACTGGGTGACGAGCACCTATTATATGGACGACCTGCCGCAGTGGGTGAAGGATTATAATGCCAAAAAAATGCCTTCTGCCTATCTGCAAAAAGGCTGGCAATTGCTGCTTTCTGCGGATAGTTACGGACAAAGCTCACCGGACGATGTAGATTGGGAAGGCAAATTGCCTGGTGCCAAAAGGCCTGTTTTTCCCTATGATCTGGCTGGTTTGGCTGGCGATGCATTTGGTGTGGTAACGGATACGCCGTGGGGCAACACGATTACGAAAGAAATGGCCATTGAGGCGATTAAGGGAGAAAATCTGGGGAAAGGAAAGGATACGGATTTCCTGGCGATCAGCTTTTCGTCGACAGACAAGATCGGGCATAGGGTAGGGCCCAACTCCGTGGAACAGCAAGACGACTTCCTGCGCCTGGACCGCGAATTCGCGGAGCTTTTCGGCTTCCTGGACAGCTGGGTGGGCAAGGGCGAATACACCGTGTTCCTGACAGCCGATCACGGCGTTGTGGACGTTCCGGGATTTGCAGCGGCGCATAAGCTTCCTGCCGGGCTGGTCGAACGCAGGGTTGTAAATGCGACCGTCGATAAAGCATTGGATGACGCATTTGGTAAAGAAAAATACGTTCTGAGCAGAGAAAATAACCAGTTGTATTTCGATCACGCCCTTTTGCAAAAAAATAAAATAACCGTTGCTATGGCGACAGAAGTAATACGGGAAGCATTGCTTAAAGTCCCTGGCGTAGCAGACGTTTTGAACCTGACGGATATGGGAAAGGCGCCTTTGAACACCTATCAGCTTGAACTATACAAAAACAATGTGAATGCAAAGCGCAGCGGCGATATTCAGATCCTTGCCGAGCCGGGATGGTTTTACGGAACGCCGACGGGAACTTCCCATGGAACACCCTACAATTACGACACGCAGGTGCCTTTCGTTATGTTTGGTTGGGGGATAAATAAAGGGGAAACGTTGCGCCGGACTTCGGTTTCGGACATTGCGCCTACTATTTCTGCATTGCTGCACATTTTGCCAGCAAGCGGAAACATTGGAAATCCGGTGGAGGAGGCGATTAAGAAGTAAGTTGTTGCATAAAAAGAGGCTGCATAGGGGAGATGATCCCTGCTATGCAGCCTCTTTCTGTTAATATTTCTGTTTGACCTTATTCAGGATTCTTCGACAATGAGCAGAATTCCGTCAGCTTTTTTAATCACCACTTTACTTCCGGCGGTGATGGAGGTGTGGTTTTCGGAGTTAGCTTTCCATTCTGCGCCACGGTAATAGATTTTTCCTTCCCCCTGGGCCGGAATGTCCTTGATTACCATGGCCGTTTCACCTACAAATTCATTGTATTCCGCCGCGCCTTTACGGTCCAGCAACCGCCGCGCATGCTTGCGTAACACAAGCATAGAGACCAGTGAAATAACAGAGAAAGCAATAATCTGACTTTCAGTGCTGCCGAGCAGGCCTATGGCGGCCAGCAAGGAGGTGAACAATGCACCGATCGCGAAAAACACGAAAACAAGTAAAACACTGACCAGTTCTGCAATTAGCATGATCAGTCCGACGATGAGCCATATTTGCGGCAAAGACAAATCCATACTATTTCTTTTGTTCTGATTTAACAACAGTAAGCGCGGTGGCGATCAACGATCCCATATCTGCCAGGTTGGCGGGCAGAATAAGCGTATTGCCTGCCTTAGCCAGCTTGCCAAATTGTTCCACATAATTTTCGGCCACTTTGAGCTGCACCGCCTCCACGCCACCTTCCATTTGAATGGCCTGGGCCACCAGCCTGATGCTTTCCGCTGTGGCTTCCGCCACCGAGCGCAACGCCGCTGCTTCCCCTTCCGCCTCATTAATCTGTCTCAGCCTGAGACCTTCCGATTCCAAAACCACTTTTTGTTTCTGACCTTCGGCAACATTGATCGCCGCCTGCTTCTCACCGTCGGACTGCAAAATTACAGCCCTTCTTTCCCTTTCTGCCTGCATTTGTTTTTCCATAGCAATCAAAACGCTCTGGGGTGGCGTGATATTCTTGATCTCGTAACGTAAAACTTTCACACCCCAGCCCGTAGCCGCCTCGTCGATGGATTCCACGACGGCGCGGTTAATGGTCATCCTTTCTTCGAATGTTTTGTCGAGATCAAGTTTTCCTATTTCACTGCGCATGGTTGTTTGCGCGAGCTGGATCACGGCAAATGTATAATCAGCAATGCCGTAAGCAGCTTTTTTAGGATCAATCACCTGAATGAAAATGACACCGTCCATACGCACCTGCACGTTATCACGCGTGATGCAGATCTGTTCTGGAATGTCGATGGCGGTTTCCTTAAGCGTGTATTTATAAGCAATGCGGTCGAAAAACGGGATGATGAAGTTGATGCCGGGTTGCAGGACGGCGTAGAATTTACCCAGCCGCTCCATAATGTAAGCGGTTTGCTGTGGGATCACTTTCACGGTCATCAGGATCGTGAACACTACAAGGACAAGCAACACGATAAGTGGAGTGGTCATATCAAGTCAGGTTATGGTCTATTGCGAAAATAGCCATAACATGACTTCCTTCCTACTGCTTCCTGCATCAGTATTACGGAAACTTGCTCGTCGGCTTAAGATGGGGATGGATGGTTGCGGCTATATTACTATTTTAATATTTCTTTTGATATAACCATTTTTTGAATTTCACTTGTGCCCTCGCCAATGGTGCAAAGCTTGCTGTCGCGGTAGAACTTTTCGGCTGGATAATCCTTCACGAATCCGTATCCGCCAAAAATCTGAACCGCCTCATTTGCGACCCTTACGGCTGTTTCGGAAGAGTGATATTTGGCAACTGAGCTCGCCAGTGCCACTTTTTGTCCGGCATCCTTCAATGCTGCAGCGTGAAAAGTAAGCAATGTCGATGCCTGAACGTCGGTATACATGTCGGCCAGCTTGAAGGCAATCGCCTGAAAATCACAGATCGCTTTCCCGAATTGCTTGCGCTCCTTGGAATAAGCCAGCGCGGCTTCGTAGGCACCCAGTGCAGTGCCTACGCCCAATGCGGCAATGGAGATCCGGCCGCCATCCAGGACTTTTAATGATTGGATAAAACCATCGCCTACATCACCCAGCCGCTGCCGGTCGGAAACGCGGCAATCCTGGAAAATAAGCTCCACAGTTTCGGATGCGCGCATGCCGAGCTTGTCCTCTTTGCGACCGGATGTAAACCCTGGCGTCCCCTGCTCAATGATGAATGCCGTGGCGCCGTGCTTGTCGCCGGGCTCGCCGGTTCTGGTAATGATTACAGCAACATCTCCTGATTTCCCGTTGGTGATGAAATTCTTGGAGCCGTTGATGATCCAGTCGTCGCCGTCACGCACGGCCACGGTCTGCATATTGCCCGCGTCAGAGCCTGTATTAGGTTCCGTAAGTCCCCAGGCGCCTACGTTCTGGCCGGATGCGAGTTTGGGAAGATAGGTTTGTTTTTGCTCTTCGCTGCCGAACATTAATATATGATTTGTGCAAAGCGAGTTGTGCGCAGCCATGGATAATCCCACTGAAGGATCTGTTTTGGAGAGCTCAATGATCGCCGTCACATATTCTTTATATCCTAATCCGGATCCGCCGTACTGCTCCGGCACCAGCATGCCCATCAGACCAAGTTCGCCCAGGCTGTGAAACAATGTTTTAGGGAATTGCTGTGCTTCGTCCCACTCTCTGATATAAGGCTTTATATGGATCGCTGTAAAGTCTTTGACTGTCTCACGGATCAGGTCGCAGGTTTGTTCCCGCTGGCTTTCAACTGAATCCTCTTTTAGTAAGTCCATATTTGCTGATGATTATATTGTGTTGTTCAATGTTAGTAAGATTTGTATAAAAATCACCATCCGTAAACGAACAAATCCTACAAGAGGAGGTGAAGATTCATTTAAAAAAAGTTACTTTTGCATACCCCAAAAGCTAGCCGTCTTGGTTAAGTACAAATATTTAACGTTAATTAATAAGTCTCAAAACAGCTATATAATAATTATCACATTTTATGAAAATCGCAGTTGTAGGAACAGGGTACGTAGGTTTGGTTACGGGAACATGCTTCGCCGAGACGGGCAATCAGGTAACCTGCGTTGACATTGATGTCAAAAAAGTTGAACGTTTGCAAAAAGGCGAAATTCCCATTTATGAGCCGGGTCTTGACGTGCTTTTTGATCGCAATGTTGCCGAAGGTCGTTTGGTGTTCACAACCAATCTTGCAGAAGGAATTAAGGATGCAGAGGTTATTTTCCTTGCACTTCCAACGCCTCCGGGTGAAGATGGTTCTGCCGACTTGAAATATATCCTGAAAGTTGCCGACGATCTGGGACATATTATGGAACAATACGCGGTAATTATTGATAAAAGCACTGTTCCTGTAGGAACTGCTGAAAAAGTGCATGCAGCCATCGCAGCCAATGCAACAGTTGAATTCGATGTGGTTTCTAACCCCGAGTTCCTGCGTGAAGGTGTTGCTGTTGAGGATTTTATGAAGCCAGACCGTGTTGTGGTTGGAACTTCCTCTGAAAAAGCGAAGAAAGTGATGGAGAAATTGTACGCTCCATTGGTTCGCCAGGGTAACCCTGTTATTTTCATGGACGAGCGTTCTGCTGAAATGACAAAATATGCTGCCAACTCATTCCTGGCCATGAAAATCACTTTCATGAACGAAATCGCAAACCTTTGCGAAAAAGTGGGTGCTAATGTGGACGATATCCGTCGTGGTATCGGAACAGACAGCCGTATAGGAAAGCGTTTCTTATTCGCCGGAATCGGTTATGGCGGAAGCTGCTTCCCGAAAGACGTGCAGGCACTTGCCAAAACATCAAAAGATTACAACTACGATTTCCGCATCCTGCAATCAGTAATGGATGTGAATGATGACCAGAAGAAAAAGCTGTTGCCAATGGTTGATAACTATTTCGGAGGAAGTCTGAAAGATAAAACAATCGCTGTGTGGGGACTTGCATTTAAGCCTTATACAGACGATATCCGTGAAGCACCGGCTTTGGAAAACATTCAGGCATTGCTGGCAGGCGGCGCGAGAGTGACTGTTTACGATCCGGAAGCGATGACGAATGTCAAAAACATACTTGGCGATAAAGTAACTTTCTGCCATACACCATATGCAGCCCTGGATGATGCAGATGCACTAATGATCTTCACAGAATGGCCGCAGTTCCGTACACCTGAGTTTGAAAAAATGGGTAAGCTGCTTAAAAATAAAGTAGTTTTTGACGGAAGAAACCTCTATGAACTGGAAACAATGCGCGAAATGGGTTACACTTATTTCAGCATTGGACGCGAAAAAGTCGTTCCGGCCTGAGGAAGTCAAATTTCAACATTAAACCTATCTCATTTTAAATGAAACGTGTATTAATAACCGGAGCGGCGGGTTTCCTGGGCTCACACCTTTGCGAGCGCTTCCTGAAAGAAGGCATGTATGTGATCGGGATGGATAACCTCATCACAGGGGATATGCGCAACATTGAGCATTTGATGCCAAATCCGAATTTTGAGTTTAACCACCACGATGTTACGAAATTTGTACACGTGCCGGGAGAGCTGGATTACATCATGCACTTTGCATCGCCTGCCAGTCCTATTGACTATCTAAAAATCCCTATCCAAACCCTGAAAGTGGGCGCGATGGGAACACATAACCTGCTTGGGCTTGCCCGGGTTAAAAAAGCACGTTTTATCATTGCTTCCACATCCGAAGTGTACGGTGACCCATTGGTTCACCCGCAAACCGAAGATTACTGGGGCCACGTAAACCCGATCGGGCCACGCGGCTGCTACGACGAAGCAAAACGTTACCAGGAAGCGATCACGATGGCTTACCACCGTTACCACGAGCTGGAAACGCGCATTGTAAGGATCTTTAACACTTACGGACCAAGAATGCGCCTCAACGACGGACGCGTATTGCCGGCATTCATCGGACAAGCGCTGAGAGGCGAGGACATTACGGTGTTCGGTGACGGAACGCAAACTCGTGCATTCTGCTATGTAGACGACCTTGTAGAAGGCATTTATCGATTGCTAATGAGCGATTATTCGTTGCCTGTTAACATTGGTAACCCTGCTGAGATTACGATCGGAGAGTTTGCTGAGGAAATTATCAAGTTGACCGGAACGGATCAGAAAGTGATTTATCAACCCTTGCCACAAGATGATCCGAAACAGCGTCAGCCGGACATTACATTGGCAAGAGAAATCCTTGGCTGGGAGCCAAAAGTTACCCGTGAAGAAGGTTTGCGTATCACTTACGATTACTTCCGCAACCTGCCTAAGGAGAGACTTTACGAAGAATCCAACCATAGAGGATTTGAAAGTTTCAGCGCCTCAAAATAAGAGATACTTTTAGAAATGATAGTAAACAAAAAATCCCGCGGAAGCGGGATTTTTTGTTGGTAGGCTATTGATATTAAATCACTACACTTCCATGATCTCTTTTTCTTTCGCATTGAAAATCTGCTCCACTTTGGTGATAAAGCCATCGGTCAGTTTCTGAACGCGGTCTTCGCTTAGCTTAACTAAATCCTCCGCAATGCCTTCTTTCGTCAGCTTGCGCAATGAATTGTTCGCATCCTGGCGAATGTTACGGATGTTGATCTTCGCAGTCTCGATCTCGTTTTTCGCACGTTTCACCAGTTCTCTTCTGCGTTCTTCGTTCAATGGCGGAACCGAAATACGGATCATTTCCCCATCATTGGAAGGTGCAAAACCCAGGTTTCCGTTACGGATCGCTTTTTCAATGTCATTGATGATTTTTTTCTCAAACGGCCTGATCGCGATCGTCCTGGCGTCAGGCGTGTTGATCGTTGCCACATTTTGCAATGGCGTCATGGAACCGTAATAATCGATCTGAAGGCCTTCCAGCATTTGAGGAGATGCTTTTCCGGCGCGTATTTTACCGAGTTCAATGATCAGGTGCTTGATGGCGCCTTCCATGGTGTCCTTGGCGTCATCCAGATATAATTCTATTTCTTCCATTATTTTGTAATAATATATTGTATTACTGCTAGTTAGATATCAATGTTCCCACTTCTTCGCCCATCACCAAATCGTACAGGTTACCAGGCTTGTTCATATCAAAAACGATGATCGGAACATTGTTTTCCTTGCAAAGTGTAAATGCCGTCAAATCCATGATTTTCAGATTTTTAGACAATGCTTCGTCGAAGGTAAGTTGGGTGTATTTCGTAGCAAGCGGGTCTTTTTCAGGATCGGCTGTGTAAACACCGTCTACACGTGTTCCTTTTAAAACCACCTCGGATTCCGATTCAATCGCACGAAGTCCGGCTGTTGTGTCTGTGGTAAAATAGGGGTTACCCGTTCCGGCGCCAAAAATAACAACCCGTCCTTTTTCCAAGTGACGGATCGCGCGGCGGCGGATCAAAGGCTCGCAAACCTGCTCCATTTTGATCGCAGACATCAAACGCGTGTTTACTCCATGTTTTTCAAGTGAACTCTGAATGGCCATACCATTAATTACGGTGGCCAGCATGCCCATATGGTCGCCTTGCACTCTGTCGATGCCCGATTTTTCGACGGATGCGCCGCGGAAAATATTTCCTCCTCCGATCACGATTGCAATCTGAACGCCTACTTCGGCAATTCTCTTGATTTCCCGGGCATAATTATCAAGAATGTTGAAGTCAATAACCTGGCCTTTGTCGCCGCCATTTAGTGCTTCTCCGCTCAGTTTCAGTAGTAAACGTTTATATTTTGGTTCGGGCATGATTGTGAGATAGGTGTTTTCGACCGTAAAAATAAGCGTAGGAAGTTAAGATTAACAAGTAATTTATTGAAACTCGAGCAATACCTGGTTTTTTTCAACGATTTCACCAGCCGCAACCTTCAATGTCTTCACCACTCCGTTTCCGGAAGATTTGATTGTGTTTTCCATCTTCATGGCTACCAGCACGAGCAATGTGTCGCCCTTTTGGATCGTATCGCCTTCGGCAACGGCGACGGACTGGATGAGTCCGGGCATGGGTGCTTTCACATTATTAATCTTGGCGATGCTGGTGTTTTGCAATCCCATTCCTTCCAGCAGCAGGTCCAGCTCGTCTTTTGCTTTGGTATGAATGTGCTGGCCGTTGATGAGCAGGTGAAATGTTTTCTCTGCAGCATTGTGTTCGAGGACTTCAATGTTGTAGGATTTGTTTTTCCAAATGGCGTGAAAATGATTGTTGCCAAGCGTCGTAATGTCGCCATCAAACGTTTCGCCGCTTATGGACAGGTTGTTCTGCTCTTTATTGATCTCAAAAACATGCCCGGTAGCCGCGTCGTCACCATGTTCGGTTGCCGGCGCGTCGGATACAGCGATTTTCAGCATAATGCTTCGCTGTATTCGTGGACAACTTCCTGTAAAATCCCGTCGAGCTCTTCATAGGTCATTCCTTCAACCAGCCGCATGCGAAAGGGTTTGAAATGATCGAGTCCTTTGAAATAATTGGTATAATGCCTGCGCATTTCAAAAACACCCGCAACCGGGCCTTTCCAGCGGATCGAGAATTCAAGGTGTTTGCGACAAACGGCCACGCGCTGTTCCATTGTAGGCGGAGCCAGCTTTTCGCCCGTTCTCATATAATGTTTGATCTCGTTAAAGATCCAGGGATTGCCAATCGTTGCGCGGCCAATCATGATGCCGTCCACGCCGAACCTATTTTTGTATTCCAATGCCTTTTCAGGAGAATCCACATCGCCGTTCCCGAAAATCGGGATCGTAATGCGCGGATTGTCCTTAATCATTGAGATCAGTGTCCAATCTGCCGAGCCTTTGTACATTTGTACGCGCGTGCGGCCGTGAATGGATAATGCCTGAATGCCGATATCCTGCAAGCGTTCCGCAACTTCCTGCACATTTTTTGTATTCTCGTCCCAACCTAGTCGGGTTTTCACGGTTACCGGCAAATGGGTCGATTTCACCACCGCGTCGGTCATCTTGACCATTTTAGGGATATCCTGCAACAATGCAGCACCGGCGCCGCGGCAAGCCACGTTTTTCACCGGGCAGCCATAATTTATATCGATCAGGTCGGGATTTACGCGGGATGCGATCTCGGCGCATGAACCCATGGTTTCAATGTCGCTGCCAAAAAGCTGAATGCCAACCGGCCGCTCGTATTCAAATATGTCAAGCTTCAGCACACTTTTCGCCGCATCGCGGATCAATCCTTCCGACGATACAAATTCCGTGTACATCAGATCCGCACCGTTTTCCTTGCAAACCGCCCTGAAAGGAGGGTCACTTACGTCCTCCATCGGTGCCAGAAGCAGTGGAAAATCACCTAACGCTATGTTTCCGATTTTTACCATCTCACAAAGGCTGACGCCTATTCCTTATTTTTAAATTCATAATTAACTGTAAATTTACATCAATTATGCAAAATAGTAACCCTATTCAGTTAGTTTCCCGTGTACCCGGCATAGGAGGCAGTTTGTTGGTCCTCATTGGCTTTGTGCTCATTGGTATGGCGGTGGGCAATATCCTGGCGGTTATGGTGCTTGCGCTTTATTTGCATATGGATACCAGCAGCATTACCGGTGTTTTGACCCAATTACTAAGCAACCCGGGCGAAGTTCCCAATGGTTGGTATGCATTAATGTTGCTGCAGGGCACGGTCCATTTCTTCTCCTACCTGCTTCCTTCGCTTGTTTTCTGGATTTATATAGATCGTAAATCGATCGCTGAATTTGACTTCCGTCCCAAACCCGCTTTCAGGGTCTGGTTACTGGCTTTTTTGCTTGTTCTGGCTTTTATTCCGGTCAACAGCAAGTTTATAGAATGGAATGCAGCCATGAAGCTGCCGGATGCATTGTCGGAGCTGGAATTGTGGATGAAGGAGAAAGAGAATCAGCTTTCGGTGATGACGGCTTTTATGACGGAATATACACAGTTTAGCCAATTGCTGGTTGCATTGTTTGTGGTGGTTTTATTGCCTGCACTGGGCGAGGAAGTGCTTTTTCGCGGGGTTATTCAGACTAAGCTGATCAAGCTTTGGGGAAACCCGCATGTGGGGATCTGGGTTGCGGCGGCTATTTTTAGTGCTATCCATTTCCAGTTTTACGGATTTTTGCCCCGGATGATGTTGGGGGCAGTGTTTGGTTACCTATATTACTGGACGGGAAATATCTGGGTGGCTATACTCGCCCATTTTGTCAATAACGGCTTCGTGCTTGTGATGATGTATCTCAACAACATTGGTGCGGTGAGCATCGATGTGGAAGAAACGAAGTCGATGCCGGTGATGCTGATCTTATCTTCGTTGCTGGTTTCTGCTGGCATATTGTTTTCTGTACGGAAAACGAGCGCGATGCAGAAAGAGCCTTTACTGATGGATAAGGAGTTTTAAATCAATATCTTAATTATATATGGCTGAAAATTGGGTGAAGGCTTATCAGAGCGCACAGGTGATGCGGGCTGATATTGCCCGTGAAATTTTAGAACAAAACGGAATTGCAGCTGTCATCGTTGACAAAAAAGACAGCAATTATCCGGTATTCGGAATGTATGAAGTGCACGTGCCGGCTGGTGATCTTTCACAGGCCCAAATGATAATAACGAATGAAGGAGCGCTTAACGAATCTGAATAATTTACAGCAAAGGACAATCACTGCTCTGGCAGGTGTATTTGTGATCATTAGCTGCATCCTTTACAATGAATTGACCTTCCTGCTCCTTTTTTGCACCATCAGCTCGCTTACCCAACTGGAATTTTACAAGCTCCTTGGCCTCGACGGAAACCAGCCGCTGACATATTATGGAACATTCTGTGGCACAGTCATGATGTTACTTGCGTATCTGATAGAGCAAGACATTGTGCCATTTGAAAATTACTTCATAATCAGCCCGTTGCTATCGATGATATTCTTTATCAAGCTGTATAAAAAGAATGATCTGAAACCCTTTACCAACATTGGTTTTACGTTTCTGGGCATCATTTACGTGGCGCTTCCATTTGCCCTTATTATTGTGATGGCGATGCGTGGCGGGAATTATAATTATGAAATTGTACTGGGGAGCTTGCTTTTGCTTTGGGCTTCGGACATTGGCGGCTATTTTGCAGGGACGAAATTTGGGAAAAGAAAGCTTTTTGAGCGCATTTCTCCCAAGAAATCATGGGAAGGTGCGATGGGAAGTGCGGTGTTCGCGGCGTTTATCGCCTTTGCCCTCGGTTATTATTTCCGTACCTTCGAACCCTGGAAATGGTATTGCATCGGGGCCATTATTGTGGTAGTAGGCACTTACGGCGATCTGGTAGAGTCCCTTTTCAAGCGGAGCATTGCCATTAAGGACTCGGGAAGTAGTATTCCGGGTCACGGAGGCTTTTTAGATCGGTTTGATGGTCTGCTTCTTTCGGCTCCGTTTATCGTCACTTTTTTAAAGCTTTTTTCCTAGTAACACGAGTAAGTCTGTTCAGCAGGCAATCCGTGAGGCGGTAAGTCGTTTTTAAAACAGGAACAAAAGTTTAGCAACGATTACAAATGCATTTGGTTTAACATTGATTTTGGAATAACAATCTGGAAATGAAACGGAGTCTTTTTATATTTTTATTGATACTTGCAGGTGTAACTGGAGTCCGGGATTCGTATGCGCAGGGTGAACAAAGTGCAATTGTGTTTTCAGGGATGGTCGTAGGCGGCAAAACCACCGAAATCCTGCCTGGGGCAACGATTTTCATTGTAAACGCGGGACGGGGAACATTATCCAGAAGCGACGGTTCTTTCACGATTAAAGTTTTTCCGGGCGATAGCATTGTTTTTGGTTATGTAGGTTTCAAAAAACAATATCACGTTATCCCAAGGAGCTATAATTCAGATATTTACTCGGCCATTGTAGCGCTGAGAGAAGATGTGGTAACGCTTTCCGGCGTGACCATTTATCCCTATTCAACAGAAGAAGAATTCAAGAAAGCATTCCTCGATTTGAAACTGCCCGATCAGGCGGATAGGGATGCGTTGGCAAGAAGCACAGACCCGGACTACATTAACAGGATGGCTGCGCAGGTGCCTAACAATGCACAAACCAATTATCGCTATTCGATGGACCAGTTACTTTTCGGGCGTGAATCATCGGGTAATAAAGGCTTTGCGACCACATTTCCATTCCTGAACCCATTCGCTTGGGCCAACTTCATCAAATCCGTTAAGAAGGGTGATTTGAAACAAAAAGATTGGAGAAAAGACCTCAACGCGGCTCCCCGCGAGAACATTACAAAGCAGGACTTTATCCCTCCCATGCCTGATAATGATATTAAGAAAAACGGTCAGTAATATTTAAAGCAGCACAGGATCAAACTTTTTCAATGTCAGATTGCTGCCGTCAAACGTGGCGAAATGTTGCTGCGAAACCCATTCTCCGAGATTAATGTAACGAGATCGCGCATTGACCTGCATATCCAGGACGAGATGCCGGTGCCCGAAAATGTAAAAATCGTGGTGCCGCGTTTGCTCAACTTCTCTGCAATATTGAAATAACCATTCATGGTCCGCGCCAATAAAGCGCTCTTCGCCCTTGTTCACGTTGGCAATCCGGCTTCTTTTAGACCATTCCATCGCAATCCACATGCCCACATCCGGATGAACAATACGGAAGATCATTTGGAAAAAACGGTTTTCAAAAACCTTTTTCAGAAACTTATAAGTGCTGTCGCCCGGCCCGAGTCCATCGCCGTGGCCTACTAACATGGTTTTCGAAGTGCCTTTTGTATCAAATGTAAACGAGACAGGATTTCTGTAAATAGCAGCGCCAACTTCTTCTGTCAGATAGCCCGACATCCACATATCATGGTTTCCGGTGAAGATAATGAGCTCAATTCCTTTGTCGGAAAGCTCTGCCAGTTTCCCCAGCAACCGCACAAAACCCTTGGGAACTGCCTTTTTGTATTCAAACCAAAAATCAAAAATATCACCTACTAGAAATATCACCTGCGCATCGTGCTGAATGGATTCCAGCCAGCTTACAATGCGCTTTTCGCGCTCGCGACTCTGCAACGGGGACGGGACGCCAAGATGATAATCCGATGAAAAATAGGCGCGGCGGCCATCTTGCAGGGGAATCGTCTTTTTCTCAAAATGAAAGTTCATGCGGAATTTTAAATGCGCTGCAATTTACATTCACCGGCGTGATTTTTTAGCAATCTCTTTCTAGATTGCACGCCGTTTACAACTTATGATGATGAAAAGATTTTTTGCTTCCCTACTTATAATGTGCTGTGCGCTGTATTATGGCGCGCCTGTCTTCGCCCAGGTTGCGAAGAAAATCCCGGCTGATAAACAACGCGCTGCGCAGTGGCAGCCTGCCAAAGGCCAGTATTATTTCAGCCATTCGCTGGTGTATGATTACGAAAATAAAGCCGATCAAACCAAAGGCACCATCACCATTTACCTTGACCCGGTGAGTGGCGGGATGTGTTTCAAGAAAGAAAACAGCTTTGGAAAAGGCGGTAAGGACTTCGATTTTGTAATCGGGTTTCCGGATGGGAAATACATTTTCTGCGGCGCGGATGAGAATGGTAAAAAAATGAGGATTAACGAGGCGGTGGGCGCATTGAAGCCCGGGCCGGACACCAAAGCACAAGCCAGAGAAGATTTCTCGACCTACTGGGCAGCAACGGGAAACAAAAGGGATGATTTTGGTTTCGAAAGCCTGGAATACAATGTGAGCTTTGCCACTTCCGAGAACAAGGATACGGTTTGGCTGGCCAAAACGCCTTTTAATGTATATCCACTCTATGGATTGGAATTCGTAGAAAGTGCGGTCGCAATGCCGATTTCGTTTGATTATATGCATCTTTTGGAGCCTAATCAGCTCGTTGCCGAGATTAATTCCAAAGACACAATTTTGAAACTGAAAAGCTTCGGGCGTGATCCGCAGACGGTGTCAACGAAGGGATACACAGTATTCAAAACAGAATAAAAGAAAAAACATTTCCGTCCCTTTAAAGGGACGGAAATGTTTTTTCTTTTATTCTGCAACGGCTTCTGCTTCCGCGCGTTCCGCTTTTACTTCTGATAATGGCCGCATATTGGCCGGGATTTCTTGCTCGTCTTCTTCCGCTGTGTACGGGAAAACGTCCAGAATCGGCGTTAACACAATGTCTGTCGTCTCGTAGGGGATCAGGAAATTCCGCATGCTTTCGTTGATCCTGTCTAGCGCCTGCTGAATGCCATCGGCATTAACCAGCATCTGATTGATGATTTTCTTCTCTTTGCCGCTTTTTTCATCAACTGAAAAATAGATCACTTTCGCCTTAAACCACTGTTCACCTTCCTCGAAAGCGAACAAATCGGCTAGACGCATCCGTGAAATGCTCATTACGCTGAAATCGCTGGCACCGGTAACGATTTGCTTGTAAAGCCTGGCTTCGGATTCCGTGTACGAAACGGCATCCACCAGATAAACTTCATTGATCGTTTTTAGACTTCCCGCCTCATCCTCTTTTTGATACCGAATTTTCCCTAAATACCAGCTCGCCATATTTGTAGTTTTTATTTTCTTAAAAGTAGGCAAATGTAAACGCTTGGGTGAAGGCGTGCAAAAAATATAGTCACAAACTAATAATCGTTGCACGTTGCATGCGTTCTGATACCTACTGTTTAACTTGCGAAAAATATTTTGATAATGAAAAAGAACATTTGGGTCCTTGTACTCATGATTGTAGCCGGTGCGCTTTCCAGTTGCGGAGTAGGCCGCCAGGTTGCCGATGCGACAACATTTGGCGATTGTAAATACGACATTGCCTCGGTCGATAGCGTTTATCTGGCCGGAATTGACATTCGGGAATTTAAGAATATCCGCAGTTTCAGCGATTTTGACCTGGCGAAATATCCGGGACTTGCGATGGGACTTTTAAGAAAAAATGTGCCTCTGGATCTCAGGGTGAACATTGACATTACAAATCCAACCAAGAAACGCGCCGCGATCAACCAGTTGGAATACAAAGTGCTGCTTACCAATAACGAGATTTTCAACGGCTACCTGAGCCAGCTGATTGAAGTAATGCCAGGAACCAGCCCTACACGAGTTCCCGTAAGGCTTAATACAAATGCTTACCAGTTGCTTTCCAATGACAAAACGCGCGATGAGTTCGTGAACATGATCATGGCGCTGACCGGCAAAGGCGACGCAAAACCCGCGAAATTCCAGGTAAAAATCCGCCCAACGCTTGATGTAGCCGGAAAACAAGTTAATTATCCCGGATATATTACATTCGAAAAAGAAGTTACGAGTAAGATGCTCGCACGCTAAATTTAAATCACACAGTTTTGAGAATACTTGTAGACAACCCTTATCTCTTTCAATATTTCAGCCTGGTCATTATTCTGCTTGTTTTGTTTGGAATAAGCTTTTACAGAGGCCAAGTTACATTGCGAAAATGGTCGGGAATAGGCCTGATCATTACACCGGTTGTCTATTTTTATCTCATTCTGGAAGCCTACACATTGAATATTCCTTACACGGATGACTTCAATCTGCTGGAAACGATCCATAATTTTCATGTTGCTAATGGTTTTGTAGGCAAGATCGAAGTGCTTTTCGAGCAGGTCAATCAGCACCGTTTTGCATTTGAAAGGACTGTGATGCTGATCATGTACTTTTTCACGGGTACGGTCAATGTCAAAACTGAAATACTGCTCGGTAACCTCGCGTTGCTGGGCATTTTTTATTTGCTTTTCTTGTCATTCAAAAAAGAGCAGGTTTCCTGGTATTACTTCATTCCCGTTCCTTACGTGCTTTTCAATCTGGTTTATTTTGAAAACGCCGTTTGGGGAATCGCCGCAATCCAGAATACACCCCTAATCTTTTTCGCATTGCTTTCCGCTTATGGAATTGCAAGGAATGATCAGAAAGGCTGGTATTTAGGGATCGCTGCTGCGCTTTTAACCACATTTACAAGCGGAAGCGGCATCCTCACCTGGATCATCGGCGCGCTGATCCTGGGATTACAGAGAAGATTCAGGCTGCTTTCTATCTGGCTTGCCGTCGCCGTGGCCATTGTGCTTTTTTACTTTTTGTTTGATTACCAGGTTATTCCATCACACACCGGCTCCGTTTGGCCGCATCCGATTTTTAACCTCATTTTTGTGTTTGCCTTCTGGGGCAACGCGCTCTACCTGGACGTTATACATCCGGTTATCAACACGTTTTACGCCGATATGGTCTGGTGCGTGTTACTGGGTGCGGGCATGTTGCTTGTTTTTTGTATTTGGGTATTGCGACTTTTGCTAAATAAAAAACCGCTCTGGAGCGATTGGTTTTTGTGGGGTGCAATGATGTTCGCCATGGGAACAGGTGCAATGTTCGTGATCAGCAGGCCTATCAACACGTATGTGATGTATGGCGGCAATATATTTTCCCGGCGTTACATGATTTTCGGGGTTGCGTTGCTGGCAACGGTGTATATATGTGTTGTGATTTTGGTCAAGAATATCAAAAACCTCAGGCACATTGCCGTATTACTTGGTTTGGTTTGCTTTGTATCGCTGAATTTTGTGAGTTATTATACGTCGGTTGCCAGTATCCGACGGTTCCACGAGGATCTTGTGATCGACAGTTTTTACTGGAAAAACCACAAAACCTTCCTGACAACGGGCGATAATTTCGGGGACATTCCATTCTGGAACCATCCCACCAGAATGAGCAATCTGATCGATACATTAAATGCCAATAATCTGCTCAATTTCGATCAATATAAAGACTTTCCATCCCACCAGCATTTGATTGCTGAAACCGGACAAAAAGCGGATCGTTACAGGGGCAAAGTGGAGGTTAAGGTCAGTTATTTGAATGATGGCAATAATATTCCGGTCAAATTCCTGCGTATTCAGGCAAACGATAATGGGATTGGAAACCCGGTTTATTTTGCTCTGGCTTCCGAAAACCGCACCCTGCTCTTACCCGCACTTCCCGTGCCGAATTCCCCTGCTCAATTTTTGAAAAAACAAACTTATTACGGATCTGAATATCAATACTCGCTATATCGGACAAAGCTTCCGGCAGGTTTATTCGAAGTTTGGATGGTGGAAAAAGATCCCGCTGCGCCTGGAAAATGGAAATCCTACTTTACAGGAAAAAGTATTTCTTTGTGCGAAAGCAAAATTCATAAATAGCTGATATGAAAATACTTACTTACAATCTCAACGGGATTCGTGCCGCATTGCGGAATGGTCTGGTTGAATGGCTAAACACGGTTTCTGCTGACGTTTTGTGTTTCCAGGAAGTGAAAGCAACGCCTGATGTGGTAGATCTGTCTGGCTTGGAATCGCTTGGCTATGAACTCATTGGCTGGCATGCGGCAGAGAAAAAAGGTTATAGCGGAGTTGCGATGTTTTCCAAAATCCAGCCCGATATGGTTTCCGCAGGTTGCGCCATTCCAGCTTATGATGCAGAAGGCCGGATTTTGCGTGCGGATTTTGGAGATATCACTGTTTTGAACTGCTACTTTCCTTCGGGAACAAGCGGGGAAATTCGCCAGGGCGTGAAAATTCAGTTTTTGGGTGACTTCTTTGATTGGGTTACTGAGCTGAGAAAAGAACGCCCTAACCTCATCATTTGCGGGGACTACAACATTGCGCATAACGAAATCGACATTCATGATCCGGTCAGGAATAAGAAAATGTCCGGCTTTCTCCCCGAGGAGCGGGAATGGATGACGAAATGGTTCAGTAACGGCTACACCGACGCATTCCGTTTCAAAAATCCCGAACTGCGCGAATATTCCTGGTGGACTTACCGCGCAGGCGCCCGCGGCACCAACAAAGGCTGGCGCATCGACTACATTTCTGTTGCCGATAGTTTGAAAGATCGCATCATTTCCAGCCGGCAAATAAATGACGCCGTCCACTCGGACCATTGTCCGGTGTGGTTAGAAATTGAATCGCCATATTCGCGCACCGACTCATAAATTTCGTATTTTTGATTAAAGCAAGATTCAAACCAAAAGCGTTATGGACATGCCAATGCCGGTAACTATGAAGATGGGCGACCTGATGAGTGAAGAAGAATTCTTCCAGTTTTGCCAAATGAACGACACACTAGAGTTCGAAAGGGACTCGCAAGGAAATATTATACTTATGTCTCCAACCGGAATATTTACAGGTGAATTCAATTCCCAGGTTTTAATCGAACTGGGGATCTGGAATAGAGAAAATCATTTAGGCAAAGTTTTCGATTCGTCTACTGGTTTTACATTACCTAATGGCGCAGTACGATCGCCGGATGTTTCATTCGTGACAAGCGAAAAATGGGACGCGCTTTCTAAAGACGAGCTGGAAACTTTTGGGCATGTTTGCCCTGACTTCGTAGTTGAAATCCGATCTAAGTCTGATGGCTTGCGTTATTTACAGGATAAAATGAATGAGTTTATCGCCAATGGCACCAAGCTTGGCTGGCTGATCGATCGGTTTGATAACAAAATTCATGTTTACAAAGCTGATCAATCTATTGTCATTCATGATACATTGGATGTGACGCTTACAGGAGAAGATATTTTGCCCGGTTTTTCTCTAAATCCAGGCGCGCTTCTAAAATAACAGCGCTGAATCATCCTAATTTCCTTTCAATTTGTTTCGTTACTTCTTCATTTACAAGCCATTCGGAATGCTTTCACAATTTTCTCGTGAAGGCGATCATCCTACGCTTGCGGATCTTGATTTTGAGTTTCCCAAAGACATTTATCCCGTTGGGCGGTTGGATGCGGATAGTGAAGGATTGCTGCTGCTTACCAATGATAATTTCCTAAAAACAAAGGTTTTGGATCCAAAAAACAAACATTCCAAAACGTATTATGCGCAGGTTGAAGGCACTATTACTGAGGAGGCATGCGCAAGGCTCCGCGACGGCGTGCAAATATCGATTAACGGCAAAAAGCACTTAACGCTCCCTGCGGAAATCTCGCCGATTGACGAACCAACATTGCCTGAACGCAATCCACCCATCCGTTTCCGCCAGAACATTCCTGTTTCCTGGGTTTCCATTTCCATAGGCGAGGGCAAAAACAGGCAAGTAAGACGCATGACCGCCGCGGCCGGTTTTCCAACATTGCGGCTCGTGCGCTGGTCAATTGGAAAAATTTCTCTCGCTGATAAAACGGGTGAATTTCCTAAACCAGGGGACGTGTGGGAAGTTACGGCCAAAGACGTGCGCCGCGTATACGATTGAGATAACTGCTGCTTTCACAAAACCTTGGCCCAATGTTGCCAAACCGGAGAGAAGGCTTAATTTTGTACATATCCTTTTCTTAAAATAAGGCTGATAGTTGGCAAAGGCACAAAAAGAAACTCCGCTTAATAAACAATACAACGAGATCAAGGCCAAGTACCCGGGCGCGCTGCTGCTGTTTCGCGTGGGGGATTTTTACGAAACCTTCGGAGAAGACGCCATTCGTGCCTCTAAAATTCTGGGCATCGTGCTTACCCGCCGGAACAATGGCGGTGCGCACGAAGAACTGGCGGGATTTCCACACCATTCCCTTGATAATTATCTTCCCAAGCTGGTCCGTGCGGGCGAGCGCGTGGCGATTTGCGATCAGCTTGAAGATCCTGCCGCAGCCAAAGGCATTGTAAAAAGAGGTGTTACCGAGCTGGTTACGCCGGGTGTTTCGCTGAATGATAATGTGCTCGACACCCGTAAAAACAACTATCTGGCGGCTGTCCACATTGGACCCGACAACATTTACGGACTTGCTTTCCTGGACATTTCTACGGGGGAATTTATGACTGCCCAGGGCAATGCGGCTTACATTGATAAAATGTTACAGGGTTTCAGCCCCGCCGAAGTGCTATTTTGCAAAAGACACAAACAGGAATTTAATCAGCTTTTCGGAGGGAAATATCACTCTTTCCAACTGGACGACTGGTGCTTTGGCTACGAATATGGCTATGAGCAGCTGATCGGACATTTTCAGACAACGACATTAAAAGGTTTCGGAATTGAAGCGCTGCCGATGGGGATCATTGCAGCGGGCGTCATCCTGCATTATCTGCGCGAAACGGAGCATAAGGAAGTGGGCCACATTGGCCGTATTACGCGTTTGGAGGAGGAAAAATACGTCTGGCTCGATCGCTTTACTGTTCGTAATCTCGAACTCGTTTACCCGCAACAGGAAGGTGGCGTGCCCTTGATACAAATTCTCGATCAGACCGTAACGCCTATGGGTGCGCGTTTGCTTCGGAAATGGATTGTTTTGCCATTAAAAGACAAGCTGGCTATCGAAGACCGGTTGAATACGGTCGAGCATTTTCTTGAAAATGAAGACCTTCATGATGCGATTATAGGGCATTTGAAGCAAATAGGGGATTTGGAAAGACTTATTTCCAAAGTTGCCGTGAAGCGAATCAATCCCCGTGAATTAGTGCAGCTGAAAAAGTCGTTAAAACAAATCGGTCCGGTTAAGGAGCTGATTTCCGGCATTATTAACCAGGAAGAAGAAAAATCCAAGAAGGCAGGGAAGAAGGAAATTTCTACGCAGGCCGTTGAGATATTGAAGAAATATGCGGATCAGCTTAATCCTTGCAGTTTTTTAGTTAATAAAATTGAAAACGAAATCCGTGAGGACGCCCCTCTGCTGACAAACAATGGGCGCATTGTGAAAAGTGGCGTTGATCCTGAGCTCGACGAGTTGCATGCCATTTCGTACGAAGGGAAGGATTTTTTAATCAAACTACAAAACAGGGAAATAGAACGCACGGGCATCGGATCACTCAAAATCGCTTATAACAAGGTTTTTGGGTATTATCTGGAAGTTACGCACGCGCATCAGAATAAAGTCCCGGCTGATTGGATCAGGAAACAAACACTGGTGAATGCCGAGCGATACATTACGCCCGAGCTCAAAGAATACGAGGAGAAAATCCTGAATGCCGAGGATAAAATTTCAGCGATCGAATACCGGATTTTCAGCGAGTTAATGTCTATGGCGGCTGAATATGTGGGCACGGTGCAGCAGAATGCACTGGTGATATCCACGCTGGATGCGCTGAGCTCATTCGCTACGGTTGCGCGAAAAAATAAATACACAAAACCCGTCATCAGCGAAGGCAATGAGCTGGATATCAAGGATGGACGGCATCCGGTTATCGAGCAGCAACTTCCCGTGGGAGAAAGTTATGTGCCGAATGACCTGTTTTTGGATGATGTTTCACAACAAATCATCATCATTACTGGTCCTAACATGGCCGGAAAATCTGCGTTGCTGCGGCAAACTGCATTAATCGTGCTCATGGCACAAATGGGTTGCTATGTGCCCGCCAAATCCGCAAACATTGGATTAGTGGATAAAATCTTCACCCGGGTAGGAGCGAGCGACAACCTGAGCCGCGGTGAAAGTACATTCATGGTGGAAATGACCGAAACAGCCAGCATTCTCAATAACCTGAGCGACCGGAGTTTGGTGCTAATGGACGAGATCGGACGAGGAACAAGCACTTATGACGGTGTTTCCATTGCCTGGGCAATAGCGGAATATCTCCATAATCAGGCTGATTGCAAGCCAAAAACATTGTTTGCAACACATTACCACGAGTTAAATCAGCTTACCGAAGATTTTCCGCGCATTAAGAACTTCAATGTGGCGGTGAAGGAAGTGGATAACAAAGTGATTTTCCTTCGCAAACTGAAACCGGGCGGAAGCGCGCATAGTTTTGGGATTCACGTAGCGCAGATCGCGGGCATGCCGCAGCTGATCGTGTTGCGCGCGAGTGAGATCATGCATCATTTGGAGAAAGACCACGTCACACACGAGCACAAAAAGCGGGTGAAGGAAATTCCTAAAAACAACTTCCAGTTAAGCATTTTTGAACCAGCCGATCCGCGAATGGAAGAGTTGAAAGAAAAACTATCGCTGGTGGATGTGAACACATTATCGCCCATCGAGGCGCTTTTGAAACTGAATGAATTCCAAAAAATCGTTAAAAAGTAACCCATAACACTTTAAAAATTACTCAATCAAACTCCTATCCCTTTTATGAAAAACACAACGCGTTTTCAGTTGATGGCCATGATGTTCCTCCTCTATTTTATCTGGGGATCGTGGTACGGTCAAATGAGTAAATATTTGTTCACGGCACTGGGCGCAACCGGCGCGCAAGTTGGGAATGCCTATGCGGCCTTTTCCATCGCGCAGATCATCGCTCCATTCTTCGTCGGAATGATCGCCGACCGTTATTTTGCCGCACAAAAAGTGCTGGGCGTGTTGAGCCTTGCAGGTGCCGCATTGCTTTTCGTTCTCACAGGCGTTGACGATCCGGACAACTTCTTCTGGATCATCCTGGCTTATTGTATTTCATTCGCGCCAATGATGTCTCTGACGACTTCGATCGCAATGCAGCAGGTGACCAATTCAGAGAAAGATTTCCCTGCCATACGCGTAATGGGAACGGTTTCCTGGATTGTCGTTTCCAACATTATCGGTTATTATGGCTTTGGAGATGATGTAATGATCTTTAAGATTTCAATGGTCGCTTCTGCGTTTTTGGGCGTTTATTCATTCTTTTTGCCAGACACCCCGCCGAAACCAAGCACCAAAACTTCATTCTCAGACATTTTGGGATTGGATGCCTTCACGCTTTTCAAAGACCGCTCATTCGCTATCTTTTTCATCTCCTCGCTGCTGATCTGCATTCCGTTGTCCTTCTATTACGCCATGGCCAATCCATCGCTGACAGATTCAGGAATGACCAATGTGGAGAACAAAATGTCACTTGGACAGGCTTCCGAAGTGATTTTCATGCTTTTAATTCCCCTTGCATTCAGCCGCTTAGGTGTTAAATGGATGCTGGTCGTTGGGTTGATTGCCTGGATTATCCGCTTTATTGGCTTTGGTTACGGCGATGCTTCCAGCGAATGGCTGCTTTATATGGCCATCATTTTGCACGGAGTTTGCTATGACTTCTTCTTCGTTACCGGACAAATCTACACAGACAGCAAAGCAGGCGAAAAATATCGTTCATCTGCGCAGGGACTTATCTCCATCGCGACTTACGGGATTGGAATGGGCATCGGTTCGTGGCTTGCGGGCATCGTGGCTGATATGTACACAGTGAATGGTGTGAAAGACTGGACAAGCATCTGGATGGTGCCAGCTGGCATTGCAGCTGTTGTTTTGGTGCTATTTGTGCTTTTCTTTAAAGATAATAAGGTAAAAGCGACTGCATAACCTGCTCTTGTTGCCAATAAAAAACCCTGTAAGACGATTTCTTACAGGGTTTTTCTATTTATAGATCAATGATTTATAATCAATCATCATCATCGTCATCGCCAATGTTGCGGGTGTAGTTTTTGGATCCCCCTCCGCCTTTTTTATAATCTCCTCCGCCTTTTCCAAACCGGTCGTCAGATCTTGATTTGCCTCCGAATCCACCTTTATCACCATATCCGCCGCCACTGTGTCCACGGTCGCTGCTTCTGTATCGGTCGTTGCTTCCGCCGCCTGAGCTTCTGTCGCCTCCGGAATAGCCTCCGCCGCCACTGTAACCGCCTCCACCGCTGAAACCACCGCCTCCGCTGTATCCGCCGCCCGTGCTGCTTCCGCTTCCAGGTACGCTGCTTGGTCTGTCGGAACTGCCGCCGTCAGGACGTGGCGTTCTGTTGAAACCGCCTTCTCTCCTTGGCGCGCCTGCGTCTCCTCTTGCTTCTTTCTTCTGCGATTCATTTACAACCAACGGCCTTCCGTACATATCGGCTCCGTTCAAATTGTTGATCGCCAACCTTGCCTCTTCTTCATCCGGCATTTCGACAAAGCCGAAACCCTTGCTCTGACGTGTAATCTTGTCAATGATAATTTTCGCGGAGCTCACTGTTCCAAATTTTTCGAAAGCTTCACGCAATTCGCTTTCCTTCAATTTAAAAGAAAGACTCCCAACAAAAATGTCCATGGAAACGACTTGTTTTAATTTAATTTTTAGGTTATAAATATATTTATTTTAGCTGATAAGCTACAACACTGTTTTTGCCAAAAGTCGGCACATAAACGATTTTCTTCACCGAATCGTAGCCAATGTCAGCCGAATTCGTTTTATCCGCACTCGTGTTCAGCAATTCCTGCTTTGTTCCGTCAGAATTGACGTAGTAAACCACACCCGCCCAGCACGAAACAATGTATTCACCCGGCACAACCTGCTCGATTCCGTCGGTGCTTTTATCCATTCCTTCTGCCAAGACGCTTATTTCTTTGGTCGAGCTTACTTTTTTCAATGTTCCCGCATCAGCAACCAGCAGGTCCGAGCCAACTGCCAAAACGCCGTTAGGACCGTTTAAGCCTTCAAGAAAGGTCGAAACCTTTCCGTCTTTGATCATATGCACTTTTTTTGTGCTGGAATCCGAAACGTAGATATTTCCTTCTGCATCGATGGTCACGTCATTCAAAAATACGGAACCTTCAACGGCATGTTTCTTTAAGATTTTTCCTGATTTTAGATCAATTTCAACCAAATCAGTCACGTCGGCAACGTAAAGCTTGTCGCCCATAACGCCCATGCCTTTTGGCGCGTGCAGTCCTGTTATCCAATCTTTTGCAACGATTTTTCCATCTAATCCAACTTTCGCAATCCCGCCTTTTCCATCTTTCTCACCAGGCTTTCCGTCAATGAGCGCTACATATAAAATTTTGTTTTTAGCACTGTAAAATACAGACTCAGGAACAGGCAATGTGGCTTCCGAAGCCCAAAGCTGTGTCAGGGAATGCTGTGCATTTGCAGCAGCCGACGAAAGTAACAGGCATGCAGCAAGGAAGATGTGACTGGTTTTCATTGTCAAATTAGGTGTAAATGTTTTCTGTTAAGGAAAGAGCATTTAATAGTGATATACTTTACGTATCGACAGATTTTTACGACCGTTACTCAAAGCTAAATAAAAATGCCCAAATCGGTTCGTCAAGGCCATTTTTAAATTTTTTTATAATTTAATCCGCAAATCGTAAACAAAGTCTTTGATTTCCAGAATCCGAAAAGCATCCGGGTGATTGAACAAAGGATTGAGCAGATAATTAAATTCGTCCGGCAGGATCGCAGAGGGAATTTGCAGGAATGCGTGCGATGCTTTTCTCAATAATGTTGTTCCAAAATCTTTCGTAGAAGCCGGTGCCGGAGCGTCACGCCAGTTGCCGGGAAGATCAGGGATCTGAATTTCGTGAATGTCAAACGGTTGGAGTTCAAATGTGGTGATGCTCAACGCCCTTGGGATATCATCAATGTTAATGTTGGCGGTGTATTCCAGCAATGCCAGCGCTCGGCTGGCTGAAGTGTAAATGCATGGTGTCAGTTTGTGATTCCAGCGTCCGCCGTAAAGCCGGGCGCCTTCTCCTTCCAAATCGTGTGCGTATTTTGTGCGTCCTACTCTGTAAACGATCATAGCGGATTAAGAATAAACGCCATAATCAATACGTCCAATAATGTTTTTGACTTCTTCACGGCCATATTGGTTATCCAAAAGATCATAAGGAGCCTCCCCGCCCAATGCCCGGTTCGGACTAAAGATCCATCGGTTAAAACGGTCCACATCCTCGAAGACCTCGTAGCCATAAGAGTATATATCCGCCAGCCCGACGATCTTCTCACTCACCGTAGGGTTAAATTTCTCAGAACCCTTCTTATTAATCAGCGTTGCTCGCGCCACGGAAAGTGTCGCGGCCAGCTGGTCATAGTCCATGCCAATCCGATCTTTAAAGCCTTCCAGGTCCGCTTTGCTGATCCCTTGCTTCACAAAATACATTTTCTCGATTGCCGTCATTTTACTTTCAGGTTTTCGTGCCGGGGTATTAAATATCATACTTGCCGGTGCGGAGCCATAACCGACCGCGCCCATAGGCTCGTTCAAAGTCTTAGGTTCCGTTTCATTCAATGTTGAGTAAGGCTTCTTTCCGCGCTGCTTCATAAAACAAATTTACACTAATTTCAGTATAAATTTATACCAAACAAAAAAACTCCTGCCAGTTGACAGGAGTTTTTCAGTTCGCTTATTTCTTTCGCTTCTTTTTCGAAGCAACGGGCGGTTCGGCGGGTGTTTTGGTTAAATCTGCGATCCGGATGTTTCTGAATTTCAGTTCCGAGCCGTGGCCCAGGAAACCCAAATGTCCGCTGGTGCGCTTCAATCCGGGGTGCTCCTTGCGATCGACGGTTCCGTTTTTGCTGGCTTCGGCGAGATCGCCATCCAGGATTACGGTGCCATTTAATGTTACTTTTATTTTGGAACCCTGCACGCGGACTTCCTCATAATTCCATTCGCCCATGGGTTTCAAAAATCCTCTTTTTGCAGGGATAATGCCATAAGCGGAGCCGTGATATTGATATTCATGGAGGTCCTTATAAATGTCGGCATCATTGTCCAGGATCTGAATTTCGGTTCCTACGTAAGCCGCGTCGCCTTCCATCGGTGTCCTGATTCCCAAACCGTTATTGGCGCCGGGCGTCAATTGGAATTCGAAACGGAAGTCGAAATCGCTGTATTCGTCTTTGGTATACAAATTCCCTTTGCCGCCCTTCTTCGGATCAACGACCAATGCGCCGTTTTCAATAAAATAATCGGTGCGGTTGCCAACCCAATTGAACATATCCGTTCCGTCAAACAGCACTTTGAAACCTTGTTTCTGCTCCGCATCGCTTAGCTTGAATGGTTCAGGTCGCTCAATTTCACGCACATACACATCGCGATAATTGATCTGATTTCCATGTGCCTGCAACTCAATTTGTTCTTTGGCAAAGATCGGCAGGTTGCGGTCCCAGTAATTTTCCAGGATCACATTATCCACCACATTCTCCCCGTTCAGATCCACCGAAACGCGGTCACCGATCATGGTAATATGGAATGTGTTCCAGTCGCCAATGGCATTATCAGCCAATTTCGAAGGTTTGCTTGGATTCTTCTGGTTGTTGTACAATCCACCGGAGCCTACCTGCGCGCCTACGCTCACACGCGACGTGTCCCAGATCTGCACCTGGGGCGTTCCGCGCAGGTAAATGCCTGCGTCGCCGTCTTTCTGGATTTTCCAGTCCACATACATTTCAATATCACCATATTGCTTCACCGTAGCCAGGTTATCGCCGTGTCCTGAGAAAACGAGTTCGCCGTCTTTGGCAAACCAATCCTTATTGGCGGCTTCGTCAGCCTTTTTTTGTTTGTAAGCCAAACTGTCCGCGCTCATTTTTCCACGCGCAATCGGGTTTTCAACCAAGCCTTTCCAGCCAGTAAGATCTTTTCCATTAAACAGAGCCACAAAACCTTCATCCTTAGGCAGCTCCGACAAATGTCTTTTGATCGACTCGCGTGCATATTCCGCATCTTTTCCTTTTAGTAGGGAAGAAGTTTTAGTCAGCAAATCGCGGATTTCAGGACCATAGAAACCCTTATTAGCCAATGCAATGGCCATAACAGCTTGCGCAGCTGCCTGCTCTGTTGCGGGATTGTCGAGATATTTCCCTGCAAAAAGCAATGCATTGAATGTTCTCAATCGGGGCAACTCTTTCAGTATCGCAATTTTCTGAGAATCAGTTTTAGCCAAAGTCATGGCTTCGCGCAGCATAATCACCTTATTAACCGGCGTTTTAGTCGATTTCGCAGTCGCAGCCACATAACCAGTCAATGCTAAGGTAAGCTCTTCGCTATCCGTTGCCTTTTTTGCAATGCTCAAAAGATCACCCGCAGCGCTCGCATCCGACCAGGATGATAATGCAGCGATTGCAGCCTTTTTGGACTTTGCATCACCACTATTATAAGCCGAAACCACCGAATTAAGCGCCATTTTGCCGCCTATGCTTGCCAAAACAGCGAGGTAATTGGATTGCTTATCAGCAGGTAAGGCCTGCATTTGTTTTAAAATAATATCGGTCTGCGCTTTCGCATCACCAGCGCTTTTCACGCCCGCAGCCACCGCTTTTTGAATAGCCGCCATTTGCCCGGCGTCCGTTACGGTGTTCAGCAAAATGTACATTTGTGGCAGATCATTCGCAGTTGTCAGCGATTTCAATGCCGTGTAAGCCGATTTTAAAACGTCTGCATTCGGGCTTTTCAATAATGCGAAAACATTGCTGAACTTGGCATTCGCCTCCCGAGCGGCAATCACGTCAATGGCGGCAGCCTGCGAAGCGGCCGGCAATGTTGGCAATACTGTCGCCAATTGATTGACAACGCCTTCCCCTTTAATGGTAAGCAAACTGCTTTTTACCACAGAAACTTCCTCCGCACTCGCCCTTTTCAGCACATTAATCAATGCAGGAAGGCTTTTCTCCTGACCAATTTTGCCAGCAGCCCAGATCGCAGCCATCTTTACTTTGCTATCCTTCGCGGCCAATGCTTTTTGAATGGTTGGCAATGCATCCAGCGAAGTGGCGTGGCCCAGCATGGTGATGATCTCTGCCTGAACTTCGGGTTTGGCTTTTTTCATGGCATTGAGCCAGGGCGTTGTGCCGTCAGCCATCAGGTATTTTTGTCCCAATTTCAATGCAGCAATGCGATATTCCGGATCTGCGCTTTGCAATGCATTTACCAAAACAGGCACAGATTCGCGTTTTTTAATGTCTGAATAAATTTTCAAAGCGGAAGACCGCGTCGGTGTTTGCTTTACGTCCGGGGTGTTTTTGAGCAATGCCAGAGCAGCTTTTTCCGCGGCAGGCGCGTTCCCATTTTCGGCCATGCGCACTAAATATTTCAAATAAACCGCCGTTGCATCCGACTCATCATAACCGAAATTCGCCTTTTGCGCAGCAGCCATTAAAATTGCCTCAGAAGAAGGCGTTCCGATTTCCGAAAGCGCAAAAAGGCTCACTTTACGTAAAAGCAGATCCTCATTCACAGCCGATTTCTCGATCATAGGCGCAGCTTCCTTATAACGCGCACCGCCCAATGCTTCAATAATCGCAATTTTTGTGCTTTCAGGAGCGCCCTCCAGGCCTTGCAACAACGCAGCGCCAGCCACCGGCGAACCGATTCGCGCCAATGTCCGCGAAGCCGGGCCGGAAAGTCTTTCGTCTTTTAAATAGGGTTTCAAAACCTCCACAGACTCATCTTTCCCAACCGTCTGCAATTGATAGATCAGGAAGTTCTTGCTGTCCGGGTCGGTTACTTTCGATAGTGCTTCGCCATAAGCCTCGGCGGCGATTTTTCGGAAATCTTCTTTGCCAGCTTGTGACGCATAGTAAGTAAAACCGCCGGTCGCGTATTGAATTTTAGTGTTATCCCCCTTTCCGAGCGGCGTGAGCATGGATGCGATCTGCACGAGTCCCGGCTTGCCGAGCTGGCCGAGTTCTTCCATGTTCTTCTTTAATGCGGCTTCGTTCTGGGAAGGAAATTTGGATAACAATGCTTTGGCTTTGCTGGCCATCGCATCGTCCGTTTGTGCCCATGCCTGCGAGAGTAACATGCAGAGAGCCAGGATAGTATATATTTGTTTTTTCATGAATGGTCAAGGATAGAAATGAATGTATGCAAACGAATTTAATGCTGATTAAATGGTCCAGGGGCCACGCATGGGCTGGTTAATCAACCGGTTTGCACCTTCATCGTCTATAAATTCCTGTTTTTCGGGGTCAAATTTCAAGGAGCGGCCGAGTCTTAATGCTGCTAATCCCATGTTCACAATGGTGCAGGAACGGTGCCCGTTTTCTTCGTTCAGCGCAAACTTTTTGCGGTTTTTCACGGCATCTACAAAATCCGTAACCTGTGGCTCGGGATCAGGGAATGCGGCGAGTTTTTTTTCAAGGTCCGGAATGTCGGATTGGAAATTGGGGTAAAGTTTGCCTTTCGGACCTTCGATGTAAGCCACTTTTTCATCTTTCGCTTCTCCGTCCAGCACAATCTGGCATCCGTCCGCATAAGTATAAGTGATTCTCCGCCAGGTTCCTACGGCTTCGGTGTGTTGCTGAGGCGCATCCACTTCCACGCTTACCGGACTGGTGTCGTCCTTACCCAGGAAATACTGGATCGGGTCAATGTAGTGCTGGCCCATATCGCCGAGTCCCCCGCCGTCGTAATCCCAGTAACCACGGAATGTCTGGTGTACGCGGTGCTCGCTATACGGCTTGTAAGGCGCGGGGCCGAGCCACATTTCATAATCCAGCTCGGCCGGAACGGGCTGCGGTGCATTATTGGTGTTTCCTACCCAGTAAAATTTCCAGTCGAAACCGGTGTGCTTGCTTACCGTCACTTTCAAGGGCCAGCCTAACAAGCCGCTTTGCACTAGCTTTTTAATGGGTTTAACCGGCGTGCGCATGCCGTAAAAATTGTCCTGAAAACGGAACCAGGTGTTTAAACGGAATATCCTTCCATGCTGCTGCACGGCTTCCACGAGCCTTTTTCCTTCGCCTATGGTCCTTGTCATGGGTTTTTCACACCATACATCTTTTCCGGCGCGGGCTGCATCGGCGGCAATGATCCCGTGCCAGTGCGGCGGCGTGGCCACGTGCACAATGTCCACTTCGGGAAGCTGGATCACCTCGCGATAATCTGCAAAGGTTTTTACGCCCTTATCCACCATGCCGACGGCAATGTCCAGGTGTTTTTTATCTACATCACAAAGCGCAACGACTTTGGTGCCTGCATAAGGAATATGGCCGCGGCCCATGGAGCCGGTGCCGACGATGGCTTTGGTCAGCTGGTCGCTCGGCGCGATGAAGCCTTTGCCGAGAACGTGGCGGGGAACGATGGAAAAAGTGGCCAGCGTTGCCAGTGAGCCTTTGATAAAGGTCCTTCTGGACGCAGAGGTGCCTGTTTCTTCTTTCATTAATTAAGGTTGTTTAGGAAATGAACTTGGGAGTGAAATTAGAATATTAATCTTAAAGCGGAATGTTTCCATGCTTTTTTCTGGGCAGAACAGCCACTTTGTTTTCCAGCATTTCAAAAGCCCGGATGAGCTTTTCGCGTGTTTGATCGGGATAAATGACCTCATCAATGTAACCCCTGAACGCGGCACGATATGGGTTTGTAAATTTCTCTGTATAATCTTCGATCTTCTCTCTGAGCTTTTCAGCAGGATCTTCGGCCTGGGCGATTTCGCGTTTGAAAATAATTTCTGCGGCGCCACTGGCGCCCATCACTGCAATTTCCGCCGTAGGCCATGCAAAGTTCAGGTCCGCGCCGATGTGTTTGGAATTCATCACATCATAAGCGCCGCCGTAAGCCTTGCGCGTAATGACGGTAATCCGCGGAACAGTCGCTTCCGAGAAGGCATAAAGCAGTTTGGCACCGTTGGTAATGATGGCATTCCACTCCTGATCGGTGCCCGGCAAAAAGCCCGGGACATCTTCCAGAACCAATAAAGGAATGTTGAAACAATCACAAAACCGAACAAAACGCGCAGCTTTCTGGCTCGAATGAATGTCAAGCACACCCGCCAGTACGGCGGGCTGATTGGCCACAATGCCAATGCTACGACCTGCAATCCGCGCAAAACCAACGACAATGTTCTCTGCAAAATTCTGATGGACTTCGAAAAAACTCTCCGCATCGGCAATTTCCGTGATCACCTCGCGCATGTCGTATGGCTGGTTGGCATTGTCGGGAATAATGTTGTTTAAAACCGGGCGTGATTCATTTTGAGCCTCATATGGAATGCCCGGCGCATTTTCCTCGCAATTCTGAGGCATATAGCTGAGCAGTTTTTTAATGTTCAGCAAACATTCAACTTCATTGGGCGAGACAAAATGCGTGATGCCCGATTTGGTCGCATGCGTCATTGCGCCGCCCAGTTCCTCGGCCGTAACGGTCTCGTGCGTAACGGTTTTCACGACATTAGGCCCGGTAACGAACATGTAGCTCGTATTTTCAACCATTAATATAAAATCCGTGATCGCCGGAGAATACACCGCGCCACCCGCGCACGGGCCCATCACGGCTGAAATCTGCGGAATAACCCCGGATGCCAATGTGTTTTTATAAAAAATATCCGCATAACCGGCCAGCGAAAGCACGCCTTCCTGAATCCGGGCGCCGCCCGAATCATTCAAACCGATCAGCGGAGCGCCGTTTTTCATGGCGAGGTCCATAATCTTGCAAATTTTCTCAGCATGTGTTTCGGAAAGCGAGCCGCCGAAAACGGTGAAATCCTGTGCAAAAACGTAAACCAGCCGGCCATTCACCTTTCCATAACCCGTCACCACGCCATCACCCAGATAATGTTCCTTATCCAGCCCGAAATCCTTGCTGCGGTGCATCACAAACTTTCCGATTTCTTCAAATGTCCCTTTGTCGATCAGCACCATAATCCGCTCGCGGGCGGTGAGTTTGCCTTTGGCGTGTTGTGCTTCAATCCGTTGCGCACCGCCGCCCAGGTCGGCCTCGGCATTTTTCTGATCTAACAATTCTTTTTTTGAAGCGGCGGAAGATGCTGATCCCATGTAATACGGACGATATGGTTACATTTGTTCTTGTGAGAATCTAAATATACTGTCATTTTACTGATTCGGGAAATTAATGCGACTTATGAGGCAGATCGGAATGTGCGCTTTGTTTTTGGCGGGAATTTTTTTTGGTTTCCAAAAAACAGCACAAGCGCAACCGACCGGCGGAAGAAATAAGCTCGATTTCCTGCAACTGCCAGCACAGGCCCAAAGCACGGCATTAGGCGCCAATCACATCACCATTTCGGGCAACGATCCTGCCCTTTTTATCCAAAATCCTGCTTTACTGGACTCGTCCAAAGCCAATAATGTGTCCGTCAACCTGATGCCTTACCTGGCCGATACGCGGTTTGTGAATGCCGCTTATGCGCGGCGCGTGGGCAAGTCTGCGGGCGTTTGGGCGGTTGGGCTGCAATATCTGAACTATGGCACAATGGTCGAAACGGATGACATTGGCAATGTAATAGGAGAGTTCCGGGCGGCGGATTATGGCGTTTCTGCGGGTTATGGGCATACATTGGGTGCTTTTACGGTGGGTGGAACATTGAAATTTGTAGGCGCTTCGGTGCAGTCTTATAATGTGTTTGGCGTGGCGCTGGACTGGGGCGGCGTTTTCAAGCATCCCGAGCAGGATCTGACGGTTGGGTTTGTAGTCAAAAATCTGGGAATTGTGAAACAGAACTTTTCCAGTTTAAATGATCCTGCATTGCCATTGGACGTGCGGCTTGGATTAACATTCAAACCGGAATATATGCCCATCCGCGTTTCGCTGACGGCGCATCATTTGAACCGCTTCGATATGGTCTATAATGATCCGAACCTCTTCTTCACTTACGACGATAATGGCAACAAAATCGCGAGAAAAGTGGGCATAGCAGAGAAACTGGGCCGGCATCTTTCGCTCGGAGCCGAAGCATTGCTGCATCCTAATTTCAGGATTATGCTCGGTTACGACCATTTGCGGAGGCAGGAATTGCGGCTTGCCAACAGGGGTGCATTGGCCGGTTTTTCATTTGGCGCATGGCTGCGGATCAAGCGGTTTGAGGTTGGTTACGGGCGTGCGCAGTATGTTCCGGGGTTTAGCAGCAGCTCTTTGTCGATTGTGATGAATTTGAAAAATGGCTTTGTAAAAGAAACCGTCAAAGTGCGTCCCTAAGCGCCTTACTCGTTTTCTTAATGTTAAATTTTGTTCATAATAGCTTAATATTCAGGTAAAACCGGAGAGCTGTGGTTCGGCTAGTTTTGTTAAAAAACTATCTCACCATGGCGATGAATTTTAATTCTATTCCAAAAAATGCCGTTACCGCGCTGGTTTGTGGCGCAATGACCTTTTCCGGCTGCATTAAGGATCACAATGATCCACCGGTCGATTCTTCTAAACTGATCAACCGCTCGGTAAACCCTTCATTGGTGCGTGCGTTACCAGGTTTTGAAGATCTGAAAATCACGACATTGATCAGCTCCGACGACAAATTGCAGGATTCTCCTGATTTCATTTACGGTGCCCAGCCAGACGGCGGCGCTTTCATGAAAAACCCGAATGGCGAAGGTTTTGTGATGATCAACAACCACGAGATCCTTTTCTCGGTGTCCCGCGTTTTTTTGGATAAAGAATTGAAACCCGTTAAAGGAGAATACATTGTGGACGCGGAAGGCGGACAGTGGAGATTGTGCTCGGCAACGATGGCAACGCCGCAGGAACACGGTTTCGGCCCATTATTCCTGACAGCGGGCGAGAGCAACTCGGAGTCGATGACGCACGCGATTGATCCTTTTGCACCGGCAGATAAAAAGAACAAGACAAGAACCGTAAGTGCTTTTGGTAAATGGAATGCTGAAAACGCAGTTCCGCTTCCTAAGGATGCATTTCCCGGCAAAACGGTAATAATTATCGGTGAAGACGATACAAATGGTCAGCTTGTTGCTTACGTGTCGGACGTGGTAGGCGACCTGAACAATGGTAAATTATATGCATTACGCCGCACAAACCAGGAAAGTGTGGAAACGGATATGGTTAAAGGACAGACTTACGACGTTGAATTTGTTCCTTTTGACAATGTAAAAACAAGCACAGGAACGGAGCTGCAAGCGCAGACGGTGGATAAGAAAATGATCCAGTTTGCACGTGTGGAAGACATTGATTACCGCAAAGGCGGAAACGGCGTGGGTCGTGACATTTATTTCACGGCAACGGGTGTAAGCCAGTCGGATAAGGTAACGCCTGTGGCTGGTAAAAACATGTGGGGACGCGTTTACAACCTGAAATTTGATGAAACCAACCCATTGAAAGGCAAGTTGCAGATCATTATGGATGGCGAAGATAAGCCAGGCAGCTTCATCGTGAACCCTGACAACATTTGCGTGACGAAAAACTTCGTTTACGTGCAGGAAGACGGTGATTCATTCTACAAAAACAATGACCACGACGGCACGATCTGGCAGTATAACCTGGCTACAAAAGAGAGCAAGGCCATGCTCCAAATGCACCACCGCAGAGAGGACGCAGCATTTAACACGAAATATAACTCCGTAGGCAACAATTCATTGAGCACTTGGGAATACGGTGCTATGATCGACATTTCGGATGTTGTGGGCATTCCTGAGACATTCATGATCAACCTGCACCCGCACACGTGGCAGGACGAGAAATACAAAGGTGCTGACGGCAGCGGTATTTCTACAAATAAAGAAGGCGGACAAACTGTGATCGTTCGCGGAATTCAGCAATAACACTTCTCAGCAAGCGTATAGAAGGCCTTTTTCGGAGGGCCTTCTATCTTATTTTACATTCACCATGAAAAAATTTGTCCTGGCCATTTGTGCAGGCATCGCCGTTTTCACATTCCAGTTATGCAAGCCGGAACAGAAGCCGCATGAAATTGTATATCAACATTTTGTCACCGACCTGGACTCGCTGATTTCAATGAATGATGCGTTTCTGGAAAAAGTGAAGGCAAAACCGGGGCAAAAAGCATTGCAAAACGACTTTCTCAAAATCCGTCTTCAATACAAAAAAACAGAGGCTTTTGCCGAATATTTCTTTCCGACCACAGTCAGAATGATCAATGGTGCGCCGCTGGATGAGATTGAGGATGAGGAGAATGCAGTTTTCGAGCCGGGTGGCTTGCAGGTGATTGAAGAGTTGATTTATATGGATGAACCTGTGGATCAGGAAGAACTGGTGCGACATTCGCGCAAGATGCAGGTCAATGTGAAGCGGATTAAAATGCTTTGGAAAGACATTGTGATCACAGATTCGCATGTTCTGGATGCATTAAGGCTGGAAATGTTCCGGCTGATCAGTCTGGGAATATCCGGATTCGACACGCCGGCTTCGGGCAATGCGCTGGCGGAGAGCGAAGTTGTTTTAAAATCATTTCAACAATATACACAACCTTACAAAAGTACTTTGCCCCAGTTTTCGGCGCTGGATAAGCAGGCTGAGGAGGCTATTGCTTTCTTGAAAAAGGGTGCAAATTTCAACGCCTTCGATCGCGCTGCATTCATTACTGACCACATTAATCCGCTTTGCAATGCCTTGCACCAGAACCAGGAATCGGCTGGCATCCCGTTCATGAACGACCGCAAGCTTTTGAGCGGTAGGGCGGCTACAATTTTCGATAAGAATGCATTCAATCCCGAGGCATTGCTGTCCGACGCCAGGTTCAGCGCAACGGCGGACCGGGTTGCATTGGGAAAAACATTGTTTTACGATAGCCGGATTTCGGGCGACGGCAAAACAAACTGCGGCTCCTGCCATCAGCCGGGAAAGGCTTATGCCGATGGGCTGAAAACGAGCAAGGGCTTTGATAATAAGTTTGTTAGCCGCAATGCGCCGAGCATTATGTATGCATCATTACAGCAGGCATTATTTTACGATCTGCGTGCGCCGTCGCTGGAAGACCAGGCGGCGGATGTGATCCATAATAAGCTCGAAATGCACGGTTCGATGGAAGATGTGGCTAAATTGGTGGCGACTGACGAACATTATAAACGTGATTTCAAAAAAGCTTACCCGGATCTGGAAGTGATCAAACCGGTTCATATCCAGAATGCACTGGCAGCTTTTGTGCGTTCATTAAATCCGTTCAATTCGCCTTTTGATAAATACATGCGGGGTGATAAAAAGGCGCTTACGGATGATCAGGTGGCGGGTTTCAATGTTTTTATGGGCAAAGCCAAATGCGGGACCTGTCACTTTGTGCCATTATTCAACGGAACAGTTCCACCCGATTTCCAGCGCACGGAATCCGAAGTTTTGGGTGTGACCACGGATGCGAAATGGAAAAATGCGAAGCTGGACAATGATCCGGGCAGGGGCGTGCACGACCAGTTTCCGCAGTGGAAAAATGCATTTAAAACCAGCACCGTGAGAAATATCGCCAAAACGGCTCCCTACATGCATAACGGCGCTTTTACAACATTGCAGGAAGTGATGGAGTTTTACAACGAAGGCGGCGGGGCAGGACTGGGGCTGGATGTTCCCAACCAGACACTGGCGGCCGATAAATTGAACCTGACGCAGCCCGAGATTGCCAGCGTTATCTCTTTCATGGAGGCCCTTACCGACGATGTGGAATGATCATTCCAAAACTTTCCCTTTTTCGAGCCGTAATGTTTTGGTAACGCAGCTCGGGATTTCGTTGGGATAATGCGAAACGTAAATCAATGTTCGCTCCGGCGTGTCGCAAATCGCATCGACCACGGCTTTGAAATATTCGATCGCATCCGCGTCCAAACCTTGGCAAGGTTCGTCCAGGATCAGTAAAGGCGGATTTTTGACCAAAGCCCGTGCCAGCAGAACCATACGCTGCTGTCCTTTGGAAAGTTCTGAAAACTTTTTCTCAATCAAATGATCCACATGCAAAAGCGCCGCCACTTCATGCACGCGTTCGATTTGCTGTTCGGTTAATTTTTTGAAAAATACGCCTGTCGCATCGAAGAAGCCGGAAGCTATGGTTTTGAAAACACTCGTTTCTCTCGGGAAATAAAGGTGCAGCTCTGGGGAAACGTGCCCGATTTTCTGCTTAATGTCCCAGATCGATGCGCCAATGCCTCCTCTTTTTTGATCAAACAAATCATAATCATTGGCGAACCGCTGCGGGTTATCGGCGGTGATAATGCTGAGCAATGTCGATTTTCCCGAGCCATTAGGACCGGAAAGCGCCCATTTTTCACCTTTTGCAATTTTCCAGTTTACATGATCGAGAATAAGCTGATCGTGATAGCGAACGTGAATGTCGCGCATATCAATAGCATAGTTGAAGTCAATGTGCTGTGGCAGACCGAAATGAGCCAGCTTTTCCGGGTCGGGCTTTGGGTTGTGAATGTGCGTTGCGGAAGCTGTTTTATAATCTCTTATCTCGCGTTGGACTGTAATTTGGCCCTCGTTTAGTTCCATCACGTGCGTAATGCAAAGCGGAATCTCTGTGGCAGTGGTTGCCATAATAATCGTCACGCCGGATTGCGCCAGTTCCGTCAGCGCATTGCGCAGCACTTCCCTCGAATGCACATCAAGGCCGCTGAATGCATTGTCGAGGATTAGTATCTCAGGCTTTTTTAAAAGTGATTTAGCCAAAAGCATCCGCCTTGTTTCTCCATTTGATAGTGTAACAAACGGGTGATCAAGCAAATGCGTGATAGATAGGAGCGAAGCAACATTGTTGAGTTCTTCATCACTGACCGTGGCTGGCGCCAGCTGCACCGAGTTTTCATTCACCGTTCCGACGGGTTTCAACTGGTCTGTCAAAATGGCCCTTACCGATGGCGCGCGCTCGCTTTCGTAAGCGTGAAAGCGCTGCTGATAGTATTCCGCCCCGGCACTTACAATGCGGTTGAACGAATAATCATTAGAAACAAGCTCAATCGCCTGCCGCAGTTGAGTTTGCAAATTATAGCTGATTTTCCCTTTCGCAACAGGCCACTTACCCGCAAGAACGTCCAGCAGAATCGTCTTTCCGGAGCCATTCGGGCCGATAACCGCCCAATGCGTTCCCGGTTCTACATTCCAGTCGATATCCGATAAAACAGTAGTATTGAATTTGCGGGCAGAAACGCCCAAAAGAGAAACAAGTGCCATGTAAACGCCAAAATCAATGAGCGGGCAAAGATAGGAGTTCGGCGCGAAACGTGAATGATACAGGCAACTTCGTTGCGAATCGAGCATCGTTTTATGCCCGATTTGCAACATGAGGATTAATTATTGAAAAACTTCAAGATTAAGCTGTTTAGTCAATGCACCTGCAAAAGCAGACATGTCGTCTGATGTGCGGCTGGTAATCAGTCCGTTGTCGGTTACAACATCTTGGTCCACCCATCTTGCGCCTGCATTTTCCAGGTCTTGCCGGATGGAGCCGTAGGAAGTAATAATGCGTCCTAAAACTACATCGGCATCGATCAGGATTTGCGGCCCATGTCCAATGGCAGCAACTGGCTTGCCCGATGCAAAGAAAGACTTCACAAATTCAACAGCCCGGCTGTTCATTCGAAGCGCATTCATTCCCAAAACACCGCCTGGCAATAACAATGCGTCATAATAATCGGCACGCGCCAGCGTAAGCGGCACATCCACATCGTGTTTTTCACCCCAGTCAAGATGACTCCATCCCCTGACATTGTTTTTATTAGGGGAAATAAGATGAGTGGTTGCTCCTTTTTGATTTAGGACTTTTCTGGGGCAGGTCATTTCTACCTGCTCAAATCCATCCGCCACCAGAATAGCAACTTTGATAGAATTTAATGACTGTTCCACGGGATTTATCAGGGATTTAAGGGTTAGATTATTTGATTATTAAATTGCACAAAAATTATGCCAAAAGCGAAGTTTCGATTACGTGTCGAATTGCACAACGAAATGTTGTTCCCGTTCAACAGGTGTGGTGCAAACCGAGAAAAGTGTGATCCCAGTGAAAAAACAAAACGAGCAGCATTGCTGCCGCTCGTTTGAATATTAATTTTCCAAGATTTTAGATCTCTACATTGCCGACGTTCTCGAAGATCAGATCGCCTTTGGAATTAAGCTCCATCATGATCACAGAATCCTTAGCAACCTGTCCGCTTAATATGCCTTTGGAGAGCTCATTCAGGATCCGGCGCTGCATTACCCGTTTCAAAGGACGTGCTCCGAATGCAGGGTCAAATCCATCCTCACCCAGTTTTGTAAGCGCTTCGTCCGTTGCATCAAGCGTGATTCCCTGGTCTTGCAACATCTTTTGAATGCCTTTAAACTGGATATCAACGATCTTACGAATGTTTTTCAAAGTAAGCGGTTCAAAAAGAACGATCTCGTCGATCCGGTTCAGGAACTCTGGCCTTACCGAAGCTTTCAGCAGATCCAGAACGGCTTGTTTGGCTTCTTCCACAACCAGTGTGTGGTTCCAGCCTTCGTCTTCGGCGAATTTCTCCTGGATAATGTGGCTGCCAATGTTCGAAGTCATGATAATGATCGTGTTCTTGAAATTGGCAACACGGCCTTTGTTATCAGTTAAGCGGCCTTCATCCAAAACCTGCAAAAGAATGTTCCAGACATCCGGATGGCCTTTTTCAATCTCATCCAGCAGGATCACGCTGTAAGGTTTGCGACGAACAGCTTCGGTCAATTGTCCGCCTTCGTCATAACCCACATATCCCGGAGGCGCACCCACCAGCCTGCTTACCGAATGGCGCTCCTGATATTCACTCATATCGATCCGGACAACTGCATTTTCGTCATTGAACAGATATTCTGCGAGTGTTTTAGCCAATTCAGTTTTACCCACACCAGTCGGGCCGAGGAAGAGGAAGCTTCCGATCGGGCGTTTTGCATCCTGTAAACCGGCCCGGCTCCGTCTTACCGCATCCGCAACCACTTCAATCGCTTCTTCCTGCCCCGCAACACGGTTATGGAGATGACTTTCGAGTTGCAGCAATTTCTCGCGGTCGCTTTGGAGCATTTTGCTCACTGGAATGCCGGTCCACTTTGCAACCACTTCCGCAATGTCCTCCGGCGTAATTTCTTCCTGCATTAAACTCTCAGCATGCTCGGATTGCTGTAATTCGGTCAGTTTGTTTTGCACTTCGGGAATGCGGCCGTAACGGATCTCCGCAACTTTTCCAAAATCTCCCGCGCGTTCGGCTTGTTCGGCTTCGAGGCGCAGCTGTTCGCTTTGCTCTTTTAATGTACGGACCTCATTAACCTTGCCTTTTTCATTCTCCCACTGTGCTTTCAATGTATTGCGTTCCTCACTCAGGTCGGCAATCTCCTTATTAAGCACTGTTTCTTTGTCCTTATTATGTTCACGACGGATCGCTTCGCGCTCGATTTCAAGCTGCATAATGCGGCGGTTCAGTTCGTCGAGCTCCTCGGGAACACTGTCCATTTCGAGGCGGAGTTTGGAAGCTGCTTCGTCCATCAAGTCAATGGCCTTGTCGGGCAGGAAGCGATCGCTGATATAGCGATTGGAAAGCTCTACGGCTGCAATCACAGCGTCATCCTGGATCCTTACTCCGTGGTGCAGCTCATACTTTTCTTTGATACCACGCAAAATGCTGATCGCATCAGGAATATTGGGTTCATCGACCATTACAGCCTGGAAACGACGTTCCAGCGCCTTGTCTTTCTCCATATATTTTTGATATTCCTTCAATGTGGTTGCACCGATTGCATGCAATTCGCCGCGGGCAAGGGCTGGTTTTAGCAGGTTAGCCGCGTCCATAGCGCTTTCTCCGCCGCCGCCAGCTCCGATCAATGTGTGGATCTCGTCAATGAAAAGAACGATTTCGCCTTCCGAGTCGGTCACTTCCTTGATAACCGCTTTCAGCCTTTCTTCAAATTCACCTTTATATTTCGCCCCCGCGATCAAAAGTCCCATATCGAGGGATACAATGATCTTTGATTTCAGGTTTTCGGGCACGTCGCCTTGCACGATCCTTTGCGCAAGTCCTTCGACGATTGCTGTCTTACCAACCCCAGGTTCACCCAATAAAATCGGATTGTTTTTTGTTCTGCGGCTCAAAATCTGCAAAACCCGACGAATTTCCTCGTCCCTGCCGATGACCGGGTCAATTTTACCGGCTTTGGCCAATTCATTTAAATTTTTGCTGTATCGTTCCAGTGAGCGATACTTAGCTTCTGCATTTTGATCTTTCACAGGATTATTTTTACCTCTAAGTTCTTTGATTGCGTCAATAAGTTCTTTTTCCTTAAAACCGACCTCCTTCATGAGCGTCGCAGTGGAGTCTTTTCCAGCCAGGATGCCGAGGATGAGCAGTTCAATGCTTATAAATTCGTCGTTAAATTCTTTCAGATAATTTTGCGCTTTGCCACTTGCAGCCGCCATATCATTGCCCAGATAAGGCTGGCCGCCGCTTACGCGCGGGTAACCTTCCAAAATCTTTTCCAGCCGATTATTCAGGATATCCGGACTGATGTTGAGCTTGTTAAGTAAGAATAGCGAAGTGTTAGGGTCTTCTTCCAGAATTGATTTCAGGACGTGACCCGTTTCGATGGCCTGTTGCTGGTTGCCCTGGGCCATCTGCGCAGCGTGTTGTATAATCTCCTGCGCCTTTATGGTATATTGGTTGAAGTTCATGGAGATATTGCTTTGTTTACAATACTCCATGAAAAATCATATGCCCGATCAGAAAGCCTGAAATTTTGGCATTAAAAAAATGAAAATAGGGGATATCAGGACAAAATGTCTACTGAATTACAAATCCATCTGCGTTTTTAGCAGGTCTTCCATCGTCTCGCGCCTTCTCACCAAGCGCGCTTCGGCTTGATCGACCAGCACTTCTGCGGGGCGGACACGTGCATTATAATTTGAGCTCATTGTTAACCCGTAAGCGCCTGCATTGAGAAACGCTAGGAGATCTCCGGCTTTCACTTCCGGCAATGTTCGATCGGTGGCGAATGTATCCGTTTCGCAAATGTAACCTACCACATTATAGGTTTTTGGCTCGCCGGAAGGATTGGAAACATTCAAAATGTGATGGTAAGAGCCATACATCATCGGGCGGATCAAGTGATTTAATCCTGAATTTACATGGACGAAGTTTCTTGCCGGATCCTCTTTCACAACTGTCGCATTCACCAGCAGATAACCGGATTCACTCACCAGAAATTTGCCTGGTTCAAACCAAAGCTGCAATTCACGGCCGTATTCACTGCAGAACTTTATGAACCGCTCGGAAATTTTTCTTCCCAGCAAATCCATATCCGTAATCTCGTCACCTGGTAAGTAGGAAACCTTAAAGCCACCGCCCAGGTCTATGATTTCAAGGTCAGGGAAATGTTTGGCTGTTTCAAAAAGTATATCCGCCACTTTCAGGAACGGCTCTGCATCTTTAATGTCTGAACCGGTATGCTGGTGCAGGCCAATGATTTTAATGTCGTATTTCTTTACAACTTCAAGAATTTGATCCAGAAGCAAAACGGAGATCCCAAATTTCGAATCGGCGTGGGCGGTCATGATCTTGATATTCCCGCCAGCGGCCACATTGGGTTTAATCCGGATCAGGCACGGCCTGGTGTTTCCGTAAGTTTGTCCAAACCATTCCAGCAACGGAATGCTGTCCACATTCACGATCGCGCCTGCATCAACAGCCGCACGCACTTCTTCGAAAGGAACTCCGCTCGGGGTAAACGTGATCTGATTCGCAGTATAACCCGCCATAATGCCCATTTCCAGCTCTCCCGGAGACACCACATCCAATTCCACGCCGATTTCGCGCATCAGTCGAAGGATCGACAAATTCGTGTTCGCTTTACAGGCATATTTGATTTTCATATTAATGCCTGCAAATGCGTGTTGCAGCTCCTGTGTTTTGCGGCGGATCGTTGCGCCGTCGTACACGTAAAGCGGACTGCCGAATTTTTCAATTAAATGTTCAGGATCAATGCCTTGTATGGTATATGCGTTGGAATCGGAAAGTTGCATCAGCAATTGCGGTGGATTGTTTGGAGAGATTAAAGGTAAAATTCGGGTGGTTTATTTGCAGTATTTGTCAAGATAAATGGCCATTTCCTGCTGCAAAAGCTGCGCTTCCTGTTTTGCTTTGTGAGCAAAATCGACATCATTACCAGCGTAAATAATGCTGCGGGAGGCGTTCACAAGCAAGCCGCAATGTGCGTTCATGCCAAATCTGGATAGTTCTTCAAGATTTCCTCCCTGCGCGCCCACACCCGGGACAAGCAGGAAATGATCTGGAATGATCGTTCTGATTTTCTCAAATTCAGCAGCTTGCGTCGCGCCAACAACATACATTATGCGATCTGCGCCAGCCCAGGTTTGTGAAGCTTTGAGGACTTGTTCATATAAAGGCGCGCCGTTGGCCTCCAAACGCTGAAAGTCCCCGCTGCCCGGATTGGACGTCAATGCGAGCAGAATCACCCATTTGTTTTCAAATTCCAGAAACGGGATCACCGAGTCACTTCCCATGTAAGGCGCGACCGTTACCGCGTCAAATTCAAGGCCCGAAGCCGAAGGATCGAAAAACGTTCTGGCGTAAAGCCCGGATGTATTTCCAATGTCCCCACGCTTGGCATCCGCGATGGTAAAGTGGCTTTTTGGAATATATTCTATTGTTTTCTGCAAACTTTCCCAGCCTTTTGAGCCGGATGCTTCGTAGAATGCAATGTTAGGCTTATAGGAAACACAAAAATCCGCAGTGGCATCGATGATCTGTTTGTTAAACTCAAAAACAGGGTCAGCCGCTTGACGCAGATGTGCAGGGATTTTCCTGATATCCGTGTCGAGCCCTATGCAGAGATAGGATTTTTTCTGGGAAATTTGTTCAAACAGCGCTTCGTAGGTCATGATTTTGGAAATAATGCGCCGAAATTACAACCTCTATCAATAGATTCATAAATTTGTCCCAAGATTAAGACTTACCATTACCAACCAACAGAATAATATTGTATGCAGATTCGCGAAACTTCCATTGCCGGATTAGTCGAACTTACCCCACGTGTTTTTCATGATGATCGTGGAATGTTTTTTGAATCTTATAATGAGCAGATATTTAAGCAATTAGGTTTGCCTACCAACTTTGTTCAGGATAATCAGTCATTTTCGAAAAAAGGCGTGGTAAGAGGGCTTCACTTCCAAAAAGCACCTTTTTCTCAGGGAAAGCTGGTTCGCGTCATTTCTGGGAAGGTTTTGGACGTTGCGGTGGATATTCGCCCGGAATCTCCCACTTTTGGCAAGCATGAAATTTTTGAGTTAAGCAGTGAAAAAAACAACATTGCTTACGTTCCGGAAGGTTTTGCGCATGGCTTTGTTGCACTGGAAGATTCGATTTTCTCCTACAAATGCACAAACATCTACAATAAGGAATCCGAATCGGGCATTCTGTGGAATGATGAGGACCTGGCGATCAACTGGGGGGTTGAAGACGCAAATGTCTCTGATAAGGATGCAATTTTGCCTACTTTCCGCTCGCTGTTCGGAGATCTGAAAATCTAATATTATTTTTCAAAAAGCTCTTCAAGTGCTTTGGAAGCCACTTTCTTAGCCGAATTTGGATTCTGGCCGGTGATCAGTCGTTCATCCATTTCAATGAATTCCATAAAAGGGATCATTGATTTGGTGTAATGTGCGCCGCGCTCTTTCAGCTTGTCTTCCAGATAAAACGGCACTTCGCTCACAAAACTCATCAAGGCTTCTTCCACGTTGGAGAAGCCTGTTACATATTTGTCCTGTATCAGCCAGGAGCCGTCGGATAGTTTCACGTTCAGAAGGCCGCAAACGCCGTGGCAGACTGCGGACACCATTCCGTTGCGTTCGTAAATGTCCCTAACGATGTTCTGCAAGTCTGTATTTTCAGCCAGATCCCACATGGCTCCGTGACCGCCCGCAAAATACACCAGGCGATAATCGGCAGAACGGACCTGTGCAGGGGAAAGTGAATTGTCTAGTTTGGCCCGGAACGTGGCATCTTCCCAATATTTTGCATTGCATTCATCTTTCAATTCCAGGCTGCGTTCGTCAATCGGAATTTTCCCTCCCAGCGGGCTAACAATGTCCATAAGAACCCTGCGTTTGGACATCACATCATAGAAATAAGTCAGTTCACTGAGCCATAAGCCGGTTTTGCCGGTTTTGGTAGGGAATGTTTCATGATTCGTGCAAACAATGAGGACTTTCATAAGCGCTTACAGAGTTACTGGCTGAAAGATAAATAAATCACAGGAGTTTCCCAGCTGAAAACGAGAATGACACGCATTTGGGTGCGTGTCATTCCTTAAATAGCGATATGAAATATTTCTAGTTCAATAATTGGTTTTTGTATGCAAAAGCCACCGCTGCTGCCGTGCTTTTCGTGCCGGTCTTTTCCAGGACCCGCAGCCGGTGACCTTCCACAGTGCGCACACTGATGAAAAGCTTATCGCCAATTTCGGAAGTTGAAAAGCCGTCGCATATCAATTGCAGCACTTCTTTTTCTCTTGACGAAAGCGCAACATTGCAGGCGTTGGGAAAGAACGGATGTTTATTGACCTGTCTGGTAACCATTTTCCTGTGCATGGCTTTGGAGACGAAGTCGTTGTAGTAAAAACCTTCTTCATCTACGCGGCGAATGGCTTTTTCCACTTCATCCGGACTAGTATCCTTTAATAAATAGCCTTGTACACCTTTTTCCAGCATGTGAATAACGAAACGGTCCTCATTATACATGGACACCACGATGACCTTAATGTTGGGAAATCTTTCAAAAGCGGCCTCAGTAGCTTGAATGCCATCCATAACAGGCATTTGCAGATCCATAAAAACGATATCAGGCGTGTTGGCAGGCAAGCGGTCGAGTAATTCCTGGCCATTGGCCGCTTCAAGAACAAATTCGAAATCGGGAATGCCGCTCAGCATGGAGATAAACCCCTTTCTGAACAGTTCATGGTCGTCGGCAATTCCGAGTTTTAAGGTTTTCATATCAATTAAATGTTCACGCGCTCGCGCCGGAATGGGTGCAAAGGTTCCGGTTTGCTGTCTGCAACCGGCATCATGGGGATCTGTGCAAATGCACTCGCGCCGCCTTTTTCGGGTTTTTCATATTGGACTGTTCCGTTAACAATGGCCAACCGGCTTTCAATTCCCAACAGGCCCAGCCCGGCCAGATTATTTTCTTTGATCTTCTCGGGGTTAAACCCGACTCCGTTATCTGTCACTTTCAGGCCAATCATCTGATCATTGATTTCCAGACGAATATCTATTTTTGAACAACTGGCATGCTTGATCGCATTGTTGACCAGTTCCTGCATAATACGGTAAAGCGTAAGTTCCAGTTTCTGGCCCTGCCGCGGGAAGTCGTCGGTGTTGGCCTGGAAGGTGATGGCGAGATTGTTATCTTCTTCTAATTTATGAATAAATTCTTCTATTGCCTCCATTAAACCAAAACGTTCCAATGTTGTAGGCACCAGATCGCGCGTAATCCGGCGCACATGCAGAATGGTTTCTTCAACCAGTGACTGCGATTTTTTCATGATCTGGTCCTCTTTCTCATTTCCGCTATTGGCCACCAGTTTACTGAGCTGGTTGAGGCTTAATTTGGTGAGAGACAGCATTGTTCCAATGTCGTCGTGTAAGTCCTGGGCAATGCGGCGGCGCTCGGTTTCCTCTGAATTGAGCGCGGTGTCCAGTAAAAGTCGGTTGTAGTTTTTTTCAATGTCGCTGATCTTCTTTTCCTCCTCAAATCGTCTTTTTTGATAATACATCACGAAAGAGATCATGCAGAACGCCATGGTCAGCATTGCCAGGGAGGCAATGAGTAACGCCCATTTCAACTCTTCACTGTTTTGCATAATGTCCCGCCGAAAAATGATAAATACCAATGCCAAAGCACAACGCACATACTATTTCGAAAATAGTTGGAATGGTTTCAGTTAAGCCCATGTCAACGGAATGATTCCAGGTGGCCGTATAATGTAGTACTGGCGCAATAAAAATAAAACTTGAATAGTATAACAGTAAACCTGAGCATACCCAGAAAAAGGGAAAGGTCAGCAGGTTTGGAATGCGCAAAGACTTTATCAGTTCATAGAAAAACAACAAAATCAATGTAATAATCAAAACTCCTTCCACTGTTTTTGCAAATAATACTGCCCTGTGGTTGTGCAGGTCACTTATCACTGGATTTGAATTAAGAATATCCCATACTGTGAAAGCTAAAAAGCCCACCATTGAACCTATAATCCCTTTTTTTAATGTTCGTGAATTGAATTTGTAATAAAACATTCCGCCCAGCAAAGCGTAATTAACGGGGATGGCTAAATTGAAAAACAATATATTATTCTCGTGATTAGCAGCCGAACGAACCATTATAATATCAATTATTAATTTCACTGTCAAGTAAACCAACAGTAATCGGAAGGTGGGGTCGATGTATGCTTTTTTTAAAATTATTAATATTAGCGGTACTAGTGTGATAAATACTGCTATGCATGAGACCGGGTTTCTGAAACAATACGAAATGAAAATTTCAAACATATAGTGTGTTAATTATCACTGCCTAACATTGGTGCGGGCAAAGCGGTCCGCCTGTCATGGCTTCTTTCCGAGCGGGCATGTCCTTCATTCCTCCCAGCCGGGCAGTTTTGGTAAGGTCATTGCCGTCGGCATCGACGGGTATGAGCACTAGTCTGGCAGTTGGTCTTTTCATGCCTCTGCTAAGTGCTGATTTCTCACCTACCACATGTCCTTCCTCCTCCGTAATGCCGTAATAAACGCGAAATCCTACGCAAGTTTCTCCGTGAATGCTCATCAATTCGTTGAATTTATGTATTCCAAAAAACTCCGCTTTTACATAATTCTCGCCGCGAAGCGTAATTTCCTGTTCTCTTTTCTGGAAAGGTTCAGTAATTTTTAATGCTTGTTCCGCTGAGATTAGCTGTCCTTCTTTACCCGTAAATTTCCGTGGATCCATAAACGTTTTAGAGAATTTTATAATTTCTTGATATACGTAAATGTAACCTCCACCCGCATTACCACCAAGCAGAACGGATTGTATTGAGTTAACGGTTTCAAGGTAATGGTTTGGCTGTCAATAACTTTTAAAATACGCCTCTGGGAAAAACACGTAATTCTACTTGCTACATTGGGGAGTATTACCAAGACGCGAAATGCGTGTTACGCATTTTACAAATCAGGGATTATAACGCTAAAAAGATTGTAAATGCCAGGCGACATTTGTAGAGCGTTATGGGAGAAATTTTCAGAAGGTTTCTCTCAAAAGATCAAAGGGTTAGGTTAACATTCGAAAGCCGTGAGGGATCTCCTTCACGGCTTTTTTGATATCTTGAAGGCCAAAATCGCTTGTAACAGCATCATGAAACCCACAATCAACATTGAATACTGCCCGAAATGCGGCTGGCTGCTGCGGTCCGCGTGGATGGCGCAGGAATTACTCACCACATTCACGGATGACCTGCATGCGGTTCAGCTGACACCTTCGGAAGTTGCTGGGCGGTACATTATAAGCCTAAATGAGGAAATTGTCTGGGACAGGAAGCGTGAAGGGCACTTTCCGGAACCTAAGGAAATCAAGCAACTCGTCCGTGACCGCATTGATCCGGATCGTGACCTGGGACATTCTGATCGTAAGACGCTATAAAATATTAAAATACAGGACAATTTGTCGCTCTATGGGGAGCCATTACTGCAACTTTGGCATTTAGCTATTCCCCGTTTTTTTGGGATAATTTCGTTATGCGAGCTGGAAATGAGGTTTTAAACGGTTTAAAAGCCATTTACGCTTTTATACGGCGCGATTATATTTTTGAATTTTAACCAAAAAATAATCTTTGGCACGTAGTTTTTCGTTAGTCTATAAAACTTGTGAATCTTAAACGCGATAGCTATGGAAAGCAAACTGAAAATACCCCAGGAAATGCTGATGAATATTGATTTCATCAACACGATCAATGGTGGAATGAGTGAGCCCGCTATAAAGCTTGATAGAGGATCGGACGGTTTTGAAGTTGTTGTGAAGGTTCCAGGCATCGAGGTTGAAGATCTTCAATTGGAAGTAGTAAAAGGAAAAAAGAATACTAATAATCTAAAACTATTTCACTTGTTGCCCATATTTTCTCAGGAAAGTCTGTCCGATGAAGAGCAGTGGAGAACGATACGTTTCATCAATACATTCGTCATTCCCGACGGGGTTGACGTTGAGCATATAACCGCAAAATATGACGATACTTTGCGCCATCTTGTGTTATTTCTTCCCTACGGAGACGAACAGGGAGACTACCACAGGAAAGTAAATATAGAGCGCTGGTAACAGCTGATTTGTATTAAATAATGTCACCCGATAGTTACAACTGTCGGGTTTTTTTATGTGTCATGAGTATATTGCGGCCGAAAAACGGGTTTTATACTCCTGTCTCGTCTTGTTAATGAAGCATATGGCAAACAACTTTGAGGAATTGTATCCATCCAATAGTTAATATTAACATAGGGTAAACATTCTGTTTTTTGGCAAAAAAAGGAGTTTCATCTCTGTATCTTAGCAACCATATTTTATATATTACTCCTCCAATCTCAACGTTATGAAAAAGTCAAACATCTTCGCTTATATTGAGCTCACGAAACTTGTCGAAGAGCTTAGAGTTTCAAACACTTCCGGTCATCTTAAGCAAAAGTTAAAATCCCAGTCCGCATATTTCAACATCATCGAACCGCGGTATTTTTCCGATAGCCTTATCGGAGAGTGGGAGCAAATCCTGAGTATAATCAAGCAAAGAGGGGTGAAGGTGAACGAGGAGGGGAAAGTTGTTTCCAATGCAGTAAGCAATACCATCGAGCAGTTTTCAGACCGTGAATGTGAAGTGCTGGTGGATAAGGTTTATTCATTGTACGATCAGGTTAAAAGAGAATTTCAATAAAGGTTCATAAAAAAGGGCTCCTGGTTTTTCCAAGAGCCCTTTATCTTTCCGGTTTGGCTGGTCAGTTGACAGTCCCGCCGTTCCACACTTCTTTTCCAGGCTGCACAAAAGTCAGACTTCCGTCCCGGTCCTCGGCCATCAGGATCATTCCGTGACTTTCCAGTCCCATCATTTTCCTGGGCGCCAGGTTTGCCAGATACAGCACTTTTTTGCCAATCACTTCTTCGGCTGAAAAATGTTCTGAAATCCCGCTAAGCACAGTTCGCTGTTCAATGCCGATGTCTACGAGCAATTTGAGCAGCTTTTTGCTCTTAGGAACATTCTCCGCAGCAACAATGGTCGCGACCCGGATATCCATTTTTCCGAAATCATCATACTGTATTTCCGGTTTTATCGCCGTGACCGTTTTTCCTTCCAGCTCGTTCATTCTTTTAGCGTCGTGCAGTTTTTGAATTTGTTTTTCAATGACGTGGTCTTCAATTTTTTCGAATAACAGTTTCGCTTCCAAAACAGGGTTTCCGGGAGCTAAAAGATCCTGGTTTCCGGCATATTCCCATGATGTGTTGGTCATTCCTAATTGCTCCTGGATTTTAGCAGCTGTGAAAGGAAGCACCGGCTCCGAGACGATGGATAATGTCGCTGAGATCTGCAAAGCAATGTTCAAAATTGTATTAACGCGCTCAGGATCCGTTTTGATGGCATGCCATGGCTGCGTTTCCGCCAGATATTTATTGCCTGATCTTGCCAGGTCCATAATCAATGTAAGCGCTTCCCGGAACCGGTAAGTTTCCAGTGATTCCGAAATGCGGGCCGGGAATTCGGCCAGATCTCTCAATGCAATTTCATCTATTTCCTGCAAAACGCCTCTTGCAGGCACTTTGCTGTCACAAAATTTTTGGGTCAATACAATGGCGCGGTTGATAAAATTGCCATAAATGCCAACGAGCTCACTGTTGTTTCTGGTCTGGAAGTCCTTCCAGGTGAATTCACTGTCTTTGGTTTCAGGCGCGTTAGCGGTGAGCACATAACGCAGCACATCCTGCTTGTCGGGCAGCTCTTCCAGGTATTCGTGCAGCCATACCGCCCAGTTTCTTGAAGTGGAAATTTTATCGCCTTCCAGGTTCATAAACTCATTTGCAGGCACGTTATCAGGCAGAATATAATTTCCTTCCGCCATCAGCATGGCCGGGAAAATGATGCAATGGAACACAATGTTGTCCTTACCGATGAAATGCACCAGCTTTGTTTCCTCTCCCGGTGTGGTTGGTTGCCACCATTGTTTCCAGCCTTCGTCAGTTCCGTTTTTCTGGATAAGCCAATCTTTTGTTGCGGAAATGTAGCCGATAGGCGCTTCAAACCACACATATAAAACTTTTCCGTCTGTATCGGGAAGCGGCACTTTAATGCCCCAATCGAGGTCGCGGGTCATAGCGCGTGGTTTCAAGCCGTCTTTTAACCAAGACTGGCATTGTCCGAAAACATTCGTTTTCCACTCGCTATGGCTGTTGATGTAGCTTTCAATGTCAGACTGCATGCTATCCAAAGGCAAATACCAGTTTTTGGTTGCCTTCAAAATCGGTTTTGCACCGGAAAGCATCGACCGCGGATCTTTCAGTTCCAGCGGGCTTAATGTAGAGCCGCAGCGCTCACATTGGTCTCCATAAGCATTAGGATTTGCACAAACGGGGCATGTTCCGACGATGTAGCGGTCTGCGAGGAACTGCTCGGCCGTTTCATCATAATATTGCTCGGTTGTTTCCTCAACGAAGACGTTCTTATCGTACAGATCTTTGAAAATTTCCTGTGAAGTTTCATGATGGACCGCCTTGCTGGTCCGGGAGTATATATCAAACGAAATGCCCAGTTCTTTAAATGAAGCGTCGATCTGTGCATAATATTTATCCACGACTTGCTGTGGCGTTAAGCCTTCTTTTTTTGCACGGATCGTGATCGGGACGCCATGCTCATCGGTTCCGCTGATAAAAGCAACATCTTTCCCTTTGGAGCGCAGGTAGCGAACGTATATATCTGCCGGTATATAACATCCGGCCAGGTGGCCAATGTGAATAGGGCCGTTGGCATAAATCAGTGCTGCGGTAACAGTATATCGTTTTGGATCGGAAATGGGCATTTTAATGAATCGAATAATATAAATGAGGTGGTGCTTTGAAAACATTATTGAGTTCCGCAGCATTCCAAAAACGTAAAATTAGCAAAAACGCTTTCAGAACCGGGACTTTGGTAAAGTGTAAATAAAATTTTATAAACTTGGAGCGTTAATGCATTTTACATCACTTATAAATTTTTCAACGTGAAAATATACACATACAATAGGCTTATGATGCTTTCTTTTGTTCTGTTTGTCGCTTTTGGATGCGCGGACGATCAGGAACGTGATCTGAAAAGGGCGGAAAAACGCTATAATTTTAAAAAGGCGGTAACCGAAGACGATGAATTATTTCCAACGTATTTCCTTGCAAAGAACGGAGCGATAACAAAAGAGTTGATTGATGCGGAACGTGCGGTAAAAGTAAGGCTGAATGAAATAGCTCCGATTTCGTTACCGACCAAACATGCACGATTGACAAGCGCTCAAAAAGATGGGGTTGTGCAGACGTACAAGCGTTTTTTGCAAAGCCACGATGAGGACTCACTACTGATCAGGCATTTTCGAAACAAGTATGCCAAGGTAATTCTGATGGATTATGATGTTATGAAGTCAGATGATTACGCGCTCATTTCCTTCTTAACAAAAGAATTGATCGATTCGGAATGTGGGCGCTTTGCACTTATTTTTGAAGGAATCAGCAAAGTTAAGAGCCATGTTGCTGACAATCAGTATAGTTCACTCGTTGCTGAATTTGAAAAGCAAATTGCGCAAAGTTTAAATTTGCATAAGCAAGCCAAAGCGGCAATGCCTGGATTCATTCAAAAGATGAAAGATAGGCCCGAGACCGTTCAGGGAGGATTAAAAGCAGACTTTGCAGTCGAGTTAAACGAAATGGATGACCTTTCTCCCAGGATATCAACGCTTGAAAAATATTTGCAAAATGTGAGAAGTTTATAGACAGTCAATAATATAAATATGTTTTGCCCTTTCCGAATCTGCGCGATTTGGAAAGGGTTTTTTGTTGTTATGCAAGATTTCACATTTTTACAACCAACTTTGATCTCGATATTTTGTTGTAATAAATATGAAAATTCTAATTACCGGTGCGACAGGTTTGGTCGGAAGCGCTACTGCACGAAAGTTTCTTGCTGAAAATCATGAAGTATTTGCCCTAGCCAGGCCCGACTCTGACCGAAGCCTGCTGGCGGATGTTGCTTCAAAAATACATTGGGTAGAAGGGGACATTCTGGACATCAGCGCGCTGGAAAGCGCGGTGGAGAATATGGACATGGTCGTACATACAGCTGCCGTCGTTTCTTTTATTCCAAAGGAGCGGAAGTCAATGTATAAGGTAAATGTGGAGGGCACTGCGAATGTTGTGAATGTGTGTCTTAAATATAAAATCGGCAAATTATGTCATGTGAGCAGCATTGCGGCAATCGGTAGGCCGGACGCGCGGAAAGCCATTCCGGGAAAAGATGTGGTCCTGGACGAAAATCATCGCTGGGAAGATTCCCCGGAAAATTCGGAATATGCGAAAACCAAGCATTTGGCGGAACTGGAAGTGTGGCGTGGGATCGCGGAAGGGCTTAATGCGGTGATTGTCAACCCCACATTGATCCTGGGTGAAGGGGATTGGAGTAAGAGCAGCACCCAGATTTTCGGTTATGTTTTTAAAGAAAAACCGTTTTACACAGAAGGCATCGCGAATTATGTGGACGTAAAAGACGTTGCCGACATTATATTCCAGCTTATGTTATCTGACATCTCCGGAGAAAGATTTTTGCTGAATGGCGGGAGCATTTCTTATCAGAATTTGTTCAATACTATTGCAGATGCAATGCACAAAAAAAGGCCGTCGTTTAAGGTGGGTACCGGACTTGCCGGAATTATTTGGCGGTTCGAAGCGGTAAGGACGTGGTTACTAGGAACAAAGCCGTTAATTACGAAAGAAACGGCAAAATCTGCGGCCAGAAAGATCAGTTACGACAACGGGAAAATCCGGAAAGCATTGAATTTTGAGTTCCAACCCATTGAGCGAACGGTTGCCAGGGTAAGTGAAAGTTTGCTTGGCAAGATTTGAATAACGATTATTTATTTTATAACTTTCTCTGATTAATTAGTGGTGCGTTAGCCCTCAAATCTAACCTGACGGTCCGTATGATGGAGAAAAATTTTGGGGAAAGAAAGGATTATATGAAAGAAACATTGCTCAGGTTTGAAAGAATGCTTAAAACGAGTGAGCCGGTTTTTTTTGATTTGGATACTTACGAAAAAGTAACGGTTCACTACATTGAAAAAGGAGATTGGGACAAAGCATTTAAAGCGTGTGAGTTAGGGTTGTCGGATTATCCTTACTCGCTGGACCTCCTGCTTAATATGGTGCAGCTGCATGCCAACCGCGGTGAACATGAGCTGGCTATGGAGATTCTGGAAAGGGCTTCGCTTTTCCACCCCGGCGACATTGAAATTTCCTTCATGCAGGTTGCCATTTCCAATATGATGGGCGAGTTTGAAGAGGCCATTGAAGTGTTGGAAAATCTTTTGCAACGTGTTGAAGACCAGGACGAAATATATTTTCAAATAGGGCAGACTTATCAGAATTGGGGTAAGTATGACGAGGCGATCAAGTTTTATAAAAAGTCGCTCCGGAACAACCTGAATAATGAGAGTGCGCTATATGAACTTGCACATTGCCTGGATTTGGTAGGGAAGCTGGAAAGTCATCTCGAATACTATAATGAGCTTGTCGACCGCGACCCGTTTTCGCATCATGCCTGGTATAATCTGGGTATAGCATTCAGTAAGCTCGAACGTTACGAGGATGCGGTGAATGCTTACGAATACGCAACATTGGTAAAGGAAGATTTTGCTTCGGCCTTTTTCCAATTGGGCAATTCGTACATGAATCTCGAAAAGTACGAAGACGCAAAAGAACAATATTTAAAAGCGATAGAACTCGAAGGCGAGCAGCCTGAAACTTGCTGCTGCCTGGGCACTTGCTACGAGAAACTGGGCCAATTTGAAACGGCCATCAAATATTACCGGCAGACTGTGAAGCTGGATAAACAGTGGGATGATGGCTGGTATGGATTAGGAATATGTTTCAGTGAGCTGGGCCGCTGGTACGAGGCGGTTGGGTTTTTACGTAAAGCCATTCAGATCACCGAATTAAACCCGGATTACTGGCTAGCGCTAGCGGAAACTGAGTTTAAAGTTGGTAATGTCATCTCAGCATTTGAAGCATTCGAAAAGGCGGCGGAAATAGAGCCATCCAATCCGGATATCTGGCTGAAATGGTCGCATGTGCTGTTTGAGCAGGGAAATTACGTTCGCGCCTGCGACCTCTTGCAAGCTGCAATTGACGAAATGCCCGAAGAAGCCGACCTCTATTACAGAATGGCCGTTTATCAGATCCACGGCGGCACATATCGCGAAGCGCTTTTAAACCTGGAAACAGCATTAACGCTCGATTACGATGCGCATGTGCAGCTTTTCGACTTTTTCCCCGATCTGGAAAAACAAAAAGCCTTGTTCAGGATCATCGAGCAATACAGAGAGAAATAATTCAGCGGAGATTTTGATATAAATCAACAAGTTGATGCGCAATATTTTCGCCGGAAAACTGGCTAATGTGCCGTTTTCCGGCTTCTACAAGCTGTTTTCTTAAAGCGGCATCAGTAATCAGTTTATTTAGCTGATGGCTGATGTCTACTTTTTGATAGGGATCCGCATACAAACCTCCTGGCCCGCCAGCTTCTTCCAGACACGATCCTTTCGCTGCTAAAACGGGCGTTCCGCTGTGCAATGCTTCGAGAATTGGAATGCCAAAACCTTCATAAATAGAGATGTAAGCGAATATTTCAGCCTCCTGGTAAAGCGCTGGTAAATGTGCGGTGGGAACGTCATGCAGGATTTTTACCTTCTCTTCCAGGTTGTATTTTTGAATGTATTCCAAAATTTTGGGCGTATAACTTGTTGATTTTCCGACAAGGATAAGCTGGAAATCATTATTGGCGACGCTGGCGAATGCTTCCACCAACCGGTGCTGATTTTTACGCTCTTCCAATGTTCCCACGCACAAAATGTACTGCCTCGGAATGTCGTATATGCGCCTGATCTCTTCTATTTTATTTTGTTCAACCCTTTGTTTAAAAATAGGATTACAATCCTGGTAAACAACCTGGATCTTCTCACTATCAACATGGTATAGCGCTATTAAGTCTCGCTTTGTCTGCTCGCTGATGGCAATAACTGAGTCCGCGCGGCGGCATGCCGACTGGAATTTATGTCGGTAAATAAGCCTGTCGATGGGTTTGAACAAATGCGGAAGCCGTTCAAAGATCAGATCATGTATCGTAACCACCGACTTAATTCCGGCCTTTTGCAATCCTTGCGGAAGTTCGTTGCTCAACCCGTGAAACACATCAATGTTATCCGCTTTCAGCTGCTTCGTAATCGATGCATAGCGCCAGTAAGCTGAGAGTTTTTTATCCAGGAATGTCTGCGGAATGCGAATGTTATTTTCCGGGAAACCGGGAAAAAGTTTTGCCTTGTTTTTTGGCGTGTAGGCCAGGTAAGTTGGTGCTTTTTCATTTGTCAGAAGCGCATCGAGCACAAAACGACTGTAATTTCCAAGTCCGGTTTTATTGGCAAAAGCTCTTTTGGCATCAAATCCAACGCGCATAACTGGTGCTTTTCAAGGGTTTCAGAGCAAAAGTCTGTAATTTTGTGGATACCACCGAAAATTATTGGTGCCTATTTTGTGTTCAAAAGGAATGAAGAGAGATAACGTCCAGAAACAGGGTAACCCCAAATCTACCACACTACCAATCACAGAAGATTATCATTTACATACGCTTGCCAACGGGATTCGCATTGCTCATAAGCAGGTTCCTTATACGCAAATCGCGCATTGCGGCATCATGCTCGACATCGGAAGCCGCGATGAATTGCCACATCAGCAGGGGCTTGCCCATTTCTGGGAGCATATGGCCTTTAAAGGAACTGAAAAGCGCAGTTCTTACCACATTATCAACAGGTTAGAGAATGTGGGTGGAGAACTGAATGCTTATACAACCAAAGAAAAAATTTGTTTCCACGCCTCGGTCCTCGACGATCATTTCGATAAGGCCATGGATTTGCTGGCAGACATTACATTTCATTCTGTTTTTCCGGAAAAGCAGATTGAGCGTGAGCGTAATGTGATATTGGAGGAAATGTCCATGTACATTGATTCTCCTGAAGACGCCATTCAGGATGATTTTGACCAGCTCATTTTTCCCGATCATGCCCTGGGAAATAATATATTAGGGACAGCGGAAACCGTAGGCTCGTTTGGCAAAGCGGATTTAATGCAATTTATCAACGACAACATCGATACGGAGCGCATTGTCGTTTCGTCTGTTAGCCGTTTGCCTTTTTCGAAAGTAATTCGGGTAGCGGAGAAATATCTGGGTAACATTCCACATCGTAAAACATCCAGGATCAGGCAGGCACCATTGGCGTATGTGCCTGTAAGTCAGCAAAAAGAACGCTCTATCTCTCAGGCGCAATGTGCTATGGGCCAGCCGGCATATCCATTGCTTGACGACAGGAGATTGTCCTTTTTTATGCTGGTGAATCTGCTGGGCGGGCCGGGAATGAATTCCAGGTTTAACCTTTCTTTGCGCGAGAAATATGGTTTTGTTTACTCTATTGAAGGAAATTACACCCCTTATCTGGACACTGGCTTCATGGGTATTTTCTTTGGAACAGAACAAAAACAGCTCACCAAAAGCATTTCCCTGATTCATAAGGAGCTTAAAAAAATCCGCGAAGTGCCTTTGTCGGTGCTGCAACTGCATCAAACCAAGGTGCAGCTTATGGGTCAACTGGCAATGTCTGAGGAGAGTAACATGAGCTTTATGCTGATGATGGCCAAAAGCTTGCTGGATACGGGCCGCGTGGATTCACTTCCTGAAATCTTTACCGAGATCGAGCAGATCACCGCGTTACAGTTGCAGGATATTGCAAAGGAAATGTTCAAAGAGGAGAATTTCAGCTATCTCACTTTTCTTCCCGAAGATTAACAAAAGCTATTTCTTACTGCACGGCAGGTGCGACTTGTCAGACAAGCGCAACCTGCTTTTCTTCTGCGCGATAATATAACGTAGAGGCATTTTCGGGCCTTAATACGGATTTGGCTGCTTCCTGAATGTCGGCAGACGTCAGATTCCGGATAATCTCCGCATCTTCGTTGGCCCAATCTACATTGCCGGCATTGGCTGCAAATGCCAGGTTCATCGCACGGTTCAGGAGTTCAACTTCCGAGAAAGCCAGCGAAGCTTCCGACTGGTTTTTTACTTTGGTTACCTCGTCATCGTTGGCGCCGTTTGCCACCATTTCGCTGAGTATATCCGTCACGGCTGCATCTGCTTCTTCCAGACTAACACCGGGATTTAAGTTGCCTTTGATCAAAAGCAAACCCGGATCAAGTGACGAAGTAACGCTGGCGCTGATGCTGTTAAAAATAGATCTTTCTTTCAAAAGGCTTTGGTACAAACGCGACGATTTGCCACGTCCCAGAATATCACTCAGCAGATCGGTTGCGTAGAAGCCGTTTTCGTACCTGCCCGGCATGTGATAAACTTTGATCAGAGAATTTAACGGAACGGCTGCTGAGATTTCCAAATGTCTCGCTTCATTCTGTGCAGACTCCCGTGGCAGGTTGCGCATATAAGGAGCACCCGGAGGAATGTCCCCAAACCATTTATTGGCTAATTCACGCACCTGAGCGGTCTTTATAGCTCCGGCAACCACCATTACGGCGTTGTTGGGACGATAAAACCTGAAGAAAAAGTCCTGAACATCATCCATTGTTGCCCTTTCTATATGGTCAATGTCCTTGCCGATTGTTGCCCAGCGATAGGGATGCTGCTTATACGCCAATGGTCTTAATTTCAGCCACATGTCACCATAAGGCTGGTTCAGATAACGCTGTTTGAATTCTTCAATCACCACTTTGCGCTGCACTTCCAGCACATTGGGGTCAAAAGAAAGGCTCATCATTCTATCCGATTCGAGCCAAAAAGCCGTTTCTATATTGTCTGCGGGTAATGTAATGTAGTAGTTGGTAATGTCGGGTGAAGTGAAAGCATTGTTTTCCCCACCTACATTCTGGACCGGAATATCGTAGCTGGGAATGTTTTTGGAGCCGCCGAACATCAAGTGTTCAAATAAATGTGCAAATCCAGTCCGCTCTTCATCCTCATCCCGTGAACCAACATTGTACAAGATATTTACGGCAGCCATTGGTGTTGAAAAATCTTCATGAACAAAAACTTTCAAGCCATTATCCAGGGTGAACTGCTCGTAACGAATCATAATATCAGTGAGTAGATTATTTTTTGAAACCCGCCATCTTGTTTTGCGGTTATTAACAAAGCTAATGTTCCGGTGCGGTTCCACCAAACCATTTTGAGTTTATAGTACATGCCATGCAAAATACCCTTCGGTTTCTTTTTTTATTTTTACTCATACTCTGTTCGCTTCCTGCACCTGCCCAACTTCTGAATGACCCGGCATCGTTAAAACATGTTCAGCAGAGCCTGGACAAAATATACAATTACGAGTTTGAGGAGGCTGAGGTTTTTATGCATCAGGTTCAAAAAAAATATCCTAATCACCCCGTTTCCTACATTCTGGACTCGTTTGTGCTTTTCTGGAAACATTTACCGATCAAGGATAATCCCACAAAATCGAAGGAATACATTCACAAGCTGGATCAATGCCTTGAAGCCATTAATAAGAAGTACGGAAAGAACAGTCTTGACCCGGAAGCAGTATTTTACACGATGGTTGCCCGCGGTTATATGGCTATGATGTACAATTACAAGGGTGAAATGATGAACGCGGCAGGGGAGGGCAAAAAGGCGTATAACGCATTTGTTGAAGGCCTGAAACTGATCAACAAGAACCCTGAATTTTACTTCACTTCGGGCATGTATAACTATTATGTTGAAGTGTATCCCGAGGAACATTCCATGGTGAAGCCGCTCATGCTTTTCTTTAAAAGTGGGGATAAGGCATTAGGTTTAAAGCAAATAGATAATGCTACCAAAGTGGGTACGATAACACGTGCGGAAGCTAATTTTTACATTTCACACATTTATCTCAAATACGAATCAAGACCAGACAAAGCCGTTTACTATACAGACAGGCTCATTGATTTATATCCCAAAAATCCGCTTTTCTTGATGAAAAACATCGAATCGCTGATTTTGGCGGCTAAATATGAGCAGGCAAATAAGGAACTGGCAATGTTAAAGAAACACACACAGGGTTTTTACCCCGTCGCCTGGCGGACTTTTCAGGGCTTATTGCACGAGAAACATGAAAAGGACGATGCTTCGGCCCAGCGTGAATATTTGCTGGCTTTGAAGACGCCGCATGATGATCAGTACACAAAAGAATATCATGCAATGGCTTACGCAGGCCTGGCGAGAGTTGCTTCACGCGCCGGTAACAAGGGCAAAACCAAAGATTATTATAAGAAATGCCTTGGAAAGGCTGAGTACAGGTCCCTGATTAAAGAGGCAAAAGCCTTTAAATGAGATAATTATTTAGGGAAAAGGCTTTTGTCCAGACCTGGGATGATGCGTAATGCATTTTTGTAATACAGCTTTTTCAAAACTTCGTCTGAAAGGCCCATCCCATACATTCTCCAGAATGCGTGGTATTTCTTATGATAGGGAAAGTATTCGTCCTCAGTCTCCAAAACCCTGAAATAGGTCGCGTATTCGGCTGGCACCCAACTGTCTTTACCAAATAACACGCGGTCCTGATACTTATCAAAAAACTTTTTGGCAGCCCGCGGCTGACGGCCCAGTTCCGCAATCACTGCGCCAATTTCAACATACATATTAGGAAAAACGACCATCAGGCTGTCCAGTTTCTTTAAATTGTTAGGATACCAGCCCATATGCGCATTGATGAATGTCGTTTTAGGATTGCTTTTGAAAATGTGGTGCTGCTCGGCTATCAGCGAATCAAACGGAACAGGATCTTTTGCGCCGCGTCGGCGGTTTGGATGGGTTTTCAGTTCAAGCCAGCGTTCATTGTAGCGGTCCATCGGATCCCAGAATGACGGCACGTCGGCAGTATGGATCAGAACCGGGATTCCCAGCTCACCGCATTTTTTCCAGACAGGCTGCAAGCGCGGATCACTCACGGCAACACGATTGCCCTTATCATCCTTAATGCCGCTAAAACCAAGACTTTTGTAAATTTTCAAGCCCTTAGCGCCCATTTTTACATCCGCTTCCAGTTGCGCAACAGCCTTAGCCGACCAGTCTTTCTCTCCGAAACCTTTGAACTGGAGATTGGTAAAAACTGCGATTCTTTTTGGCTCATTCTTCGCAACATTTTCCAGTGAGCCTTTCAATGTAGCCGTTCCCTCTTCCCACTCCTGCGACCAACCGCGACCGCTCAAATTGACCATTATAGCCATATTCAGCGCGTCCATTTCTTTTGTCAGCGCTTTCAGATCCTGCGTAGGCATCTGATATTGGTGGTTATGGACGTCGATAAAGGGAAACTTAGCTCTTTTGGTAATGTGCTCCTCTACTTTCAACGTTGAGATTGGATCGTATTCTTCAAAGCCAATGGGTTGTGTAACCTGGCCGCCTTCCTGAGCGCAAGCGATAAATGTGAAACCAATAACAATGGTGAGAGCAAGGAGAAGTTTTTTCATGAAGGCGTTTTTTCAAGGGTTTGGTTAATGCGAAGTATTTATAGGAAACAAGCTTGGTAAATATATCAATGCAACGCAATGTGCAGCGATTCCTTCCTCGCGGCCTACAAATCCTAACTGTTCAGAAGTTGTTGCTTTGATGGAAATGTCTTCTTCGGGAATTTGGGTGACGGCGGATAGGCAAGTTTTCATTTCATGGATGTGCGGATTAAGCTTTGGGTTTTGTAACACGATTGTGACATCCACATTACCCACTTCAAAGCCTTTTTCACGGATCATTTCCAGCACTTTGGCTAACAATATTTTACTGTCAACGCCTTTCCATTGCGGATCTGTATCAGAGAAATGGTAACCAATGTTTCGCATGTTCGCAGCGCCCAGCAACGCGTCGCACATGACGTGGCACACGACATCCGCATCTGAATGGCCTTTTGCGCCGTGTGAATGCGGGATCAAAATCCCGCCCAGCCAGAACGGCCTGCCTTCTTCCAACTGATGCACATCATAACCCTGGCCAACGCGAAACGGAAACATGTATCTATTTTAAAATTGAGGAACGTAGTAATTTAGCGGTTTTTGGAGACTTACCTGGCTTTCAACACATTGACATCTTGCCGTAACAACACCATTTCATCATGCATTTTAGAGAATTGCCTGTCGGTTCGGTCAAAGCCATTTGTCATGGCTTCTAGCAAAGTATTAAACATTTGCTTCGTTGCCATGTTTTCTTTCAGGTAAGCGACATCTTGCTTTAAGACCTCGATGTCAGTCGAGTTCTTAAAAACAATCTTGTTAAGATCTGTTACACTTCGATGAATAACAGTTTGCCCAGCTTCAAGCCGATCTAATCGGATCAGGTTTTCAGCCATTAACTCTTCCAGATTACTTATCCTTTCTCTCTCTTTCATAAAATATAATATGTGTTTAATTTTTCAAATATAAACAAACAAGCCGGAAGATCACGATGTGATTTCCGGCTTGTTTTATGAATATGGTCTGACTATTTGACCTGGTGAATCTCTGTTTTAAGCCTCAGTAATTCTTCCTCCTGATTAACCGCTTTGAAGTAATAATACAGCCCCGCGATCAGGAAAATCTTGGACAAAATAAATACGGCGATAAAGGCTGGACGCCAGAATTTGTGGACTTTGATATGGGTGTCATTTACCTCCACATCAAGGAATTTCGTGTTGTTGTCTTCGTTAGCTGCCTTGTTTTTGAATGTATGTTTTTCCTTCCGGAAGTGGTCTTGCGTACTTCTCAGATGAATTATTTCGCGTATTGCAGTAGGAGGCGTCGTCGCCGAACCATTAAAATAACGGGTCAGATCCTTCTCGATATCAACCAGATGATCCTGGATCTCCTGATTTTCCTGTACCATATATTGTACGAGTTCTTTCTCTTCTTTATTGGTCAATCCCAACAAGTGTGCCTCTAAGATTCCGCTCTCAATAAAATCCTGTATTTCCACTATATGCCCTGATGATTAAGCGTTACGGTATAATTTGAAATATTCATGAAAAGAACGAAGAACTTCGGATTTCGATATATTGAGTTTTTGTGCAACCTCTTCCGGCGTAAAACCCTGGCAGAATGAAAGATCAAAAATTTTCGCAGGTGATGTATCCGACGTGTTAGAAGGATCAGATATCGGTGCAATCGCCGTTACCTTGCGCTTGGCTTCCACAGCCTTGGCCCGGGCCAGCTTGATAACACAAGCAACAAAGCTGAAAGGGTAACTGTTGCAAGCCTGTAATTGGGGTGAGGAAAATACACTTACCAACACTTCCTGAGCCAAATGGACCTGCGGCAAAATTTGCAAAATGATGCCATAAGCCATTGCACCATATTTATCATACGCTTCCAGCGAAGTCATGTTCTCGCTTCGTCTTGCAACTGACTGGCGGTCCACTCCATTTTTGATTGGTTCTAACTCACTCATACATTGTCATATTATTATTGCAAGAAAAGCCAACTGTATAATGATCCGGCAAATCTAGCTTGCTATTCTTGCAAATAGCGGGAGGTTGGTATAGTAAATTTAACAGAATAACCTTATAAAATGCAATCGGTGACATAAAAAGAAGCCGAACTGCTGTTAAATATGTCAAGTGTAATGTTCCGTTGCGTTAAATATCGGTCTCGTTTCGCGGTTTACCAAGCTATATTATAAAGAATAAATACGACGTTGCCCGAAAAGTGATTCGATTCACATTCAGAAATTGTTGATTGTTTATCTTTGCGCGATGAAAAAGGAAATAGCAGTCATTTTTGATATGGATGGCGTGATTTGCCATACCAACCCTTACCACTCCATGGCGTTCCGCGAATTTTTTTCAAAGCGCGACCTGGCTCCGACAGACGAAGAATTTGCGGCACATATGTTTGGGAAAAGCAACAGCTACATTCTCAGCCACTTTTTAAACAGGGTGGTAGAAGGAGACGAGCTTCTAAAAATGGAAGATGAAAAGGAAAGCTTGTTCCGCCAGATCTACGAGCCTTACATTGATCCCATCGAAGGAATTGTCGCTTTTATCAACGACTTGAAAAGTAATGGTGCGAAACTTGGCGTAGCGACGTCGGCGCCGCTGGCAAACCTGGACCTGATCCTGAGCAAAGTGCCTATCAGGGCGTATTTAGGCTCTATAATGGCCAGTGAAAATGTCAGGAAGCATAAACCGGATCCCGAAGTCTATCTTACCAGCGCTAAAAATCTGGGCGTGGAACCGGATCAATGTGTTGTTTTTGAAGATTCTTTTTCCGGTGTTTCGGCTGCGATCAACGCGGGAATGCGTGTGGTAGGCGTCCTGAGCTCGCATACGAAGGAAGAGTTACCTCCCTGCAACCTCTATATAGAAAATTACAGGGAGATGTCTTTTCAGCAAATTCAGGACTTGTTCTGAAAAGGCTGTTATAAGTGCTTATAATGTAACAGCGTCTTTCACTTTTACATCGTACACGCCTGTGAGCACTTTTGCATTTCTTTTCAATTGCAAAAATATCCTGTAACGTCCTGCCTTAGGAAAGGAATAGGGAAATGAAATGCGGTTGCCATGATCCATGCCGGACATTGCGCCGTCCTTAACATCATACATTCCCATTTCGGTCATCAGGAACACTTCTCTTTCTTCCATGGGCATAGCCTTTAATTTAGCCAGGTAACGGTCAATGCTATCCCGGAAAATGGCGGGCGCGGGGGCTTTAACCGTAGTTGCGGTATCGGCCATGCGGTCCTTGAATGACTTTTCAGCCGCCATCGCAAATGTGCCGGTCGGATGCAGGTGAATGTATACGGAGCCATCCGTACGAACAACCGCCACGTGGCCAGTCATGCCAAGATATGGCTCGGGATAACAGGCGCTTCCATCGGGATTGAAAAATTCAAATGTCAGCTGATACGGCTTTCCTGCGTCCAGCGGCTTGTCAGGTTTGCCTTCCCAAACGGCATAGGAGCCATCTTTAAAGACCGTTTTTGTGCCGGGCTTGCCGCAAACTACTACATTCTCATCCAATGGCACTGCTCCCGGAGAGTCGATCGGATCGGTCACGACATAAGTGTCTTCCTCTGCGGTCACTTGAAGCGGGTTGCTTTTTGCTTGCTGCTCCGGAATGTCGATGGTGTCTACAATGGTTTCCGCGAAACCCGATCGTTGTACAATGTCACTGTAAACAAGATACTTCCCGCCTGGTAATTTGGGTAAATAGGCTTCAAATGTCGTGCTATCCTTGCGTTCCGGGTGAATGTGGGCGAAAGCGTCCATTCCAGGCGTGCGCACGAGAAAAGTATGCATGAGCTTGCCATGATCCGGGATCAATGTGCTGAGCATACTGCCACGACGCTGCGAGTGAAAGCCTGTTGTGTCAATTTTTAACTGAAAAACCCTTTGATCACCGTTCTCTGAAATGGCCGCGTTTCCCTGGATCGGCCGGTAAAGCCATTGCTTGTATTCTTCCGCCCAGCTATCCCACCAGCTGCTTCCGCCGTATAAAATGACTGAACATAGCACGGTTGCAATCCCCATATTCACCCAGCGCTTTCTTTTTTGCGCAAATGTCAATGTCTCGCCTGGCCTTAAAATGCCGTCGCTGACGCTGGCGCCAATGGTGGTGATCATTAACAAAAACAGCAACACTCCCAGAATGCTCAAACCAATCCCTAAATGTTTCGGCATTTCCCGTTCCGCCGTGGACACTGCGACAATAGGAACGATCAGCTCACCTTTTCCCTGTTCGCCTTCAACCTGGATCTGGGCGGAGGACGATCCCCATTCCATCAGCCAAACGGCACCCTGAAATTGTCCGGTTTGCCCTGCAACCTGTGCCAGTTCGTCGGGTGATGGAGCGCCTTTGTCCCCGGAATAAAAGTAAATGGGCCTTGCAAGCACTTTTTTAGCAATGCCATTTTCGATAAAAACCGTGATTTTTGCAGTCCCTGGAATCACATCGGGCGGCTCCACGCTCACAAGCACTTTATAGGGGCCCGCCTGTCCCTGCATTTGCACACCAGCACTTCCGACGTGCGCTTTTGCTGTCATACCAACAGCCAAAAGCATGATGATTAAGATAAGATTTTTCATCGTTGAATTTTATGCATCCAATTACCCCAGGCCAAACCAATACGTGTTGAAATCAAACTGGCGATCAATGCAATGCCTAGTCCTTGCAGCAGTTCAGATGTCGTTTCCAGCCACGGGCCAAATTTGTAGCGATACTCCCAGTCGGGGCTGTTGCCGAAATACCAGTAATGGCTGCCAAAAAACCAGTTCCTGGCATAGGGCGATTCCATCAGGAATGATCCGAAAAACCATTGAAATACAGAAAAAACAATGATAAAGGCGCTTCCCAGAAGCAATGTAAGCTTCCAATCATTCATATAACCGAAGCGATTACGCAAAAGATCAATGGTTATGGCTGGAATAATAAGCAGAAGTGGAAATTGGAATCCCTGATAGTGATCAATGTGATTCAGGATCGGGCCTAGCTTGGGTTCGGCGGGAAAGAGTGGAATGATCCAAAGGGTCATCAACATTAATATTGTGTAAACGGCCGTCGCGGCGGTAATCGCCCATTTGTGCTTTACCGCTTTTCCGATAGCCATTAAAAAAAGCGGAAATCCTGCGCCAACACATTGGTAAAGGCTGGAATGGTGCATCCACATCCGGCCCAGACTTTCAGAAAGCAATGTATACCAAATGGTGAGCAGAAAGCCCGCAGACAATGCGAAAAGCCAGAAAAGTCTTTTGTCCCAAGATTTTGTTTTTTCAAAAGAATGCGCAAGCCTGAGCTTCAATTGGTTCTTGACTGCGATAACGCTGATTAGGGCACCAAACTGAATGCCTATCATGCCCAAAAGCAGCACAGTGTGCGGTGGGGACAGAATCGTAACATCCAACCCGTAAGTGTTATGCCACCAGTCGTCGAACGGGGCGGAAGTGAGCATGGCTAATGCACCCCAAACGCAGAATAAAGAGCCGAGTGAGCTATAAAAAAAGCCCCATATCTTGACACTGGCGGCTTTTTCCAAATCGCTGCCCCAGAATGTTTTACGTAAAATTTCATATCCCGAGAATAATCCTGCAACCACAGCGCCCAGATAAATAACCAGGTGAGGCGGAGATAGCAGTCCGTCGCGGCCGATGCTTATGTGCCAGCAAATGTCCCAGATGAGGCCGGTTATGACGCAAAAAGAAGCAAAAACAGTGGCGTAAATGTAAACAGGAATGTCCGGAGCTGCATGAAGCGGGACGACGCGGCCTCCGATGGCTGGCGGAGGGCCCATAGTAGTTTCCATAGGTTGCGAAAAGGATTTTGGCTTTGATTATTGTTGCAAAAAAGACAGTCAGCCAGTACTTTACCCCTATGTGTATGGAAAAATATCGAACGGCCAGTAAATTGGATCAAAACGGCCGCATCGCTTTTACAAACCTGCCTTTGAAATAATTGGAAAAAAGATTGTCCTCCCGCACGCCGCGCGATGTGGAAGCGTGTATAAACATAATTTCTTCCTGGTTACGGACATCGGTAACAATGCCGGCGTGAGAGACATAACCTTCTTTTCCGGCTTCGGGTACAAAAAACAGCCAGTCGCCCGGCTTAATGTCCTTGATGCTGCTCACTTCCCGGCCAAACTCAGATTGCTGCCAGGAAATGCGAGGCACTTTTACACCGATTTCGGAATAAACGGAGCAGATCAGGCCGGAACAATCAATACCGTTTTTATCATTTCCACCTGAGCGGTAGGGCGTTCCCGCGTAAGTCCGCGCCACCTCAACCACTTGCGGAACCGCTGTTGGAGGAAAATCGCCTGGCTTGCTATATGTTGGTTTCGTAGATGTTGCAGGTTTTCTGGCCGGCGTCCTTGCGGGTGGTCTTCGTGCGACGGTGCCACGCGATCGGGACGATTTTGACGGGGAATATCTTGAAGAATTCGATCTTTCCGGCGTTTTCCGAAGCGTGTCGCAGGCAGTTAGAAATAAGGTTAATGCGAGTGTGCAGATTAAGAAATAAGGTTGTCGGGAAATTTGGATCTTCATGCGCAAGCTTTCTGTTAATAACGATACTTTCCTCAAAAATATTAAACATTTCCGAAGCAGATTTGGCGAATAACGGTAGTTTTGTTGTGTTTTTACTCATTCCAAATTTTATTTGCTCCTAATGAAAATTATTTGTGTAGGCAGGAATTATACCGAGCATATAGCTGAATTAAATAACGAAAAACCCGACGCTCCCGTAATTTTTTTGAAGCCCGAAACGGCGCAGGTGCGGGCCGGAGAACCCTTCTTTTATCCCGATTTTTCAAAGGATGTACATTACGAAGTCGAGCTCGTGGTGAAAATAAACCGCGTAGGAAAGAACATTGAAGAGCGGTTTGCACATAAATATTACGACGAGATAGGCGTAGGCATCGACTTCACCGCCAGGGATTTGCAGTCTGAATTAAAGGCCAAAGGCTTGCCGTGGGAATTGGCAAAAGCATTCAATGGTTCGGCACCGGTCTCTGAATTCGTTCCGATCTCGGATTATGAAGACATTCAAAACCTGAATTTTAGCCTCGATGTGAATGGTGAAGAGCGCCAGAACGGCAACTCGTCCATGATGCTTTACCGCATTAATTACCTGATCTCCTTTGTCTCCAAATATTTTATGCTCAAAAAAGGCGACCTGATTTTTACCGGAACACCCAAAGGCGTTGGGCCTGTGCAAATCGGCGACAAGCTTACTGCGTCCATTGAGGGCAAGAAGATGCTTGAATTATTCGTTAGGTAAACCTTGATCTTCTATTCGGTTGCAGGGTCGTTCATCCATACACTTCGTTTTCATGCATTATCATTTTCGGGCAATGGTCCGTATTGGTTTGTTATTGTCGGGCTTCATGGGCTTATGCCTGACTTCTTTTGCCCAAACACAAACGTATCCAAAAGGTTATTACCAATTTCCGATCCGGCCGGGGCTTTCCAATTCGCTTGCCGGCGGGCTCGGTGACCTGCGCAGCAATCACTTTCACGCCGGGCTGGACATTCGTACCGAGCAGCGCGAAGGCCTGAATGTGTACGCGGCTGCGGAAGGCTATGTTTACAAAGTGGCCGTTCAGCGGAGTGGTTACGGCAATGTGATCTATTTGCGGCATCCCAATGGTCAGACAACGGTTTACGGGCATTTATTGAAATTCAGTGATCCTTTGGCGACCTATGTGCGCGAAGAGCAGTATAAAAAACAGACATTCGAAATCGACCTCTTTCCGGAGGCGGGAAAATTCAGCTTCAAAAAAGGTGAAATCATAGCGCTTTCCGGCAACACGGGTGGTTCTGCGGGGCCACATTTGCATTTTGAGATCCGCGATTCCAAGGACAATTTTCTGAATCCTTTGTATTTTGGATTTAATGAAATCAAGGATGTTACGCCTCCGAAATTTGTCAATCTGGCGATCCGGCCGCTGGACATTAATGGACGGCTTAACGGTCAGTTTGGTCGGAAGGTTTACTCGCCGGTTAAGCTGAAAGATGGTTCTTACAGGCTTGCCGACACGGTTTCAGCAACGGGAATATTGGGCATTGATATGGTGGCGCATGACCAGATGACGGGCACAGGGTTTCGCTATGGTTTGCAATGCATTGAGATTAAAATGGATGGAAATGAAGTTTTTTCCTATAACATTGAGATTTTCCCCAACACCGCTACAAGGGATTATAACAACCTCATCGACTACGAAACGGAGCAAAAAACCGGGCAGCGTTATCTCAAATGCTACGTTCCGGACGGTAATAATTTCAATTTATACAAAACCAATGCGATTAACGGCAAGCTGAACATTACTGATACACTGCTTCATGAAGTGCGCATTAAAATCACCGATTCCTACGAGAATGCGTCCGAGCTCGTTTTCGTCATCAAAGGTGAACCGCAAAATCCGCCACTTCCGGTTTACGACGTAGAAATAAATCCGGAATACATTCAGACCGATGTGCAGGAAAATACATTGGTCATTAAAGCAAAATATTACCGCAGCGCGATCCCTTTTGCAACCTTGTATTCCAATGGTAAGGAAGTGAAAAAAGAGCCCGATTTGTATGCGGATGAATCGGCCGTCTTTTTGACAGATTTAAGGAAATACATGCCTGACTCAGTCAAAATAGGCAAAACGACGGTGAAAACTTTTCTGCGAAGCCAGATTTTTCCCGCAGTTGCATCCAGTTATAAGGCTGAGAAATGGTCGGTGGATTTTCGCAACACGAGTATTTTTGACACCTTATTCCTAACCGGGCAGCAGAATTTCAATGCGCTGACCATTAACAACCGGGGAACAGCGCTCAAAGATTATATATCCGTATCATTCAAGCCGGAAACTGTCCCTGAAAACAAGGAAAGAACGCGCGTTTACCGCTATATTGATGGTTACTATCGGTTTTTGGGAGGTGCCTGGGCGGATGACGAGATCAAATTTGAAACCCGGGAGCTCGGAACATTTGTTATCCAGGCAGACACCGTTCCACCTAAGATCCGGCTTGTGGAGCATAGTAAGGACAGAATCCGCGGATTTATTGGCGATGCCACATCCGGCGTGGATCATTATAAAGCATTGGTCAACGGGGAATGGGTGCTGATGAATTTTGATTCCAAAAAAGGCTATATCTGGTCTGAAAAGATGGATCCAACGGTGCCATTTGAAGGCGAACTAACGCTTGAAGTGACCGATAGGGCAGGAAATAGTACTATCTTGCAAACCGAATTGAAAGATCTGCCGGTTGCGCGGAAAAAAACGAAAAAACGAAAAAAGTAAAAGTATGGGACTTCAAGTTGGCGATTCCGCCCCAGCGTTTTCTGCTAAGGATCAGGATGGTAATGAAGTGAAACTTTCTGATTTTAAAGGAGAAAAAGTCATTCTTTACTTTTATCCAAAAGACGATACGCCCAGTTGCACAGCTCAGGCCTGTAACCTCCGCGACAACTACGATGTGCTTTTGAAAAAGAACTACAAAGTTTTGGGTGTAAGTGCAGATGATGAGAAATCGCATCAGAAATTCATTAAGAAATTCAACCTGCCTTTTCCGCTACTCGCTGATACTGACCAGAAAATAGTGAATGATTATGGTGTCTGGGCTTTGAAAAAAACTTTTGGCCACGAATATATGGGCATTGTCCGCACAACATTCGTCATTGATGAAAATGGGATCATTGAAGAAGTTGTTCAAAAAGTGAATACAAAGAATCACACTGATCAAATTCTTAACAAAAGTGAATAATAAAGAGTCATTCTCAAAGCCGTAATAATAGGACATTTACGTGCAGAAAATGGACGCTCAAAGAACGTATTTGATAAATAGAAAATCGATAAACATGGAAGTTGAACAATTAGAGAAAGTTGCCTCACAAGTTCGCAGGGACATTGTCCGTATGGTGCATGGCTGCCAGTCGGGACACCCGGGAGGTTCACTGGGCTGTACAGAATTACTTGTGGCGCTTTATTTTGAGCGTATGCAATTGAAAGAACAGGACGGTAAGCCAGTTTTTGACATGAATGGTAAGGACGAAGATTTGTTTTTCCTTTCCAATGGACATATTTCACCGGTTTGGTATAGCACACTTGCACGCAAGGGATATTTTCCGGTGGAAGAAATGGCAACATTCCGCAAGCTGGATTCGCGTCTGCAAGGTCACCCGACCACGCACGAGCACCTGGAAGGCATCCGCATAGCGTCGGGATCATTAGGACAAGGAATGTCCGTGGCGATCGGCGCTGCAATGGCGAAGAAACTGAACGGTGATAAAGGACATGTTTACGTGCTCATGGGCGATGGTGAGCAGCAGGAAGGCCAGGTTTGGGAAGCAGCCACATTCGCGCCGCACCACCAGATCGACAACCTCGTGGCATTCATCGACCTCAACGGCCAGCAAATCGACGGCCCGACAGTGAAAGTAATGAACAATCGCGACCTGGGTGCTAAATACGAAGCATTCGGCTGGGAAGTGATTTCTATCGAAGAAGGCAACGATATGGCTTCTGTGCTGAAAGGTCTTTACGAAGCAAAAAGCAGGATGGGACACGGCAGACCAATTATGGTTTTGCTGCACACCGGAATGGGTTATGGTGTTGATTTCATGATGGGCAGCCACAAATGGCACGGCGTAGCGCCTAATGATGAGCAACTTGCGGCAGCGCTGGGCCAGTTGGAAGAAACTATGGGAGACTATTAATTATATACAATGAAAAAATACACCTTCACTGAGAAGAAAGATACACGTTCGGGCTTTGGGGCCGGAATGCATGTGTTGGGACAGCAGAATCCAAACGTTGTGGCACTTTGTGCTGACCTGGTTGGTTCGCTGAAACTCGAACCATTTATAAAAGAAAATCCGGACCGTTTTATCCAATGCGGTATTTCGGAAGCGAATATGATCGGTGTTTCTGCCGGTTTGACCATTGGCGGTAAAATTCCTTTTGCTACTACATTTGCGAACTTTGCTACGGGCCGTGTTTATGACCAGATCCGTCAGAGCGTTGCTTATTCCAATAAAAATGTAAAAATCTGTGCTTCACACGCGGGCCTTACATTAGGTGAGGACGGCGCTACGCACCAGATCCTGGAAGACCTTGGCATGATGAAAATGTTGCCGGGCATGACCGTTATCAATCCTTGCGACTATAACCAGACGAAAGCAGCAACGATCGCGATCGCTGATTACGAAGGTCCGGTTTACCTGCGTTTCGGACGTCCGGTAATCCCTGTCTTTACGGATGCGGATCAGAAATTCGAGATCGGTAAGGCTTGGATGGTGAATGAAGGAACGGATGTGAGCATTTTCGCAACGGGCCATATGGTTTGGGAGGCAATCCAGGCTGGTGAACTTCTGGAAGCAGAAGGCATCAATGCGGAGATCATCAACATTCATACCATTAAGCCTTTGGATGAAGAAGCGATCCTGAAATCTATTGAGAAAACAGGTTGCGTGGTGACTGCTGAGGAACACAACCGCATTGGTGGTTTGGGCGACAGCGTGGCGCAGGTTTTGGTTAAAAACAAACTGGTTCCTCAGGAATACGTGGCGGTGAACGACAGCTTCGGAGAAAGCGGAACGCCTACACAATTAATGGAGAAATACGGCCTGACAGCGAAGCACATTGTGGAAGCTGCTAAGCGTGCTATCGAGAGAAAAAAATAGATTATTGAAGTCCCCGGCCAGCTTTTTGCGGCCGGAAATCATTGAGTCTTGCGAAAGGTTGAAACGCTGTTTTACTTTTTGCAGGACTCAAATTTTATTTGCCCTGAACCAAAAAATGAACTATTATTGACTTGTGTTGATTCGGGAATTAGTATTGATTAAATGTCTGACGAAGAATTATTATCCCTTTTTGAAAATCCCGAAACGCGCCGGAACGCTTTCAGTCAGCTGGTGCGGAAGTATCAGCAAAAAGTATATTGGCTGGTAAGGAAAATGGTTGTAGACCATGATGATGCGAATGACATTACACAGGATGTGTTCATCAAAGCCTGGACGGCGCTGGAAAATTTCCGTGGCGATTCCAAATTCTACACCTGGCTTTACCGCATTGCGAGCAATGAAGCCATTAATTTTCTCAACAAAAAAAGAAAACGCTTTTTCATTTCAATCAATGACGTGGAAAGTGAGCTGAGCGAAAAGCTGGAAGCGGATCCGCTGGTGAGCGGCGATGCCATTCAGCTAAAACTGCAAAAGGCATTATTAAAATTACCAGAAAAGCAAAGGCTGGTTTTTAACCTTAAATATTTTGAAGAGCTGCCCTATGAGGAGATTTCGGAGATCACCGGGACGTCGGTGGGTGCGCTAAAAGCTTCATATCATTGGGCTTCAAAAAAAATTGAGGATTATTTAAATGAGACAGATTAAACCATTGCAAACTAGTTTGGTCAAACATTTACAAGAGTGGAAATATAAATAATCATGGATAATAAGCGCATACGACTGGATGATCTGAAAAAGGAAGTTCCTTTCCAGGTTCCGGAGGACTATTTTGACAAATTGCCTCAGATGATCCAATCAAGAATCCCGTCGGAACCTGTTCGTAAGCCGGTTATAGGCTGGTCGTGGCAGCGTTCATTGGCGCTTGTGTCGGCTATGGCTTTGATTTTAGTGCTGGTATGGGTAACCGTTCCCGAACGCCAGGGATCACTTGGGCAGGAGCCATTGAGCGGCATCAGTAATGCATCCATAGTGAGTTACCTCGAAGATCAGGATATCAGTTACTACGATTTGAGCGAGCATAAAGTTGTTCAGAAGGCGTTTGACACAGATTCTACTGTACTTTTTTACCTGGATGGATTAGAAGATGACATTCTTCGCCAGCAATTACAGGAATCAGTTTCAGGCACTGAGACGATTTGACCCTAACAATAATTATAAAATGAACTTACAACTTATTACCAGACACCGAAACCTGTTAACCCTCCTCTTCATAGCAATGCTTTCCATCACTACGGCAAGCGCGCAACGGAAATCGGAGGAAGAAATAAAACGGATTCAGGATGCGAAAGTGGCTATTATTACCAACCGGCTGAATTTAACGCCGGAGCAGTCAACAGGATTCTGGCCGGTTTACAATGAATATTCCCAAAAACGCCGAGAAATTCACCGTGCGCAAAGGAAGATCATCAATGATAAAAAAGCAGAAGGGCAGAATGACGAGCAAGTGCTTGGTAACCTGAAAGAAGTGCAGGACTTGCGTCAGAAGGAGCTGGACCTTGAAAAAGAATATCAGAATCGCTTTTTAAAGGTAATTACGGCAAGCCAAGTGATCGAATTATATAAGGCGGAACGTACATTCAATGATATGCTTATCCAACGCCTTAAGAACAAATAAGGACTTAAAGGATTTTTGACCGGCTTATCGGCTTATTACAAATCGTTATCCCACACTGGCACTCGTCGGTTGTGGGATTTTTTGTGCAAAAAAATAGCCGGCGTGGTGCCGGCTATTTCGTATATAATTACAGAATCTCAGCAATGTCAGTGGCCACCGACCACTTCTACGCCTTCAATTCCTTTGGTTTCAACCGTAATGTTACGCAGCGGTGCTGCATGTTTTTTGAAATCCTGGATAATTTCCAGCACATCGTAATCTATGTTCATGGAGCGGCTGCCGTCGATGACAACTGTTGAGCTGTCGGGCAGGTCGTCCAGTGTTGCGCTGATGCTGCCTTTGTTCAGGAATGTAACTTCCTCAGACAAGATAAGCGTGATCACATCCCCATCGCGGTGTTTCTCTTTCACATAATGATAAGAGTGCTTGTAGTTTTTGCGAAGGATAAAATAAATCGCCACAACCATTCCGATGGCAATTCCTTTCAACAAATCCGTGCTCAGAATGGCGATAATGGTCACAATGAACGGGATAAACTGCTCTTTGCCGAGTTTATACATGCCCTGGTAAAGCGAAAACTTGGAAAGCTTATAACCCACCATCAGCAACACCGCCGCCAGCGAAGCCAACGGAATGTAGTTCAGCAATGTAGGAATAAACAAAGCCGAAAGCAGCATAATAGACCCATGCGTAATGGTGCTCATCTTGGTCCGGCCACCTGAATCAATGTTGGCAGAGCTGCGCACGATCACCTGCGTGATAGGCAACCCACCGATTAACCCGGATGTTATGTTACCGATACCCTGCGCAACCAGCTCCCGGTTTGTGGGCGTATTGCGTTTGTAGGGATCCAGCTTATCCGTTGCTTCCACGCATAAAAGCGTTTCAAGGCTCGCTACGATCGCTAATGTTACAGCGATGGTGTAAGTTTCAACGCGGGTAATTGCAGAAAAATCAGGTGTTTTGAAAAAACTGAAAAATTCCTGCGCATTGCTCGCCACTGGCAGCTGCACCAAATGATCACCGCCCAATGTCCAGGCAGGCATCACCTTTGAAAAGAGAAGGTTCAGCAGGATTCCGCTGACCACTACAAACAATGCACCCGGGATAAACCGGAAAAGCGAAACGCGCTTCATGAACGGGCGGTCGAACAACATCAGCAATCCGAGCGAAATCACAGAAATAATGATGGCTCCCGTGCTGCTGTATTTTACTGCGTTAAAAAGCTCCGTAAAGGTGTTTTGTCCGTCTTTCTGATTGAATGCTTCGTCGCCCATAAAGTCGGCGTCATACCCGAATGCGTGCGGTATTTCCTTCAAAATGAGGGTTATACCAATGGCAGCAAGCATTCCTTTGATCACAGACGACGGGAAATAATAGCCAATGATCCCGGCCTTCAAGAAACCAGCAATCACCTGGATTACCCCCGCCAAAACCACTGCAAGCAGGAATGCTTCGAAACTCCCGAGCGTATCCAGCGCATTGAGCACGATCACAACCAGACCAGCGGCCGGGCCAGCCACACCTAAGGGCGAGCCGCTAATGGAACCAACCACGATTCCACCAATGATCCCGGCAATGATTCCGGAAAACAGGAGATCAGAGCGTCCTGTCGAGGCCAGCGCCACACCAAGACATAATGGTAAAGCAACCAGATAAACGACGAGTCCGGCCGGGACATCGTACTTCAGGTTGGAAAACAAACTTTTTTTATCTGCTGACATACGATTATCGCTAAGAGTCTAATATTAAATGAGGGCTGCTTAATGTCAGGCGATAACCGGAACGTCCATCCGATATACATTCTCCATATCGTCTGCACTGTCCATTGTAATGCCGAGATCCTGAAGAACGCCGGTGCCGACTGCGTACACGACACCGTGCACTTGCAAAGGCTTTTTGTTAGCCCAGGCATTTTGTACGATGGAAGTTTTGGCAAGGTCCATCACCTGCTCGATCACATTGAGCTCAACAAACCGGTCGGTCCTTTTCTGAGTGTCCTCAATGGCGTTCAGTTCTTCCTGGTGCAGTCGGTACACATCTTTAATATGTCTCAGCCAGTTGTCGATAAGGCCTACTTGTTTGTTGCCCATTGCTGCTGCAACACCGCCGCAACCATAGTGTCCACAAACGATGATATGCTGCACATTAAGCACATTAACAGAGTAATCGAGCACACTCAGCATGCTCATATCCGTGTGAATGACCATGTTGGCAATGTTGCGGTGCACGAAAATATCACCAGGCATTGTTCCGGTTAATGCATTGGCGGGAACGCGGCTGTCAGAACATCCGATCCATAGAAACTTTGGGCTTTGTCCGTTTGCTAGTCTGTTGAAAAATTCAGGGTCTTCCTCGTTAGTTGCATCGACCCATTTTTTATTGTTTTCAAACAGTTGGTTATACGACTTGATCATGATTTTTTTTGAATATAAATTATAGAATAGGAGAATCTGGACAATGCGCCTGGCCGAATGTAAAATGTACACATCCGCAGGAGCACCATGCTCACAGAATAAATAAATGCAAGAAAATCAGATCAGTTCGGGGGGCGGCGAGAGCAGCTTCAGCGAGATTTCATTTGGAAATCCGGCAGAGAAGGAGAAAGACTTCGAAAGGGGGAATGATAAAGGGGATTTATCAAAATGTAGGGAATGAGAAATCAACAACTGGTCGTCGCTGATTTTCTCAACTTCTGTTTTTTCATTATCACAAGTGCCGGTATCGCAAACCACAGATGACTTTTCCTTGGCCAGCAAGAGACTGGCGACATCTGTGGCTTTACAGATGAGGAAGGCCGTAAGTAATATGAGACAGAGCGATTTGAGCAACTTGTGATACGATTAATTAATAACGCTTACTTGGCTTTCCATTGTTTTTCATTGTTTTCCAGCCAGCGTCCTACAAGGAACGCAGAACCAAGAAGAACCACATAAAAAACGATCATTATGATTGTCATTTCCATAAAAAAGCAATTTATACACTACTTAACGTTAGCAAAATTAACTAAAAATGTCTTTAACCGTTCAATAAATTAAAAATTTAAAGGACCCCTTTGGTTGAAGGCATAAAGTCGAGTGCTTTTAAATCACGTCTGACGGCCATTTTTATTGCCTTGGCGAACGCTTTAAAAATCGATTCGATCTTATGATGCTCATTGTCACCGCTTACCTGAATATTTAAATTAGAGAGCGACGTGTCTGAAAATGATTTGAAAAAGTGAAAAAACATTTCCGTCGGCATCTCACCAATTTTCTCTCTTTTGAATTCTGCATCCCAAACAATCCACGGACGGCCTGAAAAATCAATAGCAACCTGGGCAAGCGCTTCATCCATAGGAAGCAAAAACCCATATCTGCTAATCCCGCGCTTATCGCCAATGGCTTGTCGGTAAGCTTCACCCAGCGCCAGCGCGGTGTCTTCAATGGTGTGGTGTTCGTCAATATGCAGGTCACCTTCGACATGGATCGAGAGGTCGGCGCCGGAATGTCTGGCCAGTTGATCCAGCATATGGTCGAAAAAGCCGAGTCCTGTATGAATGTCAGATCTGCCGCTTCCATCCAGGTTCAGCTCGACTTTAATCTGTGTTTCTTTTGTATTGCGTTCAACAGACGCAGTTCTGGAAGGCAGCTTCAAATGTTCATAGATTGCATCCCAATCCCTTGAAACATAGCTGGTAGCTTTCTGCATTTCTTCGGACATTCCCGTTTCAGGGGTTTGATCCAGAAATAAAATGGCCTTAGCTCCCAGGTTTACAGCCAATTGCACATCGGTAAGGCGGTCGCCGATCACGTAACTGTTAGGCAAATCGTATTCTTCTGAAAAGTAGGAGGTTAACATTCCGGTGCCTGGTTTTCTGGTAGGAAGGTTATCTTCCGGGAAACTGCGGTCCACGTGAATGTTTGTGAAATGTATATTTTCTCCCGCTAAGGTTTGCAGCATCTTATTTTGCGCCGGCCAGAAGGTGGGTTCAGGAAAAGAATCCGTTCCCAAGCCATCCTGATTGGTTACCATTACCAGCTCATAATCAGTTTCTTCTGCAATTTTGCGGAGTGCGGATATTGCTTTGGGTAAAAATTCGAGTTTTTCTAATGAGTCTACCTGAAAATCAGTGGGCGGTTCAACGATGATCGTTCCGTCGCGATCAATAAATAAGACTTTTTTCATTAATGTTATAAAGGATATGTTAGGCAAAAGGAATGCTGGTTTCCTGCGTTCGTGCAAAGTTCGCAAACTATGTGGATTTGAAAAGATTTACCCACATCAATAGCGCCTTTCGTACTGCAAAGAGACGTTATAAATCGTAACTTTGTGTTTAAAATTTCGTCTAAGATAATGTTTACAGGAATAGTAGAATCCGTTGCAACGCTTTTAAAAGTGGATTCAGAAGGCACTAACAAAACTTTTTCGTTTCAATCACCCATTGCTTCGGAGTTTAAAATCGATCAGAGTATCAGCCATAATGGGGTTTGCCTGACCGTTGTTGCCGTGGAAGGAGACACCTATAAAGTCACCGCCATTGAGGAAACATTGCTGAAAACCAATCTGGGTGACCTGACTATTCAGGATAAGGTCAATCTGGAACGTTGTATGCCGGCCAATGGCAGGTTCGACGGACATATTGTGCAGGGGCACGTGGACCAGACGGCTGTGTGCACATCCGTGGAAGCACGAGACGGCAGCTGGCTTTTTGATTTTGAATATGATGCCTCCACCGGAAATCTGACGGTAGAAAAGGGCTCCATATGTATCAATGGCGTGAGTCTTACCGTTTTTAATTCTGAAACCAGTTCGTTCCGGGTTGCAATCATCCCTTACACCTATGAATTTACTAATTTCCATAGCCTGAAAGCAGGTGACCGTGTCAATCTTGAATTTGATATTCTAGGAAAGTACATTAAAAGAATTCTTGGGTCATATACCGCATAGTATATTGGCATCCTGAAATATTACGTTTATTTTTACCCGTCTATACATTTCGAGCTTTAACAATACATGGCCAAAATAAGTACTCAGTCCAGAACGGATCTTTTCATTCATATCGGAATTATAGTTTCATTGCTTTTGGTCCTTTTTCTGGGTTTTTTCTTCGTTTATCTGCCTTTTACGACCAATCATGGCGAGGCTGTAACCATACCGGATTTGAAGAAAAAGAATGTTGCCGAGCTTGAAGAATTTCTTGAGAGCCGCGACCTGCGTTACGAAGTAGATTGCACTTTCGTTGCTAATGTGCCGCCGCTGACCATCATTTCACAATATCCATTGCCGGGAGCCAAAGTAAAAGAAGGCCGGAAAATATATGTGACCGTTTCATCACGCACCGCGCCGTTGATCAAGATGCCGAAGCTGACGGATATGACGCACCGCAGCGCGCAAATGTTGCTGAAAAGTGTTGGTCTTGAAGAAGGAAATATATCCTATGTGCCGGATATGGCGCAGAATGCGGTTTTGAGGCAAATGTATAACGGGAAAGAGATTTTACCCGGACAAGCAATTCCGAAGGGCTCGAAAGTAGATCTGGAATTGGGGGAAGGACTTGGAACAGCACAATTTGAAGCGCCGTCCGTTTTAGGCTTGCCGTTGGACGAAGCGAAAATTGCGCTGATAGGAGCGGGGCTTAAAGTTGGGCAACAGATGGAAATACCGGCGGAGGAAGGACAAGCAGCGGGCACGGTGGTAAGACAGAACCCGGACGCTGGAAATAATGTAAGAATAGGAGATGTAATCGATCTCTGGATCACACCACAAGCAGTTGAATCAACTGGGAATGAGAATATATTACCGGAACAGTAAATTTTATTTTGATAATAAGAAACGTATAATCCTGACATTGCTCCTCGCGCTTTTTCAGTGTCAGTTGCTATACGCCCAATTAAAGCTCGTTCCTATCAACGGCTCCTATGCCGATGAGGAGGCCGGATCACAAAGCACATTGCGGACCGGGGCAACGTTGAACCTGCCTTTTTTTGATGATTTTTCAACCACCAAAACGGCCAGTCCAAACACGGCAAACTGGCTTCCTGGAAGTGGGGTTTACATTAACAATACACTTTCCAGCTTGCAGCCCTCGCTCAACATTGCGACTTTTGAGGGCTTGAATGCAACGGGAATCCCGTATAATCTCGTCAATCCGCTTACTCAGAATTTTACTGATACATTAACTTCTCAGCCCATTGACCTGGCCGGAAAGAAGGCTTCGGATTCACTATACATTAGTTTTCAGTGGCTGGCAAAGGGTTTGGGTGAACTGCCGGATTCCAGTGACTATTTCCAGCTTGAATTTTTGAGTAAAACCAATGGCTGGGTTACGGCCTGGCGGCAGGTTGGTTACAAGCTAGATACGGTTTATAAGAATCAGTTTGTGAAGATTACTGATCCAGACTATTTTCATAATGCATTTCAGTTCCGGTTTCGGGCCTATGGGCGTAATTCGGGTTATTACGACACCTGGCATTTGGATTATGTTTATTTAAATACAAAACGGTCAGTAAGACAACCTTACATTTTTGATGTTGCGGTGAGAAAAGCCATCTCTCCGTTTTTGAAAAAATATACCGCTATGCCGCTCCGGCAATATCGCGTCAATCCCCAGGCTGCTATTTCGGATTCGGTGAAGACCGATGTTGCGAATAACTTCAACAATTTCAACATTCTGACCAGCACATTTACCATCCGGGATGCGACTAAGGGCACTGAATTGTTTCGGAATGTTCAGAGGTCGATTTACGTCGAGTCGCTCAAATCTAAATCTTTGGCAGTCAAGACGGCTCCGCTGGCTATTAATAGCAATCTGGATAGTTTGAAATTGATTACTAAATTTTGGGTAACTACCACGGATACCATTCCGGGAGTTAATTTGAAGACCAATGATTCCATCACTTCGCGGGTAGATTTGACGGATTATTATGCATATGACGATGGAAGTGCAGAATATGGCGTGCAGGTAAATCAGAAGCTGGGACGCGTGGCTGTCCAGTACACATTGGCGAAGCCTGATACAATTGGCGGCGTAAGGCTTGCTATGGTCCAGTTTAACAAAGATGTTTCGGGACAGGGATTTACGATTCAGATCTTTGATAACAAAAACGGCAAACCGGACAAGCTGATCGCGCAAAGATCTGTGGGAGCAAGATATCCAGCCTTACGAAACGGGTTTATTGATTATGCATTCAGCACACCAGTTGCTGTCCCCGATACATTTTATGTGGGCTGGCTCCAACTGAACGAGCAGCCGGTTACAGTAGGATTTGACCGGAACTCCATGTTGGGTAGGAACGCGGTTTTCTATAATTTAGGAACCGAGTGGGCCAAGGAAACTGCGTTGAAGGGCAGTATCATGATCCGGCCTTATCTGGGAAAAAAAGCAGCGGGCGTGGTGACAGGAAATGAACCGGTTGCGACTACCGACATTCGCTTTTTCCCAAATCCGAACAAAGGCGTTATCAACTGGGAGAATGCTTCTATAAAAAGAATCGAAATTTACGCAATGCAGGGACATTTGGTTCAAACCATTGTTCCAGAAAAGGACCAGCGTTCCGCCGTGGTTCAGTTGAGTGAAGGAATTTATGTTGTTAAATCGTCGGATGGGAAACGATCATTTACACAAAAGATGTTATTTGTCCAATAATCTTATTAATAACAAAAAGAAGACACTATGGATATTACAGTGCAAGAACTGAAAGAACGTTTAGATAAAGGGGAAGACCTGCATTTTTATGACGTTCGGGAAGAACACGAGTTCGAAGAAGACAATCTGGGCGCGAAACTGATTCCATTGGGTGAGTTGCCCGATCATCTGGACGAGCTTGAATCTCTGAAAGATGAGGAGATCATTATTCACTGCCGTTCGGGAGCAAGAAGCGGAAAAGCGGCCCGTTTCCTGGAATCACAGGGTTTTTCAAATGTTAGGAACGTGTTGGGCGGGATTCTTGCCTATCGTGAGTTGGAGTAACATCTTCCTACAAAGTATTATTATCCTGAATCCTGGCCTGAATGTAGGCCAGGATTTTTTCATATTCGTCGGCCTGGAACCATTCGAATTTCCCTTGATTACGGAACCAGGTCAGTTGCCGCTTGGCATACCGCCTTGAATTCTGTTTCAGTAGCCGGATCATTTCCTTTTCGTCATACGCATTGTCGAGATAACCATAAACTTCCTTGTACCCGACCGTTTGAAGCGCATGGTGGGATTTGTATGGAAGCAATGCTGTCGCCTCGTCAACAAGCCCTTCTGCAAGCATTATGTCCATCCGGTCGTCAATGCGTTGATACAGTTCGGAACGATCTCTGTCCATAGTGATCAAGATCTGCTGAAAGGGCCGCTTAGTGATGTTTTTTAAATGATATTGACTGATTGGCGTGCCGCTTGTGTAAAATACCTCCAATGCCCGCACTACGCGTTGAGGATTGTTAATTTCTGCCGTAACAGCGAACGCCGGATCTATTTCACGAATCTCTTGCTGCAACACCTCAAGTCCTTTTTCATTAAGCTTTTGGGTCAAAGAATCTCGCAGGCCCGGCAAGGGTGCGGGCAGGTCGTCTAAGCCTTCTGAAACAGCCTTCACATAAAAACCCGAACCTCCGGTCATCACGACGTAATCGTGCGTCTCAAAAAGCGTTTCCAGTAATGTCAATACATCGCGTTCGAAATCCCCGGCGCTGTAAATTTCTGAAATAGAATGCGAGTTGATAAAATGGTGCTTGACTTGCGAAAGCTCTTCGTTTGTTGGCTTCGCTGTGCCAATGTTAAGTTCTCTAAAAAATTGCCGCGAGTCGGCGGATATGATCTCCGTATTAAGCGCTTTGGCTATTTGAATGGACAATGCGGTTTTTCCAACTGCCGTAGGGCCGGCAATGATGATCAGGTATTTCTGTTGGCTTTCAGACATTCAAGCGCTTTTGATTCAATGTTATTTCGTCGCGAATTTACATATCAGCAGTTTGTACACATCACTTTTTATCATATTTAGGCAATAGTATCATGCCGGTTTTGCAATCTTTTGACAGCGAGAAGGATTAATAATTTTTTTTGTATAATTTATGGAAAAAACGCCCTTGTTCTCGTCATATTGAATCGGCCAGCGTAATAAGCTCTAACATTTTTCTTTCTTATTTTTAATTCACATTCTAAACATTGCAAGTTATGTTCAAAAAATTATTACTATTTGCCTGGATCGGGTCAATGGCATTTATGGTTGGCTGCAAAGGCGAGCAGGGTGATGTAGGGCCTAAGGGCGATGCAGGCGTAGCCGGCCCGGCAGGACCAGCTGGGCCAGCGGGACCGGCTGGGCAGAACGGCACGGGCTCAGGTGGGGGGGCATTTATTATCTCCTCTGGTGCAGTCAAAACGGATACAAGTGGAAGTTTCAGTATAGGCTACAATGATCTGACGCCTGAGGAAGATAGCCTCTTTCAATCTTCTGCAATTTTGGTTTATATCAAATCTCAAAATGTATACTGGCCATTGCCAGGAGTGGTTGTTTTTGGAACCGGAACAACGAGCACAGCTAGCGAATTTACTTTTGTGCATGGGATTCAGGAAGGCACATTTTTCGTAGATATATTTCAGAGAGGCTGGTCTGAGGAAAATATCAAAACTGCTCCGGACAGATCATTTCAGGACGTGCGTGTTGTGATCATTCCTGGCATCACGGCTGGAAGAATGAGTGCCGAGGTTCTCAAAAGTTACGAAAAGACAATCGCAGCCTTAGCTTTGACAGAAGACAAAACGAAGCTAGGAAAAACGCTACAATTCAAGCTTTCCAGAAAGTAGGATACGAAGCAAACAAAAAAAGGTTATCCAGCGCGGATAACCTTTTTTTGTTACTATGAACTTATGAGATTAATATTCCCAAAGTCCGTGTTCAAGTTCCATTAATTCTTGCTCGTAGTTCAGAGACTTGATAAGTGCTTCTTTTTCTCCATTGTAGATGTCAAGAAACGCTCTGTCGTTCGCATTGGAATACTTGGTGATACGGCCGTAGAAAAGGCGCAAATCGAAAGCATCCGCAAGGTTCTTATTCTGAGCAGTATTATGGGTGTTATACCAGATATATTTCTTAGGATCGCTTCTAAACAGTCTTTCCACATCTTTGTAACGGAAAGACGCAACTGGCAATTCAAGACCCGTAGCAGTTTGCTCCGAAGGAAGAATGATCGTCAATGTTTGAATGTCATTGTACAAGCGTGATCTTTTTTTGTCAAATGTCCAATCTTCCTTAATTTCCAAAATGCTCAACTGCTCAGGGAAATACTCTTCCTCAGTAGAGGCAATCTGGGTTTGGAAGCTGCTATCAACCTTAGGCTGCTCAACAACGGGTTCCTCTGCTTTTGCAACCTCTGTTTTAGCACCTTTTTTGCTTGATTTTTTCTTTGGAGGACCCCAGCCATCATCTTCCGCTGCTGCTTCAGTTTTGGTTTCCTTTTTGGTGTTACCCCATCCGTCATCAGCGGCTGCCGCGGTCTTAGTTGGATCTGCCTTTGGTTTAGCACCCCAGCCATCGTCCGTTTTTGCAGGCTCACCAAAGCCAGCTGCTATTTCCTCAGCAGATAACCCAGCAGTTTGATTTGGGATTAATATACGTTTGTGTAACTCTTCACCATCAATTTTAGTAGCACATGAGTCATTTGTATAAGCGTCAATTAAACCTGCTTTTGCAGCCTCCAACAGGTAACGTGTGATCTCATTATTTTTAGAGAACATTGAAACATTTTGTTTCTCTTTAAGATCGACTCTTCTCCAAAGCGTCCTTTTCATCAGGACATCGCCGTCAGCAATCGGGCGTGATGAAAACTGATTCGCTGTGGAATCTTCTTTTTCCTGAGCAAAAGCAGCGCCTGTGCCCAAAGACAAAGAAAGTAATGACCATGCAATCGTTTTTCCGTTCATTCTTCTCATAACATACATAAGGTTGTATTGCCCAATCAACGATTAAAATTGACGTATTAGTATAAGGTTACCTGTCTGTATTGGTTACCCATTTCAACTTCATTCACAGCGCCTTTGAAATTCTGACGCTCTACTTTAAGGATTGAGATCACATAACGATCGCCAGGTTGCGCTTGTTGTGCCAATGACGATATTGATCCGCCACCGCCGTTCAATGTAACTCCACCAATTCTTCTGTTTCCTCTGGCCAGAGAAACCTCAACCTGAGACACTCTGAATTTCGCATCTTCCGGCGAGAAGTTTTTAAAACTTTCATCTGGAACAGCAATCACTTGAATGCTGCGTGCTCCCGAAGCAGGTGCTCCTTTACGTTCGTCAAATACTGCACCATTAACTCTCACTTCAAGCGAAGGCTTAGGCACTTTATTAACTCTGAATGGCTCGGAACCCAGAACATTGCCAGCATTGCTGACCGTAATATTCAACTGCGCTTTGTTAGGAACGATCGTGAACTTTCCTTTTTGTCCGCTCTGGATAATTTCTCCACCGTCAGTTGAGAAGCTTGGTGCCCAAAGTGGTCCCAATGCCGGGCTCTGGATACTTAGTTTATTAGCACAACCCAGGTACAAAGGAGGAAGTGTTCCTGTTTCAATCTGGTAGGAAGGTTTCACAACGAAGTATTCCTGGTTCATTGTATAAGTTGTATCCCGTCCTGATGGAGTAGGGATAGTAATGCGAGCTTGCAGTTCTTTCCGTACAACGCCCTCTGCATTATAGCCGCCGCCTTGCGCAGTAAATTCGATCATACCAACGCCGTTTTCAACCTTTACAGGTGAGCCGTTCAAGCTCATACGCGGTGTTATTCCAGAAGCAGAAGCTGCGATGAACATTTGTCCTTTGAATTTCGTACCTGCAACAACGGTTTTTGCATCAGCGCTAACCATTGCCAGAACGCGGTCAAATTTAACGTCTGCTGCACCAACCTTGCTTGCAAGGTAATTCAAGACTTCACCTTCCATGCGGCGAATGTCTGTTTGTTTCTGACTCAAAACCGCCAATGCAGCTGCAACAGGAGTCGATTCAAAATTTAGTTCAGCAAAATCCTTATTGCGTTGGTCTTTATTTCCTTTCACACTCGGATCTTCTCTGCCGTCCATCGCAAGCATTTGAAACTTGTTTGGCGACAACTGGTTAAGCTGAGCAGTGTAAGCATTAAGCGTTTGCTTCAAGCCATATGCTTTACCTCTTTTACCTTGTGCAATCATCAATTCGGCAACCTTAGCTTCTTCCTGAGGATTTTTAATTCCACCTTCCTCATTAAATCCGCCACCTGCTTTGTTAATGATCTCTTGCTTTAAAGCATTGATTTGGTTGGTAATGTCTGCTGTAAACTTACGAACCTCCTCGGCTTGTTTAATTACGGCAACGTCAGCTGAACGGTTTCCCGCTTTTTCAACTGCCGCTTTTATTTTAAGTACAGTTTCCTGGTTTATTTTATTAGCTGCTCCGGAGGATAGTTCCAAAGAATTGTTCAGAAGAATGAATTTTTCTATGATGGCTGAGCTTACCTGCAACGCGAGCATTGCAGTAAGTACCAGGTACATCATGCCAATCATCTTTTGACGGGGTGTTTCTTTTCCACCTGCCATATATTCAGAAATCAGTTATCAGTGATTGAATAATTTATTATGCATTGCCACCACGCATGGCAGTCAGCATATTACCATAAATGCCATTCAGAGACGAGATGTTGTTCGTTAGTCTGGACATTTCATTTTTAAACACTTGTGATTCTTTGGTAGCGTCAGCCATGTTTTCCATCGCAGTAGTAAGGTTGCCATAGAACGCATTCATTGCTTTCAAATGCTTGGTTGTGTCTTGCAATTCCAGCTCATAAACTGCATTCAGCGCGCCCATGTTCTTAGTGATCTGCTGAAACTGCTCACGATATGATTGTGCATCCTTGGTAGCATCAGCCATAGAACTCATCGCGCTGATAGCAACTCCATAAGATTTATTCATATCATTGATCGCAGTTGACGCACTTTTCACATTTCTTGCGTAATCATTAGTAGCAACGGTTGCATCGGTCAGATCGCTTATTTTACCAACTGTTTCAGACAGGTTTCTGAAACCTTTTCCAAGGCTGTCGAAAACTTCAGGACCGAGCTTAGCATTGTCAAGCATGTTATCCAGCTTAGCAGTAACACCGCTTGAAGATGTAGAACCACGCGTGATTGCCGGGCCATTGTAATCGTCAGCAAGCTCAGGGTAAACGCGGGTCCAATCCGGATCGCGGTCAGAAGATTGTGTTAGTGTTTGAAGTGCATAAAGTAAGAAAATAAGAACCTCAGTTCCCAAACCGGCAGTAAGTAAAGGGCCGCCGAAGTCCCAGTGTTGAATTTTCGCTAACGCTCCCAAAATAACAACGGCAGCACCTGCGCTATATATTGTTGGTACCAGTTTATCCCAAAAAAAATTAGGTCCGCTATTCTTAGCCATACTTATTGAAATCAGTTACAGTGAAAAAATTAGATATTGATAAAGAAAAGTGTTTTGAAAAGGTCGTAAAAAAGAAGCAGTGTTTGAAACGCTGCTTCTTTTTCGAAGAGATTCTATCTAGCGACGGCGTGCACGGGCACCTCCGCGGTCATTAACATTATCCATTACGCAGCGGAAGCCGATAAATGCACGACGCTCAGTTTCGTATTCGAACGTTCTTGTGCCGGTCTGTAGGTAGTAAGCAATGTCTTTCCATGAACCTCCTTTAACCACCTTGCGGGGTTCGTCTGGATTGTCATATCTTGGGTTCATATCCCAGACAATCGCTGTTGCATTGTCTGTGTAAGCGTCCGAAGTCCATTCAGCAACGTTTCCTGCCATGTTATAAAGGCCGAAGTCATTTGGATTGTATGCATTTGCAGGGCCTGTGTAAGGATAGCCATCCGCATCATAGTTTCCGCGTTGTGGTTTGAAGTTCGCCAGGAAGCATCCTTTTGCATTCATAGTGTAAGGATTACCCCATGGATATTTTGCAACTGCACGTCCGCCTCTTGCTGCCCATTCCCATTCTGCCTCTGTCGGAAGACGGAAACCTGTCGAGTTGAACTGTCCTTCTTTGTTCTGAAAGTCATGCAAAAGGTTAGTACGCCATTTAGAGAAGTACTGAGCACCTTGCCAGCTAACACCTACAACCGGGTAAGTATCGAATCCTGGATGTTGATAGTAATATTCAACAAACGGGTCACCGTTAGAATATGCAAAGTCTTTTTTCCATGCTGTTGTATCAGGATAGTATTTGGACATAATTTCTTCTTCTCCCAAAACTGAAACCGAGTCAACCAGCAAGGCATTCACAAACTGGCGATATTCGTTGTTTGTGATCTCCGTATCATCCATAAAGAATGAGCTGATCGTCACGCGCCGGTTCATGTTGTTCATGGAAGAAGCTATATCTTCATCGGCCTGTCCCATTACAAAGGAACCTGATGGGATTACCACCATTCCAGCCGGAGTTGTCTGCTTGTAACCTTTACGGGCTGTCGCTGTAATTTCCCCGTTTTGAATCCCGCTTTCTTCTTGTCCTCCCTTGCCAAACTTACTCTTAATAAACCCGCAACTTTGCATCAGCATAAGAGCGGCTACCAAAAGCAGGCTTTTGACTCCATCCCGATAGAACACTTTCACATTCATAGTGTTTTTGTAAAATTTGAATAATAAAATGTTAGCCTAAAAACGTCGACTGGTGATATATAGTATACTTGAAATAAAAACAAAAATAACAATCTCACGCTCAGCAAAATCTGGGAGAAATTATATTGTGAACCTCCCCAATCGATCACCAAGCCTGCATTTATCGAGTAAACGTAAGAATAAGATAAATGGTATAAGGCAAGATTATTTTACAAATATAAATTAAAGTTTCGCAAACTGATCACTTTCAATTACCTGCTGGTTTACAAAAACCGTTTAATAATTGCCAAAATCCACGGTATTTTAAATAATTTCCGGATTCCATAGTACTATATACGGAGCCTGTCAACAGTGATGTCAAAACCTGAAACGCGGCGTCCGGATGATTGTCTTCTTGCCAAACTTCGGAGATGGCAGCGCGTACGACAACATCACTTCGAAAGACGACGGTGCTTTGGAATCATTTCCTCCTAATACAAGATCATACGCTCCGGATAGCCTAAGCGATTGATCCGGTAGCAGATAAATCCCCCCCATCACGATAAAATAGGTGTCCTGCTGTCTGTAAGTTCCGCCGATCCAGTAACGTTTGTTATAGGTAACCGTTGCGCCGCCCTCGGCAGAGAACGTGCTGATGTCGGACTTTAATAAAACAATTGGCTGTATATCAAGAAGGTAACCCAATTCGATATTTAGACCTGCATTGAAGTATAATGTCTTCGGTAATGGGTTAGTCGCTGTTGTTGATCCGAGCTGATATTTTGGTTCCAGTAAGTGATTTAAAGATACGCCTGCATAGAATGTTTCATTCTCAAAACGAGCCCCAACAGAAAAATCAGGATTGATTTCTGAAATGTTTCCGGTTGGGATCAACGGATCATCCAAGTCCTGATATCTTAATTTGCTGTAATCGATTGATTGCCTGAATAATCCTGCGCTAGCCCCAACCTGAAAATTGCCACCAAAAGCCGGAATCTTATATGCTGCTGACAATTTGAAATCCTGATCCGTACGCGGGCCGCTGCGGTCATTCAGCGCATAAAAGCCTATCCCGAAATTCTTGATAGGCATACTGAATGAGAAAAGTTGCGTTGACAATGCACCGCCTTCATCCGAAATATTTGTTCCCTGATAGCCAGCATATTGCGTTCTGTGCGTGAGCTGAAACTTCGTAAGCCCGTCTGCGCCGGCAGCTGCTGGATTAAGGTAAAGCTGGTTAAGAGAAAATAAGCTGAATTGTGCGTCTTTCTGTGCCATCGCACCGCTGGTGGTCAGGAGTATTATTGCAAGCAGCCGGATATATTTAATACTTCGAATAATAAAAGTCAAAGTCATGCCTGTGGGTTTGGTTAAGGAACACGCTGGGAGTTTTCGGATTTTATTTATAACGCATATTGCTTAAAAAAATTGATAAAATAACAAAAAAGCCCCGGAAATTTTCCGGGGCTTTTTTGGACGAAATTCGGTCTAAACATTGTTCGCTTGCCTGATATAAAGGTCAAGCGCGCCGGTCATGGATGGGGCATTTGGCAAAGGTGCCTGAATGTCCAGAAAAAGTCCTGCATCTGTAACCGCTTTTGCCGTTGTAGGGCCGAAAGCCGCAATTCTGGTATAATTTTGCTTGAAGTCAGGGAAGTTGTCGTATAATGATTTGATCCCGGACGGACTAAAAAACGCTATAATGTCGTAGTAAACATCTTCCAGGTCAGAAAGATCGGCTGAGCCTGTTTGATACATGGTAGCCTCAGTGAAGTGGAACTCCTCCGTATCTGCAAACTCCGGAATATCGTTTTTACGCACGTCCGAACATGGATATAGGAATTTCTCTTTCTTGTGTTTCCGCATCAGCTCGATCAGTTCGGCAGCCGTCTTGGTGCCTGTAAAGATCTTTCTTTTGCGAATGACAATGTATTTCTGAAGATAATTGGCAGTCTGTTCTGAGATGCAGAAATATTTCATTGTTGCCGGCACCTCAACTCTTCCCTCGTTACAAATCCGGAAAAAATGATCAATGGCGTTACGGCTTGTGAAAATGACCGCAGTATGATCCAGAATGTTGATTTTTTGTTTACGGAAGTCTTTGTAAGAAACTCCGTCGATTTGTATAAACGGCCTGAAATCTACTTTGATGTTATACTTTTTGGCCAATTCATAATAAGGTGAATTCTCGTCGGCTGGTCTGGATTGACTAACTAAAAGACTGGTTACTTTTTTAAGCCGCTCCTGATCAAAATTGATGGTATCACTCATGTATAATCCTCATTAGTTTAAGTTCCGTTTCACTCTCTGCAATTACAAAGCAAACTTTATGCCGACAATGAGCGGGATTATTTCAATGACGCAAAGGTACGAAAATAAATACAGATTAATCAACGAGCCCGGCGGCTTGGTGACAATGTACAAGGCCAGGAATCTCGCGGAATAGAATAGCAAAAATGGGGCCAGAACATACATTCGCATCTCGGTCAGCCAGTTTATGTGGTTGAAACTGAGCGTGAAAACGAACAGAAACAATGCTGCATAAAAGAGGTAAGAGGATTGTATTATTTTAAGAAAGATAATGTCAACCTGCTTATCCAGATTCAGCATATTTCCTGCCATCACCATGCAGATGTATTTGACATAAGTAAGCAGAAAGAAGATCGCGGAAAGGATAAAGAAGTCACCAAGAATTTCTAGTGTATTAGACTTTTCAGACAATATCGTGCTGACAGAAAATACATTAAGCTTATTGGCCGAAAAGAAAACGACTATGAAGCTCATCAGCATGGATGTGATGATGACAAAGAAAACTACCGTGTTGCTATAAGGCTTGTTAATCTTTGAAAGCTGGTCCCTTGGGTCATTGTTGAAAAACTCAATAGGATTAATCAAACGTATAAAGGACAGGGGATTAGCATTGTAAATCCACACGCTGAGTATCAGGATCAGAATCAGAGAAATTGCAGCAAAGTTACCGAACGGTGTAAATGTGATGGGTTTGATATTGATAAAATTCCGCCCAGCCTGTTCAATCGTCGTGGGGTCATTTAATTTCTTTTTGTTACAAAGCAGCACAGATTTATCTCCGATCCCTGCACTGCCGTAAATAGTGAGCAGCAATTCGTCCTTTTTGTAGATTTTATAGACGCTGTCAATGTTCAGTTCCTGCCACTCATTTCTGTTAATTTTGTTTTGAAGTGATCCTTCCAGGAATAAGTAACTCTCCGTTTCCGCTTTTAAAAGCAGGACATAACGGCGGTTCTTCACCAGATCAACATACAGGCTCACATAGCGCGCGCCTTCATTTACGCCCTGGGAGAAATGGACGTAGTTCTTGTATTGGGGATTGTAAACCAGCCAGTCGTTCTGGTAATCGTAAACCGGGAAATATTGTTCGGGAGGATTGACCTTGGCCGCACCGGAAGCGAATGTCCCGGAAATGGAAAAAGCTATTAGAAAAGCCCAAAAAAGCGTAAAAGATATGGACTTCATTGTTATAAAAAAGGGCGGGGTTTCCCCAGCCCTCTTATCAAGTGATATGTAAGCAGATTACTATTTTCTTCCAAGTGCGATCAGCATGGTTTCGCCAATCAATGCAGGTGACTCGGCTACAAAAATACCCGACTCCTTCATAATCCTGATTTTAGCCTCAGCCGTATCGTCAGCACCGCCGATGATCGCACCAGCGTGGCCCATTCTGCGTCCTTTTGGAGCAGTTTGTCCGGCGATGAAACCAACAACAGGTTTTTTGTTTCCAGTAGATTTGATGTAGTTGGCTGCATCCGCTTCCATACTTCCACCAATTTCACCGATCATTACAATTGCTTCTGTTTCAGGATCGTTCATTAGTAACTCAACTGCTTCTTTGGTTGTAGTTCCAATGATTGGGTCACCACCGATCCCGATTGCAGTTGTTTGTCCAAGTCCGGCGCGCGTCAGCTGGTCAACCGCTTCGTAAGTAAGCGTTCCTGATTTTGACACGATGCCGATGGTTCCTTTCTTGAAAATAAAGCCTGGCATAATGCCCACTTTACATTCTTCCGCGGTAATAACACCCGGGCAGTTAGGTCCGATCAGGCGGCAATTTTTGTTTTTGATATATTCTTTTGCCTGCATCATGTCCTTGGTAGGAATACCTTCGGTAATACAAACGATAACGCCAATTCCAGCATCAGCAGCTTCCATTATAGCATCAGCAGCAAAAGCCGGCGGAACGAAAATGATAGATACATCAGCGCCGGTAGCACGCACAGCCTGGTCAACGGTGTTGAAAACAGGTCTTTCCAAGTGAGAAAGGCCGCCTTTGCCCGGAGTTACGCCACCTACGACATTAGTACCGTACTCGATCATTTGCTGGGCATGAAAAGAGCCCTCCGATCCGGTAAATCCCTGAACTATAATCTTAGAATTTTTATTAACTAAAACGCTCATGTTGGTAAATCAGTTTTTTTGGTAAAAGTAGAACGAAAAGCACGAAGTAGCAAAATGTAGCCAGAATTTGTAAATTGCTTTTCTGACAATATTAAGCAGGTTTATGCAGATACTCAGCAGTCCACATATATTTTCTAACTTGGTTTTAAGTTTTACCAGCATATTTATTTTCTCCCGGTATTTCCGGACACAGCCGTTTATCAGCAGGTGGCTTTGGGGCATATTTCTGTTTTTCACTGCGCTCGTTGCCCTCACCGACTTGCTTGTGTACGTGGGCGTAGAAAGTTTCGAAAAATTGTACGGGGTCATCACGGCAGGTGAAATGACATTAGGCGCATTCTGCCTCGTTTCCGCATCCTGGTGCCTCATTATGCGCTATCGGGCCGGGACTTACTTTTTCGCGTCCACCATTGGGCTGGGATTACTCCTTATGTATTGCATCACCTGGTTTCGTGTAGAATATGTTGGCCTCATTATCAAATCGCTGGCCATCCTGATCACATTGCTGATATCCTGTGTAGGGCTGGCGAGCCGTCAGAAAAGTGCGCTATGGGTGATATTTTCAATGATGCTGCTCGCTTTATCTACGAAATCCGGAAAGCTTCCCATTCCGATGGATCCCGTCGATATTAACCATTATATGATGGTGCTGTCCGTGATTTGCGTAGGAAGAGCGGCGCGCGATCAATATAAAATCCTGTTTTAAGATCTATTTATCAAACAAATGTTAATGGATTGTTTTTTTTAAATACCGCGTCGTAAATTGCACCAGTTAATTATCAAACAATCAAGTTTACTAATACTCTTAATATGAAAACGACGAAGTATGGCGTAATGCTTCTTGCCTCAGTTTTGGCTTTCGGAGCGGTTACAATGAACACTGCTGAGGCTAAATTGCCTGCCAAAGCAGTTGTTAGCGATGTGAAACAAGCTAAAACCATCGTAATAAAAGGAAGTGACGCAATGCAGTTTGACCTGAAAGAGATCAAAGTGAAAGCCGGACAAAAAGTGAAGCTTACTTTGACACACTCCGGAAAACTTGCTAAGGCTGCAATGGGCCACAACTGGGTTTTGTTGAAGCCAGGAACTGACGTTGCTGCATTCGGTTCAAAAGCGGCTGCTGCAAGAGAAACGGAATACATTCCTGCATCAGAAAAAGCAAGTATCCTTGCGCATACCAAACTTGTTGGTGGCGGCGAAAGCGACACAGTTGAATTTACTGCACCTGCAAAAGGAACATATACTTACATATGCAGTTTCCCAGGTCACTATGCATTGATGAAAGGTACTTTCATCGTTGAATAAGGAATAGATTAACACAAAAAAAGCGCTGGTCATGATGATCAGCGCTTTTTTTGCGTCCAGTAAGATCTATATTTCAGCCAGTTGCTTATCGATCAGATCCGTGATTTCAGGGCGGTCCCATTGTGAAGCGCCTACTTCTTCGACCAATATTTTGCCTTTATAAATAATGTAAGTCCGGGGGATCGCATTGCCGTCCAGGGCAGGTGGGTATGCTCCCGCAAACTGATAAAACGGCAGCTTATAACCTTTACGCGCAATGAACGGATTCACTGTTTCAGCATCTTCGTCTGAGATAATGTAGAATGCGACCTTTTCGTGGGCTTTGTATTTATCATACAGTTTTTGAATGCCCGGCATCTCCATGTTACAAGGGCCGCACCAGGTTGCCCATACATTCACAAACACCAGCTTATCTTCATCCATAGCCACCGGTTTACCTTCCAGATCTCGCAGTTCCGACAAGTATACGGAGGCTGTTTCTGCTTGTCCGGGTGCAGCGCTTTCTACGTTAGCTTCCTTGTTATCAATGGGTTTAACAAATGAATAATAAACGGCGGCAGCTGCGACGATGAGCAGGACGATGAGAAAAAATTTCCTTGAATTAGCGGTCATAATGGTGTGGAATAAATGAAAAATGAGTTTCCAAAACTGCAATTGGTCCGTTAAAAGTAGCCATATTCTCAATAACCTTCCTCAAAAACCACGTTCGAAAAATAGGGCATTTGTTTTTTTGATGCGTAGTAGGAATTTGAATACTTTTATAGGATAATAAAAAACATATCTGATTTGAGGAAACGCTTTACATTCATGAAAGTTTTATTTTTTGGTCTGATTACCTTCATTGCAATCCTTTTACCTGGCTCCACTTTTGCTCAACGATCGGCTGCGGAATTTTTTGAAGAAGGGAATACAAGAGCCGGAACAGGGGATTTCAACGGCGCTATGCAAGCCTATTCCACAGTAATTTCCATGAGTCCTGAACATGCGCCGAGCTATTTTAATCGCGGGCTGGCGAAGGCAAATCTGAAAGATTACCGCGGGGCTGTTCAGGACTACAACCGCGCCATTGAGCTCAATCCCAAAGAAGCACTTTATTACCAGAGCCGCGGCGTAAGCAAAAGCTTGCAGGATGATTTTTCTTCGGCCATTGAAGATTATTCTAAAGCATTGGAATTGAATGCCGAAGATCCGAAGATCTACTACAACAGAGGCGTGAGCTATGCCAAATTGAAAAAGCACAGAAGCGCACTTACAGATCTCGATCGCGCATTGTCGCTCAACCCCGATGAACTTGCGGCTTTATATGCAAGGGGAAATTGCAAGCAGGATTTGCAGGAGTATGCGGGCAGCCTGGCCGATTTTACACGGGTGATAGAATTGAGCCCTAAAAGAACAGGCGCTTATGCAGGCCGGGGGTTAGCAAAAATTGAATTAGGCGATTTTCAGGGTGCAGCAGCAGATTTTACGCGTGCCATTGAACTGAGTCCTAATGAGAGCGAATTTTACGAAAAGCGCGGTTTTGCCAAAAATAAAATTGAGGATTATCAGGGCGCCATCATTGATTTTGACAAAACCATTCAATTAAATCCTGAAAACTATCAGGCATTTTATGGAAGAGGTTATGCCAAGGGCAAACTCAATGATACACGTGGCGCAATATCAGATCTTTCAACATCTATTGATTTGAAAAACAGCTATATAGGCGATCCTAAAAAGATAGCCTACGCTGGTAAAATTAACCGCGAAGCGCTGGACGGATTAAGAGATCAGGTTCAGCAGAACATTAAGATAGAACATTTAAGCGATGACAGGGCCCAGGCATACTTTGTCCGGGGCATAAACAAGGCGAAGGTGGGCGAGACGAAGGGCGCTATTCAGGATCTGACGACGGCTGTTGAGCTTAACCCTACTTATAGCACAGCATTTTTCTCACGCGCAATGATCCGTTCCGCAACGGGTGACCAGATGGGCGCCGTCATGGATTTTTCCAGCTCAATCAAATTGCGTTCAGATTATCCGGAAGCATATTATTTGAGAGGAATCCTGAAAAACAGCCTTGGTGAGATTAATGATGGCTGTCTGGACCTGAGCAGGGCAGGGGAGCTGGGTTACCAGCAGGCATATAAAGTGATCAGCAGTTACTGCAATTAGTAATTTTGTAAGCAAATAAGAAGGGGTTACCTATCATTGATCGGTAACCCCTTCTTTATAATATAATGTACTAATATTAAGCCTTCTTCATTTTTTCAGCCACTTTATCCCAGTTTACCACATCCCAGAATGCTTTAATGTAGTCCGGGCGTTTGTTTTGATAATGCAGATAATAAGCATGTTCCCAAACGTCCAAACCCAGGATAGGCGTTCCTTTAAAGTCAGATACATCCATCAATGGGTTATCCTGGTTTGGAGTCGAGCCGATCGCAAGTTTGCCATCTTTCACCACCAGCCAAGCCCATCCGGAACCAAAACGCGTTGTTGCTGCTTTCGCAAATTCTTCTTTAAATTTATCCATAGACCCAAACTGACCATTGATTGCATCAGCAACCGGGCCGGCTGGTGCAGCAGCCTTTTTAGGTCCCATTACTTCCCAGAAAAAAGTATGGTTCCAGTGACCTCCGCCATTATTGCGAATCGCTGCTGGTGCTTTGCCGATGGATTTAATGATATCATCGAGCGATTTTTTCTCGTATTCCGTTCCTTTTACAGCGTCGTTCAGGTTTTTCACATATGCCGCATGGTGTTTGCCGTAATGGATTTCCATGGTTTGCTTATCAATGCTCGGTTCCAAAGCACCAAAATCGTACGGTAGTGGAGCTTGTTTGAATGGTGCCATTTCAGCTTGCAGGCCTTCTTCTGATTTTGCAAATGCCTGGCTGGACAATGCGCTCATAGCCAATGAACTGCCTGCTAATGTTTTTAGGAAGTCGGTTCTATTCATAACAGTCTTTTGGTAAAGTGTTTAGTTCTTAATCGTATGCCACCCGGCTCACGATGCTGCGCCCAAGGGTGATTTCATCCGCATATTCGAGGTCTCCGCCGATAGGGATGCCCCGGGCAATCGTACTCATCTTTACACCCGTCGATTTCAGTTTTTTCTGTAAATAAAAAGCAGTCGTATCGCCTTCCATCGTAGGACTTAGGGCCAGAATGATCTCCTTTACAGGTTCTGAATCTTCCGGATGTTCTATTCTTTTTATTAAAGAATCAATTTGCAGGTCCGAAGGGCCAATTCCTTCCAACGGAGAAATAATTCCCCCTAAAACATGATAAAGCCCCTTATATTGGTTGGTTGACTCGATTGCCAGCACATCTCGCGTATCTACAACCACGCAAATGATCGAATGGTCACGCCTGGGGCTGCTGCAAATGTTGCATAGCCGGTCATCGGCAATATTGTGGCACTTTTTGCAATACGAAGTTTTGGTACGCATGTTGATCAGCGCCTCGGAAAGGGATCTGGTTTGTTCCTCCTCTCTTTTAAGCAAATGTAATGCCAGACGCAGCGCTGTTTTTTTTCCTATACCCGGCAAACGGGAGATTTCACTTACGGCTTCCTCAATAAGACGTGAGGGATAATTCATGTGAAAAGTTGAGTGAGACTAGTGGATTTCTGCGGAGATTCCGCGGCGGCAGATTTCATTGCGCATGCCGGTCAATTCTTCAAAAGCGCCCTCTTTTACGGAGCATTTGCCTTTATAATGAATGATCAGCGTGCATTGTTCGGCTTGTTCATTGGTATGGCCACAAACTTCCATCAAAGTATCTATCACCCAATCAAATGTATTTACATCGTCGTTGTAGATAACTAATTTCTGAACATCCGTTTCAACAGTTTTATCCAGAATTTCTACCTCAGTGTCTGTAAGCGCTTGCATAACAACCAAATTTCTGTTTGATTAGCAAATCTAAACAAAAACGCAGATTATCGGAAGTTTTAAGGACCTTTTAATCAGCTGCTAAAATTCACAAATAACCCACTATAAGCCGCTTTAATGAATCCATATATATCTCTGGCCATCCTGGTTGCGTATTTCAGGATGCTTATAACAGTTTCCATTTACACATCCAGAGGGGCGGATACCAATACATTTTTTACCGCAAACAGGCAGTCGCCGTGGTATCTGGTGGCTTTCGGAATGATCGGGACCTCTTTGTCCGGCGTGACGTTTGTTTCGGTTCCGGGGGCGGTTGTGAACATTCAATTCTCGTATTTCCAAGTTGTTATAGGCTACATTCTGGGTTATCTGGTGATAGGGACAGTGCTGATGCCGCTCTATTACAGGTTGAACCTCATATCCATTTATTCCTATCTCGAACAGCGGTTTGGTTTCTGGTCTTATAAAACAGGCTCGGGATTCTTTTTACTTTCTCGTACAGTTGGCTCAGCAGTAAGGCTTTATGTTGCAGCACAAGTTTTGCAGCTCGCATTGTTCAAGCCATTAGGGATTCCGTTTGAAGTGGCTGTGGCGATAACCATCTTCCTGATCTGGATCTACACATTCAAAGGCGGTGTCAAAACCATTATTGTTACAGATACATTACAGACCTTTTTCCTAATAACAGCCGTTATTCTGACCATTATGCTCGTTTCCAGCGAGCTTAATCTGGATGGTTTCGGCGACATCTGGAACCGCGTTCAGACGAGCGGTTATTCCAAGATATTCTATTGGGACACGAATGATCCAAAGAACTTTTTCAAACAGTTCTTTGCCGGGGTCTTCATTGCCATTGTTATGACAGGTCTGGATCAGGATCTGATGCAGAAAAACCTGACTTGTAAGAACATTGGTGAGGCGCAGAAGAACATGTTCTGGTTCACGATTGTGCTCGTGATCGTCAACTTTTTGTTCCTGTCACTCGGTGCGCTGCTTTACGTATATGCGGAAGCGCAAGGAATTCCGGCACCTGCCAAATCGGATGATTTCTATCCGATGTTGGCCCTGAACCACTTAGGTCTGGTTGTTGGCATCACATTCTTGCTTGGCATTACGGCAGCGACCTATGCCAGCTCCGACTCTGCATTGACTGCGTTGACCACAGCATTCTGCATCGATTTCATGAACATTGAAAAAAGGCCGGAAGAGCAGCGCTCGACCATTAAATTCTGGGTGCATGTCGGATTTTCGGTAGTATTTTACCTGGTTATCCTGATTTTCAATAAGCTTAACAGCAAGGAAGTGATCACCGCGGTGTTTGATCTGGCAGGTTACACTTATGGACCTTTGCTGGGATTATTCTCTTTCGGCGCATTTCTAAAAAGACCTGTCAAAGACAAATGGGTTCCGCTGGTTTGCATTTTAGCACCCATTATTACCTACATTATCAATGATCACTCTGCTGAGTGGTTTAATGGTTATAAATTCGGTTTTGAACGGCTTATCATCAATGGCTTGATTACATTCATCGGCCTGTGGCTGCTGCATGATCCCAAAGCGAAACGATACACCCCAAATCCTCTTGTGAGATAAGAGATTTAAACGTTGTTCTAAATCAGGGTAAACCATATAATCTTGGTTTTGTATAACTTCTAAACCGTTCGGTTTTACCTGGTAATGTTCGGTTATGAACAGCTTTAAAAGTTGGGAATGGACTTGTGATATTTTTAGAACTTATTTTAAGTGTCTGAAATATAGGTGCTTATATTAAGGATGTGCCAGTGAAGTTTTCTTTGAAAATGGACCTGGCACATCCTTTTTTATATATAGTTCAACTGTGCAGATGTACGGTCATAACAAGAAAACTATATTAGCCATGAAAATTTCAAACATTTCAAATTTGTTCTGCGCACTGGCGCTCACTTTGTCTCTTGCATCATTTACAACAGACAAAAAGAAAAATAATGAAGAAAAGACTGCTGCAAATGCAGTGGCTTTTGACGCTGCTCTTTACAAAGTAAGAGAGACAAACAAGGTTAAACTTTCGGTAAACAAAGCAGCTGACGAAACACTGAGAATCATCTTGAAGGACAAAGGCGGAAACGTCTTCTACTCCGAAGTTTTTGATAACAATGATGCAAAATACCGCCGCGTATTTGATCTGGAAGAAATGAATGACGGAGTTTACTACTTTGAATTGTTTTATAACAAAGAAAAACTGGTAAAAGAAGTGCAAATCAAGAGCACCAGCGAGAAACTGATCTCCCTGCAATAACATAAGGTTCAAAATAGAAAAGGCTCTTTGTCCGAAATGGATGAAGAGCCTTTCTTTTGTTAACTAAGTTCCTTTTCAGGATCCCAAAAGTATTTTTCCCAGTGCTGAATGCGGCCATCCTTCACTTCCACGCCCTCACTTTCCAGTCGCTCCTGCATAGTGGTAGGCGTCTCAAAAAGGTGCCGCGCGCTTAATTCCCCTTGCTTGTTCACAACCCGGTGAGCAGGAAGCCCGTGTTCGGTATATCCGCTGCTCATGGCCCAGCCCACCATTCTGGCGCCGCGTTTGGAGCCGAGGTAAGCGGCAATTGCACCATAGGAGGTAGCTCGGCCAGCCGGAATTTGCCTTACTACATCGTAAACATCAGTGAAAAAATCATTTCCCTGCTTCATGCTCTCTTAGTCGGCTTTCTCTGCGCTCCTCTATTTCCTGCGTAAGCTGATTGTACCATTTCGGCCCATAAGCGCGGATGAGCGGATCTTTAAGAAACTTATAAACCGGAACACCCAGTTCCGCACCCAAGGTGCACGCAGGACTGCATATTTCCCAGCGATCGTAATTCAGCGCGTGATATTGTTCGTATTTAGTAACCCTTATCGGGTACAGATGGCAGGAGATGGGCTTTTTGTAAGCAATTTTCCCATCGTTATAAGCCTGTTCGATGCCGCATTTTAAAATGCCTCTTTCGTCATATAGGGCATAAGCACATTCCTTTCCATTAATGATAGGCGTTACATAGTCGCCGTCCCAATCCTTGGTATATGTACCTTCTTTCGCAATGACATCTTTGCCTGCCTGTGTCAGATAGGGCTCAACGTGCGGGTAGATCTCATCGAGGATAGCAAGCTCATCTTCGTCCAGCGGCGCACCCGAATCTCCCTCCACACAGCAAGCACCTTTGCATTTGTCCAGATTGCAGACAAACAGCTGGTCTTCAATGTCATCACTAATACATGTATTGTCAATGAGTATCATATCAATTATTGTTGCGGGATTTTTAGCTTTTGTCCCACCATAACACTATTTCCAGACATATTGTTTAGTCGCTTAATGTCTTCCACGTTTGTGTGGTAAGTTTGGGAAATGCGGAAGAGTGTTTCACCGGCAGCCACCGTATGCGTTTGTGTTCCCGAGGAACGCGAGCCTGACGATGGAGCAACAGCAGCAGGCGCTTCTGAATCCGTTCTTCTAACTCTTAAACGCTGTCCTGACTTCAACGGAGAAGCGCCATTCAGATCATTAAGGTCATATAATTCTTTCACAGACAAGCCGTAAGCCTTCGAAATGCTGTAATAGGTTTGTCCGCCCTGCACCACATGATATTCACTTCCCGAACTGGCCGCTGTGCGGGTTTCGTGCTTGATCTCTTCGGGTGTTTTGAATGTTTCAGCTGGCTCTGTGCGCACGACTGTGATTTTCTCAGGCTCCTGGGTGGTTTTGGCAGGCGTTTCTCTTGTTGGCGCAGCGCTAGCTGTTTCCGCAGGCGCCCCCTTGCTTACATTGAGCCGCTGGCCAACGACCAATCTGCCCGGTGTATTTTTATTCAAAGCGATGAGCTCTCTTAATGTCAGGTTGTATTTGCTGGCAATGCTAAAATACGTATCGCCCGATTGCACGGTATGGAACGAAGCCTTTTCTGTTGCAGCCGGCTTTTCCGGTGCAGCCGTTTTTGTCTCCGCAGCGGCTTCTCTCGCAGCTCTTTCCTCTGCCGCAGCCCTTTGTTTCATATAAACCGAAGTTTCGGAAGTAGCACGCGTATCGTTGGGCGTCACCACTTTCGAAGGAGACGAGGAAGTAGCCACAGGCCTTTCCTCGGCCGATTTGAAAGATGTATCCGCATTGTCCTGCGTAATAATCACAACGCGATCACCCGCTTGCTGGCTCACCGGCTCGGTAGGAACTGACGCAGGCACGTTCGTAGCGGTTTTTACGGTTGGATTCGTCTGAATGTTGGCAGCAGCAGGCGTGGCAGCTGCAACCGGCGCATTCGTTACCGGAGGATTCGCTGTGGCTGGTGCGCTGGCCGTTTCTTCTTTCTTTTCAACCAACACAGGCGTATATTTTTTCCGTCCCGAGGGTTTGTCAGGAATTACATTAGTATTAGCTGCTGGCGCGGCGGCGATAACATCCTCTCTTTTAGCAATAACCGAATCCCTCTTGCCAGGTGATGGTTGTGGAGGTGCAATGATCTCTATCGGCTGTTTTTTAGGTCTCTTTTTGGTCAAAAACAAAACCTGACCGGTCTGGATCGGATAGTTGCGGCTTGTTGTGCGGTTGTATTTTAAAAGGCTTACCAGACGGATACCGTATTGCTGGGATACGCTGTGCCAGGTGTCGCCGGGTCTGGCTGTATGAAATGGTGTGGATGCCTTTTTGTGTTTTTTGGCCAAATAATAAACCTGACCAGGAATCAGCTGCATTTCGGCAACCATATCATTGAAGCGCATAAACTTAGGTGCGCTCATTCTGCCAGCTTTTGCCAATGTTTTGGGCTTGTCACCGGCGCGTGCCTGTGCTCCGGCTAAACCATTAATTTCATACAAATCCGGACCATTAGGATCAGATGAATTTGCAGGCATTTTTTTCAAAACAGGGTAGCCGGTGTCTTCATAAACAGACGCAACAGCGGTTTGCTGAGGTGGCAATGATAATTTTTCACGAACCGAAGCAAGCTGATCGGCCGGAACCGGGATGGTTACCAGATATTGGCGGTCGTTGGGGATTTTATCGTCCGTCAGCCACCTGTTGAAATTTTTTAGATCAGTAGAAGAGACGCCCAATGATGCAGAAATATCATCAAGTGTTTTACCCTTGCCATAATCCGCTTCGAGAAGCACTAGTTTGTTAGCTGTTTTATATTTCTCAATACCAGCTTCCAACGCGATTTTATGTGCAAAAAATCTCAGCATATAGCGGTCTGTTTTCCCTGTCAATGTCACTTCCCGAGCATACGCCCAGTCCGCCGGAACCACCTTTTTTACACCGCCTGCTCCCTGATAATAGGAGTAAAGTGTTGTAACCCAGTTGTTAAATTGCTGATTATTCTTTTTCAGATACCAGGCTGCCGCGTGTGTGGAAGCGCTGATGTTTTTCCTTTCATCTACATCATTATCAACCCGCAAATTCAACTCCCTCGCTGTCTCCGGCTTGAATTGCCAGTAACCCACCGCATTGGAAGAAGACACAACGTCCGGGCGGAAAGAACTTTCCTGAACGGCCAGATATTTAAAGTCAATAGGAACTTCTTCATCCATTAATATGCCCTCGACGATAGGAAAATGAAGCACGGCGCGGTCCATTTTTTCTTCCCAAAACTTCTTATTGGACATCAGGTTTTTTACATCTTCTTCAATAATGTCCTGGGCACTCCTGTCCAGCTTAACATTAATTCCACCAAACGAAATGCTGGAAGGAATCTCCGGGTAAGCTTGGGCAATGACGTTGCTGTTGGCAATAAGCAGCAGCATCCAGGCAACTGTAATGTACTTGATGTTATTCATGAAAGTCCTGGCCATAAATTGTAAATGCTTGGCTGAATGTGTTTTGTGAATTATAATTTCTGGAGAATCATCAACCCATCCCGGATAGGAAGCAGAATGTTGGAAACGCGGCTGCCGTCGTGAACCATCTTGTTGAAGTCCAGTAACGCTTGAGTATCCTTGTCAATTTTGATATCGTCCTGAATTACCTTGCCGCTCCAAAGTACGTTATCGGCAATTAAAAAACCTCCAGTCCGCACTTTTTCTATGCAAAGATTGAAGTAATTCGTGTAGTTGATCTTGTCGGCGTCGATAAAGACCAGGTCAAAAGTCCCGTTCAGTGTTGGTATAATGTCGGTTGCTTTACCAATCTGGTAATCAATCGAATCGGCGAAAGGAGAATGGGCGAAAAAGCGGCGCGTGAAAGTTTCCAGCTCTTCATTAATGTCGATGGTGATCAGCTTACCGCCTGCATTCAGTCCTTCGCAGAGACATAACGCAGAATATCCTGTATAAGTACCGATCTCGAGAATGTTGTCCGGACGGATCATCCGGGATATCATCGACAAAAACCTGCCTTGAAGATGCCCGGACAGCATACGCGGATTTAGAATGTTTGCATGCGTCTCCCGATTCAAAGACTTCAGCAATGCACTCTCATCCTCCGTATGTGCTAGGGAATACGCCTCAATTTCCTCTGCCAGAAACTTCATCTTATCTTAATGCTTGACTAAACGCAATGTGACCGTGAAATCAGACATTGGCAACAATGCGCTCCAGATAGGTTCCATAACCACTTTTAACCAATGGTTTGGCGATTTCACGCAATTGTTCTGCATTGATAAAGCCCATCCGGTAAGCGATCTCCTCAATGCAGCCCACTTTCAAGCCCTGGCGCTCTTCGATCACCTGGACGAACTGTCCGGCTTGCATCAATGACTGGAATGTTCCCGTATCGAGCCAGGCAGTCCCGCGGTTCAAAACGCCAACTTTCAATTTGCCGCGTTCCAGGTAAACCCGGTTAACGTCTGTAATTTCCAGCTCGCCACGTGGGGAAGGAGGGATCGTTTTGGCGATTTCCACCACATCATTATCATAGAAATAAAGGCCCGGAACCGCGTAATTGGATTTAGGAGCTTCCGGTTTTTCTTCGATCGAAAGCACATTATTGGCCTTATCAAATTCCACAACGCCATAGCGCTCAGGATCATGCACCTGGTAAGCGAAAATCACGCCGCCATCCGGGTCATTGTTGGATTGAAGCAACTGTGAAAGTCCTGAACCGTAAAATATGTTGTCGCCCAAAATCAGGGCAACTTTATCATTTCCAATAAAATCTTCACCGATAATGAATGCCTGAGCAAGTCCGTCCGGGCTTGGCTGCACGGCATAGGTAAATTCGCAACCCAGGCGGCTGCCATCTCCTAATAATTTCTCAAAATGCGGCAGATCGTGGGGTGTTGAAATGATCAGTATTTCACGGATCCCCGCCAACATCAAAATTGATAACGGATAGTATATCATTGGTTTATCATAAACAGGCATAAGCTGTTTACTAACTGCCAATGTCAATGGGTGCAAACGGGTCCCGGATCCACCGGCCAGAATAATTCCTTTCATTATGAGATCGTTGGTAAGCGTAAATTAATGAGTTGTCCCTGCTGACTACGCGTCTGGGTGAACTATCTGTCCGAATACATTTCGGTGTAATATTTCTGGTAATTGCCCGAAGTGACGTTATTGAGCCATTCCTGGTTGCTCAGATACCAATCTACGGTCCTTTCAAGTCCTTCTTCAAATTGCAGCGAAGGTTTCCAGCCAAGTTCGTTAGAGAGTTTGGTGGCGTCGATCGCGTAGCGCAGGTCATGGCCGGCGCGGTCTGTCACGTAAGTGATCAATTTTTCGGTTTCCCCTTTCTCGCGGCCCAGTTTCTGATCCATAATGCTGCAAAGCAACAGGACAAGGTCCAGGTTTTTCCATTCGTTATGGCCGCCGATGTTGTAGGTTTCGCCGTTTTTGCCATCATGGAAAATCACGTCAATAGCAATGGCGTGGTCTTCTACAAAAAGCCAATCGCGGATATTTTCGCCTTTTCCATAAACAGGAAGTGGTTTTTGCTGAATAATGTTGTGGATCATCAGCGGGATCAGCTTCTCTGGGAAATGGTTTGGTCCGTAGTTGTTGGAGCAATTGGAAATAACAACCGGCAATTTATAAGTATTGTGGTAAGCCCTTACAAAATGGTCCGAAGAAGCCTTCGAGGCCGAATAAGGCGAACGCGGATCGTAACTTGTTGTTTCAGTAAAGAATGTGCCCGGATCGTGCAATTCACCATAAACTTCGTCCGTAGAGACATGGTAAAAACGACGGTCTGTGAAATCATCTTTCCATGCTTTTTTGGCCGCATTCAAAAGATTTACGGTTCCCACCACATTGGTCATAACAAATGACATCGGATCGGAAATAGACCGGTCCACATGTGATTCAGCCGCTAAGTGAACAATGCCATGAAAATCATTTTCACTAATGAGCTTGTCAATGAATTCAGCATCAACAATGTCGCCTTTTACAAATGTGTAGTTAGGCGCATTTTCAATGTCTTTTATATTTTCAAGGTTACCCGCGTAGGTCAGGGCGTCGAGGTTGTATATATGATAATCCGGATGAAAGTTTACAAAACGGCGCACTACGTGTGAACCAATAAAACCTGCACCACCTGTGATTAAGATCTTTTTCATTGTTGAGCTGTTATTTTTAGTTGCCAATTCCATGCGTCTTTCAAAGCATCCGCCATGGTTTTTTCGGCATGCCATTTCATTACATTATTCACTTTATCAGACTGCGCGTAGATTTTTTCAACATCTCCTTCGCGGCGTGGCCCGATGGTATAATTCAGTTTCACACCATTCACTTCTTCAAATGTGTTGATCAGATCAAGAACCGTGTAACCTTCTCCTGTTCCAACATTGAAGACATCATAGTAGTCTGTTTCTTGTTGTTCATCCAAAAGTTCAAGTGCTTTCACGTGCGCTTTTGCAAGATCTACAACATGGATAAAATCGCGGATGCAAGTTCCGTCCGCCGTGTCGTAATCATTTCCAAAAACGGTAAGTGACTTGCGAAGTCCGGCGGCAGTTTGCGTAATAAACGGCACCAGATTGCTCGGAACACCATTCGGAAGCTCGCCGATCAAGGATGATTCATGCGCGCCGATGGGATTGAAATAACGAAGTGAGATTGCTTTTACACCGGATTTGGCATACACATAATCGCGGATAATGTCTTCTCCGATTGCCTTGGTGTTACCGTAAGGTGAATTGGCAGGTTTGCGGGGCGTGTTTTCAGTTACCGGGATCGCATCTGGCTGACCGTAAACTGTACACGATGAAGAGAATACGAAATTGGGCACTTTAAATTCCTGAGCCGCACGCAATAGAACAAGCAGGGAAATCAGGTTGTTTTCGTAATAATTAAGCGGCTTTTCAACCGACTCACCAACGGCCTTATAAGCAGCAAAGTGAATGATGCCGTCAAATTTCTCTTTTTCAAACAGCGCCTTGATCTTTTCAGAATCATTGCAATCGATTTCATAAAACGGAAAATCCTTGCCGGTAATTTTTTTTATCCCTTCCAGAACGCCGAGATTTGAATTGTAGAGATTGTCGACGATGACTGGCTCAAATCCTGCTTTATCTAGTTCAACAACAGTGTGAGAACCAATAAAGCCGGCTCCTCCCGTAACAAGAATTTTCATGTGCTCTTTGCTTAATTAAAAAAAATATTGTGGTATAGATGGTGGAAAAATAGAATCTGAACATTCAAAATCTGCTCCGTTAGCCAGCTTTTTTTCCGGGCAAAAGTAGAAAATTTGATGTCCATAAAAAAAAAATGTTTTTATTTATCCGTTGGTTGTTAAATGCAGATTTGAGGAAAATGAACCAGAGAGAAATTAAAGCACTGATATCCTTGCTTGATGACGAAGATCATGAAGTGAGCCAGCATGTGGAGGGGAAAATCTTGTCGTTGGGTGGCAATGTCATACCATTTCTCGAAACCGAGTGGGAGGAAAGCTTCAACCCGATTCTGCAGCGTAAAATAGAAGAGTTGATACACGAATTGCAGCTGAGCATCATGATTGAGCGCTTGCAATCGTGGAAAAATGGCGGTGCGCTGGATTTGCTGGAAGGAATGTGGATCATTTCGACTTACCATTATCCGGACCTTTCCATGGAAAAACTCCGGACCACGATTGAACAGCTTTATTACGACATATGGATCCAGTTTCAGGAAGAAATGAATGCTGTGGACCAGATCAAGCGTATTAACAGCATCTTTTTTGGGGTGATGAACTTCGCGGCGAATACCAAGAACTTTCACTCACCTTCCAATTCTATGGTTAATGTTGTGCTGGAAAGCCGGAGGGGAAACCCGATCACATTGTGCGTTATCTATCTTTTAATAGCCAGAAAGCTGGGAATGCCTGTTTATGGCGTGAACCTGCCGAATCTATTCGTGCTGACTTACAAAAACGACAAGACGCAGTTTTATATCAATGTCTTTAACAGGGGAATTATTTTTTCCAAAACAGACATTGACCATTATATCGCGCAGCTTAATATTAAGTCAAAGGAAATATTTTACCAGCCTTGCACAAACCTCGAAATTGTGCAGCGGGTGTTGCGTAACTTGATTTTATCATACGAAAAAACGAGTGAGCAGGATAAAATAAAGGAAATTGAGAAGATCCTGAAATCCACATTGGACGATATGCCTGATTTGTAGGCTATAATGCAATGGCCAGGCAATGTTGATCAAACCACCTGACAGTTATATTTGCCTCGATATCCCTGCCCAGATCTGTCAGCTTGCCCTTTAATAGTAGTGCGTCTTTGTCAAAAGGTTCTATATAAATGGAATCTTTGAAACTGACCTTTTTCTTGCCATATAACTTATATAGCGCCTCTTTTGCACACCAATACATGCATAGGAGTGCAATTTCATCGCCGGCATGCTCAAATTCCGGTTGAGATAGATATTTTTTGGATGTGCGCTGCAGTTTCGCATCCATTTTCTCCATATCAATGCCTACAGCCGCAGGCGGATTGATGGCAACGGCAACAAAATCGTTGGTATGGGTGATGGAAATGTGCGAATCGTTATCGATCAGGAACGCCTTGCCGTGCTCATCCTTGTAAGTCCCGATGTAATTAATGTCAAATTGTTCAGCAATAATCTTGATCAGCAGCCTGCTGGCCAGCCACTCACGCAATTTTTGCGGATGCGTGATCGCTGAAAGTTCATCCGCATTATAGGCATAACCCAGCGTTTCTTTGAGCTCCGTTTCAGTTTCGGTAAGCTCCCAAAGCAGCAGCGTACTGGACTCTTCGATCATTTCGGAATGAACGAGCGGCATAATTATTCTGTTTACAATTTCTATTTTTGACGCTCAATCCCCTATCGCAAGTAAAGCATGAACATTCGCAAAGTAGATACTTTTTCCGGTCATAGAGACAGTGTTTATACAATTATTTCTGACAACACTTCTCATGGCTTTTACTCTGCTGGCGGCGATGGTTTTGTAATTCAATGGGATCTTAATAAACCCGACCTGGGAAATCTCGTCGCCCGCGTGGGGGTGTCGGTATATGCATTAGGTCTTGAAAAAGAAAACAATGCACTTTGGATCGGGCAGAATTACGAAGGCATCCAGGTGCTCGACATTGCTGAAAACAAGATTGAAAAAACCTCAAAGATCACCACAGCGCCTATTTTTGACATTCAGTTTTTTGACAACAAAGCATTGATTGCATTGGGCGACGGTGTAATTGTGGTCATGGACATTGCTTCTTTTGCGGTTCAAAAGCACATTAAAGTCTCCGGCAAGAGCATCCGGACCATTGCAATCAACCATGAAACACGTGATTTTGCGGTCGGTGACAGCGATTTTAATGTCAATATCTTCGATTTAGACGGTTTTGTGTTAAAAAAGACGATCCAATCGCATGGTAACTCAGTATTTTCCGTTAAGTATTCACCGGACGGCAAATATCTCTTTACAACGGGCCGGGACGCACACATCAAAATATGGGACGTAAATGACGCCTATGGGATGGTTTTAGACATTCCGGCACATTTATATGCGGTCAACGACATTAGTTTCAGCCCCGACCGCACATTATTCGCCTCCTGCAGCATGGACAAATCGGTAAAGGTTTGGGATGCTGTTACTTTTAAACTCAAAAAGATCATTGACCGTGCCAGGCATGCGGGGCATGGGACTTCGGTTAACAAACTGCTCTGGACGAGCTATGAAAACCAGTTGATTTCATGCAGCGACGACCGGATGATTTCGGTTTGGGAAGTGGCTGAATAGTATACTTATAATATGGGATTATTGGTAAATACTTTGAAAAATGATCCATATATCTTTAACTTACACGACCGTTTTTAACTAAGTAACAAAGCATAGATTGCATCATGAAAATATCCGCTATAGACATACGCAAGCACACTTTTGAAAAGATTTTCAGAGGTTATGACCCGGACGAAGTAGATGCTTTTCTTAATTCGTTGTCCCAGGAATGGGAGCGTTTTTCAAGCGAAAACAGTCTTTTGAAAATGCAGCTTGAATATGCTGAGAAGGAGCTTAGCAAGCTAAAAGACATTGAATCTACACTGTTCAGAACATTAAAAGCGGCAGAAGACACCAGCAAGCTGATTGAAAAAGAAGCCAATGAAAATGCTGAAAAACGAATTGAAGAATCCCGGACAACTGCCAATGATCTGGTAAGCGAAGCCGAAAACAGGACGAACCTGATCATCCGTGAAACGGAGGACAGGCTGAAACGTTTCAAAGAAGATTTCGCTGCCGAGGTGAAGTTGCAGGAACGTGATTTCCGTGCGATAGAGAATTTCAGGGATAACCTGATTGTGCAGCTTTCTTCACTGGCCAACAACACCATTGAAACGGTGGAAAGGTTTGAGCAGAAATATGATAAGCAGTCCGTTTTAAATAAAATGGAAGAGATCAAGCAGCATATTTCTGAAATTGAAATTCCTAAGAAAGCTTCGTTCCTGACTGAACCAAGAGTTGTTCCACAATTGGAAGAAGCGTCAAAAACAGAGGCGGAAGTGGTTTTGCAGGATGACGAACCTGAGGTGTTATTTGAAGTTGTTGATGCGGAGGATGAAGTCGTGGTGGATGAGGAAGAAGAATTTGTTCCGCAAATAGCCTATGAAGACGAGGAACCGGAAATGTTGAATGAAGTCGTTGAAGTAGAGCCGGAAGCTTTCTCGGAACCGGAGCCTGTTGAAGAGGAAATTGCATACAGCTTAAAAGAAGAGCCAAGAACCGCAGCTGAGGATTCGGCAGCAGCATTAGCTGAGCTGCAACGCACAGCCCGCGAGCGCGAAGCGGAGCTAAACAGAGAAACGGAGAGAGTAAGGGAAAACGAGCGGGTTAGAGAAAATACGCCGGTTAATCGTCCACGCGTTCCTGAAAACCAGCCGAAGAAAACCGGAGGTTCATTTTTTGATCAAATCTAGAATACATTGGGAACAATAAGCCTTGAAGGTCTGGAGTTCTTTGCATACCACGGCTATTATCCTGAGGAGCAACGAATTGGAAATAAATATGCATTAGACATCATCATTACAGCCGACTTCATCAAGGCTGCACAAGAAGATAAGCTAAGCGAAACAGTGAACTACGAAACGATCTACCAAATCGCGTCAAAAGTAATGAAAGAACCAGCCAAGCTGCTGGAACACATCGGTTTTACAGTTATTGAAAAAATAAGGGAGCATTACCCGGTTGTAGCCAACATCACAGTCCGGGTATCCAAGTTCAATCCCCCGGTAGGAGGAGTTTGTACCAGAGCGATGATTACTATGGAAGGGTAGGGTAATATGACCCTGTCATGCTAAGCGTAGTTAAAGCCCTGGCAGCCTGAGCGTGACATCAAGCCCCTGTCAGCCTGAGCGGAGCCGAAGACGCGTTACCAAGGAGTAGCGTGCCTTCGACTCCGCTCAGCATGACAGGGGATATTAATTAATACTCATGCGGCAGCGGCACATTGATTCGCTCATTCCAAGGCAACCCATGCTGGTTTAGCAAGTCCATAAATGGATCCGGGTTAAGCTCTTCTACATTGTAAACGCCTGGCTTCATCCATTCTTCGTTGGTCAGCATCAGCATTGCGCCGATCATGGCTGGGACGCCGGTGGTGTAACTTACTGCTTGTGCGCGCACTTCGCGATAGCATTCGGCGTGGTCGCAGTTGTTCCAGACGTAATAGGTTTTTTCTTCACCGCCTTCGATGCCTTTGATCTGGCAACCGATGGATGTTTGGCCTGAATAATTTTCTCCCAACGAATCCGGTGCCGGAAGCACAGCTTTAAGGAATTCAAGCGGGACAATGTCCATGCCATTGAATTTGATGGGCTTAATGCTTGTCATACCCACATTTTCAAGCACATTTAAATGCGTGATATAAGCTTGGCCGAATGTCATCCAGAAACGCGCGCGCTTCAATGTCGGGAAGTTTTTTACAAGGGATTCCAGTTCTTCATGGTAAAGCACATAGCTCTCTTTCGGTCCGATTCCCGGATATTCGATAGGCTTGTGAATGGACATAGCGGGAATTTCAATCCACTCGCCATTTTCCCAGTAACGACCTGGCTGGGTAATCTCACGGATGTTGATCTCCGGATTGAAGTTCGTTGCAAACGCTTTCCCGTGATCGCCGGCATTACAGTCGATGATGTCCAGGTAATGCATTTCATCAAAATGATGTTTATTGGCATATGCAGTGAAAACCTGCGTTACGCCCGGATCGAAGCCGCAGCCTAAAACGGCCATTAAACCAGCCTCTTTAAATCTTTCCTGATAAGCCCATTGCCAGCTGTATTCAAATTTGGCAACATCTTTTGGCTCATAATTGGCTGTGTCCAGATAATGTACACCCGTTGCCAGACATGCCTCCATAATCGTCAGATCCTGATAAGGCAAGGCAACATTAATCAGTAACTTTGGTTGAAAACGTTTGATCAGAAGCACTGTTTCTGCAACGATATCTGCATCAACTTGTGCCGTTTGAATGTTGACACCGTGCATTTCCTGAATTTCAGCAGCGATTTTATCGCACTTCGATTTGGTACGGCTGGCCAGCATAATTTCCGTAAAAACATTGCTGTTTAGCGCACATTTATGGGCTACAACACTTCCAACCCCACCTGCACCAATGATCAGAACCTTAGACATTTTGTTTCGTTTAAGTTAAAAGACTTCCCAGGTTTTGAAACCTGGAAAGTCTTGTCGATATCCCGCAAAGATAGAATGACCGCTTAAACTTTCAATTTAAATTTCCGTTAACCAGCTTCATTATCTTGCCTTCGCCGTAATTCAGATAGTAAATCTCACCGCTCAGATCCTGGGCGAAGGAAGAAATAGCACCTTTGCTTTCAAACAGCATGGCATTGCTCTTCTTTTTATCACCATCCAGTTCCAGTGCCCAGATTCTTCCGCTGGCAAAATCGCCATATATGTATTTGCCTGCCAAACTTTTAATGGAATTTCCCCTGTAAACGTAGCCGCCGGTAATAGATCTGTCGCCATTGCTTTGGACATAATCATGGATCGGTTCGATAAGGCCCTGCCCATTGCAATTGGATGAAGGCTCGTAGCAATCCACACCTTCTTTGAGCTTCCAGCCGTAATTTCCACCTTTGGTAATGATGTCAATTTCTTCGCGCTTGTTCTGTCCTACATCCCCGGCAAAAAGGCGACCATTATCCATATCAAAGCTGATCCGCCAGGGATTCCGCAGACCATAAGCATATATTTCAGTTAGGAAACCATCATTATTCCCTACTGGATAGGGGTTATCTGCCGGAATGCCATAATTGCCTTTTCCAGTCCCGTTGACATCCACACGAAGGATTTTTCCCAGCATTGATTTACGGTTTTGCGCATTGTTTTGCGGGTCACCGCCGCTGCCGCCATCGCCTGTGGCAATGTATAAAAAGCCATCCTTACCAAATTGCATCGAGCCGGCATTGTGGTTATCGTAAGGTTGGTTGAATGTAAACAGGACCGTTTCGCTGGAAGGATCGGCGCGTTCAGCTGCGGCTGTGGAGGCTTTGTAGCGTGCTATGACGGTTTTTAAAGGATTTCCGGCCGTGTAGTTAAGATAAAAGAAGCCGTTGGTCTTGAAATCCGGATGGAAAGCCAGCCCAAGCAGACCGCGTTCTCCGCCATCCTGCACTTTGTTTTTAATATCTAAAAAAACAGCGCTGCTTGAAACAGTTGCATTGTTATGAAAAACCCTGATAACACCCGACTGCTCAACAACGAAAAAACGGGTGCTATCTCCGGGAATCTGCTTCATATCCACCGGATCTACAAATTTCAAGGCAGGGAACGCATCTTTGGTTTTAAGGGTCGTATCGGCGTTTTCGATTGTGCCGGGGTCCTCTGTAATGTCCTTGTCCTTGGAACAGGAAGTGGTTGCGACGCCTAATAACAGAAGGAAGAATATTGGAAAAGAATAAAGGCTCATGACGTTGAAGTTTATTTAACAACGTTATGAGCCTCTATTTGTTTCAGCAAAGTGTTTTAAGTCAGATGCTTCCAGATCACATCATAAACGTCTACTGCTTCGATCTGGGATTTTTCGGGAGCAGAATCCGTAACCAGGATCGGATAATATTCTTTGGGAACATGAATGCTTCCGTGCGAGCCTTTTACCAATGTTGCGTCAAGCGGGATAACGTCCATTAAGTATCTGAAACCCATTAGTTTACGTGCTAACTTATATCCGGCACGAAGCTTAATCAGCGGATTTTTTGGGTCCATAAACATTTCCACAGGATCGTAGCCAGGCTTCCGATGAATATCTACCAAATGTGCGTAATCCGGCGCCTTGGCGTCGTCAAGCCAGTAGTAATAGGTAAACCAACTGTCGGGCTTAGCCATAATAACCAGGTCGCCGGCGCGTTCGTGGTCAATATGATATGCTTTTTGTGCTTCTCTATCTAAAATCAGATCAATGCCCGGGACTTTTTTTAATGCATTGATAACCTGATCTTTCACAGATTCATCATTCAAATATATATGCGCAATCTGGTGATCCGCAGTGGCAAATGCTTTTGAAATTCCCGCGTCCAGCAATTCATACCAGCGTTCTGTCCGGACTGAAATCAAGCCTTCATTTCTTAAAATCCGGTTGATATGGATCGGGTTGCTCACCGGATTAATGCCATATTCTGAAAGTAAAATGATCTTGGCATTGCGCGCCTCGTAAAACTGGATCAGCTCCGCAACCACGTCGTCGATCTCTTTCAGCTCATTGCTGATTTTGGAAAAGTCAGGCCCGAATTTCTGTAAACAATAATCCAGGTGCGGCAGGTAAATCAGCGTTAATGTTGGATTATGCTTCTTTTCAACCCACATCGACGAGTCTGCGATCCATTTTGTAGACTTAATGTTGGCATTAGGCCCCCAAAAGTTAAAGAGTGGAAATTGCCCCAGATCTTTTTGCAGCTCATCCCGCATTTCGGGCGGATAGGCGTAACAATCGGGCGCTTTCACGCCATCTGCGTGATATTGCGGGCGCGGTGTTACCGAAAAATCGGCGGTTGAGTACATATTATACCACCAAAACATCTTCGCGCAAGTGAAATTCGGATCCAGCTTTTTGGCCGCGTCCCAGATCTTTTCCCCTTTTACAAGCTTGTTGGACTGTTTCCAGAACTTAATTTCTGAATCCTCACGATCATACCAGCCATTCCCGACAATCCCGTTTTCAGCGGGCCATTTGCCGGTAATGTAAGTGCTTTGAGATGTGGTCGTAACGGCAGGAAGAACTGGCTTAATCGGCGTTAAATGCCTGTTCTTTAAATATTTGGCAAGAAACGGAGTATGTTCACCGATCAGGTTTGCACTTAAACCTACGATGTCAATAACGACTGTTTTATTCATAACTAAGTATTTTCTTCACCCATTCAATTTCACGAACGATTGAATCGCCAATGGGTTTCTGCATATCTTCCGGCAAAACGCCCCAGGTGTATGTCTCGACTTCCAAAAATGCCGAAAAAGGCTTTTCCCGGTGAATAGCAAGTGTTTTAATGATATCGCCTTGTGTCGATTCCAGCACGCCATAGGAATGGATAAAAAGCGGAACGTGGAAATGGACGCGCCATTCTTTCTGCCTATCATTCCAGTCCGTTAATGCTTCTTTCAGGTCCGGATAATGGGTTTTCGTTTCGTCCTCATTCAAAGCCACAACCTGATGCAGGTAAACGGGCTCGTCGAATGTTTCAATCGCTTTGAGCTTGATCTCCTTTTCATTTGAAAAATTAACCTTCAACGCCGAACTCACCTGGATCCTGCCCACCTGAATTCCGACCTCATCCAGCGAAGTCAGGATTTCTTCGGGATTTTCATAACCCACCGCTGCATGACAAATGTCGTAGCAAAGCTGAATATGCTTTAAAATAATGCCCCTGCTTTCCTCGGAAGTTACATTGTATTTATTTGATAGATAAGCAGTTCCTCTTGGTAAAAGCACATCTCGATACCATTTTACAAAATCAACGGCATTGTCAAGAATGCCATCCGGTTCGGGTTCAATGTCAAGATGCAGCAGCTTGCCGGTTGTTTTTTCAATTTCGATCAGCTCGTCCAGCAATTGCAGAATGTGATCGGTTGCCTGCTCGGTAGCATTGATATTTTCCTCCATCGTTGTCCACCACAAGCGATAAGACAGCGGCGGCGTAGAAACGCCTCCATGCATTCCTTCCGGAAGCAGTTCGGAAAGAATATTAAAAAGGCGGATTGTATAGTTTAACCGATCGGTCGTTGTCCAGTCGGGTGTATGCACATTGTCCTTGACCACCGTGTTGTGGAAGCCACCATAAGGAAAGCCGTTGATCACAAAAACATACACATCCTGTTCATTAAGCCAGTTTTTGAACTCCTGCAAAACCTCCGGCTTGCTCAGTTCCACAGACGCTTCATTCGCAACGCGAAGGCCAAGGCCAAACGGCTGCCCGGGCGCCAGTTGCTCCCTGATGTATGGAATGTTGTCTTGCAGCGATTTGAAATGGTCAGCCCATTTTTCACCGGGATGAATGTTGCTACAATAAGTTAAATGTCCGTAAGGCGTGATCATAATGCATGAATGATTTTTGTTCCTTCCAGATAATCAACAGATTGTGCGATAATGTCGGCATCCAGCTCATGAACTTCGACGCCCTTTCCTATTTTTTCCAAAAGCATAATGGTAAGTCTTCCGCCCAAATGCTCACGGAACTCGTTCAGGCCATTACGCAGGTTTATTTTATCGTTTTCAGAGAGTTTTGGATGAAAAAGGTCAAAACCTAATTTTCCCAGAACATCCAGGATGCGGTTCAGTTCTGTTTCTGACAGCTTCCCGATTTTAGCAGCATAAACACAATCCAGCGCAATGCCAATCGCCACCGCTTCTCCGTGGCGCACCTGAAAACCAGTCAGAAATTCAAGCTTATGCGCTGCCCAGTGACCGAAATCCAGTGGCCGGGAAGAACCGAATTCGAAAGGATCACCGCCTGCTATATGGTCCGTGTGCATTTCTGCGCAGCGATGGATCAGGTAAGCCATAGCCGCCTCATCGCGGTTTGCCAATGCGGAAGTGTGTTCTTCTATCCATTCAAAAAATGAAGCGTCCTTAATCAATGCAACCTTGATCGCTTCCGAAACGCCGCCCCGCCAGTCGCGGTCATCCAGCGTTCTTAATAAAGTCAGATCGTTGAATACGGCAACCGGAGGCGCAAATGTGCCCAGGAAGTTCTTTTTGCCACGGAAATTGATGCTGTTTTTAACGCCGACACCAGAATCGTTTTGAGATAAAACCGTTGTCGGGATGCGGATCAGTTTAATGCCCCTGTGTGAAACAGCGGCTGCGTAACCGACCAGATCCAGTACCGCGCCGCCTCCTATGCCAATGATAAACGAGTGTCTGTCAATGCCATAAGTGTCAACCGCCTCAACAAGGCTTTCGAAAAGGGCCGGATCATTTTTACAAGCTTCACCGCCGGGCACGATAATGATTTCCGGGGCAAGCTGGATATGGGAAACCGATGCAGCAAAATAGGACTGGATCTGGTTGGATAAATCGGGATGATATTGAGCAAACCCCTCGTCCACAATCACTAACGCCTTGCGCTGGAAGCCCTGCTCGGTGTATTGGTTGAAAAAGTCTTGAAGCAAAGGGTTTTTGGTATCAAATAAATTTTCGGTAAAGAATACAGAATAATTGTATTCTACCTGGAAACGCTGTTGTATGGTTTGCATTGAAATCGACATTGAACACGCAAAAAAGAAATTTTTAACACTAAGTTACCGCAAAAACCTTTGCTAAAAGCATTGATAAGGGCAATAACGCCAAAACCAGCAATGCCAGCGGCCAAAGCCCAAAGGCAACGCACCACGAAGCATTCATCACTATAAGAGAAATAACGCCCGCCTTCACTGCCTTACCAATTAACGGCCCGACGGGATTTTGCATTGCATTCCATAAGGGCCTGAATATGAGCCAGGCATGTAATAATATAAATGGTAATGTGTACAGCAGGTTGCCATGCTCATTAGCGAATTGTAACTGGGCAAACAGCACGATCATATATAAGAGCGCCGCAATGTAAAGCGTCGTTTTCTTGCCGCCGTGCACCTCATCCTGGCTGATCAGCGTGATAGCACCAATGTATAAGATTGGAAAAATGGCAATCCAGGACCATTGCTGCAACGATTCGGGTAGCACACTCATACCTAAAATCAGGTTGCCACCGCGGCACATGCCCATTGTTAATGGTCCTAAAATCCGGCTATGCTTCGCGAAACGGTTGTAAATCACGGTTAGCAATGCCACCACAATGGCGATCATCCCGCTTAATGCACTAAACATTGTAGCAGCGAGCACGCCAAGGAAAAGCAATGTTAAACCCATCATCGTCGCTGATCTCAGCGGCACTTTTCCGCTCGGGATAGGACGCTCGGGACGCTCGACGGCATCGAGCTTGGCGTCGAAAACATCGTTCATCACCACGCCGCCGCCGTACAAACCCATGGTTGAAATGAGCAGCAGGGCAGGGTTGTAATCTGAAAAAGTAAATTGTACAATGGCCATTCCCGCAAAAATGTCGGTGAATGCGGTTACAACATTAGCAGGACGGGTTAGCTGCAGATAGGGTTTTATGCTGCTCACTTTAATTAATAACTAATGAATCTTTGGCCGGCACAGGTTGCTGTCCGCCTCTCAAAATGCTGTTTCCATGAAACTTTTCAGTATGGTCAATGGCATAACCCGACTCGAAATCAGTCACATCGATCTGTCCGCTTTTGCCAAATGCATCAATCGCATTTTGGTAAGTAACAAGGCGAATTGTTTCATCTGAAATGCCACGCATTTTCATCAATGCAGCCGTCTTAGGAATGGCCAGCGGATCTGAAATGCCCCAGTCAGCCGCCGAATTGACCATAATACGCTCAGGACCATATTGTTCCACTACTTTTACCATCCGCTCATTGCCCATTTTGGTAAAAGGATAAATGGTAAATGCTGCCCAAAAACCTTTGTCCAGCACACTTTTAACCGTTTCTTCATTATTGTGATCCACGATCACCCACGAAGGGTCGATGCCGTGTTCCAATGCAATGGCCATGCTGCGTTCCGTTCCTTTTTTCTTGTCGCGGTGCGGCGTGTGGATCTGCACGGGAAGCTTGGCTTTTTTTGCAAGTTCCAGCTGCAAACGGTAATATTTTTCTTCGGCGGGCGTCTGGTCGTCAAAACCAATTTCACCCACGCCTACGACGCCCTCTTTGTAAATGTATAAGGGCAGAATTTCCATCACCTGCTCAGCCAGCGGCTCATTGTTCGCCTCCCGGGAGTTAAGCCCCATCGTGCAATAATGTTTAATGCCAAACTGCGAAGAGCGGAATCTTTCCCAGCCAACGAGGCTGCTGTAATAATCTTTAAAGCTCGAAAGCCCCGTACGCGGCTGCCCGACCCAGAATGCAGGCTCGATCAATGCCACAATGCCGGCTTGATGCATGGCCTGGTAATCATCGGTTGTTCGCGAAACCATGTGGATATGCGGGTCAAAAAAGCGCATTCCTTTGATCAGGTCTTTGTAGTCATTCCAGGCAATGTCGCGGTGCGCGGGTGTTGCCGTTTCTTCGCTGTCTTCAAAATGCGAAGGATTGGGTGCTATATCGTTAGTGTTAAGGCACATAGGTTTAGGTGTCAGTGTTCAAGATCGGCCCAGGTAAGAGCGCCGGACTTAACCGATTTTTCAAGGTCAATATATTTTGCCAAAAGATAATGAGCCGGGGCAAGTGAGGAATCATTGCAAGCCAACGCAGCAGCTTTGCGGTCTTCAACTTGTTCCGAATCAAATAAATGCTGCATATCAGCCAGTAATGTTGTATTCATAAACCTGCCTGCCAGCCGCCAAACCTGCGCCGGAACGCTCCTTCCTGCCGCCCACCGTTCGTGCGCGAAGTCGGAAAGTGTCATTGCAAGTTTCTCGTTTGCACGATTGTCGAGGCCTTCTATGAAATGAATGGGCTTATCATTGAATATGGTTTTCAAAACCAGCTGGTTCCAGGCCAGTTCGCTGAAATGTTTCTCGGGGTAAGGGTTATGCAATGCTATGGCATCAAAAACGAAGCCCATATTAGAACGGACCGCATCGGTGGCCCTGAAAAGCCATTGGTCTGGGTAGGAAAGCACGGGTAATGCAGCATAGAGCGCCACCAGTTCATTCATTTCAGCCGTGTCGAAGAGCGTTTCAATGTTTTTGACATACTCCTCTTTGTCCGAAGGATCAAGCTGGGTAAGTAACCAAACCCTTGCAAGCCGGACCAGCGACCAGCCTTCCACCGAAAATCCGGGGATTTCGGCATTCAGCGCAAATTGCTGATCTTGATTTATGAAAATGATCTTTTTGGAAAGAAACCTGGGTGCCGCAACGAAAGCCGTCATCAAATCCATCCGGCTCGACGCAGCTCTGTTTTGTAACCATTCAGCCTCAGATTCAGAGGTGTTGAGGACGATGATATCCCAAAGATTCTGTTTTATGATATCGGACATAACGAAGCAATAAAATTCCGATTTACGCGGGTTGTGGCTTTGTAAATCACTCTTGAATGTGGGTTATATTAATGATAAAGTTTTTTTTAACTATAAAGTTTCCCTTCACCGGGTTATAACGCTTTCCCGCTTTTAAAAAGACGTATGAGAAGGGTTTTTATATGTGTTTTTAATTAAAATCTAATGTTCCCGCTCTTGCTGGAAACGGATCAGAAATCGAATTCAATGATCCCCTGGTCATTCAGCAAATGATGCGTCAGCTTATCGTGTTTCTTTTCTGAGCCCTGTAATGTCCAGTTTCCCGTGATTTGTCCGCCGGAACGGCTCTGCGAGCCCTGAAGGATTGTCAGGTCATGCTCTTTAAACAGTTCCTCGTACAGTTTCAGCGTCTTTTTCTGGTAAGGGCATACGACTCTATAACTGCGGATCTGGCTTTTTTTGCGAATGAATTTCTGGATAGGGGCGAGGATTACCAGCGATAGCCCTGAAATAACGAATGTGGCAATGGTAACCCCGTAAAAACCAGCACCGATGCCCATTCCTATCGCCGCCGTCACCCAGACAATGGCAGCCGTTGTAATGCCTACGACCCGGTTATTTTCCCGGAAGATGATCCCGGCACCGATAAAGCCAATCCCTGTCAGAATATTCGCCGCAATTCTTCCCGCATCTGCACTGATCTTAATGGAAAGGATTGTAAACAATGTCGATCCCACCGCAATCAGGATCATGGTCCGCAGCCCCGCCGACTTACTCCGGTATTCCCGTTCCATACCGATCACAGCTCCCAGCAAAAAGGAAGCTAGCAGCTTATAAATGTCTTCGGGCAAAAACTCCATTTTCTAAAACCAAAGGTTGTTAAATAACCAAAAGCCGGAAAGACGCTAAATCTCCCGGCTTTTGATTTACTAATGCTTATTACAATGCTAGGCTGCCTCACTTCTGGTTTCAACCCAGGAGATGATTTTTTCAGCTTCGTTTAGCCCAATCGCGGCAAGTTTGGCGCTTTTGGCTCCGTCATAAGCCATGTCCAGATGGAGGACCTGGTAACTGGTCAGGAATGCATTTAATGCTTTTTTGTCGAGTTGGGAAAGATGCTGTTTGTACCAATCCACATCTTTTCGCCCTTTCCCTTTCTTGCCAAGCAAATCATCCAGCGCGACCAGAATTCCGGTGTAAGCCGTGTGACCGGCCATTTTTACGTATTTGGAATCCTGATAGTAACCGTCTTCCTTCCGTGCTTTGTCGCGAAGAATCTCTTTTGCATTGTCAATGTAGCGCTTAGCTTCCTGAATAGAACCCATGTAATGTGATGATTTTAGTGTGTTAATAACTGCACCAAATCTACAAAACAAAAAGCAATCATTTACTTGTTCATCATCTCCTCAATTTCCTCCGCTTCAATCGGAATATGTGCCATTAAATCGCGGTTACCATCTTCTGTGATGAGGATGTCATTTTCCAGGCGAATGCCTAGTCCTTCCTCGCGAATGTAAATTCCAGGCTCACATGTAAACACCATTCCAGGCTCAAAACGGCGGTATTTGTTGCCTACGTCGTGAATGTCCAGACCCAGAAAATGGGAAGTTCCGTGCGGGAAATATTTCTTGTAGGCAGGCGTTTCGGGATCTTGTTTGGCGATGTCATCTTTGGTAATCAAGCCTAACCCTATCAGTTCGCTTTCCATGATTTTGCCGACTTCCAGATGGTATTCATCCCAGATATTCCCTGCAACCAACATTCCCTTTGCCGCTTTGAAAACACGCAAAACCGCATCGTAAACGTCGCGCTGCCTTTTTGTAAAGCGGCCATTCACCGGAATGCTGCGCGTCAGATCTGCTCCGTAGTTGGCATATTCGGCCGCAACATCCAGTAAAAGCACGTCACCATCTTTGCACGGCTGGTCATTTTGAATGTAGTGCAACACACACGCATTAGCACCCGATGCTATGATCGGCTGGTAAGCAAAGCCTTTGGAACGATTGCGGACAAATTCATGGAGCAGCTCAGCCTCTATCTCAAATTCCTGAACATCAGGTTTTACGAATGTTAGTAACCGTTCGAAACCGAGTTTGGTAATGTCACATGCTTTTTGAAGCAACTCAATTTCTTTGGGCTGCTTAATAGCCCTCAGCTGGTGCATTAAAGGAGCCAGCCTTGCCAATGTATGGATAGGATATTTTTCCCTGAACTCGTTTATAAACCGTGTCTCACGCGTTTGTACCAAAGAATCGTTTCTGGTGTGTTCATTGGTATTTAAATAAACCTGATCCGCTTCAAAAACAATGTTGCGGAAAATGGTTTCGTATTGATGCGTCCAGTAAATGGTTTTGATGCCCGTTACTTCCCTGGCTTGCTCTTTGGTCAGCTTCTCTCCTTCCCAAACGGCAATAGTTTCATTGGTTTCCCTTAAAAAAAGGACTTCCCGAAGCTTTTCATCGGGATGTTCGGGAGACAGGACGAGGATTGTTTCCTCCTGGTCTACGCCGGTTAAGTAAAACAGATCCGTACTTTGCTTGAAACCCATTGTGCCGTCTGCATTCGTAGGCATAAGGTCATTGGAATTCAATATAACCAGGGATTTTGGCCTCAATAATTGGGTAAGTCGGCGGCGGTTTTCTATAAAAAGCTCCTTGCCGATGGGGGCGTAGCGCATAGGGGTTAAATTTTGTAACTGGTAATTTAATTTGTAAAATTACGTTTATCTTGTTCAATAGTAGAGCGGCAAATTTGCAAAAATCCGTCGCTTTTTTTGATTGACTGATATAACCTAACTATGATCATATTCATGAAAAGATTGTTTCTGCTTGCGTTTGTTTTTGCACCTTTTATTTTGTCGGCGAGTCCGAAATACTGGATTTACCTCAAAAACAAGGACCTGAACGCCGCACCGGCTGTTTCTGCATTAACACTTGAAAACCGCCTCAAACTAGGTCTTGTCGCTTCCGACGAAATGGACCTGCCTGTAAAGGGCGAGTACGAGCGGGCACTACGCGAACAATCTGTCAGCATTATCAATCGTTCCAAATGGCTGAATGCAGTGTCTGCCATTATGACCAGCGAGCAGGCCATGAAAGTGCGCGAGCTGGATTTTGTTCAGGAAGTGGTTCCTATTGATCCCGGATTTTACATTGCGCGCACCAAAGCCATTGAAAAAGCACAAATGGCACCCGTAATGTCGCAAGTTCAGGCCAATGCTTTTACAAAAGAGAACATTTCAGCCAAAGACGTGACCATAGGCGTGATCGACGCTGGTTTTTATGGCGCAGATTCTTCGCTTTCCCTCACACAGATTTTTAAGAACAAAAGGATTCTGGGCATCCGCGATTATGTAAAGCCGGGCCGTGCCGGAGAATTGCTTTTCAGCACTGCTGAATCGTTTTCGGACATGCACGGAACCGAGGTTTTAGCAGCGATCGCCGGCGTTGATTTTCAGGATGAGATCCAGTATGGCATGGCTACCAATGCCAAGTTTTATTTGGCCAGAACAGATTATTCATTGCGCGAATACAGAGGCGAGGAAGATAACTGGATCGCTGCCATGGAATGGATGGACAGCCTTGGCGTGCGTCTGATCAACACTTCATTGGGTTATGCCAAAGGATTTTCAGATCCAAAAGAAAATTATGTCCCTTCCCAAATGGACGGTAAAACTTCTGCTATTTCGAGGGCAGCACAGATTGCATCGGATAGGAAAGGCATTATGCTGATTGTTTCCGCCGGAAATGAAGGTGATGATAAGAGCTGGGAAATAGTTTCGGCCCCGGCTGATGCAAAAGGCGTTCTGGCAGTAGGTGCTACCAATGGAAAACTTTGGAACCGAATCGGTTATAGCAGTGTAGGGCCTGAGTTTTTATCTTATGTAAAGCCTAATGTTTCCTGCTTTTCGCTATATGGAACCTCATTATCAGCGCCTGTCATTACAGGTTTTGCAGCTTGTTTGTTACAGGCAAATCCCAAACTGACCAACAAAGAACTGATTTCTCTGATTGAAAAATCGGCGCATTTGTATCCATACGGAAATAATTTTGTAGGGTACGGCGTGCCGCAGGCTTCACGTGCGCTGGCATTGGCAAAAGCGCCCTATTTGCCTGATAATGCAAAACTTATCAATGCAAAAGGACGCAGTTGTGATGTAGATGTGAATACGGACGAGCAAATGGTAGCGATTTACCGCAAGAAGTCCGAGAAGGATGTTCTGGCGCAACAAGTAGCCAAAGTTCAGAATGGTAAAATCGCATTGAAACGTCAGAATGGCGAGCGCTTCACGACCATTGACCTGAAAAATTATGTGATAGAAGTGGCCTGGGATTGATCAGCCCGAGTTTCTCAACCTGGCTTCTTCCAGGTCTAATTCTCTCTCTTTCGTCCTTATCAATTCGTCGGAACAAACCTTGTCCCGGCGAATTTTTCTTATCTCCTCGCGCTTAATGCCCACAATTTCCACGAGCATTTTCCGGTAAGCTCTTGCAAAACCAATGGTCGCATTGTTGTCGATATCCAGATAACGCGTGTCGGCCAGCTCGATGATCTTTTCATAGCGGTCTTTCAAAAGTCTGAAAGGCTCGAATTGTGAGATTTCACCTTCATAGTTGGACTGCATATATTCCAGACTCACCGTGGCCAGGCGCGCATTAATGATCGCTTTTTGTTCGGTCATGTTCTCACCCGGATCTTCAATTTTGAGCAGACGAATCAGCCAGGGAAGGCTGAGTCCCTGCAAAACCAGCGTAAAAAGGATCACTACAAATGTGATAAACAGGATCAGGTCTCGGTGCGGATAAGCTTTTCCATCAAGCGTGAGCGGGATCGCCAGGGCGGATGCGAGAGAAACAACGCCGCGCATACCACTCCAAGCCACAATGAATGTCGTCCGCCAGCTCGGCCTGGCTTCTTTCTCCCTTACTTTTTTTGATAATAAATGCGGTAAATATGTTCCCGGATATACCCAGATAATGCGGATAATAATGGTAACAATGCTGATAATGACCGCATAAGAGATCACTTCACCCAATGTGTATGCTTGAAGCCCTATCATGACTTCCGGCAATTGCAGCCCGATGAGAATGAAAACAATGCCGTTGAGCAGAAAAATAACCGTTTCCCACACATAAGTGCTCTGCATACGCGACTGGTAAGCAAAAACTTCGTGGGCACGGAAGCTCAAAAACAACCCGCCGCTTACAACGGCCAGCACGCCCGAGTATTCAAAATGCTCTGCCGCGATATACATCATATAAGGTGTAATGAATGTAAGCGCAGTATCGATGCTTGGCGTAGTTGGAAAATATTTGTGTACAAAATAAAGAATGTGCCCGATCACAAGCCCTACCACAATGCCCATCCCGGCCACTACAAAAAAGTTGACTTCCGCTTTCCAGAGTACAAATTCACCCGTAGCAATGGTCGCCAGCGCAAACCTGAACACAATCAGTGAGGAAGCATCATTCACCAGGCTTTCCCCTTCCAGAATGGTAACCACCCGTTTCGGAACTTTAAGTCCCTGTAAAACCGAAGTCGCAGCCACAGCATCCGGTGGAGAAATAACACCGCCAAGCAAAAAGCCCATTGCCAATGTAAATCCGGGAATAATTGCGCTCGAAAGATAGGCGACCGCTGTCGCTGTAAAAACCACCAGGCCAATTGAAAGCAAACCGATCGGCCGCCTCGATTCCCAGAAATCCTTCCAGGAAGTATTCCATGCTGCGGAGTATAAAAGCGGGGGCAGGAATATCAGAAAAACCCAGTCGGGTTCCAGTTGCATATGCGGCATTCCGGGAATAAAACTGATCAGTAAGCCTGCGATTACCAGAAAGATAGGATAGGAGACCCCGATTTTTTCGCTCAGCATGGTGAGCATTGAAACGATGAAAAGCAGGGAAATGATTAATAGTAAATTATCGTGAATCATAGAGGGATGAGAAGTTTCGGAATATAAATGTATACAAAAATCAAAACCAGCGTTATAACATTTTGTGTGTTATCGAGCACGCAAAATGATTTTTTGGTTCCCTTTTGCTGGAAAAATAACAGATTTTTCTATCTTTATTGCTCCGAAAGATCTGGTATGTATCATATAATCTATCACCTAATCCTTAATTAACAATGAGTACTTCTCGAAGAGATGTTCTGAAAATGGCGGGCATTGCGCTGGCAGGCAGCACATTACCAGCTGTTACTATTCTTAATCCAAACCGTGCCTTTGCAGGCGTTAATGCCGAAACGCTGAAAGTAGGTTTGATCGGTTGCGGCGGACGCGGATCCGGTGCAGCAAACCAAGCTTTGAAAGCAGATCCTAATGTTGTTCTCCACGCAATGGGAGACATATTCAAAGACAAATTAGATTCTTCATTCGATAACCTGACCAAAGTACACGGCGCGAAAGTGAAAGTGGACGAAGGTCATAAGTTCGTAGGTTTTGATGCTTTCAAAAAGGTGCTTGATTCGGGTGTTGACGTTGTGATCCTTGCAACGCCTCCGCATTTCCGTCCGGAACATTTGACAGCAGCAATCAATGCAGGCAAGCACGTTTTCTGTGAAAAACCTGTGGCGGTGGATGCACCCGGTGTCCGCAAGGTTTTGGAAGCGGCTAAATTGGCCAAACAAAAAAATGTAGCCTTAATGTCCGGCTTCTGCTGGCGCTATCATGAGCCAAAACGTGCGAGTTTCGGAAAGATCTTGGATGGCGCCGTTGGTGATATTTCTGCGATTTATAACACTTACGATACAGGCACATTGTGGTCTTTCCCGCGCGTACAAGGCTGGACGGACGCAGAATATGTATTGCGTAACTGGACTTATTACACCTGGCTTGCCGGTGACCACATCGTAGAGCAGGCTGTGCACAGCATTGACATGATGTCGTGGGCAATGGGCGGCAAATTGCCAGTTTCGGCAGTAGGAACGGGCGGCCGTCAGGTTCGCACGGATTCCCTTTTCGGTAACATTTTCGATCACTTCTCAGTGGTTTACGATTATGAAAACGGCGCAAAAGGTTTCCACCATTCAAGGCAGCAAGCCAATTGCGAAAACAGTTATCTTGTAGAAACGATCGGGACAAAAGGTCGCGCTATGGTAAACTGCGCAAGAAACGTGCATGAAATTTTTGGACAAAATCCATGGAAATACACGGGTGCACAGAATGATATGTACCAAACTGAGCACAACGAGCTTTTCGCATCGATCCGTAGCGGTAAGCACGTAAATGATGGTGAATTCATGGCGCAAAGCACATTGATCGCTATCATGGGAAGAATGGCTGCGTACACAGGAAAGCGCGTAACCTGGGATGAAGCAATGAACTCAACAGAAAAATTAGGTCCGGACACTTACAGCTTCGATATGAAGCCGCCGGTTGTTGAAGTTGCTAAACCTGGTATCACGGCGTTTTCATAATATTTTATGCAAAGAAGAAATTTTCTGAAAAACTCAGCGCTTGCCGCAACCGGCGTTGCGGTTGGTGCTGCCACAGTTGGCACTGCATCGGCTGCTAATGCATCACTGCTAACAAATCCGGGGTCACCCATCTTAACGTCTGCTAGTTCATTGGCCAGACCAATGGTGAAAAAGAGCCTGATGTGGGGGATGGTAAAAGAGGATTTGTCTGTAATGGACAAGTTTAAATTGTTAAAGGATCTTGGTTACGACGGTGTGGAGCTGGATTCTCCAGACAAACTGGATATGAAGGAGGTCCTTGCGGCCAGAGATAAAACCGGTTTGCTGATTCCCGGCACTGTTAATTCAATGCACTGGAAGCTGCCATTATCGGATCCCGATCCGAAGAAAAGGGAAGAATGCGCCAAGTCCATTGAAAAAGCGTTGTGGGACACCAAAGAATATGGCGGGAGCACCGTGTTGGTCGTGCCAGGTGTGGTTAATGCCACTGTAACTTATGGAGAAGCCTATGAACGGTCACAGGCCGAGATTCGTAAACTGCTTCCCATAGCGGAAAAAACAGGTGTCAAAATAGCGATTGAGAACGTTTGGAACCAATTTTTGCTAAGTCCACTGGAAGCTGCAAAGTATGTCGATGATTTCAAGCATCCCATGGTAGGGTGGTATTTTGACGTTGGAAATGTGCTTCGCTACAGTTGGCCGGCTTCCTGGATCGAAGCGTTGAATAAGCGCATTTTAAAGCTCCATTTGAAAGAATTCAGTTTTAAAAAACAAAACGACCTGGGTCTTTGGAAAGGGTTCGACGTTGAGTTTATGGAGGGTGATAATAATTGGCCCGAAGTAAACAAAGCGCTTCAAAAAATCGGATACTCAGGCTGGGCATCGGCAGAAGTTGCCGGCGGCGACCGGAAACGGTTACTCACCATTCGGGAGAAGATGGACGAGGTTTTTAAGGCGTGACCATACGAATTGTAATAAATGCAAATAGCCCGGAATTTCCGGGCTATTTTGCGTTATAGCAAGAAAATTTATTATTCTTGCTTAATTATTACGACACACTATGCCATTTATGCCTAAACAATTACTTTCCTTCCTTGGGGCATTAACCCCTATAAGTGACACCGTTTATTCGGATTTCCTGCAAGCGTTCAAACTGATACATGTGCCAAAAGGAAAGCTGCTGCTCTCCGAAGGCGAGATTTGCGACAAACTTTGGTTCGTTAAAACCGGGCTCGCCCGTGGCTGCTGCATTATCCATAAGCTTGGGAAGAGTCAGGAAATTACCGAATGGTTTGCCAGCGAAAACGATTTCTTTCTTGCCTTTGAAAGTTTTGTCTGCCAGATTCCTTCAAGGGAATACATCGAGACATTAGAACCCTGCCAGCTCATTTGCATATCACGCAAAGATCTGTATAATCTTTACGCCAAACATCCGGAAATGTGCCATCTCGGCAGGATCATCGCCGAGCGTTTCGGCCTTCATGATAAAGAACGGCTTCGCGAAATGCGGCTTCACTCAGCGCAGGAGCGGCTCAATATTTTCCATCAGCAATCCAGGGAACTCTTCCTTCGTGTCCCTCAAAAGTACATCGCCTCCTACCTCGGAATCTCCGAAAATTACGTAAGCAAACTAAAAGCCAAACGCTGATTTTTCTGGGTTTTTGTAGGAACGAAGCTGGGTTTTTGGTGCGTATTGTATGATTAATGGATGTTTTATTTGTATCAATCAAATAAACATCTAAAAGTCATGATGAGAACATTTATCCTTCTTCTAGCCGGGACGCTCTGGCTGAGTATTCATGTATATGGACAGGAAAAACCTCCTGAGACAACAAAAAAAGCGAGTAAGGAATTTAAGGACTACAAGTGGGATGTAAATATTGGTTTACACGGCTGGGTCGGGGCTTTTAGCAATCTAATGATTAGATATTCTCCAAAACAAAAAGGTGCATTCCGGTTTTCACTAGAAAATCATGATTCTCGGAAAACCAAAGATTGGTTTCTCACGGATACATTGGGTAATCCAATTGATCGCCCTGTTGTCAAGGATGAGTCGTTCAATGTGGTAGCAATAGTCGGATATGAGTTTCGTCGCAATTCAGGAAAGCAACAAATATTCTATGGTGTTGACTTGCAGCCTTCAATAAATAATTACACCGACCATAAGCAGACGTCATATCCATTAAGAATATACGGTCTTGGACTCAACCCTTTTATAGGACTAAAGTACAGAATCCTAAATCGTCTATCTGTATCTGCCGAAACCTCCTTTTCAGTCAAATTTGAGGCTTCGCGCGCACATGACTTAAATGACAATTTTGTAAGGTGGAAAAGTAAAAATATCTACACTTCCTTCAATCCGCTTAAAGTAATTAACATATCCTATCACCTGTAAACTAGAAATAAAAATGAGAAATTACACGAACACTTTCGCAACTTTCTTATTGGCAATATTTCGCATAACTATTTCAACGTACGGCCAGGACATGAGTATAGTCTGCAATGCCGCAAATACTAACTGCCAATATGCACTTCCCGACCAAAAGTTTACAGATATGAAACTAAGATCGAGCCCTTTACAAGTTGCAACAAAGGTGTGAATTGCAAATACACTTGGGAAGTTAATAATGGAGTTATTTTGGGAGGGTATGGCATGAATCCTTCAAAATATGAAGGAGATGGAAAGTACTACATTGATGTCAAATGGGACAATTTTAATGGTAAGGGAAAAATTAAAGTAACATCAGCTGTACCTAGTCAGGGCGTTGATTGTTCAACTTGCCCAGCAGGGAAATCCATCATTATGGAAATCCCAATCAAATATTTAGGCACGCCAGGCAGCATTAAGATCAATAACATTGCTTATGCCGGCAGTTATCAGCTGGCTTGTGGCAAAACGCCGATTACGGTTTCGGTTCCTGCTGTGACGAATGCAACAAGTTATGTTTGGTCTTATCCTGCCGGGTGGAGTCACAGCGGCAGTGGAAATACAATTACGGTGACTCCGGCTGCAGGCTCTGGCGGTGTTATTAAAGTGGTTGCTAGCCGAAGCGATGTTCCGGGGCTGGCAACCTCCTCGCAGCTTACCATCACCCGCCCGCTCCCGACAGTTCCTACGATCAACTCCGGTCCAATCCTACTTTGTGCTCCGAAGGACATTACGGCTTCGGCGAGTAATACGACTTCTTATAATTGGGTTGCTTCTGGTGGGATAACGGTTAGTTCGCCAGGGAGTACGAATATGGCACATTTGACGGGCGTGAGTGATGGGACGGTGAAGGTTTCGGCTACGAATTCGGTTTGTGGGGTTACTACGGCTTACAGTACGCCGGTGCAGGTGAAAAGGAGTGCGCCTTTGCCGGGTGCATTGCTGGTCACAGAGAATGGTGGCGGGTCTCCGGATTTCATGTGTAACGGCGCGGGCGTTTCGTTGAATGCTTACACGAGCGAGCCGGAAACGAAGTTCAGCGTCTGGACCACCTCCGATCCTGCGAATACGATCATCAACTCGAATGGTGGCACGGCTTACTTCAATTCCTATGTCAATAATTGCTATGGCGTGGATGTGACGGCGAGCAACTGTTTTGGATCGGTGAAGAAAGGTGTTACGATATGCGTGGACAATTGTTTGGAAAATGGGCCTGTTTATGAAATTTACCCCAATCCAGCCAAGGACTTCATTTACATTACATTTGAAAACAAAGTTGAAAACGACGTGCTGCCTGAAATGGTGAAGCTTTTCAGCGAAGCAAGCACGAAGGAAGTGAAATCTGTTTCAGCGGAGGAGTTTGTCGTAACCAACGATTTGAATGATAAAAAGACGATTTCCATTCCGGTGAGCGATCTGCCGAGAGGCACGTATTATTTGCAAATTATTCACAATAAGAAAGCCGGGGAGCATGTGCGGGTTGTGTTGAATTAATTTTTTTTTTCTCACATAATGAACGACAAAAGAGCCTGAATATCAGGCTCTTTTGCGTTTTAAAAGCTTTTTAAATTTTATTTCTTCTTTTTATACAATGTTCTTGCGTAATGCTTAATGGTGGAAATCTTCAACTCCTGATTCTTCACCTGAACCAGCTTGTATTCTTTAAATTCACCCGCCTTATCCAAGAAACCAATGATGCAGGATTGCTCTTCTTTTCCCTTGCGGACTTCCACTTTGGGCATAATGCCGAAATTCGGGATCTTAATGTTGTCCTCAGCGTCCAGTTCCTTGTATTTTATTTTAACCAAAAAATCAAAAGTCGATTTCGTCTCATACACGTCCACCGAAAAGCGCCAGTCGTTGAGCGGATCTTTCACTTTTTCGCTATAACTCGCCACCGGGCTGTTTTCGACCACTTTTCTTTCCGCAGGAATGGTGTCGTTTACGATCTCGTTTCCCTGGGCGTCTTTGGTTTCATTTTTGGTATTGGAATTACAGGCAAATAAGGTGAGCAGGATAAAAAGGCTGCAATACTTCATTGGATTCACAATTTGGTTGGAGACGCTGATACTACTTTGCAATATACCTTTGTTATTTGCATTAAATAAAATATTTACTTTCGGCATAATAAACAAATCTTTACCAATCCTGCCTATCACCCCGGACTTTTACTATGGCGTTAAACTACATTTTCGTATCCTTTTTTGTCATTGCTTTCATCATTGCGCTTCTGAAATTTATCCTTACCGGTGATGTGCAGAGTTTTAAGGCAATTACGGAAGGAATGCTGGAAATGGCCAAAGTTGCGGTGATGGACATCGCTTTGCCGCTTACCGGCGTGATGACATTTTTTCTGGGGATTCTAAATGTCGGTGAAAAAGCAGGGATCATTAATGCGCTCGCCAGGTTTATAGGGCCTTTTTTTAACAAACTTTTCCCCGAGGTTCCCAAAGATCACCCGGCAAACGGACAGATGATCATGAACTTCTCCGCCAATTTCCTGGGGTTGGATAACGCCGCAACGCCTTTCGGGCTAAAAGCCATGCAGAGTTTGCAGGAGCTGAACCCAAGTAAGGATACGGCCAGCAATGCGCAGATCATGTTCCTGGTTTTGCATACCTCAGGCTTGCAAATCATTCCGCTTTCTATCATTGCACAAAGGGCCATTCTGGGTGCGGAAAGCCCCTCCGACGTATTTATTCCCTGTGTCGTGGGCACATACATTACAACGGTAACGAGCATGCTGATCACGGCCGCCTGGCAGAAGATCAACCTCTTCAATAGGACTGTCATGCTCGGACTTGGCAGCATCACGACCATTATCGCGCTGATGCTGTGGTATTTATCCGGCCTTCCCAAAGAACAGATTGAAACGGTATCCATTTTCGTGGGTAATTCGGTGCTGCTCGGCGTTGTGGCAGGGTTTCTGTTTTGGGGAATGTATCGGAAAATCAATGTGTTTGAAACATTTATCGAAGGAGCAAAAGGTGGTTTTACGACATCCGTAACCATTATTCCCTATCTGGTCGGATTGCTTGTTGCGATCAGCGCATTCAGGGCTTGCGGAGCGATGGATTATTTGATCGACGGACTGAAATGGATGTTTGCATCAACCGGAATGAACACCGATTTCACGGATGCATTGCCCGTAGCACTCATGAAGCCGCTCAGCGGAAGCGGCGCGCGGGCATTAATGATCGACGCCATGAAGGAATTCGGGCCCGATTCATTCGTTGGGCGTTTGGTGTGTATTTTTCAAGGTTCGGCAGATACGACCTTGTATATTGTTGCGCTGTATTTTGGTTCAGTAGGCATTAAGAACACCCGCTACGCCATCGTGGCCGGATTAATTGCTGATTTAATAGGCGTTTTGGCCGGAATATGGCTGGGATATTTATTTTTTCACTGATTTTTTGCACCTCTGCACGAATTGCCCTTTACCCTTCCTATGCAACCGTCCGTACAAAATGGATGGCTGTTTTTTCTGGTAAACACTAATATTGATTATCTAACTCTGACCTGCTTATGTTGAAATCGTTACGCAAATCCGCACTGCTGTTTATTGTATTTTGTGTATGTGTTGCGGGAAACACAGCCTTCGCACAGAAAGATACCAGCCAGGCAGCCAACACTTACTCACTCGAAGATTGCATCCGGATTGCGCTGGAAACCAATCCTTCCATAAAAATTTCAGAGCTTACCGTTCAGACCAACGGCAACATTTACGCCCAATCCAAATGGCAGCGCTGGCCAAGCATTAGTTTCAGCGCCAGCCAGGGTTTCAGTTCGGGTAGAAATATCGATCCTTTTACCAACCAGTTTGTGCAGCAGAATGTGAACTCGAACAACTATCAGCTGGGCGGGCAGCTTACATTGTTCAATGGTTTTCAGATTAAAAATAATATCAAGTTCAATAATGAAAATTACAAGGCAAGCGCCAAAGACCTGGATGCTGCCCGGAATGACATTATGCTGAATGTTGCATTGTCCTATCTGCAAGTGATGACCAACATTGAGCTCATCGGAGTGGCGAGGCTGCAAGTGGAAGCTTCCCAGCTTCAAGTCGACCGGACTGCCAAACTCGTTGAGGCAGGAACATTGGCAGAAAGCAATCTGCTCGACCTTAAAGCGCAGCTTGCTAACGACGAGCTCACATTGGTTAATGCCGAAAACAACCTCGAAACTGCGAAGTTGAATTTGAAACAGTTTATGAATATGCCCGGCAGTGAGCCTATTAACGTGGTTATGATCCAGGTAGCTGACCCAACTTTGCAAGCTTATGATGCCACGATCCAGGAGATATTTGAAGTAGCCCTCGGTAATCTGCCACAAATGCAAGCTGCGGAATTACGCATTGCAGCAGCAAAAACGAACATTGATCTGGCAAAAGGCGCAGCTTTACCTTCCTTAACATTAAACGGAGGGATTTACACAGCATTTTCAAGTGCTGCGCCCGATGAACGTTTCGTTGGAGATGGAACGGGTTTCACGATTACAGATGTGATTTCCCCGACCGACTATGTTGTTATTGACAATAAACAAGTCCCACTCGTTCAGAAAATAAGAACTCAGAACGGGGAAATGCGGACTTTCCGCTATCTGGATCAATTGAACTTCAACCGAAACTCGGCTGTCAACCTCAACCTCACCATACCGATTTTTACCAATTTCAGGGTGAAATACAATGTTGCCAATGCCAAGATTCAGCAAAAAACCTATGAATATCAGGCGCAGCAGGTTCAGTTGACGATCCGTAAAAATGTGGAGCAGGCTTACATTGATATGAACAATGCAGCCAAGCGTTACTCGGCAACGGCCAATCAGGTGCAGGCATTACAGGAAACATTCCGCGTTTCACAGGTTCGTTTTGATGTTGGCGCAATCAACTCCGTGGAATACAACATTGCTAAGGCAAATCTGGACAGAGCGAATGGTAATCTTGTTCAGGCTAAATATGATTACGTTTTCCGGACCAAGATCCTTGATTTTTATATGAATCGTCCGTTATCGGATTTTTAAAAAAGGCTTTCATTTTTAGCCTAATGCCTCTAATCCTCAATCAACATTAATTGTAACAAAGTAAAATATGGCACGTAAATCTTCGAAACGGATCTGGTGGATCACAGCAGGCATTGTCGCACTTCTTGTGGCAGGTTTATTTGGAGCAAAACAAGCCGGTTACATTGGCAAGCCCAAAGCAACGGAGGTTGAGTATACCAATGTTAAAAAGACGGATATCATTGAGCGCGTAAGCGCTTCGGGCAAAGTTCAGCCGGAGGTTGAAGTTAAGCTCAGCCCGGACGTTTCAGGTGAGATTATCAGCCTGAATGTTGCGGAAGGCGATTCGGTGGTGAAAGGGCAACTTTTATTAAAAATCCGTCCCGACAACTATGAATCCTTGATGGCCCGCGCACAGGCAGCCGTCAATTCCAGCAAAGCCAACTACGAACAGACAAAAGCAATGGTTTCCCAAGCCGAAGCGCGGCTGTTGCAAGCGAAGGCGAATTTTGACAGAAACAAAAAACTATATAATGATAAGGTGATTTCGGCTGCTGATTACGAGCAGTTTGCCTCAACATTCGGTGTTGCGCAGCAGGATGTTGAATCTGCGAAAGCCAATGTTTCGGCCGCATTGTACAACATTAAAAGCGCCGAGGCGAGCTTGAAGGATGCAGCAGAAAACCTTCGTAAAACGAGCATTTTTGCACCCGTAACGGGGGTTGTATCCTTATTGAATGTAGAAGCGGGTGAACGCGTGGTAGGAACTTCGCAAATGGCAGGAACCGAAATGATGCGCATTGCCAACCTGAGCAACATGGAAGTGCGTGTGAATGTGAACGAGAACGACATTGTCCGGGTTGCACTGGGCGACACGGCCGAAATAGATGTAGACGCATATAGCGCCTCCGGACGGAAGTTCAGGGGGATTGTCAAGGAGATTGCAAATACAGCGGCCGGCTTGGCTTCCGCAGCTTCCACAGGATCAGCCGTTTCCAGTGCCTCTGCCGATGCTGTGACCGAATTTGAAGTGAAGGTGAAGATATTGAATGAGTCCTTTGCGGATCTGATGGTTTCCAAATCTAAAAAATCCTACCCGTTCAAACCGGGCATGACCGCCTCGGTTGAGATCATTACGGAACGTAAAAATGGTGTGGTTTCTGTTCCAATAGCCGCTGTAACCACACGGAACAGCACGCCTCCCGTTGCCGCTGGTGCGCGCCCCGGCGAGCAGACAGAGCAGGCTCCGGAAGAGGATGAGAAAAAGCCTAAGAAAGAGGAAGCGATCAAAGAAGTTGTGTTTGTGGATGTGAATGGTAAGGCAGAAATGAAAGAAGTGAAAACAGGCATCAGCGATTTTGAGAATATCGAGATTCTTTCCGGCCTTAAACCGGGCGATACCATTATTTCCGGGCCTTACATTGCGGTGTCCAAAAACCTGAAGAACGGCGACTTGGTAGAAAAAAAGAAAGAAGAAGTGAAAAAAGACGGTAAGAAATCAAATGAAAACGCGAACTGATACGTTGTAAAAGTGTAATAAGTTCGATTTAGTTTAGGTTAAAAAAGAAATCCTTGCGGCTTTGCTGCAAGGATTTTTTATTTTCTGTCAAAATCTTCTCATTTTTGAAAACATTCATTCATATCCAATTTATGCCTGAACACCTTTTCAGGCCTCAAAAATGAGTCTTTTAAACAACATTAAGATCGCCGTGATAGGAGGGGGCAGCTGGGCAACTGCGCTGATCAAAATCCTTTGTGAACAAAATAACGTCCAGATCCGGTGGTGGCTGCGAAACCAGAAAGACATTGAGCATATCCGTAAATTCCATCATAATCCCAGCTATCTGAGCGACGTGGTGCTTTCTCCCAAGAAAGTGAAGGTCTTTGAAAAGACCACAGAAGCCGTCAAAGGTGCTGATTACGTGATCCTGGCAGTTCCCGCCGCATTTATTCAGGAAGCATTGCGCGATCTTTCTTCGAAACATTTGCAGGGAAAAAGGATTGTTTCGGCCATTAAGGGCATGGTTCCGGACCAGAATATGCTTATTACGGACTGGGTTGCCAAAGAATACGGCATTGACCTGCAAGAAACCTGTGTGATAGCCGGCCCTTGCCATGCGGAAGAGGTGGCTTTGGAAAAGCAATCCTATTTATCGATCGCTTCCACGGAATGTCCGAGCGCGGAGGATTTTGCTAAACTGATGACCTGCCGCTACGTGACCGCGAACCCGCTCGACGATCTTTACGGCGTTGAATATGCGGCTGTGATGAAAAACATTGTAGCGCTGGCCTGCGGCATAACGCATGGACTGGGTTACGGCGATAATTTTCAGGCCGTGCTGGTTTCCAATGCCATGCAGGAAATCGGGAATTTCGTTACTGCCCTCGACCCGCGCGAACGCAATATGAGCTCTTCCGCATATCTGGGAGATCTGCTTGTGACGGCTTACTCACAGTTTAGCAGGAACAGGCTTTTTGGCAATATGATCGGCCGCGGATATAGCGTCAAGGCGGCGCAATTGGAGATGAAAATGATCGCGGAAGGTTACTATGCTACCAAAAGCATTACCGAAATGAACAAGATCCACCAGGTAAGCCTGCCCATAACAAGTGCCGTTTACCGCATTTTATACGAAGAGCAAGCGCCGGGCATGGTGATGGACGAGTTAAAGAAATTGCTCAAATAATAGCCCGTTCCGCCCAATCCTACGTACATTTTTCAGACATCAATATTTCAACTTCCTATGCGCATTCCAAAAAACCTGTGTGCCGGCCTGTTAACCGGTCTTTTGCTTTCTTCCGTCATGCTGACTTCCTGTAATTCGAAAAGTTCGGACAAAGCGGAAAATGAGAATAAAGAGTTGAAGGATTCACTGGCAAGCGATAAGGAATTTGTTTTTGGAGATAAACGGGATTTTGCGCAGTGCCATGCATCCACATTGGTAAGGCTGGATAACGGTCAATATCTGATCGCGTGGTTTGGTGGGACAGAGGAAAAGAATCCGGATGTAGGGATTTGGGTTTCCAAAGGTCAGCCGGGAAACTGGAGTGCGCCCAAAGAAGTGGCCAAAATCCGCGAAGACGCACATTGGAACCCGGTTTTGCAAAAAACCTCGGACGGTAAAATTATTTTATATTTCAAAGTAGGAAAAGAAATTGCGCATTGGGAAACCTGGGTTAAGACTTCGACTGATAATGGTGAAACGTGGTCGGATGCCTATGAGTTGGTAAAAGGCGATAAAGGAGGAAGAGGGCCTGTAAAAGACAAGCTGATCGAACTGTCCAATGGCGACTGGCTGGCCGGCGCGTCCAATGAAGTAAATCGCTGGGAAGTTTTTGTAGACAGAAGCACGGACAAAGGTAAAACCTGGAAAGCAAGCCCTTACTTTAAAATTGATACAACAGAAATAAAAGGAAAAGGCGCAATCCAGCCTACATTGTGGGAATCCAAGCCCGGCACTGTGCATATGCTGGTAAGAACAACGGGCGGCGTGATCGGCAGAAGCGATTCTTTTAATAACGGAAAAACCTGGTCGACGATCAAGAAAACATCGCTTCCTAACCCGAACAGCGGCATTGACCTGGCCAAACTGCCCGACGGAACACTGGTGCTCGCTTACAACCCGAATGATAAAGACTGGGGTTCGAGATCGCCGCTTTCACTGATCATGTCATATGATAATGGTCAAAACTGGACGGATCGCATTGACATTGCAACGGGTAAAAAGGAAGACGAATATTCCTATCCGGCCATTATCAGTTTCGGGGACTCTGTGGCGGTGACGTATACATTCAACCGCCGGAAAATTGCATTCTGGTCGGGCAGCAAGAAAGAGATTATAGAACTGGCGGCAAAAAATAAGACCAAGGCGGCTCAGTAACCCATTAATTCCAAATCATAAGATTCAAGCATTTCAACGCGCTTGCCCATTTTCTTCTGGATAATCTTGAAATGGTGCACGTCTTCCGGGCAGATCAGGGAAATCGCTTCTCCCGACGCTTCTGCCCGGCCCGTCCGGCCTATTCTGTGCACATAATCCTTTGGCGATCTGGGTAATTCAAAATTGATCACATAGGGAAGAAACTGAATATCGATCCCGCGGGAAACAAGATCTGTGGCAACAAGCACGGTCAGTTTTCCTGCTTTGAATTTGTTTAAAGCCTCCGTACGGGCGCCCTGACTTTTTTTGCTGTGCATGGCCATCGCCTGGATTCCGTTCTTATTCAGCTTTTCAACCAGGTTATCAGCCGTTCTGGTTGCCGACACAAATACCAGCACTTGCTTCATTTCCTGCGTTTTGATTAAATATCTCAGCAACGGTCCTCTGCGGTCCGGATCAACGAAATAACCCGTTTGCTTGATCAGATCCAGGTTTTGTTCTTCTTCCTCAATCTCAATGCGCACCGGGTTTCGGAGCTGCGTTTTGTTGATCTGGTCAACTTCTTCTCCTAATGTGGCAGAAAACAGAATGCTCTGGCGTTTTTTGGGCAAAAGGAAAAAGATGTCCTTCATTTCCTCTGCAAAGCCAAGATTCAACATTTTATCGGCTTCATCCAGGACTAAAATCTGCGTTTCTGAGATATTAAGCGCCTTATGCGACAGCAAATCAATTAACCGGCCGGGCGTTGCCACCAGAATCTCAACACCTTGCAAACCAATCATTTGCGGATTGATCGAAACACCTCCATAAACAGCCAGCGTCTTCACTTTCCGTGGAAGCCTTTCGCCAAATGTTTGAAAAACAACGGCAATCTGCACCGCAAGCTCGCGCGTAGGCACCAGGACCAATGCAGAAATATGCCGGTTCGCAGCTGCCGGTTTTTTTTGAAATAATTCCAAAATCGGCAGGACGAAGCTGGCCGTCTTTCCCGAACCAGTCTTGGCAATGCCCAGCACATCATTTCCTTTCAAAATAGCCGGAATTGCTTCCTGCTGAATCGGATAAGGTTGAGTATAATTCTGTTCGGCAATGGTTTTTAATAATGGTTCGGACAAGCCAAGCGATTCGAAAGACATAAAGTGCTGCGCAGTTGGTCAAAAATATTTTTGTAAGCACAAAGATACCATTACCGCAGACAAATCGTCCATGCCCAGTCCGCAGCCACCCGACCATTTGACTTTTCTGAACATTTATTCTCCATAGACATGTCTTACAATCGCAGGGAATTTTTACAACAACTTGGATTTGGTGCATTACAATTAGGCATAATCAGCGCGATTCCGGCATCGGCCTGGGCTGCAACATTACATTCCGGTTCTTTACCACGCAGTTCACCCGAATTGCAGGGATTATCGGCTAAAAATATTCTGGATTTCACCAACGCTGTGGAGGCAGACAAGCTCAATTTGCACAGTTTAATGATCCTACGCCAGGGAAAAGTGGTTGCGGAAGGTTGGTGGGCTCCATACGGGCCTGATATGAAGCATACGCTGTATTCGCTGAGCAAGAGTTTCACTTCTACGGCCATCGGATTGGCAGTAGGAGAGAAGAAGTTAAGTGTTGAAGACAAAGTTCTATCATTCTTTCCGGATGACAAACCGGCAACAGTGAGTGCGAATCTGGCCGCGATGCGGGTAAAAGATCTGCTTACCATGTCTACCGGGCACGATAAGGATGCCACCGGGCCTGTCAGGGAATCCAAGGAAAAGAATTGGGCAAAAGCATTTCTATCCTTGCCCGTGGAACATGAGCCGGGGACATTCTTTGTATACAACAGCGCAGCAACGTATATGCTGTCCGCGATCATCCAGAAAATCACCGGCCAGACATTGCTGCAATATCTGACGCCATGTCTTTTCGAACCACTGGGCATTGACGATCCGGATTGGGAAGTGGATCCGAACGGCATCAATACGGGAGGCTGGGGACTGAGGGTCAAGACCGAGGATATTGCCAAGTTCGGCCAGCTTTATTTGCAGAAGGGCCAGTGGAACGGCAAGCGCATTTTGTCCGAAGCCTGGGTAGAAGAAGCCACGCGTTCTCACATTATGTCCAAAGGCGGAGCCCGGAAACCGGAAGAAAACGATTGGCTGCAAGGTTACGGTTACCAGTTCTGGCGTTGCCGGAACGATGCTTACCGGGGCGATGGCGCTTACGGACAGTATTGCATAGTGATGCCGAAGGAGGATATGGTGGTGGCAATTACCAGCGAAACAGGTGATATGCAAGCCATTCTCGACCACGTCTGGAACCACGTTCTTGCATCTGTGAAGTCGGCTCGCGTGCAGTCGGATAAGGATACACAGGCGGAACTTCAAAAGAAATTAACATCACTCGCATTGCCGCTGACGCCTGGGAAACCAACCGCCGAGTTGGCGACAAAACTTACCAATAAAAGCTTTAAAATAGCCGATAACAGTTTGAAAGTGAATAAAGTATCCTTTGAATTCGCGAAAGGCTGGTGCTTGTTCCGGTTGTACGACGATAAGGGGGAGCATTTGGTCGTGAATGGGTTGGGTAACTGGAAAGTCGGGTTAACGGATCTTTCCGTTATGCCTTTGAAGCTCGTACTAACGCCTGTTCCCGGTGAAAAGCTGACCAAAGTAGCAGGCAACGGAGCTTGGGTCGATGAAAACACATTCGAAATGACCTGGCGCTTCATCGAAACCGCCCACTACGAAACCGTAACCTGCAAGTTCGAAGCCGACAACGTAATCATTGAATTCAAACGCAGCCTGGCTATCCTGGGAAAAACAAAAGATTCCCGCCCTGTTTTGAGTGGGAAGATGATGGCTTAGACGTTATAAGGATATACAGCTTAAATGCAGGCACCATTATAAAAAGCGAAATTGCCCAAATCAGAAACTAATCCAACTAAATCAACTTGTATGAAACACAAAATTCTTCTTTCTCTGACATTTATCTTGATCGCTTTTGCTGCTCAGGCGCAGAAATTCAGGCCTTTGGATAAAAGTCCGCGTGATATTGCTTATTTCCCGGATCACTTTGCGCATGACCGGAAAGATGGTGAAAAGGCTTTGGTGAAAGTCTCGTATAGCCGCCCGTTTTTGAAAGGAAGAGAAGTTTTTGGTAAACTGGAACCTTACGGAAAAGTATGGAGAACGGGCGCGGACGAAGCGACCGAGGTCAAATTTTATCAGGATGCGACATTCGGTGGCAAGAAAGTCAAAGCAGGCACTTATTCGCTTTTCTCGATTCCTGGCGAAAAAGAATGGACCGTAATCCTGAGCTCAGACCTGGATTACTGGGGCGCTTACAAATACAAAGAAGGCAGCGATGTCCTTCGGGTAACGGCTCCTGTGAAAAAAGCAGAAGCACCGATCGAGAATTTTTCTATCGTATTTGAGAAAGTTTCAGACACTTCTGCGAAGATGTTTATGGGCTGGGCCGATGCAGTGATTGAGGTTCCGGTTAGCTTTTAAACTGCTCTTCAAGCGGTAATTTACTAAGTCAAAGGACGAAATATGCTTGAATAGCAAAGTGGCATCATTATTGTAAAAAGCAGATCACAGGTTGAGAAACCGATGATCTGCTTTTTACTTTTAATACCATCACAGAATGAAGACAAATTGCCTCATAATTGCATGCACATGCCTGGCCCTAACGCTGGGGGGATGCAACACCAAAGTAAGCGATGACGAAAAAGAAGCTGCCGCAAGAAGTGGCCCTGATTCAGTTGAAACAGTTACAGACAGCCTTACATTACCTGCACCATTTACCACCGAGTCGGTTGAAAACAGACCCGAGGAGGCTGGCTGGCCCGAAGGAAAAATGCCAACTGCGCCAGCAGGTTTCACGGTCAGCAAATATGCAGATAAGCTAAAAAATCCACGCTGGACTTACGTTGCACCGAATGGTGACGTTTTCGTTGCGGAATCCAATACGAAAAAGAGCGCCGATAGAATCACAATTTTACGTGATGTCAACAAAGACGGTAGGCCTGAAATCAAAGAGATTTTCATTGAAAATCTCAAACAGCCATTGGGAATGCTGGTGCTCAAAAATTATTTCTATGTGGCCAATACCAACGGCGTTTTCAGATATCCTTATAAAGGAGGGGAAACCAAAATAACGGGCAAAGGCGAAAAAATCCTTGATTTGCCAGCTGGCGGATATAACAATCACTGGACAAGGAACTTGCTCGCTAATGCGGATGGGTCTAAAATCTATGTTTCGGTAGGATCGGCCAGTAATGTGGCGGACCATGGCATGGATGAGGAAAAGCGCAGGGCCAATATTTTGGAAATAAATCCGGACGGCTCGGGGGAAAGAATCTATGCAAGCGGCTTGCGTAACCCGGTTGGGATGGATTGGGCGCCTGGTTCTAATGTGCTCTGGACGGCTGTAAATGAGCGGGATAAGCTCGGTGATGAGTTGGTGCCGGATTATGTTACAAGTGTGAAAGAAGGCGGTTTTTACGGCTGGCCGTATGCGTATTTTGGAAAAAATGAGGATCCGAGAAGAAAGGGTGAACGCTCCGATCTTGTAGCCAAAACCCTTGTGCCCGATGTGCCGTTAGGATCACACACAGCCTCACTCGGACTCGCATTCTATGACAAAACACAGTTTCCAGCCAAATACCAGAACGGTGCGTTCATAGGCCAGCACGGCTCATGGAACAGCTCGAAACTAACGGGTTACAAAGTTGTATTTATCCCATTCAAAAACGGCAAACCAGCTGGAAAGCCCGAGGATTTCTTGACGGGATTTATAGAAAGTGAAAAGAAAGTGTACGGCCGCCCGGTGGGAGTGACCGTTATGGAAGATGGTTCGATGCTGGTCAATGATGACTCGGCTGGGACGATCTGGCGTGTGAGCGCTAAGTAAAAAATTGGCTATGGGAGATAAAATGGCGGCCTGGTGTAAAACCAGGCCGCTTTTTGTTTTTGTAATAAAATAAATTTGAAAATAAATGAAGCTTTGCTTGTTATAATATACCAATCGGTATATTTTTGTATGGTTAATTAGAAGCATATGAATAAGGCAGAAAAAACCAGGCAATTTATTATTGAAAAAACGGCACCGATTTTCAATGTAAAGGGCTATTCGGGAACTTCAATTAATGATATGATTGAAGCAACAGGCCTTACGAAAGGAAGCATTTACGGAAATTTCCGTAACAAGGACGAAGTGGCCCTGGCGGCTTTTGATTTTAACCTGAAAAAAATGTTCACCGCCGTCCAGGCTGAAATGGATGCGCAGAAATCGGTGAAGGAAAAGTTGCTGGTGTATGTGCGCATTTATGAAAACTTCCTGACTTACCCGTTTCCCGAAGGCGGCTGTCCCATTCTCAATACTTCTATCGAGGCCGACGACACACACCCCCCGTTGCGCCAAAAAGCGGCTGACGCCATTTATTCATGGAAAAATAAAATCGAAGCCTTGATTAAAAAAGGGATTGTAGATAATGAGCTGAGTGCCAATCTGGAACCGGAAGAAGTGGCTATCACATTGATCGCATTGGTCGAAGGAGGGATTATGATCAGTAAAGTTACGGGTAAGCTGCAATACAGGACGGCGATAATGAAGGCAGTAAAAAAGATGGTTGACGATTTATAACCAATTTTTTTAAACATAAATATACCGATCGGTATATTTTAATATTTGATTTATTTAAACAAAGACAAAAATGAAAACGACGGGAAATACAATTTTGATCACGGGAGGAAGCGCTGGAATCGGATTTGAGATAGCGAAGATTTTTTCGGAAAAGGGAAACAATGTGATCATCACGGGCAGAAACGAAGCGCGGCTCAACAGCGCCGTGGCAAAACTGAAAAACACAACGGCCATTGTGAGTGACGTTGCTGACAAGCAGGATGTGGACAAGCTGGTGACAACATTAAAAAGCGATTTTCCAGACCTGAACATTGTGATCAACAACGCGGGCGCGGCATCTTATTATCTGCTCGATAGCGTGGACAATGTTTACGAACGGGCAGAGGAAGAAATTGTGACCAACTATTTATCAATTGTCGGGATAAATCAAAAACTGGCGCTACTGTTAAGCAAACAGGCGGAATCCGCAATCGTCAATGTTTCAAGCATTGCAGCTTACGTGCCTAATCACGTGATCCCGACTTATGCCGCGAGTAAAGCAGCATTGCATTCCTACACGCAATCACTGCGGTTGACATTAGCCAAAACAACTTCCACAAAGGTTTTTGAACTGATGCCGCCATTGGTTAACACAGATTTTTCAACCGAAATCGGTGGAGAAAATGGCATTCCGCCACGCGAAGTAGCCGAGGCTTTGGTTCATGCATTTGAGACAGATACATACGAAATCCGGGTTGGCAGGACTGCCGAGCTATTTGGATTATTCCTGCAATCGCCAGACCAAGCGCTGCTGGCAATGAACCCGGGAAGTGCAGCCTGATATTCACATAGCGACCGGTGACAATTTCAAAACTGAATAAAAAGAGAAAATGAAGCGGAAAATTGCGTTTGCCATGATTATGGGAGTGATTACTACGGGTATAATTTCCTTCAGTTTGGTTTCTATAAATATTGGATTTGTTGCCAATTTTTTGGTGATTTGGCTGAAATCCTGGATCATGGCCTATATGCTGGTCATACCGGTGATACTAATAGTTGGTCCAAGAGTGCAAAAAATGGTGGAAGCCTTATTCAAAGATGCAGTGACTCAGGAGTTTGACAAATAACGCCTGATGTTGTCGAGAAAATCTAAATTTTTATGAGAAGAGTAGTTGTTACTGGTTTGGGAGTTATTTCTCCCCTCGGAAATTCGGTAGATGAATTTTGGGAAAATATTGTGAATGGTAAAAGCGGTGCTGCTACCATTACGAAAATGGATGTTTCTAAGTTTAAGACGCAATTCGGCTGCGAAGTCCGCAATTTCGTTGCTGAGGATTATATCGATAAAAAAGAGCTGAAAAAATACGATCTGCACACGCAGTATGCCATTGCAGCATCGGACACAGCCATCAAGGACGCCGGGCTGGATTTCAGCACGGTTGAGTTGGAAGACCGCTACGATATGGGCGTGATCTGGGCGACAGGAAACGGTGGAATGGGCACTTTTGAAGACCAGCTGCTGGAATTCCATGCGTCGAATGGTGTGCCGCGTTTCAGTCCTTTCTTTATCCCAAAAATGATCGTGGACATTGCAGCCGGCGTCATTTCGATCCGCCACAAGTTGCACGGTCCCAATTATTGTACAGTTTCTGCTTGTGCATCGTCCAATACGGCGGTGATCAGTGCATTCGACACCATTAAGATGGGCAAGGCGAAACTGATGATCGCAGGCGGTTCGGAAGCAGCGATCATTTACTCTGCATTGGGTGGATTCGGTGCGGCGCAAGCGTTGTCCAAACGCAATGATGCGCCTGAAAAAGCATCCCGTCCGTTCGATAAGGACCGTGATGGTTTCGTAATGGGTGAAGGAGCGGCCGCTTTGGTTCTGGAAGACCTCGACTATGCAGTGGCCCGCGGAGCAACCATTTATGCTGAAATTGTCGGAGGCGGCATGGCAGCAGACGCTTACCATTTAACGGGCACACCCCCAGACGGAATGGGCGCAGCGCTGGGCATGAGAAAAGCTTTAAAAGAGGCCGAGATCACTCCCGACAAAATTGATTACGTAAATGCACATGCTACATCCACGGGGCTGGGTGATATGAGCGAGCTGAATGGTATCAAAACCGTTTTTGGGGATCATTCGGTGGCGATCAGCGCTACAAAATCAATGACCGGACACTTGTTGGGAGCTGCCGGAGCCATTGAAAGCATTGTGTCTATCCTGGCTGTGAAGCACGACATTATCCCGGGAACGATCAATACAGAGACGCTTGATGAGGCTACGCCGGAAGGGCTGAACATTATACTTGGCGAATCTGTGAAGCAAACCGTGAATTATGCGCTGAACAATACATTTGGCTTCGGCGGCCACACGGCGACTTCTATATTCAAAAAATACACGGAGTAACCCGAAGGCTAATCCGTAATTTCCGAAAGGACTTCTACAACCCCGTTTTCATCGTTACTCTTAGCGATGAAACGGGCTATTTTTTTAATATCCGGGTGCGCGTTCGCCATTGCGTACGAGTAATGTCCTTTCGTAAGCATTTCAAGGTCATTAAGATAATCGCCGAAGATCATGGTCTGGTCAAACGTAATGTTGAATTTCTCCTGCAAAACCTCCATAGCACGCCCTTTATTGGCTTTTTTGTGCGAAATATCCAGCCAGATCGGCCCTGAGATTTTTACTTGCAAATTGTCTTCAAAATGCTTGTAATGTGGATAGCTGTTCACTTCCGAACCAGCCAGGTCGCAAAGCGTAAATTTCAGGAATTGGTCATCTTCCACTTTTGTCAGATCTTCAACGATCTCATATCTCTCAAAATACAGTTTCAAATGGTTGATGAATTCAGGCTCGTCATTTTCTACGTAAGCCTTTTTCTTCCCGCAGATCACTGCATATGTGTCCTTAATCGGGCGTGAAATCTGCACCAATTCCCGCACAATGTCTGCTTCAATGGGTTGAATGTGGATTTCCTCATCCTTAAAGACAACGTAGCTGCCATTTTCAGCAGCAAAAATCACCTCGTCTTTTACTTGTTCCAATGCTTTGGCCAGATTGAAATATTGGCGCCCGCTGGCGGCTACGAAAATGACGCCATTGTCTTTTAATTTTCTGAAAACGGGGAAGAAAGATTCGTGTATTTCGTGTTTGGAGTTCAAAAGCGTGCCGTCCATGTCGGTCGCTACAAGCCTGATATCGGAAAAAGTCATATTGAATGCTAATGTTCTGCTTAAATCAAGCCAAATATACTGGCTAAGGTTCCGTTTTTTGTATTATTAAAATATCCTGAGTTGAGAAACGAATGATTTTCAGCGCCTCCGAACCCGCGGAAATGTTTTGCTGTTCCCTCAATACATCCATCCACACCGTTTGATACACATTACCAGCTCCATGAAATTTTCGAAACACTATCTGGCAGCATTTATCTCATTTGTAATTTGGGGGTTTTTCAGTCTGGCATTGAAACCGTTAAAGGCTTACGCTTCGCTTGATATTCTCTTTTACCGCGTCTTTTTGTGTGCCGTTATCATGGCGGTGATCAGCCTGTTCGTTAGGGTAAAAGTGTTGAAGGAAAATGTGAAAACATTCCGTCAGATGCCTTCTGAGCAGAGAAAACGGGTCACATTACTGACGCTGGCAGGCGGCATATTACTGACCGCAAACTGGTTTTTCTTCATTTACGTGATGAACCACATCAGCGTGAAAGCAGCGTCCTTTGCTTACCTGGTCTGTCCCATTATGACAACCGTGATTGCGTATTTTGTGTTGAATGAAAAATTGAGCAAATGGCAGTGGGCAGCAGTTTCACTGAGCATAGTAAGCTGTATGTTGCTGTCTTTCAGTAATGTTGCCGATATTGCTTATAGTCTTATCGTTGCGCTTTCTTATGCATTTTATCTGGTCAGTCAGCGTAAGAATGTGGGTATGGATAAATTTTTGGTCCTGACCGTCCAGATCATTTTCTCGGCCCTGATCCTGCTTCCGTTTTATCCGCAGTACAGCGAAGCAATGCCAACCGAGTTTTCATTTTATGCATTGATATTCCTGATCGCGGTGCTCTTTACCATCGTTCCGCTGTATATGAACCTGTACGCGTTGCAGAGCGTAACGTCATCAACTATGGGCATCTTGTTGTATATCAATCCTTTGATGAATTTCTTCATTGCGCTTGTGTACTTTCATGAGCCCATCAATTCCATTCAGATTACCGCTTATTCGCTGATCTTACTTTCAATTGTAGTTTTTAATGAGCGGTTTATATTTGGAAGAAGGCGCGCTGCTTTGGGTTAAGGTTTTTGGTAAACCAATGAGTTGATAAAGCCGCTATAAAAGGATCTTTGAAAAATCGTTTTAAAACCTGCCTTACTGAACAACATTGCGGTGTCAGGCAGCTTTTTTGCTTCCACTTCTGAAAGAACTCCAAAGAAGAGATACATGGATTTCAGCAGCCATTTTTGCCAAAATTTACCGGGCTTCTCTTCCACATTAAAATCCGTAAAAAGCCAGATTCCATTCGAATTAAGAACGTTATGTAGGTTTTGAAAAACGACTTCCGCTTTGTCCTGTTGGAAATTATCAAACATAAATGGGGTGATAATAACATCAAATTGAGGAGCAGATTGGAATGACTCGACAGCTGCGTGAATGAATCGGACATTATTTTTCCCGGCATCGCGCTTCCTGGCTATATCCAGCATTTTCTCCGAGATTTCAATGTAAGTAATGTCAATGTTGTGCGGCCTTATGCGTGATATTTCTTCCAGAACCGCGCCTGTTCCTCCGCCTGCAATGAGAATGTTCGCTTTCTCCGGAATGAAGTGCAGAACGGAGCGCTGCGCATCCGTCAGCGCATTTCCGAACACCAGCTTTGAAAGCCCGTCATAAAACCCCGCAACCTGGTCGTAATTATTTTTCATGACCTTAATGATAAGTGAAAAAGCTTCCTGTAATTCCACAGATGGCTTTTACCAGCAGTAATCCGTCAATCACAATGAGATAGAATAGCACGCTTTTGGGTTTTTGTAATGCAAAAGCGACGCCGAGCAAGCAAACAAATGGAAGCAAATTGAGCATCAATGTAGGCGTGCTCAGCCGTTGGAAAAATGCGAACGAAAGGAACGAAAGCAATCCGATCAGCAGTAACGGAACGAGCACATAAACGATCGTATTACTCAGCCCAATCCGCACCGCGAATGTTTTCAGTTGAATGTTAGCATCGTCCTCATAGTCTTTCATATCAAACATAATCGCATTCACCGTACAGAACATCCAGTTTTTGACAAACAACCAAAACATGAAAATGGGCTCATGAACCACAATTACCTGCTCGATACGCAGCATGGTAATGGGAAACACATTCACGAAACCGGCCCACACAAAGCCGATCACAAATGCTTTCAGCCAGCCCGTATTGCGAAGGTTGAACGAGATTAGAGACTTGGGAAGCAGTCCGTAGTAAAGGATTGCCGCGCCGGGAATGCTAAGGAGCAAAAGCCAGTTTGCTAGCGGCAAATGCAGCAATTTTGTAAAATCCCGGATCAAAAACCAGCCGCTGATTCCCGCACAGATCGTAAAAAGCACATATTGACTAATACGCGTAAAGTTGTAATGCGTGCGATACCATTCCGTTCTCGGGTTGCTCGAAAACGCAGTGCCCGGTGGGATGGAGTAGGCAATGGTGTAATAAAAAACCGTGGCACAAAAAATAAGAATGTAGTAAGGAACAGCATTAAATGGCAGCCTGAGCTGGAACATAGTTTCGAGCGACAATGCCACTGCCAGCAGGCCAACGAAATAGTTCGCGAAGAAAACAAACGAAACAATTTTCCTAACCATTATCCGAACCTTTATCGCTATTTCCTATCTTAGGAATTAGATTAATTGTTAAACCAACATTTCCATGAAAAAAGTCTCCTTTGTTTTCCTGTTGTTTTTTGCCGTTCAGATCCAGCCTGGCTTTTCACAAAGCAAAGATCCGGTAGTTGAAAACATTGTTAAAGAAGCAACCGAAAATTCACAACTGGAAAAATTGGCGCACGAATTAATGGACGTCATCGGGCCAAGGCTCGTAGGCTCGCCGCAAATGATGCAGGCACACGAGTGGGCAGTGGCGAAATACAAAGGCTGGAACATTACAGCGAAAAACGAAAAGTGGGGCGAATGGCGCGGCTGGGAACGCGGCGTGTCACACATTGATATGGTGGCGCCGCGCGTCAAATCGCTCGAAGGAATGCAGCTGGCGTGGAGCCCTGGCACGGGAGGGAAAACGGTTACAGCTGACGTGACCATTCTCCCGGATGTGGCTGATTCACTGGCTTTCCAGAAATGGTTGCCCACTGCCAAAGGCAAATTTGTCATGATCAGCATGAACCAGCCAACCGGCCGACCGGACTATAACTGGCAGGAATTTGCGACAAAAGAGTCATTTGAAAAAATGAAAAAAGACCGTGATGCACAAACCGAAGCATGGGCAAACCGCATGAAAAAAAGCGGTTATAATGCGCGAACATTGCCGCTGGCACTGGAAAAAGCTGGGGCGGCAGGCGTGGTTATGTCTTATTGGTCAAAGGGTTTTGGTGCAAATAAAATTTTTGGTGCTTATACAAAAACAATCCCTACCATTGACATTTCTCTGGAAGATTACGGCTTGCTATATCGCCTGTCGGAATCGGGTCATACGCCCAAAATCAGCGTTCGGGCGGATGCGAAAGAAACGGGCGTAAGCCAGACATTCAATACAATTGGCGAAATCAAAGGCTCAGAAAAACCGAATGAATATGTGATCCTTTCCGCACATTTCGATTCCTGGGATGGCGGAACCGGTGCTACGGACAATGGAACGGGCACCATTGTGATGATGGAAGCCATGCGTATCCTCAAAAAAGTATATCCGAATCCCAAAAGAACAATCCTGGTCGGACATTGGGGAAGCGAAGAGCAAGGGCTGAATGGCTCGCGCGCATTTGTGGAAGATCACCCGGAAATTGTGCAGAATATTCAGGCGGTTTTCAATCAGGATAATGGCACGGGACGGGTTATTAATCTCTCTGGTCAAGGTTTTCTGAATTCCTACGACTACCTGGGCCGCTGGCTTTCCAAGGTTCCGGAGAACATTAAAGCGCCTATCGAATCCAAATTCCCCGGTGCACCCGGCGCGGGCGGCTCTGATTTTGCCTCATTTGTGGCAGCAGGAGCACCCGCATTCTCATTAAGCTCCTTGAACTGGTCCTACGGAACCTATACATGGCACACCAACCGCGACACGTACGACAAAATCGTGTTCGATGATGTGCGGAGCAATGCAATTCTTGCCGCTATAATGGCTTACCAAGCCAGTGAAGATCCCGCCAAAACCTCTCGCGAAAAGAGCGTTCTGCCACTAAATTCAAAAGGGGAGCTGGGAGCATGGCCGGAGCCAAGAAAGCCGACACGTCGCGGCGGTTTGGATTAGGAATTGTTATAGTTGTCGTGCCGGGCAGTTGTGAAACAAGGAGTGGAAAACGTTTTTACTGATTTTTTAAAATACAATGCAGATTAAACAAATAACAGAGGCATCGGAAGATCTGTTGCTGATTCGTCCGTTTGAACAAGGTTTTGAACCCGAAAATCAAAATATGTTCAAGGCCGAAAAAGGTGAAATTTGGTGGTATTCTTCGCGTGAGCTCTGGATCGGGTTGGGCAAATCGCCACAGCTTCCGGCTATCATTAAAATTTTCAGGTCGCTGTTCTTCAAACGTAAAGACCGCTGGCCTGAGGAGATTGTTCTGGATTGCAAAGGCCGCACGCCGGAATGGATCGAAAACGCGCTTAACGGCATCGTTTTGGGTGGTTACGATCTGCAACTTTATAAAACAGAACCCAAACTATTAAGTGCCTTTTTCAAAACCGGAACATTATCTGTATTGACTGAAAACCATTCGCCGGAGATCGATGAAGCATTGATTGTCGCTCAAAAAACAGCGCTGGTTCAGATGCGGATCATGGACCTGATGAATGCGCCCTCTAACTATAAAACCCCCGCAACATTAGCCCAGTGGGCGTCCGAATCAGGAGAGAAAAATGGTTATAAAGTGACTGTGCTGGACAAATCCAGGCTTGAAGCGCTGGGTATGCACGCATTGCTGGCCGTTGGGAAAGGCAGTGAGGCTCCACCTTTAATGATCGTTTCCGAATATGAGCCCGAACATTATACCAAAACCATTGCATTGGTTGGTAAGGGTGTGACATTTGATACGGGTGGGATTTCTATCAAGACTTCTGCCAATATGCATTTGATGAAGAGCGATATGGGTGGTGCGGCGGCTGTTTTGGGAGCCGTGGAACTGGCTGCGCAATTGAAAATGCCGGTTAGGATCATTGGCATAATTCCATCCACCGAAAACAGCGTCGACGGACTTTCGATGAAACCCGGTGATGTAATTGGGTCCTATTCAGGCAAAACCATCGAGGTGATTGATACGGATGCAGAAGGCAGATTGATTCTGGCCGATGGGCTTAGTTATGCAGTCAGGACTTTCAAACCAGACGTTGTCATTGATCTGGCAACGTTAACAGGCAGTGTGATCCAGACATTGGGTTACGAAGCTGCGGGGCTTTTTACGCCTAACAATGAGCTCGCAGAAGCACTGGCCCAAGCAGGCGACAACACAGGCGAAAGAATGTGGAGGCTGCCCGTTTGGGATTCGTATAAAGAAGAAATTGCGTCGGACATCGCCGATGTGAAGAATTATCATGGAAAACCATTGGCAGGAGCCATCGTAGCGGCCAAATTCCTGGAAGCATTTACAGATGAACACCCCGCCTGGGCGCATCTGGACATTGCCGGAACGGCATTTGGAGATATAGAATTTGCTCCCGGCAGGGCAGGCACAGCCTATGGCGTGCGGTTGTTGCGTGCTTATTTGTCAGCAATAATTTAAAATGCCTTTCCCTTGCCTAACTGGTTCTTTTTGCTAGATTTGAAGAAGCAAGTTTTGGTTTAAACATTCAGAATTTTTATAAGCTATTACTCACGAAAGCTTAATTTTATGACCCGAGCGCTTACTTTTCTTTGCATATCGACATACTTCAAGGGCAACGATTTTCTGAAAGCTTTAAAGGATTCCGGTAACAAGGTTTTCCTGATTACGGCCAAGAAGTTGGAGCATAAGCCATGGGTCAGGGACTCAGTTGACGAGTTTTTTTATGTGGAGGAAGGGGAAGACGGCAAGTATAACATGAACGAGATCATTAACGGTCTCGCTTACGTCATGCGCTCCCGGCCAATCGACCGCGTAGTGGCGCTGGATGATTTTGATGTTGAAAAAGCAGCCCATATCCGTGAATATTTCCGCATTCCGGGCATGGGGCAAACCACTGGTCGCTATTTCCGGGATAAGCTGGCCATGCGCACCAAAGCGGCCGAGTCGGGTATTCTGGTTCCGGGTTTTTCGGCGCTTTTCAATGATGACGCTATTAATGAATTTATTGAAAAATATCCGGGTCCGTGGATGATCAAACCTCGGTCTGAGGCTTCGGCTACGGGGATTAAAAAGATGGAAGATGCCGTAGAGCTTTGGGAAACCATTCACCAGCTCGGCGATAAAAGGCATGCTTACCTTGTGGAGCAGTACAAGCCCGGGGACGTATATCACGTGGATTCCATTTCTTACAACGGCCGGGTTATCTTTTCCTGGAACAGCAAATATCTGGCGCCACCTTTCGACGTAGCGCACGGCGGCGGCATTTTCAGGTCGGTAACTGTTCCTTTCGATTCTTCGGAGGAGCATGCACTGGAAACATTGGCCGTGGATCTTTTGAAAGCCTTTGGATTAAAGCACAGCGCTTCGCATACGGAAGTGATCCGGTGCCATGATGATGGGAAATATTATTTCCTGGAAACGTCTTCACGCGTAGGAGGCGCTAATCTTTCTGAAATGGTTGAGGCGTCTTCCGGGATCAATCTTTGGAAAGAGTGGGCAAAAATGGAGACTGCCGAGGCAAAAGGCGACAACTACAAGTTGCCGCCAGTAAGAAAAGATTATTCGGGCATCATTATCTCATTAGCGAGACAGGAATGGCCGGATTTGTCTGTTTTCAATGATCCTGAAATCGTATGGCGCATGAACGAGCCTTACCATGTAGGGTTGGTTGTCAGAGCCAAAACCCGTGATAAGGTCATTGAGTTATTGGATAAATACGCAGACATTATCCAGCAGGATTACCATGCATCGCTGCCTGTTCCGGAGCGTCCTTCGCATTAGGTAAGCCACTAAGTTATATCATTAAAGCACTCAGATTGTATTAATTACGCGTACAATCAGAGTGCTTTTTTTGTTTTGATTTTGCATTCACGATCCTTAACCTAACTATTTTGAACAATGTACAATTTTACGAAATTACTTTGCTGCGTCTTCATGTTGGTGCTGGCATTTGCCGGCTGTAAGGATGACAAAGAAATTGAGCCAAAAAATGCCCTGATGCACGATGGAAGGGAGTTTGAAATATCAAAAGGACTGCTGGTTCATTTAGGTGAATATCCCGAAGGCGGAAGCGGCCAGGTGCTATTCCTATCTTCCGAAGGTGTAAAAATTCAGGAATCAGGCGGCCATATAGATTCTATTTACGGGGTTGGTCACGCGATTTATTTCAGGCTGGTTAGTGCTTCGGCAAATGCCTTGGATGAAGGAGAATACACATTTGACAACGACTTCACAATAGAAGTACGAACCTTCTTTGAACCTTACGTAGTGTTTAACAGCAATTTCGCCGCCGAAGACGGCGAGTACTACGAGCTCTACGAAGGCAAGCTAACCGTAAAAAAAGACGGCCCCAACTACATCCTGGACGTCGATTGCATAGAAAGAAACGGCAAGCACGTCACCGCCCACTACAAAGGCCCGCTGACGTATTATGATGAAAAATGAGGGTTGAAAAATATTTTTGGAAAAGAGTGTCCAAGAAAATCAGCATTATGCCAACTTAAAGGCTTGGCGGCCAATCAGAATCCATTGCCCTTTCACTTTTTGCCAAACCATAAAGACGCCTAGTCTTACCGGGGCAGGATCTTTTCCTTTGTTGTGTGTGTCGCCGATGAGTTTGTGGCGCACCATTGCGACGTCGCCGGAAACGGTGATGGTCTGTTCGGACAGGTCAATTTTTGTGAATTTAGACTCTTCGCTAACCAGTGCGCGGATGAATGCTGCCTGATCTTCCATCAGGCCATTGGAATGTCCGTAGGTTAGTTTGGGAGAGGTTAGTTTCATGAGATCGGCCTCTTTTGCACCGATAATCGCAACGCGGATTTTTTCCACTGCGTCAGCAACTGCCTTTTCGTCCGCACTTTGTGCAAATGATGCAATGTTGAAAAGTAGAAATGCGATCAGTAAGAATGTCTTTTTCATTTCAGAATTTGAATGTGAATTAATGATGTTGGTTGTATGATTTGCTAAATATCCACTCTTTCCATCTTAGGCGCAAACAAATGCATGATGCCCCAGGCGAGCAGATACGCGAATCCGCAAATGACAAAAATGATGTTATAACCGCCGCCAATGTTACCGGCAGCTTTATAATTATCTAGAATGATCCCTACCAAAAGCGGAAAAAGAATGCCTCCTACTGATCCCGCCATCCCACCGATACCCACCACAGAGCTTACCGCCTTCTTGGGAAACATATCCGAAGCCGTCGTGAAAATGTTCGCGCTCCAAGCCTGGTGCGCCGCCGCCGCCAAGCTGATCAGAATCACAGCCTGCCAAATGTTAGTCGTGTATTGGGCCAGCATAATAGGCGTGACGAGGAAAGCGAAAATGAGCATAGAAGTTTTACGAGCTCTGAAAATCGGCCAGCCTTTTTTGATAAAATGACCCGAAAGATAACCGCCGCCGATGCTCCCGATGGTCGTTGCTGTGTAAACAATCACGAGCTCCGGGCTGGGTTTGGAAAGGTTGAGCTTGAATGCTTCGGCGAAATAGGAGGGGAGCCAGTAAAGGAAAAACCACCAGATCGGGTCGGTGAGCATTTTGCCGAATACAAAGGCCCAGGTTTGTCTCACTTTGAAAAGATCGAGCCATTTCACAGGCGCTTCTTTGCTTGTATCGGGTTCATTATCACTATGGATATAGTCGAATTCTGCTTGATTAATGCGCTGCTGCTTTGCAGGCACTTCATAATAACGAAACCAGAAAAACAGCCATACAAAACCAATGGCACCGGTGATTAAGAACGCTTCCTGCCAACCATAGGAACCCAAAATCCAGGGAACCATGATGGGAGCGACGACGGCTCCAATGTTGGCTCCCGAGTTGAAAATACCCGTTGCGAGCGCGCGTTCGCGTTTTGGAAACCATTCTGCGGTTGCCTTAATGGCCACCGGAAAGTTACCGGCTTCGCCCAGACCTAGCAATGCGCGCATTAATCCGAAACTGAATGTGCCCGTAGCGACGGCATGCAACATTGCCGCAATGCTCCAAACCACAACTGAAATGGTGTAACCCAGTTTCGTTCCGATTTTATCAATAATGGCACCAAATCCAATCAGCGAAATGGCATAAGCCGTCTGGAAAGCCATTACAATGTGGCTGAAATCCTGCTCAGACCAGCCGAAATCTGCTTCCAATGTGGGTTTCAACAAGCCCAGAACCTGCCGGTCCAGATAGTTGATCGTAGTTGCGCAAAAAAGCAGGGCCACGATCCGCCAGCGGTATTTGGTCATTTGAGTTTCCATGTAGGGGTTTTGCAGATTTAAATAAGAGGTTAAAATGGTCTTAATGCCGGTCAGGCGTATTCGGTTTTTTCAAGGAATAATTTCAATGTGTCCACCGCGCCAAACTGTTTCAGGGATTCGAGATAGGAGACGATATTTTGGCGGATCACCTCTGATTTGGAAAGATCTTTTTGCCAGATCGACTGATCTTTCAAAATGGCCTTCACCATGTCATCCAGCGAAGGTATTTGCCATTTTTGATGGAAATAAGCGGCTTTTTGGTCTTGGATCAGATAATAGGCACCATTTGCGAGGCCGTAAAAATGATCGCCATCCTTTCGCACCGCCTTCATGTAAAAGATGTAAACCGCAAAACCAAAGACAATGTGATCCGGAAATGTCTCATGCGTTTTTTCATATTTATAAAAAACAGGCATGACCCGCGACAGCATTTTGGCAGAATAATTTTGACTGATATTAAGCCACTTATGTCTCAAATGCGGATTATGAAAGCGTTCCACCACACTGCGGCCAAATTGCAATGCTCTTTCCTCAGCAACCGGATAGGGAATCGCAGGCGCGATTTCGGTTTCCATCAGATTGGTAATGTATGTTTCAAAAAGCGGGTTGCTCATGGCTTCGTCCACGGTTTTGAAACCGCACAAATGTGCGAGGCCGCAACCCAAAGTATGCGCGCCATTGAGCAGCCTTAGTTTCAGTTCACGATGCAGTTCAATGTCCGGCTCCACGATCATGCCCTCGTCCACTTCCTTGAAAGGTAACTTTTTACCAATCGCCGCGTCTCCTTCGATCGCCCATAAATGGTAATGTTCGGCCATGATCAGCAGGTCGTCCTGGTAACCCAGTTCTTCGGCGAGTTCTTTGCAAATATTTTCATCCGGCCGGCCAGGGACAATCCTGTCTACCAGTGAATTGCAAAAGGAATTGTGGTTTTCAAGCCAGTCTATAAATGCACCTTCAAGACCGTTCCTGTGCGCGAGTTCGAGCACGATGGATTCAAGTTTTTTGCCGTTATCGGTGATCAGTTCCGTGGGGATGATGACAACACCGTATTCCGGATTTCCGCCAAAAGCCACGTAACGGGCATACAAAAAAGCAAGCAGTTTACCGGGAAATGAAACCGGAGGCCATTGGTAAATATCGTCCTGCACAAGCTGAATGCCGATTTCAGTCGTGTTGGAAATCACAATGCTGATCGCCGGATTTTTGGCCAGGTCCAGCACGAGCGACCATTGCGTTTTGGCCGACAAAACCCTGCTTATGGCCGAGGAAATAATGTTTTCTTCTTCAATGATGCCATTCCGACTGCCACGAAGGCAAATTGTATAAAGATTATCCTGTCGCTCGAATGCTTTCAAATCCCCTTCATCGGTGGACTTTACGACCACAATGCGGCCGTTGAAAACGCCCTGCCTGTTGGCTTTGTCTATAAAATAATCGGCAAGTCCTCTCAGAAATGCGCCTGTGCCGAATTGAAGCACTTTTTCGGGCAGCTGAAAGATGGAATCGTCCGGGACGACGAGTCCGGGCTGATTGCGTAACTGACCTAAATTTTCGCGAAAAAGGCGGCTCATAGCATTGCGGTTTTTACTTTTTAACGACCTGTTTTAACAACCAACCGGCCAGATCTTTCCCTGCTTCAAAATTCTCAAAACTCGTATCAATCCGCCGCCCGTCCACATATTCGTTGTAAAGCCAGGGATCGCCCACTGCGAAAACGGTGCCTTTGCCATATCTAGAAATGCCCAGAATCACATCACCCTGATCCGTTAAAGCAGATTGGGCCGGAGCGGTAAGCAGGAGGGGAGAAAGTTCTTTAATGTAAATCTTGCTGGCGGTTTTAAAAATGGCTTTGTTATCCGCCGGAATCATCAGTTTTCCCTGCTCAAACTGCGTTCCCTGGACCATATTGCGGTTTTTGGTGCTGAATTGTATGCCGAATGTTTTGGCAAGCTCATTGAAATGCGTGATCTCACAATTGGCAGTGTCATTCGCCATCATCACCAGCACCCCGCCATTTTTCACCCACTTTTCAATCGCTTGAATGTCGTTTGGCTGGATAAAGTTGGGATTGGCCGATTCTTTTTTCGTGTCGGGATCGACGATAATGTACACGTCGATATTTTTCAGGTTTTCGGCCGTCGGTGCGCCGGTTACGGCCACTGTTTTGGCTCCTAATTCCCTGTAAATGTTACTCCAAAGCCAGAAGCCGGAATGCAGGCGGTCCTCCCAGGTGTAATGAAACGGAATGCTCGAACCGTCCGGTTCTTTCTTAAATTCATGATTGAAATGATAATCCAAACCCACCGTTTTGCCCTTTCCACCCGCATTCTCTTCGGCAATTTCCATTTCAATGCTCGCAAAAATGAATGGGCCAATGCCTTTCAGGTCATTTTTGCGGATCGGTTCGCTGAGATAATATTCGTAACTGCCGTCGCGGTAAGGTGTACCGCCAAGACCGCCTACGCTTACGGTTTTGTTCAGGCTTAGCAAGCCATCTGCCTTTATTTCAACAAATTCTTTCAGTGCGCCTGCATAACCACGCTTCGCATTTTCAGCGAAAGACGCATCGATATAGCCCATTCTGGAACCTTTGGCCAATGCATATATGAACATGCAGGAAGCAGATGCTTCGAAATAATTTCCTTTCCTATTGCCCTGATCAATAACCTGATACCAAAGCCCGGATTGCTTGTCCTGATATTTGGCCAGCACCGGCGCCAACCTTTTGAGATATTGGATTAGTTCAATTCGTTTCGGATGGTCTTTGGGAAAATAATCCAGCACATCTACCAGCGCAATGGCATACCAGCCAATGGCCCGTGCCCAGAAATTCGGCGAACGTCCGGTCTTTTTATCTGCCCATTTTTGCTCACGGCTCTCATCATACGCATGATAAATCAGGCCTGTCTTTTCGTCCACCGCATATTTTTCGATCAAGGCAAACTGGTTGGCAATGTCGTCGAAATGTTCGGGATGATTGAATAGCAGGCTGTATTCTGCGGCGAAGGGTTCACCCATGAAAAGGCCATCGAGCCACATTTGATTGGGATAGCGTTTTTTGTGCCAGTAACCGCCTTCGTTATTGCGCGGCTGCTCTGCTAACTGCTTCCACAGCAGATCAGCCGCTTTTTTATATTTCTCTTTGTCGGGTTGTGTTTGTTGATAAAGTGTTAGCAACGCCCTTCCTGGCGGAATGTTATCAATGTTAAAGTCGTCAAATTTGTAGGTCCGGATGCTGCCATCGGGCTTCACATATTGATCAATGTCTTTGCGGATGTAATCAAAATATTTGCCTTCGCCCGTTCTGTTCCATATTTTTTCGAAGGCTTTCAGCATTAATCCCTGCTCGTAATCCCATTTCGTCGCTGTATTTTTTCCTACTAAAATAGAATCCTTATGACGCGCCATGAAGGAATCGGCCATGCGCCGCGACATAGGAAGTTCCTGCGCCAAAGCCTGCCATGCAATGTTTGGAACAAAGTAAAATAATGCAATTACAGAAATGCTGCGTAGCAGTTTTTTCATCAGGAATGAAGGAACATTGTCAATTAGCTTTTGATAAAATCAGCACGCATAGGATTGAAAATATCCACAAGCATGCCCGCTTCGAGGCACAATGCGCCATGAACAACGTCCGGCGGAATGTAATAGGCGTCGCCGCCGCTTAGTATGCCGGTTTTGGGGCCAATGGTGATTTCAAATTTGCCACTTTCCACATAACTCATTTGCGTATGAAAATGGCTGTGCAACGCGCCAACGCCGCCTTGCTCAAACGCCACTTTGACCATCATCAGATTGTCATCATAAGCCATGATCTTCCGCTTCAAACCGCCGCCCAGCTCTTCCCAGGGAATGTCCGCGTCGTCAATAAATTCCCGTCCTTTTAGCTCGCTCATTATCTCAAATCGGTTATTGCCACGGCGTCCATGTCTGTATAATCCCTGTTTTCGCCGGCCATTCCCCAGATGAAGGAATAGCTGGAAGTGCCGCAGCCGGAGTGGATCGACCAGGGCGGAGAAATGATCGCTTGCCGGTCGGAAAGCCATAAGTGACGCGTTTCGGTTGGCTCGCCCATCAGATGCAGGATGCGCTGATTAGCAGGCACATCGAAATAACAATAGGCTTCCATACGGCGGTCGTGCACGTGCGCTGGCAGGGTGTTCCAGACGCTTCCGGTTTGCAGCACGGTAAGCCCCATTACCAGCTGTGCGCTCTGGATGCCGGCTGCGTGAATGTATTTGTAAATGGTCCGGTGATTGGAAGTTTCCATGCTGCCCATGGTCGTGGGCGCGGCGTCTTCTTTCGTGAAAAGTGTAGCCGGAAATGTCTGGTGTGCAGGGGAGGATAGCAAGTAAAATACAGCAGGATCAGCCTGATTTTCACTGGAAAAAATAACCTCCTTGGTTCCCTTTCCCAGATAAACACAACCTAGCTTACTTATTTCAAATGTGGCTCCATCCGCCTTCACCTGGCCTTTTCCACCAATGTTAATGATGCCTATCTCGCGTCTTTCCAGGAAATATTCGGCTTTCAGCGGGCCGTATGTTTCCAGTGTCAGCGGCCCGGTAGCCGGAATGGCGCCGCCGATCATGACGCGGTCGTAATGCGTGTAAACGAAGTTGATCTGGTCGTTTATAAATATATTTTTAATCAAAAAATTCTCGCGTAAAGCGGCCGTGTCCATTTGCGAAACTTCTTTGCGGCTGCTTTCGAATCTGATCTGCATGTGCTTGCTATTAAGTGGGTTAATCTAAAAAATGGGAAATTTACCGGCCCATCCAGCCGCCATCCACGGTGAGAATGGTGCCATTGACATAACTCGAAGCATCCGACGACAGGAACAACGCGGGGCCTTTAAAATCTTCGGGCATGCCCCATCTCCCGGCCGGAATGCGGTCGAGAATGGACTTGCTGCGCACGGGATCATTACGCAGCGCTTCCGTATTGTCTGTGTTGATATAACCTGGTGCTATGGCATTCACATTCACGCCTTTACCAGCCCATTCGTTGGCCAGCGCTTTCACCAGACCACCGATCGCACTTTTTGAAGCCGTATAACCCGGCACATTGATGCCGCCCTGGAATGTGAGCAACGAAGCCGTAAAAATGATTTTCCCGTAACCACGCGCCACCATATCGCGGCCAAATTCCCTTGATAAAATATAAGGCGCATCGAGGTTAATGTTCAGCACCTGGTCCCAATATTCATCCGAGTGTTCAGCAGCGGGCTGGCGCAGGATAATGCCAGCGTTATTGATCAGAATATCAATGCGTTGGTGTTCAGCTTTTACTTTTTTGATGAATGCGTAAATGCTTTCGCGATTGCCCAGATCGGCCTGGTAAGGATAGAATTTCCGTCCTGCCAGGGTGACGGCATTTTGTAAGTCGCTGGCGGATTGAATGTCTGATGAGGCGACGCCTATGATATCTGCCCCGGCTTCTGCGAGCGCCTCCGCCATGGCTTTTCCTATTCCCCGGTTGCAACCGGTTACCAAGGCGGTTTTGCCCGTCAGGTCAAATAAATTTATTATACTCATTAAGGAATGGCAAATTGTGTTTTTCGGGGTAACCCCTAAATTTCGCGTCGATCATAGGAGACTGTACGCTCCGGCAGTTTAGGGCGAATAGTTAGAATTATCAAATATTGAATTGTCTTTTTTTGTGCAATCGTTATCGGGAACGTTATCAGCTCGTGTGAGGGGGCAAACATCTCCGGATCGGTTTCGATATTCATTTCTATTTTAGTACATTGACTTACCGTTGGATAAAGTATATATTATCAAACATTAAGTTGGAATAAACCAATTTTTCTTTGGAGACTATCACAATTAAGGACATTGCCAAAGCGCTGGGACTTTCGACTTCGACGGTTTCCCGTGCCTTGCGCAATAGCTATGAAATAAATCCGGAAACCAAGAAATTGGTCATGGAATATGCTGAGCGCATGAATTACCGGCCCAATCCCATTGCGCTGAGTCTGCGGGATAGCAAAAGCAAGTCCATAGGGGTCATCATTCCGGAAATTGCCAATCATTTTTTCTCGCAACTCATCAATGGCATTGAATCCATAGCTTATAATCTGGGTTATCACGTGGTTATTTTTCAAAGCCACGAGTCCTACGAGCGCGAAGTTGCCAATACGAATTACCTTGTTTCCCGGAAAGTGGACGGCCTTTTAATCTCCCTTTCCAGCCTGACAACCAACTTGTTCCATTTTCAGGACCTGATGGAAAGAGGCTTGCCCATCGTTTTTCTGGACCGCGTGCCGAATGATATCGAAACGCATAAGGTGGTTGTAGACAATTTTGCAGGAAGTTACGAAGCGACGGAACATCTGATCAAAACCGGCCGGAAGCGCATCGCACATTTGACGAGTCCCATTTATTTGTCCATCACAACCGAGCGATTGGCGGGTTATAAGCAGGCTTTGGAGGATTATGGGCTTCCTTTTGATGAATCTTATGTCAAATATTGCTATCACGGCGGCAAAGTAGCCGAGGAAAATGAGGCCGCTGTGCAGGAAATGCTCGAAATGCCCGAGCCGCCCGACGCCATTTTCACAGCCAGCGATCGCCTGACGACGGGTTGCATGTCTGTTTTTCAAAAACACAACATTAAGGTCCCCGAGCAGATCGCCATTGTCGGGTTTACCAACATCAGTGTCGCTGAGCTGCTTAATCCACCTTTGACTGCCGTTGTGCAGCCAGCCATGGAGATGGGCCAGCAGGCGGTGGAGCTGCTGATCAGGCTTATAGAGCATCCGCAAAAAACAGATGTTTTTGAGACGCGATCCCTGAAAACCTCGCTCATTATCCGGGAGTCTACGGCAGGAAAACCAGCTATTCAGTAATTTAAATGTTGATATCAAATGATCAGTCTGGCTATCGACGGCGCATTATTTAATTACCGTGTCGCTGGCGTTGCGATCTTGGATGAAAAAGTGCTTTTGCATAAAACACCGTCAGACAAATTTTGGAGCTTGCCCGGCGGCCGCGCTTCGCTTTTCGAGTTTTCTAAGGACACACTGGTTCGGGAAATGCAGGAGGAAACGGGAATGGATGTGGAAGTGGGTGAAATGCTTTGGGTTTCGGAAAATTTCTTCGTTTACAATGGCATCAAGCATCACGAGCTGGGTTTTTATTACAAAATGGAAATTCAGTCATTAGCGGATCAAAACGATTTTATTGGCGTGGAAGGCGATGGTGAGCTGTTATTCAAATGGCATCCGGTTGCAGCACTTTCCACTATCAAAATTTATCCGGAGTTTCTGACCACAGAATTGGCACAAAATCCGCTTCGTGTAAAACAATTTGCTTCCGGTTTTATAGATTTGGACAAAGCCTGATCATTAAGGCTCATTTTCCAATCGATTTATAGATTTTTTATGTTAGTCAAGGCCGGTCTCCGCTCCAAACTTCCACGCGTTGGAACCACAATTTTTACCAAAATGTCCAGGCTGGCCGAGGAGCATCGGGCGATTAATCTGGCGCAGGGTTTTCCGGAATTTGATTGTGCGCCGGAACTGCAAAAGCTTGTGGGTAAATACATTGCGGAAGGGAAAAACCAATATGCGCCCATGGCTGGGGTGATGCCTTTGCGCGAGGCAATCTCGCAAAAAGTGTTCGCCGCAACCGGCAAAGAATATCATCCCGAAACAGAAATTACCATCACCAGCGGTGCGACCGAAGCATTATATGTAGCCTTATCGACGGTCGTGCACCCGGGCGATGAGGTGATCGTTTTTGAACCAGCTTATGACAGCTACGTTCCGGCAATCGAGCTGAACGGCGGCATTCCGGTTTTTATAACATTACATCCGCAATACGAAGCCATTGACTGGCAGGATGTTAAATCAAAAATTAGCCCGAATACAAAGGCGATTGTCATCAACACGCCGCATAACCCAACGGGAAATGTCTGGAAACTGGCTGATTTGCAACAGCTTGCAGACACTGCCGAAAAACATGATCTAATGGTGATCAGCGATGAAGTGTATGAGCACATTATCTTCGACGGCCGGGCACACATTTCCACGGCTTCCATTCCTGCGCTGGCGGAACGGACTTTCCTGTGCGGCTCTTTTGGCAAAACATTTCACACCACGGGCTGGAAAATAGGTTATTGCCTTGCCCCAAAAGCATTGACAACAGAATTCAGAAAGATTCATCAGTTCCTGGTTTTCAGCGTGGTAACGCCCATTCAGTTCGCTATGGCGGAATATCTGGAAAATCCCGAGCATTATCTGAGCCTTTCGGCTTTTTACCAACAAAAAAGAGACCTGTTTAATGACGCTATCCAGGGCATAGGATTCACTTTCCGGCCATCCGAGGGAAGCTTTTTTCAGAATGTTTCATACGAAAATCTGACACAGCAGAATGATCGCGAACTCGCCGAGCGGCTTACCATTGAAGCAGGTGTGGCGTCGATCCCGGTTTCTGTTTTTTACAATGAACTGACCAGTTACAAGACGCTGCGCTTTTGTTTTGCCAAAAATGATGATACGCTTTTGAGGGCAGCGGAACTGCTTGGGAAAGCGATTTAGTAAAAAACAAGACAACCTTTCAGAGCACTATTTCTTAAATAAAAGCGCCTTAATCGGTGTGATCTGGGAGATGATTAATGTTGGGATCAGCAAAATGAGGCCGGAGATGACAATGGTGATGACATTGACCATGAAGAAAATAGGCCAGTCAAAGACAATGGGCACAGTGTCCATATAATAATTGACAGGGTCGAGGGCAATGACTTTGAATTGATATTGGATCCAGCAAATAAGCAGCCCTGCAATGTTTCCGATGATGATGCCCTTACGCACCATATGAAGCCCTACGCGGAAAAAAACCATCCGGATCTGTTTATTCGGGCTTCCTAATGTTTTCAAAAGACCGATCAAAGGTGTCCTTTCCATGATCATGACCAGTAAAATCGAGATCATGTTGAAGCAGGCGACGAAAAGGATCAATGTCAGAAAAACGGCCGTATTACGATCCAGCAGCAAAAGCCAGTCGAAAATCTGAGGAAAAATACTGGTGACGCGTTGCAGATAAATGGATGGCGGAAGCGTCCTTCTGAGCACCGCCGCGACTTCGTCCAGTTTGTCAAAATCCTTTAAATACACCTCATAAGTCCCCACGGAATCTTTCCCCCAGCCGTTGAGCCGCTGCACGAGACTAATGTCGCCCAGGATAAGGTTGTTGTCAAATTCCTCCATTTGCGTGTCATAAATGCCCACGACGGTCAGCTTTCGCGGGCGTGGAGGATTTTGCATGGAATACATGATCACATTGTCACCCGATTTCAGCCGCAGCTGCGTAGCGATTTTATGGCTGATCAGGATTTCCGAAGAATAGCCGTATTTAATCGATGTCGAGTCTTTATTGGTAATTAATTTTCCCGCAATCAGGTTTTGTTTGAATGTTTTCCAGTCATAATCCTGGCCAACCCCTTTGAGTATCACCCCTTTGATCTCGTCGGTTGTTTTAAGAATGCCGGATTTATGCGCAACGCCTTGCCAGCGAAGTATTTCGGGGATTTTAGGTAATGCTTCGGTAATGGGGTTTTTGACAAAAAGCGGGGCTTCTTCGTAAGTGTTGCCGACAGCAAATGAGGAAATATTGATATGCGCACCAAACAAAAATATCTTCTGCCGAATGGTTTGCTTAAAACCCAGTAACACGGCAAATGCAATGATCCCGACCGAAATCCCGATGGCAATACTGGCAACGCCGATGCGCGAAACGGTCGCAGAAAAAGAGCCTGCTTCGTTGTGACGGATGCGTTTTGCGATGAATGAGGGGAATTGCAAGAGGAATCTACCGGTTAATTTTTATGTTTGGCAAAAATAGGGAAAAACATTTGCCGGTACGCACAAGCAATTTTATTAAGTTGCCGGCACAAACCAGAATCGTTTTTATGCCATTGATCAAAGTAGCTTCCGGAGTAGTGAATCAGACGCCGATGGCGTGGGAGGGGAACACGAAGAACATTATAAATGCCATAAATGAAGCCAGAAAGCAGCAGGTAAGCCTGCTTTGTCTGCCGGAATTGTGTATTTCGGGCTATGGTTGTGAGGACTATTTTTTCGCCCCCGACCTGGTGGAGCAGGCCAAGGAATGTCTGCTGGAAATCGTACAGGAAACGGCCGGAATGGTCGTGGCGGTGGGCTTGCCGGTGCGGCATAACGGCAGCATTTACAACGCGGCTTGTCTGATCGCCAACAAGCAGATCCAGGGTTTTTACTGCAAGCAATTTTTGGCCAATAACGGCATCCATTACGAAGCACGCTGGTTTCGGCCGTGGCAGCCGGGCATTGTGGAGAGCATTGAGGTGAACCAGATGCTGTATCCGATCGGCGACATTGTTTTTGATCTCGTTATGGGCCCGATCCTGGGTGGCTCGAACAGCGTAAAAGTGGCTTTTGAGATCTGTGAGGACGGCTGGGTTTCCAACCGCCCCGCACGCAGGCATTACGAAAGGGGCGTGGACATTATCCTGAACCCAAGCGCAAGCCACTTTGCATTCAACAAATTCATGACGCGTGAAAAGCTAGTTGTGGATGCTTCGAGGGCATTTTCTTGCAGTTATATTTATACCAATTTGCTTGGTAATGAGGCGGGTAGGGCCATTTATGATGGAGATGCGATGATCGCTTCCAATGGTGATCTGCTGGCATCGAGCCCGCGGTTCAGCTATGAAGATTTCCTGATCACAACGGCGGTCATTGACACAGAATATACGCGACTGAGCCAGGTTCAGAGCAAAATTGCGGTTGCTAACAAAGACCGTACATGGCGTGTGGCGGGGCGTTTTGATTTTCCTGAAATTGAGCCGGTGTTACCACAGGTTCCTGACATTGAGCCTTTTGAAAAGGGCGGCGCGATCAAGGAAGAAGAGTTTGCACGAGCCGTTTGCCTGGCTTTGTTTGATTATCTGCGGAAAAGCCGTTCCAATGGTTTTACAATCTCGCTTTCCGGCGGAGCGGATTCCTGCGCTTGCACGGCCTTGTGCGGACTCATGATCCGGTTGGCCGACGAAAGCATTGGTATGGAGCGGTTTAAGGAGAAATTAGGCTATATCAAAGAAATTCAATCAGCTAAAACAGAGGAAGATCTGGCTTTGGCTTTAATTCATAACATTTACCAGGGAACCGAGAACAGCTCTACGGATACGCTGGAATCGGCGCAGTCGCTGGCGGAATCCATTGGTTCTACTTTTTATAATATTCATATCAATGGCCTTGTCGAAACGTACAAAGGCTTGATTGAAGATCAGATTGGCAGGAAGTTAACCTGGGAGCAGGATGACATTGCGTTGCAGAACATTCAGGCGCGCGTGCGTGCTCCGAGCGTGTGGCTGCTGACCAATCTGACGAATCATTTGCTCTTATCCACATCCAATCGCTCCGAAGCGGCGGTGGGTTATGCTACTATGGATGGCGATACGGCAGGCAGCATTAGTCCGCTGGCCGGGATCGACAAACATTATTTGCGCCAATGGCTGCGCTGGCTGGAAACAGCTGGTTGTGAGGTGAAGGGCAAGCACATTAAGATCGAAGGGTTGAAAAAAGTGAACAGCTTACAGCCCACCGCCGAGCTGAGGCCGCTTGCTCAAACGCAAACCGATGAGGTCGACCTGATGCCTTATGAATTCTTGAATGCGTTGGAAAAACTGGCTATTAGAGACAAAAAATCGCCTTTGGAGGCCTATCGTAATTTGCAGGTGCGTTATAAAGGGATTTATTCTACGGAGCAGCTGCTGGCCTGGACCGAGCGCTTCTTCAAGCTTTGGAGCCGGAATCAGTGGAAACGTGAGCGTTATGCGCCGTCATTCCATTTGGATGATCTGAATCTGGACCCAAGGAGCTGGTGCCGCTTTCCGATCTTATCTGGTGGTTTTGAAAAAGAACTGGCGGAACTGCGCGAGTTTGTCGGCGGCGCGGCCATTCAGAACGGCAGAAAGCGGATTGGTTTTTAATTAATTACAAAACCGGATCCCTGCTTGCACGCCGACCCAGCCATAGGTTTTGCGGGAGTCGTCTGGTCTCCCGCCGAGCCAGATTGGGCTGAGGCCTCTTGATTTTTCTGTGTCCATGATGCCGGAATGCTTGCTGGTAAGCAGGTTAACGGACGGGCCTGCAAATAACGCAAACTTCCTCCCTAGCTTTTTTTCAACGGCAATACTTGCTTTAAAAAGGCCTGTTTCGACGTCTTCCAGCGGCTCGTCTTTGAATAGGACCAGGTTTGCGGTCAGGTCTGCGTTGATGCCCCAGCCTTTGCCCAGGTTTTGGGCTGTTCCGAATCCGTAGCCTAGTGTTAAGAGCGGCTTGTCATTAGCAAATCCGTTGGTTCCCAGGCTGAAAATATTGTAAAACGAACTGACGCCGGTTTTAAAGGCAGTGTTGAAATAGTTGAATTCATCCGTTGAGAATTCGTAGCGCCGGTAACCATTGGTGCGGACATAGCTGAAAATCCCGAAAGGCGTCGTGGCAGATGAATCCGCATAATTTACAAAGCCGATCTGGTGGCCGCTGCGGACGGTATGCACATAATTATAGCCTGCGGAAAGCTGGTATCCTTCTAATGATCCAACGACCACATTACCCACGCCGGCAACCTGAAAACCTCTCAGATTTCGGCCGATGTAATTAATGAAATTTGTTCCCTGAAAACCATGAATGCTTCCTAGTGTAATGTTCAAAAAGTTGGCATATTGGAAGCCGCTCACATCCTTGCCTACAATGTTGCTTACGCCAGCCAACTGAAATCCATTTACATTGCCCCGAACAACATTCAGTAAACTTCCGACTTCCAACTTGTTCACACCCAGCGAATAACCGGCGATCAGGTTAATAGAATAATCGTTGATAATGTTTCCGCTCAGCTCATGATTTGTCCCCAGAAACGGTAAGATCGACGCCTGAAAAGGACGATATAATGTATCCTGAATGTTGCGCGTATGAATGGCCTGCTTGGCAGAGGCGAATGCACTTACAAAACTGCTCTGAACTTTGCGGTAAGTGGTTTTAAGCTTCTCGGATTCCCTGGCAAGATTGAATTCTGGCCGGCTGGCGGTAACTTGTTCTTTAACCGTGTCTGGCTCGAAATTGGATTCCGAAACGATCTCAAACTGCGGGATTGCAACCTTATGATGCAGCGAATCCATCATTGTAACTGCGCGTGCCGCCTTTCCTGAGAGCGGCTTTAATGTGTCTGGATTAAGCTTGATTTGTAAATATTTATCCTCCCTGCTCGCAATTGAAATGGTTTTTCCAATGTAATCCTCTTTCCTGACTTCCAGCCGAACGGCCGACAATGAAACCGGGAGCCGGATTTTGTAATAACCATATTGATTACTGACGGCGGAAGCTAATGTTGCGGACTCATAAATACTCGCATTAGCCAGCTTTCTGCCCGTTTTATTGTCGATAATGTAGCCGTTCAGATTGAAGTTTTCGGGCTTTTCGTCTTTTGGCGCTTCGACTTTTTGAAGAATAATGTATCTGCGACGTTCTCTGAATGAGACTTTATTTTTGAAAATAGCCGTCAGAATTTCCCTGACACTAAGGTTATTGGCCTGGATAGAAACCCTTCCCTTAACGTCTATCATATCCGGGCTGTACGAAAAGCTGAAACCGCCGAGGTCGCCGATTTTTTGCAACGTTTCGTCCAGCGGACGGTTGATAACATTCAGCGAGATCTTTTTTTCGAGTAATTCCTGAGCTGTGGCGGCACCTGCCAGCAGCAAAAGCCAGGCTAATGCAATGCTTGCTTTATGTTTTAAAAAACTATTGGCAGCCATTTCCGTCAAGCCAGTAAGTTTTTCCCTCTTTTCTCAGATCAAGATCCAATGTTTCCGCAATAACCGAAAGCGTTGCATCCAAAGGCTCTTTTTCAAAACGGATCGTCAGTCTGCATTGCGCGATCTGCTGATTGGAAAGGCGTACATCCACATGGTAACCGTCACGGATAGAATTGATTACCTCGTTGAGATCAGCCGCATTGAAATCATAAACCTGCGTATGATAACTCATCATATTCCTATTTGCTTCCATACTTCTGATCGTGTCATCAAGCACTTCGGCGCCTTGCCCTTTTATTAGCCGGATTTTCCTGGAAGCCTTGCTAACTTCCACTTTCCCAGTCGAAACATCCACGCGGACAGGCGCTTCTTTATAAGCTTTCACATTAAATGATGTTCCCAAAACACGGATTTCCGTTCCGTTTGCATTGATTACGAATGGATGTGCGGCATCGGGCTTTACATTAAAAAATGCTTCTCCCTCCAAGGAAACGGTCCGCAAATCGCCATCGAAATCGGCGGGATAAGTCAGGGAAGAATTATAGTTTAAGAAAACCCTGGTTCCATCGGGCAACACGCTGTCGCTGGTGTTGTTGGTGGTGGCAATGCGCTGCGTTTTAGCGGATTTAGTGGATTGGAAATGAAACCATCCAAATGCCAGCAATGCCAAAGCGATCATTGCAGCAGCCCACATGGTTACCGGGAATTTTCGTTTGGAATGTGCAGGAATAAATTCAATTTCACGAGCTTCCGGTTTTGGAATTTCCGGCGAAACGGCTGGCGCAGGCTTGGTCATTTTCGCCTTCATCTTGTTCCAGGCTGCATCCGTATTGACCGGGAAGCTGGTTTTCGCAGCGTGAGCGGAATGGTCCCAGATGAGCCTGTAAGTGGCCAGTTCGCGTTCGTTATCAGGCGATTGCGCCAGCCAGGCATTCACTTGTTCTATTTCTTGTTCGGATGCGGTTTCAGCCAGGTAACGTGCTAACAGCTCCTCCGAAATGTTGTCATGAGATAAGTTCATGGTTACGATCTGGTTAGCTGTTCAACAATAAAATAGACCGGCCAAAGCATTCCGGGCAGATAATCTGCAAGTTCAATGCGTAAAATTTTAAGCGCCTTACCAATCTGGTTTTCAACCGTTTTGATCGAAATGCCCAGTTGTTCCGCTATTTCGTGGTATTTCAGTTCTTCAAAGCGACTAAGCCTGAATGCTTTCTGACATTGTTCCGGTAATGTGCTCACTGCTTTTTCAATTCGTTCTTCCAGTTCATTTGCGTGGATCACTTCTGTTACCGATTCATAGGATTGAGCCCCGAAATTCAATGTGTGTTCCTTATGCACCTGCCGCACCGACGCATGCTTGAAGCGGTTGAGGCAATGGTTGTGAACAGCACGATAGAGGTAGGATTTCAATGATAATGTAATTTCAAGATCTTCCCTTTTTTCCCAAATCGTCAGAAAAACCGTCTGCACAACTTCCTCCGACTCTTCTTCATCTTTGAGAAGGGTGCAGGCATAGTTGCAGAGCCGCTGATAATATTGTCGGAAAGTCTGCTCAAAAGCTTGTTCATCGCCCCGCCTTATGGCTTGGACAATATCCGGGTCGGTAGCGTACACCAAATTGTATTTTTGATTTTCGGTCAAAAATAAAAAATCTCCGTCGATTGATGGTTTCCGATAAAGAAGAGCGGTCGCTGCCAAGTTTAAGTCGCTTTTCACTGAGACAACCAACCGCCTGATTTCCCCTATTTCAAATTATTTTTTTTCTGGATAGGGGGAATCAAGAAGTCACATGTCATGGATAAAAGACGCCAATGAACGTCTATTAGCCATATTCTTAAATTTTATTTATTAGCCATGAAACAATTATTTTTTTCCATCACGCTTGCGCTCATTGCATTTGTTTTCCAATCCTGTGTTTATGTGGACTCCCAAGACGACATTCCTCCACGCGGCGAAGGCACCAGGACTTACGATTTCCGTAATTTTGACGAGCTGGAAATGGGCGATGCTTTTCGCGTAAATGTGATTGCCGGAAGTTCATTTTCTGTTTCGGCAAAAGGCGAGCTTAATGATCTGGACGATCTTGATTTATTTGTGGAAGACGGGAAATTGCATGCGCGTTACAAAAATGGATATCGCAACCGCCGCGAGCCGATGTACATTGACATTACAATGCCGGACATTCAATCCGTCAATTTCTCGGGCGCAGTAAAGGCCAAATTGGTTGGGTTTGAAAATCTCCCGGGTCTGGATTTTGAATTATCAGGTGCGTCGAAGGTGGAATTTGAAGGCTCCGGCCGTGAATTTAAGTTTGATCTTTCGGGTGCTTCTCAGCTTTTTCTGGTTGGCGAAGGAAAATATCTTGATGGCGATCTTTCGGGGGCCTCGCAGCTGGATGCATTTGAGCTCATTACCCAGGAGTCAGACCTGGAATTGTCCGGAGCGAGCTCGGCCCGGGTTTGCGTTTCAGAATTTCTGAAAGTAGATGCGAGCGGCGCCAGCAATGTGCGCTACAAAGGCAATCCGAATGTGGACAAGAAAACGTCGGGCGGCAGCACAGTCAGGCAGGAATAGCTTATTTGATCATGCCATATTTGGCACGCGCCTGGGCTTTGGACATGCCATCAAAATGCCACCATTCCGTTGTATTCGTTTTGAAACCGGCCTGGTTCATTGCGGTTCTTAAAATCTGCCGGTTGCTGATCTGCTGTTGGGTCAGCTTCCCTTTTTGCAACATTTCCTGCTCGGAGCGGGGATAGGCCAGGGGGCCAAAGAAATCATATTTGGTCCCCATATCCAATGGTTTTCCTTTTCCGTCAACCACTGTCAAGTCCACCGCGCAGCCAAAGTTATGATTGGAGCCGATCTTGGGATCTGCGACATACATTTTCTTATTTTTGGCAGGAATTTTCAGTTTGTCCAATGCGTCCCATAATGCATATTGCACGGAATTGGGGCGCGCTGCGTCGTAAACAAGCAATGTGTAATCCGGATGTTTTTTTTTTATTAGCGCATTGGCCTTAACGAGGCTCCTGGCCATTTCTGGTTGCAGGTAAGCACGGTTCAGGTCTCCATACACGTCTTTTCCTACAAAATTATCTGTGGTCGAATATTTCAGCTCAACTTTAATGTTCGGATCCAGTTTTTGAATGTCCACCAAGCCCTGCTCGATCATTTTCTGCTCAATAGCAGGAATTTTTACGTTCTTAACTGATTCTTTTTCTGCTTTTTGCGCAAAGCTTTGACCAGATATGAGAAGCGAAATGAGCAGAGAGCAAGTGATTTTAATAAGCATAAAAAAATGAATATCGTTGCGATAGGCTGCAAAGATATTCATTTCTATACTTCTGGACGTTTTAGTAGCGCTTGATGTTAACGCTGGTCAGACCGCCTTCGAAGTGGATAATGATCTTTTTGGAGGCGCTTTCGAAATCCGGAGAACGGTAAAGTCCGTTGCTGATTTTATCCAGATCATCCATATTTTTTGCATTCAAAGCACCATCCATATGCATTTCGCAACCGACCGAACGAGGCAGTTCCAAAGTGACGGAAGCGACGCCTGCTTCGATATCAATGTTGGAAGTGGTCATTTTGTCGCCCATTTTAATGTCCATATCGGCGACGCCGGTACTTACTTTCAGTTTTTCAACTTTGTAATTGCTGAAATCAAAATCGCCTTTTCCGGCGCCAATGCCCAGGTCAATATTCCATACCGGGCGCTCATTCAGATGAATGTTTGCCTGATTTGAGATTTCCCCTTCCTTGATCTTTACATTGCCTTCTTCCATTTTAAGGTTGACAGTCGCAGAGTTATCAAGCTTGTTAATGGATGTGTTTGACAAAAAACCAACAAATGTGCTCTTCGTTTTGGCTTCGAAAAGTTTCTGGGTGTTACCGTTCAATGTGAAAGATCCGGCGCCGCCTTCAAGATGAAAATTGGCTTTTTGAATAAAATCCTCCATTTCATACTTGTAACTGCCATTTATCGGCTTTTTGCCATCCCGGTTATCACGGTCATTTTCATAACCTTCGTCCCGATCTTCGTGATTATCGTTCTCATGATCATTGTTGTCATTGTCGTTATAACCAAAATTCCGGTCATCATCGTCGTCGTCGTTCCAGTTCCAATCCCAATTGTCGGCGTGCCGGTCAAAGGCTTTGTCTGTTTTGTTAACAATGCCTCCAAACACTGCGAGCGTGATCAACAGGCCGATCAGTCCTCCTAATCCTCTGTCTTCATTGCCCTTGGCGATCAGTAGTGCACCTGCAATGATTAGCAAAACAGGCCAATAAGGCAGAATCTCGTCCCAATTAACGTTCAGCAGATTCATATTCCGAAGCAGCCAGAGCATTCCAAATATGACCAGCAATCCACCCCAAACTATACCACGTGAATTTTTCATCGTCTTAAATGTTTGAACGGTTGGAAATATCAGAACTCAAATAATTACGCAAAAGCAAAAGAGCGCCGGTCGTGATGAGGATAATGGGCCAGAAAAAGCGGCCAAAATCAAATGCAGTCAGTTCTTCAATTAAGAAAAGAGATCCGGCAATGATGAGGATAACACCCCAAAAAATGTTTCGAAAGTTCATGGCTATGTATGGTTAATGGTGTTAAATCGAAGAATATTAAGCTCAATACACTAGTTCACTTTAATCACCTGATCATCCTCGTCATCCGGTTTCCTGGCCTCAGGATCTTCCGGAAAATGCGTGGTGGTCGTGGTTGTTGTGGATGATGGTGTAAAAGGTGTATAAGGCTGTGGCTCAGGATCTGGCGCAATGGGATCAACCGGCGGTGGAGGCGTTGTAGGATACACCGTTGTATTTCCATGATGCTCTTTATCGCGTTGTCGAAGGATCAGAAACGCGCCGATTGCGATCAGAACGATGGGCCAGAAATATTGTTTAAACTGATACCAAAGCGGGAAATCGTCCACCAGCATCACAGCCCCGAAAAAGATCAGCACACCACCCAGAACCATCACAGTCTGATCGGATTTCTTCTTGTCCCAAACCGGGTCGGAAGGCGTGTTAGGCGTTGGATCGAATGACGTATTGGTTGTGTAGATTGTCCCGGCCGGTCCTGTTGGCAGCACTGCCCAGAGAATGATGTATATAAATGCGGTCATTCCGAATGTGGGTGGAATAGGGAGCAGTAGCATTACAACAAGCAATACTCGTACTATTACAACGTCAATATTAAAATATTGAGCAATTCCGGAAGCAACTCCTCCTAAAACTGCCTGGTCAGGTATGCGATGCAATTTCTTTTCCATGATTAGCTTAGCGTTTATTTGTAATCAAAGGTAGTAGGTAATGCAAGATACTGCAAATCGGAAAATTATTATCGGCGGGAGAGCGTGTTGAGCGGGTTTTTTTAAGGAAAGCTTTTAATTATTGGCTTATAGGTGGACTTTTTAGCGACTTATTGTTCTTCCAAAGCTTCCAGAATGTCCATCATGGAACCGAAATCTTTGTAACCCGGACGGATTTCTTCGCTTCCGCGCAATGCAATGCCAATGTTTGGGAAAAGTTCGGTTAATGCGCTTACGGTATATTCATTATCCAGGCCAAAGCCGATCAGGATCGGATATTCACCCGCCAGGTTGCCAAGCACTTGCATCCAGTTTTCTGTTAATTCGGCTTCGTTGTCGCTTTCGAGCAGGAAATGGGAAACTTCTCCCTCGTAACGGCTTAGTATAGAACTGATTTCGCCTGCTTCGTAAAGGTCTACGCTGATTCGGAGGAGCAGCGGCAGGTTCAGCTCGCTTTTGAGATAATTTAAAAGCCCGGGTGATTCCACTTGCACAGAATGTACGGGATACAGCGCCAGTGCTTCAATGATCTTGGCAGGATCCGTTTGCGCAGTTTCCGCAATAAGGTTCACGCCGGCCAGCCAGGAACAAATGTCTTCGAATTTTTTGGGGGAAATATAATTGGGAGAATCTTCGTCAATAGAAAAACCAAGCATTTCAACACCCATCCCCGCACAATAACGCGCATCGGACAAATTAGTAACATTGCTGATTTTTACTGTTCTGGTAAGCATTGTAGGGATGTGTCGTTGATGATTTGATAATTATTGATCAAATTTAGCCAAAAAGGACAAAACGAAAAAGCGAATCACCGAAGGACAACTTCCCCAGTGATTCGCTTTTTTCAAATGCCGTTTATTACTTAGCCGAAAACCGGTATTTGGTTGTGCTTTGGTAAGTTTCTCCTGGTTTTAGTTCCGTGGAGGGGAATTGGGGTTGGTTTGGGGAGTCGGGGTAATGTTCTGTTTCGAGACAGAATCCGAAACGCTTCGTGTATGTTGCGTTTTTGCCTTTAAGTGACCCGTCCAGGAAATTGCCGCTGTAAAACTGAACGGCTGGCTCTGTTGTGAATGCTTCCAGAATCCTGCCACTTTCAGGATCTTTTGCCGTAGCGAAATGCATGAGTCCAGGCTCAGAGCGTTTCAGGACCCAGCAGTGGTCGTAACCGCCACCGTTTTTAATCTGCTCGTCTTCTGTTTTATTAATGCCAGCATTGATTTTTGTAGATTTTCTGAAATCAAATGGCGTTCCTTCTACCGCACGCAGCTTTCCGGTTGGGATCAGTGAAGCGTCTACCGGCACAATGCTGTCTGACTCGATCATCATCTCATGATCCAGAATGTCCCTTTTCAGGCCAGTGAGGTTAAAATAGGAGTGGTTAGTCAAGTTGAGGACCGTAGGCTTGTCCGTTGTGGCTGTGTAGGCGATGCTCAATGCATTGTCATTATCCAATGTGTAAACCACTTTCACCGTCAGGTTTCCGGGATAACCTTCTTCCATATCCTTGCTGACATATTCCAGTTGAAGGCCCACAACCGAGTCCTGATTGATCTCTGTCGCTTTCCATAATACTTTGTCAAACCCTTTTTTGCCTCCGTGCAGGGAATTCGGTCCGTTGTTTATGGCCAGGTTATACTCTTTGCCTTCCAGTGTGAACTTTCCTTTCGCGATCCGGTTGCCATAACGACCTACTAAGGCGCCGAAAAATGGGTTTTCCTTTAAGTAAGGAGCAAGTGAATCAAAGCCCAGCACCACATCCGCAAACTCTCCTTTTTTGTCCGGAGCCATGATTTTGGTGATAATGCCGCCGTAATTGGTAATGTTTACGGTCATGCCTTTGGCATTGGTGAGCGTGTACAAATCTGCTTCCTGGCCGTCGGGGAGTTTGCCAAATGACTCTTTCGAAATCGTACTGATCATTTCTTCTTTGTTTGATTTGGAGCAGCTGAAAAGATAAAAACCCGTCAGCGCGGTGAGTAAAACGAATATTTTTTTCATACGAAAGGTTAAAGGTTTGTCTGGATATTTAGCAATTTGTTTCAAATGATCTCTCCTGTGCCGGCGGTGATTTTCACTTTATAGCAAGGCAGGTCAATCTGATATTGTTCCTGATATGCTGCCTTCATTTTTTGTTCAAAAGCATCGACGGCCTCTTTTTTAACAAGATTAATGGTGCAACCGCCAAAACCTCCACCCATCATCCGGGCCCCAAGCACGTTAGGATCAGATAATGTCTGATCAACCAAAAAGTCGAGTTCGGGGCAGCTCACTTCGTATTCGTGCTGCAATCCCTGATGGGTTGCGTACATTTTTTTGCCAAAATCAACCAGATTTCCTTCCACAAGCAGATCGCAAGCATCCTGAACACGCTGGATCTCTTCGGTTATAAACTTGCAACGCCGGTAAACAATGTCGCCCAGTTCATCTTTATGTGTCTCAACCATTTCAGGCGTTGCATCCCTCAGGCTCTGCACTTCGGGATAATATTTTTGCAGTATAGTGATTCCCTTTTCGCATTCCAGGCGGCGTGTGTTGTATTCGGAGCTGGCAAGTGAATGTTTCACACTGGTGTCGCAAAGCACGAGCAGATAATCCTGCATGGGGAAAGGGAAATATTCGTATTCCAATGAGCGGCAATCGAGGCGGATTACGGATTCTTCTTTGCCAAATGCGGACGCGAACTGATCCATAATGCCACATTGCACGCCTACATATTCGTTTTCGGCCTTTTGTGACATTTTTACAATGCTGAACCGGTCTAGATTCAGGCCGTATAATTCGTTCAAAGCAAAAAGCAGGCAGCATTCCAACGCCGCAGAAGAGGATAAGCCCGCGCCAACCGGAACGTCCCCGCCGAAGGTTGTTTGGAAACCTCCGATTTTTAATCCCTTTTTATAAATCTGCTCAATAATGCCCAGCTGGTAATGTGCCCAGGATTGCGCTGGTTTTGAAAGATCTTCTACTGAAAATGAATAAGTTTCATCCAGATCCGCTGCGTGCAGGATCACCTGGTCGTCTTCCCTTGGCTCAATGACGAAATAAACGGCCTTATCTACGCTTGCCGGCAGTACGAAGCCATTATTATAGTCGGTATGCTCACCGATCAGGTTGATCCTTCCCGGAGAACGAAACACCCTAACTTGCTCCGGCTTTGAGGACTGACCGAATTTTTGGAAATACTTTTCCTTTATTTTATTGACTATTTCTGAATCTCGCATTTAAAATACTAGTCTGATATTTAATTAATAACCCCTGCGCAGGTTTACTTCGTTGACAATATTTCCACCATTTTCGATTGCGAAGATGTTATTAAGGAACAAATCAACCTTGCCGATATGCTCGTTGCTATGCCCGCCGCCGGTGTGCTGCGTGAGAATAACATTTTCCATTTTCCACAACGGACTGTTTTCCGGTAATGGCTCAACTTCCGTCACATCCAGAACAGCTCCATCCAGATAACCAGATTGCAGCACGTCGATCAGCGCATCCTCGTCTGTGGTGCTGCCCCTGCCGACGCTTGCATAGACGCTGCGTTCTTTCATTTTGGAAAAGAAGGTCTGGTCAACAAAATGCTGGGCAGTTCCGGGAAGCGTGTTGATTACCAGATCCGCGAATGGCAGTTCTACAAATAATTCTTCCTGTGAATGCAGGTCTGCCTCTGGCGAAGTGCGTGCCATTAAGTGTGTTGTGCAGCCAAAGCCTTTGAGAATCGTATTCACCGACAATCCAATGGTCCCGGCACCCAGAATGATCACATTCTGCTTGTAAAGGATCTTCAACTCACCTCTCAGCTTCGAGCCGATCCATTCTGATTTTTGTTTCAGCAGGGTTAATGTGTCGATGCCACGATACAATGCCAAAACGCCGCCTACGATGGATTCGGCGCAGGGACGTGCAAACCAGTCACCCATGTTGGCTGTTTTGACGCTTTCTTTAATGTTTACAGAAGCATACTGGTCAAATCCGGCGGAATCCAGCTGCCAGAACTGCAGCTTGTCAGTCGGTTCCGAAAACCAGCCGACAGGCGGATTGCCCAAGATATAATCTGCTGTACGAAATGCTGCCAGGCTTTCTTCCTCACTGGACGTTTCGGTCCTGAAATGAACTGTATGGTGGGGTTGCAGTGCTTCACTAAGGTTGTTTCTCAGTGACTCATCCAGCATGGAATAGCAGTATATGATCATTTGCTTTTTTGTTTTAAAGAAGTAAAGTAAAGACTTTTACCTGTGTTAAGGATGCTTTTGCTTTTTAATGTTAGCCAGAATTTTCTTTCCTCTCGCCCTGAATGCAGGCGTTTCGAATTCCATCGCCTCCTCAATAATTATGCCCAGTTCATTTTTGATCTCGGGATAAATTTTTGAAAAATTGTAAAGCACGGTAAGCGAAAAAGCCCTGATAGCGATTGCAATTTGCCTGTTTTGAATAAAATTAAAACAGGCGTCCATAACCTTTCCGTGCAGCTCAACGGGGATTTCTGTTTCCTGCATAATGCGTACGCTGTTGCGGATCACCGCGTCATGAACGCCCGGTCTTGTGAGCTGGTCCACGAGCGAGCCCATATGCGGTGCGATCAGGTCGGGGCGCTCGCTTACGGCAATGCTTACGCTTTGCGCGGCCCTTTGTGCCAGCCTGTAATCGTTGGCCACGAAGCAGTCCATCAGTTCCTGAAAATGCGTACTATCGATGCAGGCATAAGCGGCTACTTCCGTTGCACGCCGTTTGGATTGTATAGGATCTGCCAGTAATGTGCTGCGGATATTCATCAGCGTAGCCGTTTATCAAAACAAATGCTCCGCCGGGTCTGGCAGAGCATTTGTTAAATATTTATCTGAAACTATTTATTGTCACCAACCATTTCTTCCGGTTTCACCCAGGCGTCGAACTCCTCGGGCGTCAGGTAACCCAGTCCCACAGCTGTTTCTTTCAGCGTTGAGCCGTTTTTATGCGCCGTTTGCGCTATTTCTGCTGCTTTGTAGTAACCAATTTTTGTATTCAGCGCAGTAACCAGCATCAGCGAGTTGTTTACGTGTTTCTTAATGTTCTCATGCAAAGGTTCGATGCCCACCGCGCAGTTATCATTAAAGGAAACGCATACATCCCCGATCAGGCGCGCTGAATGCAGGAAGTTGTAAGCCATTAAAGGTTTGAAAACATTCAGCTCAAAATGGCCGTTGGAACCGCCGATGCCTATCGCAACGTCGTTACCCATTACCTGCGCTGCCACCATTGTCATGGCTTCACATTGCGTAGGGTTCACCTTACCCGGCATAATGGAGCTTCCAGGCTCATTATCAGGAATATGGATCTCGCCAATCCCGGAGCGCGGGCCGGATGATAACATACGAATGTCGTTACCAATTTTCATCAAACTTACAGCAACCGTTTTCAATGCGCCGTGTGCTTCAACAATCGCGTCGTGTGCTGCTAATGCTTCGAATTTGTTTTCAGCAGTGATAAATGGCAGGCCTGTTAATGATGCAATGTGACGGGCCACGTTTTCAGAATAACCTTCGGGCGTGTTAATGCCTGTCCCAACGGCCGTTCCGCCCAATGCAAGCTCGGAAAGATGCGCCAATGTGTTATAAATCGCACGCAGGCCATGGTCTAATTGTGATGCATAACCCGAAAATTCCTGTCCTAATGTAAGCGGGGTCGCATCCATAAAGTGCGTACGACCGATTTTTACCACGTTTCTGAAAGCTTCGGATTTGGCTTTCAATGTGTCCCTGAGCTTGATGATGCCTGGGATGGTGACATCGATCAGGATCTTGTAGGCAGCGATGTGCATGGCCGTAGGATAAGTGTCGTTGGAAGACTGTGACTTGTTCACATCATCATTCGGATGAAGGAATTTTGTTTTGTCAGCCAGCTGGCCACCTTGCAACACATGACCTCTGTAAGCGATCACTTCATTGCAATTCATATTGGATTGCGTTCCTGAGCCTGTTTGCCACACCACAAGCGGAAACTGGTCGTCGAGCTTTTCCGTTAGGATTTCGTCACAAACCTGTCCGATCAGATCGCTCTTTTCTTTTGGAAGAATGCCGGCCTCGTAATTGGTAATGGCTGCGGCTTTTTTCAAATATGCAAATGCCTTGATGATTTCCTTCGGCATTTTATTAATATCCTGAGCAATAGGAAAGTTCTGGATCGAACGTTGTGTTTGTGCGCCCCAGTATACATGAGCCGGCACCTGCACTTCACCCATGGTATCTTTTTCTATACGGTATTCCATTTTTAATTTAGTGAGAATGAACAATCAGGTTTATTGCGGTAAAGTTAGGATTGGACTTTCAGTTTTTGGTGTTTTTCAAGGATAAATGTTTCTTAGGTGAAAAGAATCTGTTCAAGGCCATTTTTAACTACATTTTATTTCAACAATGAAACCAAAACTGAACATTTACCCCGATTATAAAGCCATGAGCCTCGCCGCTGCGGAGCGTGTAATGACATTACTGGCCAAAAAACCTTCTGCTGTTATCTGTTTGCCCTCCGGCAGCACGCCGCTGGGCATGTTTGAAATCCTGGTGTCTGCCAATCAAAAGGGCATGACAGATTTTTCCCGGTGTGTTTTTATCGGTTTGGATGAATGGGTAGGTTTTGGAGCGGAAGATGATGGCGGCTGCCGGAATTTACTTAATAAGGACTTTTTAAAACCAATTGGCTTACGGGCAGATCAGATCGTGTTTTTTGATGGAAAAGCCATGGATCCCGAAGAAGAATGCAAGCGGGTTAACAAGGTTCTGGAAAACCTGGGTGGATTGGATATGATCATTCTGGGCGTGGGAATGAACGGACATCTGGCCTTAAATGAACCCGGAACGCCGTGGGATAGCTATGCCCATGTTACGGAGCTTGAAAACGTGACCAGAGAGGTTGGACAAAAATATTTTCAGCAACCGACCACGATCACCAAGGGAATTACCATCGGGATCCGGCACATTATGGAAGCAAAAACCGCGATTCTGATAGCAGCAGGAAGTGAGAAAGCGCCTGTGATACAGCGTGCAATGGCATTCCCGGTAACGACGGCTTTTCCTGCAACTGTTTTGCAAAACCATATGAACGCAGAATTTCTGCTGGATTCGGAGGCGGCAAAACTAATAGCAGATTAGGCGCTGTTAGCGTGACTCTTTTTTACCTTTGCCAAAATTAAAATATTTCTGTTTTGACATTAGAAGAAAGGATCATTGCCTCCGAAGCACGCGTTTTTAAAACGGTGTTTCCTAATAACACCAATCATTACGACACCCTTTTCGGAGGGACCGCATTGTCGATGATGGACGAAGTGGCATTCATTGCCGCCACCCGTTTTTCCAGATTGCGCTGTGTTACAGTCTCAACCGACCGCATTGACTTCACGCATGCTATTCCCGCAGGGACCATTATTGAGCTTATCGGGCGTGTGGAAACGGTCGGAAATACGAGTATGAAGGTGCGTGTGGATATTTTTGTGGAGAAAATGTATGAAGAAGGCCGTGAAAAAGCAGTAACGGGTATATTCACTTTCGTAGCGCTCGACGAGCAGCATAAACCAACTAAAATTATTACGTAGTGATCCAAAAGTAATTTCTGTTCGTATATAGGCAGGTCGGGATGGTTGGAGGGTAATTTTTCCTTTTTCGGCTAAGGTTTTGTGCCGATATACTATCAGAATGGCTTGGCGTTCGTTCCTCTTTTCGTTAATATTCTTTGTAATCCTTTTCGTCGCTACTGAAATAATCCTCAGAATTGCGCTGGTATGCTATGGTTATCCATTTTGGAAGCCAGGCGATTACTTGTACACAGGGTTTTATCCGACACTCAAAGAGATGATTGGGAAGGACATCAGGAGTGACGACGAAGTTCAGGACATTCTCATCCTTGGTGGTTCGGTAATCAGTACACCGTGGTCTAATATGGAGATGCGGCTTGATACGATCCTTCAAAAGAAATATGGCAAATCAAAAAAGTTTGCCTTCTATAATACAGCCGCAGCCGGCCACACTTCGCTCGATAACCTTATTAAATACAAACTTCTGGCAGACAAGCGGTTTGACCTGGTCATTTACTACGAGGCGATTAACGAGAACCGCGCAAATTGCATCCCCGACAAAGATTTTCGTTCCGATTATGCGCACATTAAATGGTATAGCGACATTTATCTGCTTCAAGCCCACCCGGAAATTAATTTTACAGTTATTCCTTATGTATGTGCGCTGGTCATCAGGGGTGTGCGGGATAAAGTTACCCGTAAGGTTTATGTGAGCCAGGATATGGTAGATCCTGGTTTTGCAAAATTCGGCAGCAACATTAAAACTGCCCTGCCGTACCGGGAAAACCTCACCAACATAATTAACATATCGAACAAGCGCGGGGATGCGTTGCTATTGATGAAATACGCGTCCTATTTCCCGGAAGGAGTGAAGCTGACCGGCGACCAAAAAGATATGGATCATTTTGCAGGTTGCCATTATGCCTCGCCCGTAACAATCTGGGGGCAGGCCGATAATGTGAAAAAAGGCATCCAGTCGCATAATCAGATATTGACAGATCTGGCTAAAAGAAAGCAAACACATTTTTTTGATATGGCAGCGAATATGCCTCAGGATGGGCGTTTTTTTTGCGACGTATGCCATGTCAGCGAGCTGGGAGCACAAAATTTTGCCTCCAAACTGGCCGGGCATCTGATCGATTCCCGGTTACTGGAACATTCGGATTAGGCGGCGGCGAAAAGGTTGCCGTTGGATTATTCTTATTTGTCAAAAAATCTATAATACCTAACTTGTGTCAACTTTTGCTAGCTTTGTCGTCAATTTAAGCATATAGTGCATTCGTTCAGGAAAACACGCTATTGCCATCTGGTTTAAATATCTCCGGAAGCGTTTGTAGTGGAAAATTTTAAATAGGTAAATGAAAATTTTAGGTATTTCAGCTTTTTATCATGATTCGGCGGCAGCCCTAATTGATAACGGAGAAATTGTTGCAGCAGCGCAGGAAGAGCGCTTCACCCGAAAAAAACATGATCCGGGATTTCCTTCTGAGGCAGTGAAGTTTTGCCTGGAATATGGCGGGTTAACCCTGAATGAACTGGATGCCATCGTTTTTTACGATAAACCACTTCTGAAATTCGAACGACTTCTCGAAACCTATTACGCATTTGCGCCGAAAGGAGTGAGGTCATTTTTAACTGCAATGCCGGTTTGGATTAAAGAGAAGATGTTTTTAAAGCGTCTGATCAATGAAGAGCTGGTGAAATTGGGTTATGATAAAAAGAAAAAAGTGAAACTGCTTTTTCCTGAACATCACCTTTCTCATGCGGCCAGCGCTTACTATCCGTCACCGTATGAAAAATCTGCCATTCTTACCATTGATGGCGTGGGTGAATGGGCAACAGCTTCCATTTGCTTGGGAGAAGGAAAAGATATCAGCATTTTAAAGGAACTGAGATTTCCACATTCATTGGGGCTTCTGTATTCCGCATTTACGTATTTCCTTGGCTTCCGGGTCAATTCCGGTGAGTATAAATTAATGGGTCTGGCTCCTTATGGCAACCCAACTTCCCCTGATATCAAAAAGTACGAAGATATCATTCTCAAAGACCTCATTGAACTGAAAGAAGACGGCTCCGTTTGGCTGAATCAAGACTATTTTGATTATGCTACTGGCTTGAAAATGGTGAATGAGGACAAATGGGAAGCGCTTTTTGGCTTCAAAACCAGAAGGCCGGAAGACGCACTTGAACCGGTCCATTGCAACCTGGGACTTGCTATTCAGAACATTACCGAAGAAGCGGTTATCAGGATGGCAAAGGAAGCTAAACGCCTTACTGGTGCGGATTACCTGTGTATGGCGGGTGGTGTCGCATTGAACTGCGTTTCGAACGGTAAGTTGCAGAAAGCCAATATTTTCAAAGATATTTTTATCCAGCCAGCTGCCGGTGACGCCGGTGGTGCATTGGGAGCGGCGCAGGCTGCTTATCATATTTTCTTCGGTCAGGAGAGAAAGATTACCTGGAAGGCGGATGCGATGAGAGGATCTTACCTCGGACCAACATTCTCAGACCTGGACGTGGCATTGACGGCTAAAAAATATAAAGCCGTTTACACGCATTACGAAAATTTCAAAGACCTGGCCGGTGATGCAGCCAAATTGCTTTCCGAAGGAAATGTAGTAGGCTGGATTCAGGGCAGGATGGAGTTTGGGCCGCGCGCTTTGGGCGGAAGAAGTATCCTGGGCGATCCCCGGAATGCCGAGATGCAGAAAAAACTGAACCTGAAAATTAAATACCGCGAATCGTTCAGGCCATTTGCGCCTTCGGTTTTGGCAGAAGATTGTGCCGAGTATTTCGATTACGACGGAATTTCTCCATATATGCTTCTCGTTCACCCGGTTGCAGAAGGAAGACGCAAGCCGGTTCCTGCGAATTATGGTGCTATGGACCTCAGGGAAAAGCTTTATTTTGAGCGTTCAGACCTTCCTTCCATTACGCACATTGATTATTCGGCACGGATCCAGACTGTCCATAAAGAAACCAATCCGCGCTACTATGAGCTGATCGATTCATTCAAAGCGCTTACAGGTTATGCGGTTATCGTGAACACAAGTTTCAATGTTCGCGGCGAGCCTATTGTGTGTACACCCAATGATGCATATCGCTGTTTCATGCGGACAGAAATGGATTACCTCGTAGTCGGCAATTTCATTTTTGATAAAAAACAACAGCCTGAATGGCTTGAAAAAGATAACTGGAAAGAAGAATTTGTTCTTGATTAATTTCCTTGAATATCAATAACATACACAAATGGCTTCTAAAATAGTTACCAGCGTTATCCGCATCATATTTCTTGGCTTATTATTCATTTTCTTATTCTATCCTGATAAGTTTCAGATAAAATTTGATTATCCCGGATTTCCGCAAGCGGACAGCTGGTATGTTCGCCTGGCAAAGTTTGCATTCTGGTTTTTGCTCATTATTGAGATACTCAGGATTTTCTATTACGGCGTTGTAAAAAGCAAGGCAAAAGGACTTTTGGCAAACATTGTCACCATCACCGTCCCGCTGCTTGTAACGCTTATCTTCCTCGAGATCATTTTCATGTACATTCCGCAAAGCCATGAGGGTGTGCTTTCCAAAGCTTCGCAGATATGGTGGGAAAAGTATTGGAAACCAATCAATTCACTGGGTTACCACGATAAGGAAATCACGAAAGAGCCAGGCAAAAAACAGATCCTCGTTATTGGGGATTCGTTTGCGGCGGGTCACGGTCTGAAAGATGTGAATGAGCGTTTTTCCAACCAGTTGGAAGTTTCGTTAGGTGCAGACAAACATTCTGTTTATAACTTAGGAATGTCTGGTGCTGACACTCGAGATGAAGCCAAAAGGCTTGAAGAGTTTCCAGTAAAGCCTGACGTAATTGTCCTGGAATATTTTCCCAACGACATTGAGAAAGTAGGCCGTGAAAAAGGGCTTTCCCTTTCAGGCGCAGAACCTTATGCTGATTTGAAAGGCCCTATGGCGACATTGGTAAAGCGTTTTTATCTGCCCAACTTCATCTATTGGCAATTGCCTCACACCGGTTTCAGTACATTCGAAAAATTTGTTCAAACCGCCTACACCGATACAACCGTGCTCAATGCACACCTGAGAGATCTTTCCAAAATGATCGATTACCGGGACAGCACAGGTGCTAAAATGTATGCGGTTTTCATACCGTTCCTTTTTCAGGTTGATAAAAGTGCTGGTTATACCAAGCCTGTAGAAGATTATCTGCGCTCAAAAGGCGTGACTGTTGTAGGCATTAATGATGGCGTTTTGAAGATTCCGGAAAAGGAACGTGTCGTAGGTAAGAACGACGGACACGGCAGCGCAACATTAAACAAACTTATCGCAGACAGGCTTACAGACGCGATGAAGAAGCCTTAACAATAATATAATTGGAAAATAGTATTATAAAATATTGAAATATTTATCTTTGAAATAAAAACAACGAAAGAAATGGATTTTTTGACAGACTTGTTTGCCTTTATGAAGGAGCGTAAGAAATGGTGGTTGGCTCCTGTGATTGTCGTTTTACTGCTTATCGGTGTCCTGATTGTTATCGGTGGAGGTTCAGCGGTTGCTCCTTTCATCTACACCCTGTTCTAGTATATCCGATCAGTTAGACTTTTAAAAATTGATGCAGTGGTTTTCAGAGCCACTGCATTTAAATTATCCCAAATATCAAATGAGTGAATCAGATAAGGCCAAAGCGCAATTGGTCATCGTTACAGGCTTAGTCGTTTTCTACTTTATTTTCGGCTCTAAGTATCCGTATCTTCTTATGGCAGCGGCGGCTGTTGGCGTATTAAGTATCGCAATCCCCGCGGCAGGAGACCTGATCGTAAAAGGATGGTACAAGATTGCAGAGATTTTGGGTGCGATTAATGGCCGGATATTGTTATCCCTGGTTTTTTTCGTGATCCTTTTCCCGGTTGCGGCTATCGCCAAATTAGGCAAGAAAAACCCGCTAGCATTGAAACGCGAAGCGAAAGACTCTGTTTTTGTTGAGAGAAATCACAAATATTCCGCAAAGGATCTTGAACAGGTTTGGTAACCTGATAAACACTACGCTGACAAAGGCCCGGGCTTAACCTCGGGCTTTTTTTTGCGGCACGCCCGATCGTAAAGTAATTGCAGCATGCCGTCTTTCAGGCCCACGTCAGGCACGTGAATGACATTAGCACCCGCCCATTTCATTGCAGATGTGTAAATGTCGCCCGCAGGAACAATTACATCCGCACGGTCCGGGTTAAGTTGTAGTTTATTAATTCGCTCTTCTAATGTGAAAGAGGCAATGTAGTCACGCATTCTTTCGATCTCGTCCAGGCTGGTTGAGCTTTCGGAAAGTTTTGATGAAAGATCGAATAATTTGTTAATGTTACCACCTGTTCCAACGGCCTCGATGGGCAGGGAATAGTCAACATACTGATTGATCCATTCCTTGATTTTAAGCCAGGAGCTTTTAGACTCTTTCCCTTCCAGAAGTCTTACTGAGCCCAATTTGAACGATTTGGCAGCAATTTTTTGCCTGTCTTTATAGACATTCAGCTCCGTGCTGCCGCCGCCTACGTCAATGTGGATATACTGGCCGTCGCTCAGCGATTTAACAACAACATTATTAACCAGCTCTGCTTCTTTCTGGCCGTCGATGATCTGAATGTGGATGCCGGTGCGCTGCTGAATGTGTTCGCGGACCTCATAACCATTGTCTGCTTCGCGCATGGCCGAAGTTGAGCAAGCCATGTAATCATCCACTTCATGCAGTTCCATCAAAAGTTGATAAGCAAGCATAAGCTTCATCATCCGGTCTTCGCTGTTAGGACTTATCCGGCCTTCTGTAAAAACATCATGGCCAAGTCTTAGCGGAAAACGGACATATTCAACCTTCTTAAAACGGGAAATTCCCTCGTCATGCAACACCGAAGAGATTTGCATGCGGGCACCGTTGGATCCAATATCTATTGCAGCGAATTTCAAAAGTCAGGTATAATAGGGGAGTAAATAAAAGCCAAAAATAGGACTTTCAGGAACAAGAATCTATTTATTGTTCCTGAAAGTTGAAGAGGCTTATTTACATTTTTCCTCCTATCTGATACATCAGCTTGACTTTCACGCCCGGCCCCGCGGACTGGCTCGAAGGGTTGAGCTGGTTAAAGTAAGTGTACAAATATCCCTCAGCCTGCACAACGATCGGATACCAGGCTTTCTCAACGCCCATCGTTAGATTCACAGAATTAATCAATGGTACATCCGACTTGGCTTCGAAATGCTGGTTCAGGTACGCAAGGTTTGGCGACTTGGCGTCGAATGAAATCTTCTCTTTTGCAGAAACGGTAATGTTGGTGCCTGCGCCCGCATAATAGGCCCAGTTGTCTTTCATGTTGTTCCGGAAGGCAACGGTTAAGGGAATTTGTACAACCGTAGGATCAACCTTAATGTTATAGACGTGCAATGCCGCCGGCACTTCGCCGGGAAGGCTTTCGCGGAAATCGCGGCGGCTTTTTTCCCGGAATAATTTCTCATTGAAAAACTCCATCGGCTTCACTTTCAGCCAGCTTATCCCGGCAGAAATCGAGAATTTTCTTCCGACCAGAATTTCTCCTGAAACGCTTTTCGCCTTACCGACGCGATCTGTTTGAAAGCCTACACCGAATCTGTAAGGCACTTTCAGGTCGAGTTTTGGGATGACCGTTTCGGCTTGCGCCACCTGTTCGGTGCCTTTCGCTGCATTAGCGACAGGCAATGTGTTCGCATTACGGGCAAGAAGCGCCTGTTTGTACTGGCGCGAAGAAATGCGGTTTACCAGGTTATACTTCATTTTATAAGCCTGCGAGCTGCCGTTACTGAATGCGATGGCACGCTGCATATCCAACGGTGCTTCGAATGGAACCGTCAGCTGATCAGTTACGGATCCGTTTCCTCCATTCGCATGGTTGGTAACCAGTTCATTGTCTGCAATAACTGTGTTGTCGGCAACCGATGCATTTTTAGCAATTACTGATTGACGCTTTGCAAAAACCGCATTTGGTTTGACTAAAATTTTATGCTCTGCAAGTCGCTGCTGCATGTCTTCAGGCTCGGCGGCAAGCCTGGCATCGACCTGGCTTTGCTGAGTCAGATTTTCTTTCGAAACCGCGACCAACTCACCAGAATCACCTGCCTTTTGCATTAAATACACCGTGTCTGTTTTTTCAGAAGGTATATTTTTGATCGCCTCGATCTGGTGTTGGAGATTTTTGACGTCTGCCGTCAGATTGTAGTTTTGCGTGCGCTGGCTCACATACATAAAAGCCATCACCGTCGAAACCGAAGCTGCGGCGGCGTAACCGATCCAGGAACTGTGCTGCTGCCAAAAAGTGGGAGGGTTGTGGGCTTGCATGTAATTTTGCATTTTAGCCCAATCCTTCTCTTGAAAGTCTGGTTCTATACTTTCTAATTTCCGGCGTATAGTATCTTCAAATCTATTAGTTTTCATTTCCTCTTAATGACTTTACGGCCCAATCGCTTGGATAGAGATTTGGGTAATATTGTGTAATCAAATGCTGCAAACGCGCTCTTGCACGCACATAATGCGAGCGTACAGTGGCTTCATTTATTTGTAGTAAATCTGCAATTTCGCGGTGGTTGTAGCCGTCGACTACATAAAGTAAAAACACATTCTTGTAAACCGGCTTAATTTTCTGGATCAGTTCCAGGATCTCATCTGCGGTGATTTGCCCGATGATATCTTCATCAAATTTCGGATATGGAGCGTCTTCCAGCGAAACCATATCTTCATTATGCTTCTTATGCTTGCGGTAATAGCTGATCGCCGTGTTCACCATGATCGTTCTCAGCCAGGCCTTGAACGGGTGATTGGAATCATATTTACCCAAATTATTGAAAACCTTCAAAAAGCCTTCGTTCAAAACTTCCTCAGCCTCTTCGGTTGTCGATGTGTAACGCAGGCAAATGCTTTTCGAATAGCCAAAAAACTGTTTATAGAGATGTCTCTGCGCCTGGTTGTTACCAGCAATGCACGCAGCAACGACGGTCTCAAAGTCGTTTTCGTTAAAAGATATTTTTCGTCCGAAGAGCAAAGTTAGAGGATCAGATTGTCAGGGATTGATTGCTTAATTAGGATTACGGATATTGCCGTAATTCTGTTGCAAAAGTTGAGCATTTAAATTTGTGACGATTCTTAAAAAATGTTAAAGCCCTTTTCCTGGCGAAAAAAGTGGCAAATTTTGCAACAGCTGCTTTGTGAGGAACGTAAATAGTTAGAGAATGTCCTTACATTCAAAAGACATTAAAAAATTTGTTAGGGGTGAGTTGGAATACGGCCTGGAATTTCTGGAGCCGTATTTATTTTTTCTGGATGTGCATTTCCAAAGCGGAGGAATTCTTGATTTCGCCCATGACAAACAGGCTGTGCGTGCTCCCGATATTTTCAAGCGAACCCAGTTTTTGCATTAAAAACTGCTGATACTGCGACATATCATCCACCACGACTTTAAGCAAAAAATCGTAATCACCCGAAATGTTGAAGCATTCCATCACTTCGGGCATGGCCACAACAGCTTTTACAAATTTTTCCCCCATCGATTTGGAATGTTCTTTTAAAGCAATGTTGCAGAAAGCCATCAACTTCTTGCCTACCTTTTCGCGATCTACAAGTGCAACATATTTCTTAATAATCCCTTCCTTTTCCAGTCTCCTAACCCGTTCATAGACAGGCGTATAAGATAGATTCAACTTTTCCGACAATTCCCTTGTTTTCAAGGTCGCGTCCTGTTGCAGATAATGCAGGATTTTAGCATCTGTTTCGTCGGGATTATACATAGATAGAATATCTTTAATTACTTTTTGAACTGATCGAATATAGATAAATAATTTGTCGATTGGAATGGACGTAGACTATTAGTCTGAACTTTTTGATTTTTTTGAACAAAACATCTATTAGGTTAAATTTGCTTTCCAGTTGACATTGGAATCCTTCCGCTTAAAATTATTCAGCTAATAGAAATACAACACAATGGTAGCAACGCAAAACGCAGACATCCGTGAAATCCTGAAAAGCCGTATCCTTGTACTGGACGGTGCGATGGGAACGATGATCCAGCGGTATAAGCTGGAAGATCACGATTACAGGGGCGAGCGTTTCAAGGACTGGCCGCGTGATGTAAAAGGGAATAATGACCTGCTTTCACTAACACGCCCTGACATTATCAAAGCCATTCACGCTGCGTATTTCGAGGCAGGGGCAGACATTGCCGAAACCAATACATTCTCAGGAACCACCATTGCCATGGCCGACTATGGCATGGAGGAATTGGTTTATGAACTGAATTTTGAGTCTGCGCGCCTTGCGAGGGAGGTTGCGGATGAGTTCACAGAAAAAGATCCGGACAAGCCGCGTTTCGTTGCGGGATCTATCGGGCCTACGAACCGGACCGCGTCACTTTCGCCGGACGTTAACAATCCCGGTTACCGGGCGATCAGCTTTGATCAGCTGGTGGAAGCTTATTATGAGCAAATTAAAGGTCTTACGGACGGCGGCTGCGATCTGCTGCTCGTTGAAACAATATTTGATACATTGAATGCGAAAGCTGCACTTTTTGCTATCGATCAATTTTTCGTTGATGCCAAAAATGGTAAAATAGAGCGCCTCGATTCATGGAGAAATAAACCAGGCGAAGCATTGCCGATCATGATATCGGGAACAATTACCGACGCTTCCGGAAGAACATTATCAGGGCAGACGACAGAAGCATTTCTGACTTCTGTATCCCACTTACCATTGCTTTCAGTAGGCTTGAACTGCGCATTAGGAGCCGATTTGATGCGTCCATATGTACAAATTCTGGCGAAAGAGGCTCCGTTTTTCACATCGGCGCACCCGAATGCAGGTTTGCCGAACGAAATGGGTGAGTATGACGAGTCTCCCGAGCAGATGGGCGAAGTGGTTGATGGGTTTTTAAGAGATAATCTGGTCAATATCATCGGTGGCTGCTGTGGAACGACTCCAGACCACATCCGAGTAATTGCGGACTTGTCTGTAAAATATAGCCCAAGAACATTGCCGCCAAGCGAAACAGTCATGAAATTATCTGGTTTAGAGCCGGTTAAGATCAATAAGCTGAGCAATTTTGTGAACATTGGGGAGCGTTGCAATGTAACGGGTTCAAAAAAATTCGCCAGGCTCGTGCGTGAAGGCAAATACGACGAAGCACTTGCCATCGCCCGCGAACAGGTCGAAAGCGGTGCGCAGGTGATCGATGTCAACCTCGACGAAGGGATGATCGACGGCGTGGAGGCAATGAAAACCTTTGTTAACCTCATTGTATCCGAGCCCGATATTTCCAAAGTGCCCTTAATGATCGACTCTTCGAAATGGGAAGTGATTGAATCGGGATTGAAATGTGTGCAGGGCAAGTCGATCGTGAACTCGATCTCTTTGAAAGAAGGCGAGGAGAAATTCAAGGAATCCGCAAGAACGGTGCTTCGCTACGGCGCGGCGGCTGTTGTGATGGCATTTGACGAGCAAGGCCAGGCTGATAACCTGGAACGGCGCATTGAAATTTGTTCGAGGGCTTACCGCATTTTGACAGAAGAAGTTGGTTTCCCAGCTGAGGACATCATCTTTGATCCGAACATTCTGACGGTTGCAACCGGAATGGAAGAGCATAATAACTACGCGGTTGACTTTATCAATGCCGTTCGTTGGATCAAGGAAAACCTGCCGCATGCGAAAGTTTCGGGTGGTGTATCTAATGTTTCTTTCAGTTTCAGGGGAAATGAACCAGTGCGTGAAGCCATTCACACGGCATTTCTATACCACGCAATCCGCGCCGGAATGGATATGGGAATTGTAAATGCTGCGCAAATCGGCATTTATGATGAAATCCCGAAAGATGTGCTCGAACTGGTCGAAGACGTGCTGCTTAACCGTCGCGCCGATTCAACCGAACGCCTTGTTGCTTATGCAGAGACAGTAAAAGACAAAGGAAAAACACAAAGCGGTCCTGATCTTTCATGGAGAGAATTGCCGGTTAAAGAGCGCATTTCGCATTCTTTGGTAAAAGGGATTTCGGATTATATTGATGAGGATACGGAGGAATGCAGACACTTGTTTGCCAGACCATTGGAAGTGATAGAAGGGCCGTTAATGGACGGAATGAGCATTGTGGGTGATCTTTTTGGCGAAGGAAAAATGTTCCTGCCGCAGGTTGTGAAATCAGCTCGTGTAATGAAAAAAGCGGTTGCTTATCTGCAACCTTACATTGAGGCGGAAAAAAGTGAAGGCAACAATTCAGCCGGAAAAATATTGCTCGCCACAGTAAAAGGCGATGTTCACGACATTGGCAAAAACATTGTGGGCGTGGTGCTGGGCTGTAACAATTACGAAATTATCGACTTGGGCGTAATGGTGCCTACGGATAAGATCCTCGCCGCCGCTATTGAGCATAATGTGGACATTATTGGTCTTTCGGGATTAATCACGCCTTCGCTCGACGAAATGGTTGGTGTGGCCAAAGAAATGGAGCGCAGAAACTTCAAAATGCCGCTTTTGATCGGAGGTGCAACAACTTCGCGTATACACACAGCAGTTAAAATAGACCCGAATTATTCCGGTGCGGTCATTCATGTTCTCGATGCTTCCAGATCTGTTCCGGTTGCTGGTAAACTGATCCAAAGTGATCAGAGTCAGGCTGATGTATTGTCAGACATTAAGGCTGAATACGCCAAGCTGAGAGTCGACCATGCCAAACGCGGCGGAGAAAAAGCGCATGTCCCCATTGCAAAAGCAAGAGAAAATAAAGCAAAAATCGACTGGACCAGCTTCCAGGCGACCAAGCCGCAATTTTTGGGAACAAGGGTTTATGATGACTATGATTTGAATGACATTGCCAAATACATCGACTGGACACCATTCTTCCAGACGTGGCAGTTACACGGCAAGTTTCCCAAGATTTTTGAAGACAAAGTTGTTGGAGTAGAAGCAGTTAAATTGTACGAGGATGCTGCGGTGCTGCTAGGCGAAATCATCCGGGATAAAACGCTTAAAGCGAAGGCGGTAATCGGTTTCTGGCCAGCCAATTCAATTCAAGATGATATTGTTTTACATCATTTTGAAGAGCAAACCCGCGAAGTGTCTTGCGAAAGGCATGGCTCACACCAGTATATCGAATATCTGATCAGTCAACAGGCAACGGAGAATCTCAATGCAGGGGAGCTCGTTGCGGATACGGCGGCGGTTTTGCATCATTTGCGTCAGCAGTCGCAAAAAGCGTCTAATCTGGCCAATTATTGCTTATCAGATTTTGTCGCACCACTTGAAACCGGAAAAACCGATTATATAGGCGGATTTGCAGTTACTGCAGGCATCGGCATCGAAGCGCTTTTGGATAAATATGAAAAGGACCACGATGACTACAACAGCATTATGGTGAAGGCGCTGGCGGATCGCTTGGTGGAAGCATTGGCGGAATTAATGCATGAACGCGTTCGGAAGGAGATTTGGGGTTATGCCAAAAATGAAACATTTAGCAACGAAGACCTCATTAAGGAAAGCTACATGGGCATTCGTCCTGCACCCGGATATCCAGCCTGCCCGGACCACACAGAAAAGCGGATGCTATTCGATCTTTTAGACGCAGAACAGCTCGGCATTACATTGACGGAAAGCTATGCTATGTATCCCGCAAGCAGCGTGAGCGGCTGGTATTTTTCGCATCCGGACAGCCGTTATTTCCCTGTTGGTAAGATATTTAAAGACCAGGTTGAGGATTATGCAAGGAGAAAAGATATGCCTCTGGAAGAAATTGAAAAGTGGCTATCTCCTGTTTTGGGATACTAAAAAGTTTAATGTTTAGGTTCGATTGGGAGAGTGGGGTAACCTGCTCTCCTATTTTATTTGTCCGCTGTATACTTTTTTTGAACAAATCACGTAATTAAGGAGCATGAAGTGCTGGAAACAGGTATTAATACGCTATTTTCTTAGTTTTCTACAGTGAATATTTGTCTTATAATTCGAGTTAGAATTAAAGTCTGTTAGCCATGAATCGTAATATCGCCGTTTTCATCTTACTTATCCTTATTGCCTCCTCATTTAAATACAGAACCAAAACACGCGGGCAAGTTTCAACATTAAACCCCGCCCAGGTTCATTCAGTTAAAAATATAAGTCAGGAATCCGGCGCATTCGATAAAGCCGTGCTGAAATTACAGGAAGGCAACCAGGAGCTTGCTAAGGGCCGGGCTTCAATCTACAAATCGCTTTGGTCGCACTCGGAAGATGTAAGCAATTTTTGTGCAATGGATGGACAGGAATACAAAGGTTGGGAATCGGTCGAAAAAAGTCTGGATTCCTTTGCTCAGAAAATGGCTGGTAATAGCAATTTCAAATTAGAAAAAATAGCGAGTCAAGCTGGCCCTGAGCAGGGATATGTTCTTCAAAAAGAGCATTACACCCTCCAAGATGGCATTAAAGTCGACATGAATGTTACGATTGTTTTCCGCCGGGAAAATAATGAGTGGAAAATCGTACATCGTCAATCCGATAAATTGGCCATGCCGGCAGAGGCCATTATCGCTGCCAAATAATCTCCGGCATAATCCTGTATATTTTACACATTTCGCATCTTCCAATTAATTTGTTGTTATTTTGCACCTTTTGGCAAAGGGCGACTTAACAATTTATGGAAAGATTTACGGGACTGCTGGGTATCATATTGATCCTGGGCATTGCATTCGCAATGTCGAATAACAGAAAGGCGATTAATTACCGGACAGTAGGCGTGGGGTTGGGACTTCAATTTGGCTTGGCTGTATTTATTCTTCGTACCGAAACCGGCCAGCGGATCTTTCAATGGCTGGGTGATAAAGTTCAAAAATTACTCTCATTCTCCGACAGGGGCGCCGATTTTGTATTCGGAACGCTCGTTCGCCCCGATTTAATGCAACGTGCATTTGGTCCTGGAAATGACTTCGTTTTCTTCTTTAAAGTAATTCCTACTATCATCTTTGTTGCCGTTCTGGTGAATATGCTCTACCATTTGGGCATTATGCAACGCGTGGTCTCTGTCATTGCGCGCGGCGTCTACTGGCTTATGGGTGTAAGTGGTGCAGAAGCACTTTCCAATGTTGCCAGCACATTCGTAGGTCAGGTGGAGGCGCAGATTATGATTAAGCCTTATTTGAAAAACATGACCAACTCCGAGTTAATGGCTTCTATGACAGGAAGTTTCGCGTGTATAGCGGGCGGTGTAATGGCTGTTTATATTTCATTGGGCGTTCCGGCTCCTTATCTTATCGCTGCCAGTTTAATGGCTGCTCCGGGTGCATTGGTTATATCAAAAATCGTTTTTCCTGAAACGGAGACTTCAAACACAAAAGGCGTCGTAAAGCTGGAAATCCAGAAAACGCACGCAAACTTGCTGGATGCCATCGCAGCGGGAGCAGGTGAGGGCTTGAAAGTTGGTTTTAATGTCATAGCCATGCTGATCGGCTTCATCGCATTGGTTGCCTTGCTCGATTATCTGCTGGGTTTGATTGGCGGTTTGTTTGCTTTTCCACAGTTGAGTTTCAACTTTGTGCTTGGTAAAGTTTTCTCCGTTTTTGCGTGGGCCATGGGCGTTCCCGGGAAGGATATCGAGGCTGCTGGCTCGTTAATGGGGACAAAAATGGTTATCAACGAGTTTGTGGCCTATCTTGATCTCGTGAAAATGAAGGAGACGCTGGATCATAAAACCATTGTAATCACCAGTTTTGCATTGTGCGGTTTTGCAAATTTCAGCTCCATTGCCATTCAGGTAGGAGGGATCGGAGAACTTGCACCGTCACGCCGCGCCGACCTGGCAAGGCTGGGATTTAAAGCACTCATTTGCGGAACATTGGCTTCCTACATGTCGGCAACGCTTGCCGGCTTGCTGTTATAAGCCCGTTCAGATTGCTGCTTTGGCATGGATATTTTTGTTTGCTGATTCGAAAGTAATATTGAATTAGTAAAACATCGTATGAAAAACGTAAAGCTGTATTTCTCCATCCTCAAAGAAAGTTTCAGTGAATTTATGAATGATAACGGGCTGAAACTGAGTGCAGCTCTTTCCTACTACACGATATTTTCCCTGGCTCCCATGCTTCTGGTCATCATTTCGGTGTTCAGCATTTTTTTCGGGCGGGATGCCATTCAAGGTGAGTTGTTTGACCAGATCAGAGGATTGGTAGGCGCGAGTGCAGCTCAGCAATTGCAGGAAATTCTTAAAAACGCAGAGCTTTCCAACAAATCGGGTGTGGCTGCGGCGATTGGGATTGGAACCTTGCTGATCGGTGCAACGGGGGTTTTTGCGGAAATGCAGGATTCGATCAATTACATCTGGGCTATCAAATCCAAACCCAAAAAAGGCTGGCTTCAATATCTTAAAAATAGACTCATATCTTTTTCACTGATCCTTACGCTCGGCTTCCTGCTGGTTGTATCGCTGGGTGCAAGTGCGTTGGTGGATGTATTGAGTAATCAGTTGGAAAGATACTTTTCGGAAGGTTCTGTTGTGCTTTTCTACATTGTAAACCTGGCCCTTGTTTTGACCATTATTACTGCGCTGTTTACAGTGATCTTCAAAGTGTTACCGGATGGCGAGCTGAGATGGAAGGAGTGTATGGTAGGGGCAACTTTTACGGCTATTCTGTTCCTTATAGGCAAGTTTGTGATCAGCTTTTATCTGGGTCAGTCTGACCTTGGTGCAGCATATGGTACTTCGGCTTCCATCGTAATCCTGCTGACATGGATTTACTATTCTTCTATTATTCTTTATTTTGGAGCAGAATTTACGAAGGTTTATGCCAAACAGGACGGCGTCGGAATTGCTCCTAATAAACACGCCGTACTGATTGTCAGAAAAGAAATTGATGAAGAAACGGGTGAGCTGATCGTCGATTAACAGGAACGCTTAGCGAATTACAAGTTCGAAAGGCATTCTGGTTTGTGTCCCGCCCATGTTCAAGAGCTTTTTATACATTTTGACATAAGGAGCAAGTTCACCAAGTGCCTTTGTCGATGCTTTTTCTTCCTCATCGCCCATCATTTTGGTTACCAGCTCGTCAAATGGCTTTTTCTTTTCAGGATAATAACGCACACGATAATCGCCTTCACCCAATTTCGCCGCTTTTGCAGCAATTTTGATGGCATCATCCACACCGCCCAAAACATCTACAAGGCCGTTTTCCTTGGCTTCAACACCAGACCAAACGCGTCCTTGTGCCAGGCTTTTTAGTTTTTCAACAGACATTTTTCTGCCAGCTGCTGCTTTTTTGGTGAATGTCTCGTAACCTTCGTTGACACTCTTTTGGATCATTGATTTTTCGAATTCCGTCATGTCGCGTGTTGCAGTAGGCCAGTCAGCATGCGGACTGGTGCCCACGCCGTCAAATGTTACCCCAAGCTTGTTATTCATGAAATCCGAAACATTGAAAATCAAGCCAAATATCCCGATTGAACCCGTTATGGTGTTCGGCTGAGCCACAATTTTGTCGCAACCCATAGCCATATAATATCCGCCGGAAGCTGCCACATCTGACATCGAAGCAATAACAGGCTTCTTTTTGGCTGTAATTTGTATTTCGCGCCACATGACATCAGAGGCCAGCGCGCTTCCGCCAGGGGAATTGATCCGAATCACGACCGCTTTGATTTTGTCATTTTCACGAATCTCTTTCAGTTCTTTTACAAATTTGTCAGAGCCGATATTGTCGTCGCCGCCATCGCCGGAAGTAATTTCTCCCTCAGCTACCAGCACGCCAATGCGTTTGTTAAAATCACCCTCATCAACCTTGCTGCCGCCTTTCAGATATTTATCTACACCCACATAAGTGATTTTTTTCTTATCCTCTATTTTCAAATCCCTTTTCAGATAGGACTCCAATTCATCCTGGTAACCCAGGTCTGTCACAAATTTGTATTTCAATGCAGCTTTCGGATTGTCAACGGCAAGGGAATCGGCAAGTCCTTTTAACTCAGCAACCGGAATTTTACGGGAAGCAGATATATTTTTAAGAAAATTGCCATTAATGGCTGTAATTAATTCGATGGACTGCTTTTTACTCGAATCGCTCATATCCTGACGCGAGAACATCTCGATCGCGCTTTTGAACTCGCCTACCCGGAATACCAATGGCTTGATGTCCAGCTTGTCAAAAGTGCCCTTAAAGAAGCTGTATTCGGCAGAAAGTCCGTTCCATTCCATGCCGCCCGCAGGATTCAGGTAAATTTTATCGGCTAATGAAGCAATGTAATAGCCTTTTTCGGAGTAAGATTCGCCGTAAGTAACGATGAATTTTTTTGATTTTTTAAATTCCAAAAGCTGGTTCCGGATCTCCTCCAATGTTGCCCATCCGGCTTCTGGTCCTTCTGTTTTCAGGTAAATGCCTTTGATGTTATCGTCTTTCTGAGCGCTTTTTAAGGCTTCGATAATGTCTTTCAGTCCGACCGCATTTTCATTGCCACCAAACGGGCCGCCGATTTCAGCAAAAGGGTTTTCGACGCCTACTTCCTGTATCGGTTTGTTAAGGTCTAATTTAAGGACAGATTTTTCTGCTATAACGACCTCGTCATCTGACGAAAGCATGGAACCAATACCCACAAGGATGAAAAAGGAAGCAAAAAGAAAAATGATTATGCCGACAAAAGTGGCCAGGACATATTTAAAGAATTGTAACATGAGATGCTTGCTAGTGGGTTTTATTTCATAGGTATGTAAGAAACAAAAATACAGATTAATTGTCGCGGATTGTAGAATAATTAATGTCGAAAGGTTGTATGAGCTCGCTAAGTGGCAAAAAAATCAGGCTGATTTTCGTGTCCCTGCAAAGTGGTTTAAATGCAGGATATCTGTAATTTTGGAAAAAAAAGAAAAATGAAAAAGACGCTTATTCTCGTTCGCCACGCCACCGCTGAGGACCATAGTTTTTTGATCAAGGATTTTGACAGAAAACTTAATGACAAGGGACTGGTCGAGTCAGCGACGATGGGAGAATGGCTTGCCACGGCTAATATTAGTGCTGATATTTTTGTGTCAAGTCCGGCTCCCAGAGCTTATCAGACTGCCGAAATTATCGCGGAAAAGTTGGGCTTGAATGCGGATCAGCTGATCTCTGACAGAGACCTTTACGATGGCGGGCCGAAAGCTTATTTAAACGCAGTGAATTCTGTTTCGGAAAGCTTTTCAAAGCTGATGCTATTTGGCCATAATCCTGATATCAGCCATTTTGCGGAATATGTGTCGGGAGCAGATTTAGGTTCGATGAAGAAAGGAAGCGTTGCCATCATTGAATTTGAAGGGCTCAAATGGGAAGAGCTTTCGGCAAAGACCGGGCAGCTGACTTTATACAAAACACCAAAACAAGTGAGCGAAGCTGAGTAAAATGGACAAACCAAACAAGAACCGCAGCATTTTCATTGCCATAACCGTCTTTTTTATTGCGCTTTTCGTATACATTTCCTACGACATGTCGAGCCGTACAACCGCTCCCTGGAACAAGCCCAAGCAACTGAACCGCGCATTACCAGGCGCCACGCCGGACGCTGATTCGCTTTTATTGGATTCGCTGCTGGAAGAAGTGAAGTAATCAACCCCGCGGGTGAAATTCCGTAATAACCTGCCGGAGATAATCGCGATCCAGGTGCGTATAGATTTCCGTGGTCGTAATTGACTCATGCCCAAGCATTTCCTGCACTGCGCGCAAGCTCGCGCCACCTTCGATCAAATGTGTCGCAAATGAATGCCGGAATGTGTGCGGGCTCACATTTTTGTGGATTCCTGCCTTTTCCACAATGTCCTTGATCATTATAAAAATCATCACACGAGAAAGCTGACCGCCTCTTCTGTTCAGGAAAACAATGTCCTCTGCATCCTTGGCCGGTGCAATGTCATTACGGACGTGTTCGAGGTAAATCTGGGTGTATTTAATGGCTTCTTTGCCAATCGGGACCAGTCTTACCTTATCGCCTTTTCCTAAAATCCGCAGAAAGCCAATGTCGAAGTAACAATGTGTAAGCTGCAAGCCAGTCAATTCTGAAACTCGTAACCCCGAACTGTACAACACTTCAATGATCGCCCGATTTCGCGTTCCTTCCGGCGTAGAATGGTCGATCGCGGAAAGCATTGTTTCAATTTCTTCATAGGAAAGCACGTCGGGCAGTTTGCGAGGCAGGCGAGGGGACTCTAAAAGTTCGGTTGGATCTTCTGTAATCTCATTTTCCAATAATAAATATTTGAAAAAAGCTTTAATGCCCGAAAGCATCCTCGCCTGAGAATGTGCCGCCAGGCCGAGCTCGGACAGATATTTCAGAAAAGCCGCTAAATGTTCCTCCGTAATCTTCGCAGGGGGCAAATCGATTTTTGCCAATTCAAGATATTCTTCCAGTTTCTCAACATCCCGCACATAAGCCTCCACTGAATTGCCCGATAGTGAGCGTTCCAGCCGAAGATAATTTTTAAAATGTTTGATGTAGCTTTGCCACATAGAAGAACTGTTAATCTGATTATTGAATGAAAAAGATCCTGATCCTGAACGGCCCTAATTTGAATCTTTTAGGCAAACGCGAACCCGGCGTTTATGGTAACCAATCATTTGAGGATTATTTCGAAACACTGAAAGGTCTTTTTCCGGACATTGAACTGCATTATTTTCAATCCAATCACGAAGGAGAATTAATAGATAAAATCCACGAAGTCGGTTTCACATTCGACGGCATCGTGATCAATGCTGGCGGCTACACGCACACATCCATCGCACTGGCAGATGCCCTTTCCGCCGTAACCACACCAGCCGTAGAAGTCCACATTTCCAACATCCACGCCCGGGAGTCCTTTCGTCACCACAGCTATTTGACGTCGCGTTGTAAGGGGATGATTTGTGGGCTGGGGCTTCGGGGTTATGAACTGGCGGTTCGCTATTTCTAATTACCTAAACACCGCATTGCTAAACAGAATCTTCCCGCTATACAGCATGGAGCGGAAAACGGGGTCGTCCATGAGGTAAACCACGTGGCCGCGGCCCATGTCCTGCACGCCCATGACCAATGTGTTTTTGAGCTTTCCAGTCATTTTGTTGCCTACAAAACCTGCTTTGTAGCCCGTTTCGGTGAGGTAACCCACATTCCAGCCGTCTTTCAGGTAATCCATTTCGTAGGCGTCCCGCACGAGGGTGAAATATTCCTTTCCGCAGCCGAATGCCAGCGGATGCGTTGTGTCCATCGTCACCTGGAACATGCTGCCCGGCGAAGTGTCGCCAGCGTCTTCTCTTTCCTGATCGCCGTATTTTTTAAATGTGTCGGAATCTTTCTTTCTGTCCGACATTTTTTTGGTCAGATTAAAACCCGATTTCCCAACAAAAACATCAGTTGCGCGCTCCATAGCAATGAGTTTTCCACCATTCCGGATCCAGTTTTGTAATGCTTCCAGCTGTTTGTCATTGATAATGTCACTATAACGGCCGTCAGGAAGGATCAGCACATCGATCTCATTCCAGGGCAATGTGGAAAGCCGCGAACCATTCACCATCGTCACCGGATAACCGATCTGCTGCTCGAAATAATGCCACACAGCGCCGACAGCAGTCGGACTAATGCCTTCACCCGTCACAGCAACGACCTTTGGCGCTTTAAGCGACACAATGTAATCGCTTCCAAAATCAGCGCCGCTGCTCACATAACCCGTCTGCACAGGCGTAAGCTTTACAAAATGTTTGTTTGCAATAGAAGTGACCAGTTTATCAAAAGTCAGGTTTTCGTTTCCTTTTTTAGGAATAATCAATGTGCCAGCCTCAAAATTCGACTTATTCATCTCAAACGGAATATTCGAGCTTTTGACCAAAATTCCATTCTTCAGCAACTCTGCAAGAAACGCAGCGTGCTCAACCTCAGACCATTGGGCCAGATAAGCGTAAGGTGGAGTCGACGGAATCGGATTTTCAATTTTCTCTGACTGATACGCTGCCGGAGCCAGTTTTTCCTTCAATCCATAAGCTTTCAAACCATACAAATAAGCAAGTCCCCAGCTCGTAACATCGTAAGTCACAGAGTCTTCCAGCACCGGTTTGGGCTCAAAGAGAATCCTTAGCAAGTTCGATTTAGGCTGATAAGCGCTGATCAGCAAATCATTATTCTCAATTTTTACGGGCTGCTCGCTCAATGTCGTCAACTCCGTGCCTTTTGTGGATGCAGATTTACCAGCAATGCCATAAACAAAGCCCTGGCGCGTCATCCATTCGCTGAAAGAACGAATCCGCTCTTCGTTTCCTTTGGCCTTCACAATGTAGGTTTTGAAAGAACCTGCAGGCGCATTTACGGCATCTTCATGAAACTTAATCATCTCAGAAACAATACGTTCCTTTTGTGAAAGCACCGCTTCCAACGTGGCCAGACTCGTCGCATAATGATGGGAAATGCGGCTGGCGAGCGTCAATGTATCATGTTCATCTTTGCGCTCAATGCCTAAACCGGCCCTTCCTCCGCCGCCTTGCTCATAAGTCACGCCAATTGCGCCATTGACCGTAGGCCAGGTGTCGCCATAACTTGGGTAAAAGAGATCGTAATTATATCGGGTGAAATAGGCCCAGTTGTTTTTATCAAAATATTTGCGGCAATATTCCCCGATCAAATCATTAAACTGCCTCTGCCAGGCAGTTACGTCCTTGTGAAATGGACGGGCAGCAGGAGGGAAATAGTAACTTCTGGTGTGGCCCATTTCATGGAAATCGGCGTGGAAGTGCGGCATCCATTGATTGTAAAGCGCAATGCGTTCCTTCGTTTCCTTCTGCGTTTGCCACGCCCAATCGCGGTTGAGGTCAAACAAATAGTGGTTAAAACGACCGCCAGGCCAAGGTTCGTCATGTTCCAGCCCAAATGGCGTCACATCCGGTGTCGCATTCTGCACGCGGTTATACCATTGCGAATAGCGGTCATACCCATCCGGATTAATGCAAGGATCGATCATCACGACCATATTTTTCAGAAAATCCTGTGTCAGCGTATTCTGTTTATTCAGCAGCTCATAAACCACTTTCATGCTCGTATTCGCCGAAACCGACTCATTTCCATGCACATTATAACTCATCCAAACGATCGGAGGCGTGGCGGCATCCGGTTTGCCATCCAGGAGTTTAATGCTCTTTAAATGGTTTGTGCGGATCTTTTCCAGATTCGCAAGGTTCTCCGGCGAGGAAATAAACGCCACCATCAACGGCCTGCCTTCGTTGCTGCTGCCATATTGGACGATTTTCACCCGGTCCGCATTTTGCGATTGCAATAACTTAATGTAATCAACGATCTGGTGATGAAATGCGAACTTGGAGCCGAGCGGGAAACCCAGGAATTCGTCCGGCGTTTTATTTTGCGCCACTGCGAATTGGGAAAAAAGCAGCAGCAATGACCAGCAGAAACGTTTTAACATATATTGAAGGAAATGAAATGGAAAACGAGGATTCCAAAATTAGAAAGTTACCTCAATTTAACGGCATGGGATATTGAATAAAAAAAAGTTTTGGATTGAATGTTCTGGAAATCAGGACAGTGTAAAATAACTTCGTTTTATTTCTCCTGTAAGTTTGGAATTTAAAAACCGGTCGTGCATCTTTGCACCACGATTTCGGAAAACGGAAACGAAAAGTGAAAGAAAGTGCTTAAAAAACGCGCGAAGTAGGAGACCAGTCGGCCCATTCGTCTAGCGGTTAGGACACGACCCTTTCACGGTTGAAACAGGGGTTCGATTCCCCTATGGGTCACATAACCGCGCGGAATGCGCTTTCAGAAACTTCAAAAACCGTCCTATTTTAGGGCGGTTTTTTTGTTGTTATATTGCTTGGGTTTGGAATGGTCAGAGAAGTAGGCTTGTCCCAAACTGCTAATCTGGACGATCAATCAAATATGCACATTAACAATCCCCATAATTTCCTCCAACGCCAAAGTGACACATTCGATCCTGTCTACATCACCACGCCTCGGATCTGAAAGGGCCTGGGCAACAGAACGCATATAGCCTTCTCCGGTTCGCGTATCGAAAAACGCATCATGGCTAGCAAGCTTGTCTTTCCATTTCGGTCCAGCCATTTCCTTGGCCTTACGAAATCGAATAAGTAATCGTTGCTTGATTGTCATCGCTGGCAAGCGCTTGGTAATTGTTTCCATTTCCATAATATGTGTAATTTGCGTTTAACAGATGGTGTTTCACAAATATAGTCAATTTGATATAATAAGTTTATCAATGCGATTATATTTATAATCAAATCAATAAATGTCATTGGTTGACAGGGTTAAAAAGCTTCGGGAAGATTTAAAAATCAATGCGGTTCAGTTTGCCAAAAAGGCTAATGTTCCGCAAGCAACTTATAATAGGATAGAAAAGGGGACGGGTAATTTAACTGCTAATGCTATTGCGGACATTATAAAGGCATTTGAGGTAAACCCTTATTGGCTGTTATTTGGAGAAGGTGGTGAAGAACCAATCTTTACAAAACAATCCGAATTATCAAATCAAATAACAATCACCAAAGACGAGTTCATCGAATTGCAGCGGAAGGCTCTGCGGCAGGAGGATAGGATTCGGGAGTTGGAGAGGGAGGTTAAGAGATTACAAAACGAATGACGATATTACCGAATAAACACACTAGATAATATGAAAACAGAAACTACTAAGATGTGCACAGCATTGTTGACTTTAGGATTTTGTCTGAAGGTTTGGCAGTGTTAAGATGATCGAAAGCATTCAGCATAAGGGTTTACGTCTTCTATTTGAAGATGATAACTCGTCAAAATTGCCTCCACACCTGGTGGAACGAATTCGGGAAATTGTTAGACGTGGCTGACACAATTGAGCAGTTGAACGTTTCAGGATACAGGTTGCATAAATTAACCGGTGAATTCAAAGACTTCTATTCAATAAGAGTAAGCGGAAACTATCGGATCATTTTTCGGTTCGTTGATGGAAATGTGTTTGATGTAAACTATCTTGACTATCATTAAGAGTATTCATATGTTAAAGAGAGGAATGCGCCCGTCTCATCCGGGTGCGATTTTGGCGGGGATGATAGAAGGTTTGCGCGAGGAGTCGGGCAGGACTTTTACTATCACTGAAATTGCTGCGGGGCTGGGGATTAGCAGAAGCACGCTTTCAGCGATATTGAATCAAAAGGCGTCAGTAAGTTCCGAAATGGCAGTTAAGCTTTCCGAAGGGTTCAATACAAGTGCTGAGCTATGGTTGAACTTGCAAAAAAATTACGATCTGTGGCAAGCGGAAAAGAATGTTAGCAGGGAGAATATCAGGCATTTTGTGAATGGTGAAGGCGCCGTAGTAGTTTCTATGTCACAATGAGATTGTGGTTCCCGAAAAAAATTACCTAGATATTTGACAAAGGTCGCAAATTTGCGACCTTTGTTTTTTTAACACACTACACAATGGATGCAAAAGAATTGATCCGCTTGCTGGAACAGCGTGGATGGATGGAAGTCAGAAGCCGCGGAAGTCATCGAATTTTTAAGCATCCAGCCAGTGACGAAACAATCCCTGTTGCTTTTCACGGCCATAAGGATATCCCAATTGGGACATTAAAGAAAATTTTGAAACAAGCAGGCCTTAAATAATTGAAACATGAAACTGACAATCATCATAGAAAAAGGCGATAATGAATTATGGGGACGCATAGAGAATGTGCCAGACTATTTGCCTGTCACCAGCGGAAGCACAGTGGATGAGATTACCGACAATCTGAGAGATCTACTTGAAGACTTTATTCAACACGAAGGCAAATCAAATGCCGATTGGCAAAATCTTAAGAAATCCGATTTTACATTCGATTATGCCTACGATTTGAGTGCATTTTTCGTATTGTTTGATGACATCAAAGTTGGGGCATTAGCAAAGCGAGCGGGCCTTAATCCATCATTAGTAAGACACTATGTCGCAGGAACAAAATTCCCTTCTGAACAGCAAGCAAAGAAATTAGAAGATGCTATTCATGATCTGGGTGAGAAGTTGAAAGAGGTTGTTCTGGCTTGATTACAACATTCACAACTATATTGTCCCTGCGGCAGAGCTGGTTAATCCTCCGGTTGTAGCGCGGCTTGTTTCCACCATTCCGTGAAGACATTGTCCCCTTTCAAATTCACTTTCTGTCCGATCATGGGCGTTATCAGCGGTATGTTTTGTTTTTTTGCTTCGGTTGAGGCTCTTTGGATGGGTTCGTTCCAGTCGTGAAGGGCGAGGGAGAATTTGGACCAGTGGACGGGCATTAGTTTGGTAGCTTTCAGCTCGCGGGCTGCCGTTACGGTTTCTTCGGGCATCATGTGGATGTATTTCCAGGCTTCGTTGTATTGGCCGCATTCGAGTATGGCGAGGTCGAATGGACCGAATTTGTCGCCGATTCTTTTGAAATGCTGGTCATAGCCGGAGTCGCCGCCGATGAAGATTTTCATTGTTGGGGTTTGCAGTACAAATGAGACCCAAAGTGCCTTGTTACGGCTTAGGCCGCGGCCTGAAAAGTGTCTTCCCGGCGTAATGTCAACCCGGAACCCGCCGCCCAGATCAGCGCCCTGGTTCCAATCTTTTTCAATCAGCGTGCTTGTTTTATAACCCCAACGCTCGAAATGTTCGCCTGTGCCGAGGCCTGTAATGACTGTTTTAACCTTGGCTTTCAGTTTTAAAATGGTCGGATAATCCAAATGATCCCAGTGATCGTGCGAAATCATCAGGTAATCTATGTTCGGGAAATCCTCAACATCATACACATCGGTGCCTTTAAAGCTGGGCGTTGTGAAATGGACGGGGGAGGCGCTGCCGCTGAAAACAGGGTCGACTAGGAATGTTTTCCCATCGATCTGCATGAAGTAGGAAGAATGTCCAAACCATACTAAAACGTTCTCAGCAGGATCTAAATGCAGTAAATCAGTCTTTTGGGAAGGAATGGTTGCGCCCGGAATGTTGTATTTGCTTTTGCCAAAAAAGAACTTGATGAGCACTTTGGAATAACTGGAACCTTCTGCCAAATCAGGCGTGTAACTCTCATTTTGAAACTTACCATCCTTATAATTCGGGGATTTTCTGATCAGCTCCAAACGCGTGCCGGAGGGTTGTCGGCCAAACTGCGGCCGCTCCATAAAAATGTAACCGGCAAAGACCAGCAACGCCAGCAAAATAAATAATATCATAAGGGATTTTTTAAGAATTCGGATCATCGACGGGGGAAATGCAAATATACGGGAAGGTAAAAAGTTTTATGTTTGACAAACACTTTCTTCTGTATTTTTGGTCACTATATTTTCATCATTAACAGCCAGCCATGCATAAACGTTTTCTGCTGCTCATTTTGCTGCTTTCCACCTGCTTTTGTCAGGCTCAAAATCAGGCGGTTCCCGATACAAATTGGATCCGTGAAAGTTACATTAAAACTGAGCAATACATCGCCATGCGTGATGGCGTGAAGCTTTTTACGGCTATTTATGCGCCCAGGGATTCGTCCCAGACTTACCCGATCCTCATGCAGCGGACGCCTTATTCGGTGCGGCCTTATGGCGTGAATAAATATCGCCGCAGCCTCGGCCCGAACGTTTATTTAATGCGTGAAAAATACATTTTCGTGTACCAGGATGCGCGTGGCCGTTACAAAAGCGAAGGCACCTTCCGGGAAATGACGCCTGCCATTGAGAAGAAATCGGGCAATAAGGATGTTGACGAGTCGAGCGACACATATGACACGATTGAATGGCTTTTGAAAAACACCAAAAACAATGGTAAGGTGGGTCAATCAGGCATTTCCTTCCCTGGGTTTTATTCTTCTGCCGCCTTGCCCGATGCGCACCCTGCATTGAAAGCTGTTTCTCCGCAAGCGCCTATGTCTGATGAGTTTATCGGCGATGACTGCTATCACAATGGCGCATTTTTCCTGATGGATAACTTCGGTTTTTATAGTGGTTTCGATGGTCCAAAAAGCGCGGATGGTGAAAATTATAAGTCGTTTTTCAATGCGGAATATAAGGATGCCTACAAATATTTTCTCGACTTCGGTCCTTTGAAAAAAGCCAATACAGACGCCTATTTTTCGGATCCCAACAGCATTTGGCGGCAAACGGTGGCACATCCCGTTTATGACGAATTTTGGGAAAGCCGGAACATTAAGAAGCATTTGAAAAACATTAAACCTGCTGTGCTCGTTGTTGGCGGCTGGTTTGATGCGGAGGATTTATATGGTGCCTTGAAGACTTATGCGGCCATCGAAAAGCAGACGCCGGGCAACAATAATCGCCTCGTGATGGGCCCCTGGACGCATGGCGGCTGGGCTGCGCCGCAATGGAAGTCGTTTGCGCAATATGATTTTGGCGGCGATTTGAACAAATATTTCCAGGAAGAGATTGAGACGAAGTTTTTTGATTTTTATCTCAAAGGAAAAGGCAGCTTTGATCAGCCCGAGGTGACGGTTTACGAAACGGGTTCAAATCAATGGAAAAATTATGATGTCTGGCCACCGAAGAATAGTGAGCCGACGCCCTATTATTTGAATGCAAAAGGTTCACTAACAACAGCTAAGCCAAATGCAAAAAAAGGTGAAACGGCTTATGAAAGCGATCCTGCCAACCCGGTTCCCTACACAAGCGTGGCGGGCAGCCGCAGGAATAATGCATATATGGCCGAAGATCAGCGATTTGCCTCCAAACGGCCGGACGTGCTTAGCTTTCAAACAGATTTTTTGACATCAGATGTGACATTAACCGGCGAGATCATTGCCAATTTAATGGTTTCGATAACTGGCTCTGACGCGGATTTTATTGTAAAAGTGATTGATGTATGGCCCGCCAACACTTCGGTTCCTGGTGCTAAAGAGGGTGATAAGGCAGTGGATATGAGCGGTTACCAGCAAATGGTGCGGGCAGAAGTGCTTCGTGGGAAATTTCGCAACAGCTTTTCAAAACCGGAGCCTTTTACAAAAGACAAAGTGGAAAAAGTGACGGTAAAGCTCAACGAAACGGCGCACACATTTAAAAAAGGCCACCGCATTATGGTGCAGATCCAGAGCAGCTGGTTTCCGCTGGTAGACAGGAACCCACAGAAATTCTTGAACATTTTTGAAGCCAATGAGTCGGATTTTCAAAAATCAAAAATTACGATTCACCATAACGCACAATACAGCAGCAGCATCTCATTGCCCGTCTTGAAATAAGGACGGTTTTGATTCCTAAACACCTTTAAATCATGAAAATTTTCAACGGGAAATTTCCCGCATATCTGATCGCGTGCCTGCTTTTCGTCGCATCCACGGCAGCTTTTGCACAAACGAAAAAGGCGCAGTTCAGGGTTTTAGCCATGGCTGAGCCGGGTGGACATCACATTGAATATTCGAAACGGGCGCGGATCTGGCTGGATTCATTGGCTGCCAAGGAGAATTTTACTATTGATTACATTGATAAAACAGATCCTATCAACGAGGCCTATCTTGCTAACTATCAATTAATTATTCAACTCGATTATGTTCCTTATGCCTGGAAACCGGAAGCTTCCACGGCGTTTGAAAAATATATCAATGAAGGAAAAGGGGGCTGGATCGGGTTTCATCATGCCACATTACTTGGTGAGTTTGATGGTTATAAAATATGGCCTTGGTTTTCAGATTTTATGGGCGGCATTCGTTACAAAAATTACATTGCCGATTTTGCGGCAGGAACTGTGAATATTGAGAAGAGAAATCATCCGGTTATGAAAGACGTTCCGGCGTCTTTTTTGGTTAAAAAGGAGGAGTGGTACATTTATGACAAAAGCCCGCGGCCAAATGTGGATGTGCTCGCGAGCGTTGATGAATCCACCTATTCGCCTGATTCAAAGGTCAAAATGGGCGACCATCCGGTCATTTGGTCTAATACAAAAGTGAAGGCGAAGAATGTTTACATCTTCATGGGACATTCGCCGGTTTTGTTTGAAAGTGTTGTTTATAAAACTATTTTCAAGAATGCCATTTTCTGGGCTGTCAAGAAATAGCTTCAAAATTCCGGTTAGCAAACATCAATATGCCAATCTCTCACCTCAATGCTTTTCTCTTTTTGTATTCCTGGAACCGCTCGTTATAATGCTTCAGATCAGCCTCTTTGAATGTCTTCATATAACGCTCCGGCAGTTCCAGTCTTTCCTTCATTTGCAATGTGCCTTCTAATTCCACGAGCGTATTTTTGCCCTTATCATCTTTATTCAGCTCAAATGAATCGTACAGATCACCATTGACAGTGAATGCTTTAAAGGCCAATTTGGCCGAATCGATGGTGATTACCTGATATAATTGCGTGTTGGAAGCCGCGCGGTCCATCCAGTCCTGCAAACCAATGTCGTACATTTTCGGTCCGCTGACGGAAACGACGTAAATCGGTCCATCCGGTGTCTGGCGGCTTTCGCCCACGGGCATATTCAGGCCACGACCATAACTGTGATCGTGCCCTTGCAGCACGATATCGACATTGTATTTCTTATAAAGCGGCTCCATTTTCCTGCGCCAGCGGTCGTTACTGCGGCCTTGTTTGGTGGAATAAACGGGATGGTGGTGTACAACAACGGTCCAGCGGTTTGGATTGGTTTTTACAACTTCCTCGAACCATTCCGCTTGCCGGTTCATCGCGCGAATGCTGTTATCAGCTTCTTCGGAGTTGAGGAAAATGAATCTGTTATTTTGATAATCAATGTAATATGCAGTTTCAATCATTCCTTCCGGCCCATTTTCGGGCAAGGCAAATTGCGGACGCCAATGCTTGGAGACTTTCAAATCATGATCTGTATCTTTAAAATATTCATGATTTCCGGGCGTCGAAAGGTTGGGAATCATGCCATTGATCCAGCCACCTGCCTCAAACCACTCGCCCCACTCGTGATCTTCATTGGATCGGTTGATCAAATCACCCGCATGTATCATAAAATCCGCTTTCGGCAGTGTCGAGTAAGCCCCGCGAATGGCACGTGACCATAGCGAGCGCACTTCCGTTTGTGCATCTCCAAAATAAAGGAAGGAAACTGGCTCATCTTTATCCGAAGCCGTCGTAAAATGAAACCATTCACTCCAATTCTCCCCATCGCCAACGCGGTAAACATATTGTGTAGAAGGCTTCAAATCCGTAAAATTCACCTCATGATAATGCACGAGCTTTCCATCCAACTTAACTGCCTGAGTCAGCGCATTCACAATCTTTGCATTTGGCACAAAATCCGGTGAAGGATCCGCCTCATGAATCGCCGCAATTCCCTTCGCAACCGTCGAATCCGTCCGCCAGTTCACAGCCTGCGAAGTTGCCGGGGCACCCTTATAGCCCAGGATAACACGGTCAGGGAAAGGGGATGGAGGGTATGTTTTGTTTTTCTGGGCGAAAAGGGTGGAATTGGTGCTGATTAAAATAAGTAAGAAGAATCCGGCGAATGAGCTTGAAAAAACGGCACGCATGTGAAATATGAATGGTTGAGATACTTAAATTACTCGGGGGCGACAAAATCAGGCTATTACAATTTGATTGCCTGAGGCAGCATGGATAGAAATGGCATTGCCTGACCATAATCCAGCTGATCATAGAAGACACCGAGGCGATTCAGGTTTTTATAATATTGGTCAACATGCTGATAGTAATATTTTTCAGATTGAATGAACCACGCTGTTTCTCCTAAATTTTCCGCCAAAAACCATTTTTCCAACAACCTTCCTGCTCTCCCATTCCCATCATTAAAAGGATGTATGGCGACAAAAACCATGTGAATAAATGATGCATAGTAAAACGTTTCAGCAACCGTCAACGTCTTTTGTGCAAGTAATTTAATGTCAGACCATAACTTATCCATTTCTTCCTCCACTTGCTCGAAATGCACAGCTTCAAATTGAATCTTACCAGTGTTATGCTCCATCACAAGCATATTATTTTGCCTTAAAACGCCACGCCATTGCTCAGGCAACAAATGTTCGGAAATAAGTTTGTGGCTTTCGAGAAAGTTGGCACGGGTCAATCTGTTCTCTTTGGCAAACTGATAGGCGCGAAATAAATCGTTCGGTTTTTGAGTCAGTTCAGGCAAATATTCAATGTGCTGGATTTTGTGCTTGACGTAACTGTCCACTTCAAGTTGTTCCCCTTCGATCTTGGATGACGATATAACGGCAACGGAAGTGTAAAAATCAAATGCGCTTGTTGTGAAAGGCGTGTTGGTAATGGCCTCTAAATCATGATCCAGATCAGATTTATTTTGATCAAGATATTGTTGGAATAGAACATCAGATAAAATCTCCATAAGTCGTTGCGCCATTGAGGGCCGAACTTACTGAAACTATCAGGGATGCGCAACTAATCCAGGAAGGTGCGATTTTTCTTTTACAGTCGTACCTTTGCACCGCTTAATAACTAAAAGTCACCTTGCAGCAGAAAACGCTTTTTGTCACGCCGCCATTTACGCAGTTGAATACGCCTTATCCGGCTACGGCTTATCTGAAAGGGTTTTTGAACACTTTGGGTAGGGAGTCGTATCAGGCGGATCTGGGGATTGATGTGATTCTAGAGTTGTTTTCTTCGAAGGGGTTAAAGACGCTTTTTGCGCAGCTCGATGATTCGGACATAGCGCTTACGGAGAATAGTTTCCGGATTTATTCGCTGAAAGATGATTATATCACAACCATTGATCCCGTCATCCGCTTTCTCAAAAACCAAAACCCAACATTAGCCCACAGCATTTGTGACCGCAGTTATTTGCCGGAAGCGGGCCGTTTTCAGCAATTGGAAGATATGGATTGGGCATTTGGGACGATGGGAATCCATGATAAGGCGCGGCATTTTGCAACATTATATCTCGAAGATCTCGGCGATCTGATCCAGGAAGCTGTTGATCCGCATTTTGGTTTCAGCCGATATGCAGAGCGGTTGGGGAGGTCTGCAACGAGTTTTGATGAAATGGAAGCGGCATTAGAATCGCCGGATACGCTGTTGTCCAGGACCTTAACCGATGTTCTGGAACAGAAAATACAAAAATACCAGCCTGACATTGTCTGCATTTCTGTGCCTTTTCCGGGAAACTTATACGGTGGTTTTAAATGTGGGCAATACTTAAAAAAGCATTATCCCAACATTAAAATCGTTATGGGCGGCGGCTTTCCGAACACGGAACTGCGCACATTGAAAGAACCCCGGGTTTTTAATTACATCGATTTTATATGTCTTGATGACGGTGAAGCGCCTTTGCTTTCGCTGCTGGAATATCTGGATGGTGAAAGGGAAATTTCGCAGCTGAAACGTGTTTATTCGCGCGTCGATGGCGTGGTCGTTTATCATAATGGCGCGAAGGAAAAGGATGTGCCGCAGCGCGATACGGGCACGCCGGATTACAGCGATCTGCCTCTGCACGATTACTTGTCGGTGATTGAAATTGTTAATCCCATGCACAGGCTTTGGAGCGATGGGCGCTGGAACAAGCTGACATTGGCGCATGGTTGTTACTGGGGCAAATGCTCGTTTTGCGACATATCACTCGATTACATCAGACGTTACGAACCCATGACGGCCGCTTTACTCTGCGATCGGATCGAAGAGATCATTGCGCAAACGCAGCAAAATGGCTTTCATTTTGTAGACGAAGCCGCGCCGCCGGCATTGCTGCGGGATCTGGCCTTGGAAATTATCAGACGGAAACTCACCGTTGTCTGGTGGACGAACATTCGCTTTGAAAAGAATTTTACCCACGACCTTTGTCTGCTGTTAAAAGCTTCGGGCTGCATTGCCATTTCCGGCGGGCTTGAAGTGGCTTCTGACCGGCTTTTGGAGCGCATGAAGAAGGGCGTTACCGTTGCGCAGGTTGCGCGCGTGGCGGATGCGTTTACGCAGGCGGGGATTATGGTGCATGCATATTTAATGTATGGTTTTCCGACGCAAACGGCGCAGGAAACGATTGATTCGCTGGAAATGGTGCGACAGTTATTTCAGGCGGGCATCGTGCAATCAGGCTTTTGGCATCGGTTTGCGATGACGGCGCATAGTCCTGTGGGACTGCACCCGGAGGCCTTTGATGTCATGCGGATCGGGCCGAATGTTGGTGATTTCGCGAATAATGATTTGGAACACGATAATCCTTCGGGCGCGAACCACGATTTGTTTGGCGAGGGTTTGCGGAAATCGCTGTTCAATTATATGCACGGCGTCTGCCTTGATTTTCCACATTCCCGGTGGTTCGATTTCAAAGTGCCGCCCACTTCCATTCCGCCCAATTACATTGAAAAGAGCATTAGGGAGCTGCCTGACCTGGCAAACAGGCCCAATGCCGTAGTTACCTGGCTGGGAAGCCTGCCTGAAATGTCTGTTTTTGAGGAGAAAAAAGGCAAAAAGGTTTACGAGATCGCTGAATTGATTTTCTATAATAAGAAAAAAGAATGGGCCGTTGAAACCGACGTGGCGATAGGAGAGTGGCTGGTGGAAATGATGCCTAAGCTACTGTCTTGCAATGCAGAAGCTTACCCATTGGAGCGATTGAGAAATGATTTCGAAGCCGCCGGATTGGGCAGCTTCGAGGAATTTATGATTTCCATGACCTGGACGCAGCTTCGCGCCGGTGGCATGCTGGTTTTGTAACATTACATTTTCAAAACCGAGAAATTTTCGAGATTGTTGTCAAATGTTGTGAATGTTGCGGGGTAACCGATGGCAATGCTGCCAATCTGCTTTTCCAATCCCAATGCACGCGCTGGCCTGATTGTGGCCATTTCAATTGCTTCCTGCAAGGGGATTCCAATCACATTCACTGCATTACGAACTGCATCCGGCAGTGAAATGGTGGCTCCTGCCAGGTTACCGTCCGAATTTGTATAGCGGCCATCTTTCAAATAGGCATCAAATTCACCCCACTTGAATTCGGTCACTTTTTCTCCTAGAAACAATGCGTCCGAAATCAGGAACAGCTTGTCTTTCTTAATCTTATAGGCTACACTCGCCGCGCCGAAATCGCAATGCACGCCATCGATAATTAATGGGGCGTATACATTCTCGTTGTCAAATGTAGCGCCTACCAAACCAGGTGCGCGGTGACCGAATGCTGACATCGCATTGTATAAATGTGTTACCAACTGAATTCCCTGGTTAAATGCAGCCGTAGCTTCGTCATAAGTGGCATTGGAATGGCCCGCAGAGACGGTTATGCCGGATTCCAGCAACATTTGGATCTGATCTGTCGTGAACATTTCAGGCGCGATCGTGATGAGCTTGATAATGTCCTTTCCGTGGGTGATAATCTCCTGTAAATCATTGTCCGTGGGTTTGCGCACGTAGCCAGCCAAATGCGCGCCGCGTTTGATTGGATTCAGGAACGGGCCTTCCAAATGCATCCCCAAAACGCCGGAAGTCGGGTTTTTAGCGATGTAATTTCTGGTGGCTTCGATTCCTTTTAAGATATTATTCTGAGGCGATGTGATGAGCGTTGGCAGGACATAGGCCGTTCCGGTTTTGACGCTGGCTTGGTAAATGTCGTCAATCGTCTCTTCGTCAGCACGTTCGGTGAAATAGAATTTTTCCCCGCCGTTAATGTGACTGTCGAAAAGGCCGGGTGCCAGGTTGGCGACGCGTGTGATGGCCGGGTCTGGTTCTGCGTATTCCATGCCGGCAATCTGGCCGTCGAGGATTTGTATAAGCTGGTTTCTTAGGATTTCCTGGCCGGTGTAAACGGTTTCGGCAAACAATTGAAGTGACATAATGTTAAGGGTCATTTTGAAGCGTCAAGAAACAAAAAATGCTCAGGCGGTCAAAATGCTACTTAATAATAATGTCAAATTTGGTTAGCAAGCCAGCCAGATCGGAGGAAAGGAACTTGGCTTTGCGAATGTTGTTGCTGGTTGGGTCAATGGTAAAATTCTTGCTGCTGGAAAAGTCGACGCCTGCCAGATTGGTGTTGGCAAAAACAGCGTCCCAGAAGTCGCAATTATGGAATTTTGATTTTGAAAGGTCGGCTTGCGTGAAATCTGCACCGTGTATTTTGCAATTGCTGAACGCGGATTTGTTCAATTTCTTTTGTTCAAAAATCGCATAATCCAGGATGCAGCTTTCAAATTTAGCTGCAAAGGCAAAATCTTTGGATTCTGAAAAATTGATTCCCAACAACTTGCAGTTAATAAATTCAATGTCAGAGATCTTGCAGTTTTTAACGCCTGCATTGCTCATATTGCAATCCTGAAAAACGCAATCAATAAAGTCTATGCCTGAAAGATCGGAGAATGTGCAGTTGAGGAATTTGACTTGTTCATAACTGGTTTCAGTTAATTCTTCAATGCTGAAATCTTTGTTTTCAATGACTTCTAAATTACTGCCTCTCAAAATCTTGCGGAGTTGGGTTAATAACTAAATGTATTTCTGGATAATGGATTTCAGCTGGTCTGCCTGAACAACGCCCGATTGTCTCCACATGGGTTTGCCATGTTTGAAAACGATCAATGTAGGAACGCCCTGGATTTTGTAAGCATTAGCGGCTGATTTGTTCTTATCAACGTCCACTTTAATGATCGTTGCGGAATCGCCGAGTTCTGATTTCACCTTTTCTAAAATCGGCTTCATCATTTTACAAGGTCCGCACCATTCGGCTGAAAAATCGACTAATACAGGCTTGTTACCTTGGATAAGTTCTGAAAATGTGGCCATGATTTCTGCTTTGGTTTGTTAGAATAACCATTCAATAGCATGAAAGGTTTACCTGCCGTCATCAATTTTCATTCCAGGATTTTCTTCAAAAGTTTCCCAGCCCTTTTCTCGATAAATTCATATGTAAAGTGAGAATAAAGGATCGTCAGGGAAATAGAGGTCACTAGTGAAATGGCGATCATGCCCTCATTAACGGGCGATTTCAGTGCCCGAAAAAGCACTACATTCACGAGAATTAGTACAATGGCGTGGTTGAGATAAATGGAATAGGATATTTTACCCAAATACTGAAATGGCTCACTTTTAAGCACTTGCGTAACAACGCCTTTGGAGCTCGCGAAAATAATGATGCCGATGGCGAATATGAAAGGAAAAACAAGCTTCCATAAATTCAAATCCCAATGATGTACCAAATACATGGCAGCAATAAGGAATATCAGGAAGGGGATTTCGAACGCAGACAGGCTGAATGTTCGCTTACTAAGCAACAGATTTGTAAAGATGCCCAGCGAAAAACACAGCAATCCCCGGACAAAGCCATAGTCGTAAGCCAGCAAATATTCACCTTTTGAAATAATAAAAAGGCCCGAAAGCAAGGCGATTACGGCAAAGGAGAGGTATTTTATTTTTGGTAACAACAGAATAACCAGCCCAAATACCGCATAGGAGATCATTTCGGACGATATAGACCAGGCGGGATAATTATTGCTGACCCAGGAGCCGAAAACAGGTGCGGAACCCATGAAAGTAAGGGTGTCAAAGGCCGTATAAGCGTAATAACGCAAGCCAAGTTCGCCCACATTTTTCATCGGGCTGTTTTCGCCGATCAGACTCGCGATTATAAAAATGACCTCTGTATAAAACAGCAGCGGGAAGAGCCTTATAAATCGCTTTTTCAGGAATGTGCCACAGTCTCTGGCATTGCTGATCCTGTTCACGTAATTCATCGCAATCACGAAACCGCTTAATACAAAGAAAAAGTCAACAAAAAGGCTGGAATTGATGACAAAAAAGTTGTTGTAAAAAACCGATTCCTTGAACGCATTGTGATGGTGTGCGATTACGAGAATAGAAAAAATGCCTCTTAATCCATCTAATTGTTCAACGCGGTCTCTCATGAGCAGGGTTTCTCGTTACATGGCTATGAAAAAGCAGCATGACGATTTATTGTAAAAAAGGGAATTAGCTGGTAACCGTTGTAAGTTGGGCTGCAACCGGCCTTCTGGAAATACTGTCGAGATATTTGATTCCCAAAAAACGGATCATGACCAGGTAAGGAAACCAGAATGCAATGTCGAAAGGCCTCCCGCCGGTGAACAGCAGCACCATTAAAGACAGAAAGAAATAGGCCAGGAATGTTGTTAGCGGATTGGTATATCTCTTGATTTCGCGCATGGCGTAAATGAACAGGAAGAAATTGAATCCTGCGAAAAATACAAACCCGAAAATCCCATGACTAACCCAGGATTCAAGAAGCGGAATATCCAGGTAATCCGATTTAAAGCCCCGGCCGAGGAAAACATCCCAGGAAAAGAATGTTTCTGTAAACTCAGCAAAACCGCCTACGCGCCCCATTGCGGAAGCATCCGTATCAGCTGTATCCGTTATCCGGACCCCGGTTGAAGTAAAAATTACGTCCATAATCCTATTTTGGAACATGTCCCAATAACCCAGGAGCATATCCAGAATGTTGCCGTAGCGGATTAAAAAATACCTGAGCCCGATCAATATCAAGATAATGAAGGCCATATTCCGCAGCTTAAAGGCACTTCCTATGGCAGTAAACACATTGGAAATCTTGAAATGCAAAACAAAATAAGCGCCTATCATCAGCCCGACAGCCAGATAACTGGATTTGGCAAGTGAAATAACAATAACACCAAGGCCAAACAGGACCGAAAAGAATAGAAATAATTTCGTAATGATCCCCGGTGTCCGGTTGAGCATGACCATCCCGGTTAACATGCAAATGATGCCATTTCGGGCCGTAATGTGCGGATTTCCACCGGGTTGCGCTCCTTCGTTGGCGAAATTTACCGCAGCACGCATTCCCGGCGTCCAGTTGGGGTCCGTCAAAATGGAGTAGACAAGGGTTATATTGGTAAATAATGACATCAGAAACAGGATCATTACCAAAGTTTCCTTGACATCATTGGGAACATGCAGCAGCAGAACGAGAAAGCCGAAAATGAACACGTAGTTGCCAATATCCGCAACCGCTTTCCCCTGTTTATTAATAAAAAAGAAATAATATAATGTAAGCAGCAGGAAGCCAAGACCGAGATTAAACAATATCACATTTGGCTTGTAAAGCCTTTTGAATAGGTGCATAGGCACCATCATCGTGAGCGCCAATGAAAAGAAAATGGCGGTGAAAACGCTACTTGCCGGCCCTATACCCAGTGTATCGCGGATAAAAAATATCAGCGGAAAACCGTTGAACATCATCGCGATGCCAACGGAATATCTGAGATTATTAAAGTTTGTGGCTATGTTTAGTAGACTCCAATTCATCTGGAAAATCTGAAACGGATATATTGTAAATCTAATCGCACCGCGAAATAGAGAATTTTACGAACTCGGCACCAAAGATACCTTATTTTGTTGAGAGCTGCTGAACCGTTCGTTGAAATGTACAATTTCTGGATTTTGGCATGTTCCTCTTTTCCAACAGATGCGATCGTAGATGACTTTGCATCAGGGTGCACGCGCAATGCCCCGCCTAAGCCTTCCACTTTTCGCACTTTTGTCGATTTCTGGTATGTGTAACGCGTGATAAATTCATAGTCGAAGGCAAACCGGTAAGATTCATCGAATTTGCCGTATTTTTCTACCAATGCCCTTTTGAAAAATAGCGTTTGGTTATGAATCTGCATTCCTTCCAAAATCTGGCATTCAAAGCTGTATGACGTTGTTTTCAGGATTTCTGTCACTTCGTCATCCGGGGTGATCATATACAGGTCACCATAAATGATATCGTCTTCCTGGCTCTTGGCCGCTTTTCCAAAACGAGCAAACGTGTCCGGAAAATATACATCGTCCGAATTTTGGAAGCCAATGTAGTCTCCCGTTGCTCTTTCCAGCGCTTTGTTGATCGCGTGCACCTGCCCTCTGTCCTTTTCAGAAACCCACCAGGAAAGATATTTTTCGTATTTCCTGATCACTTCAACGCTGTGATCCGTGGAGCCTCCATCTACGATAATGTATTCGAGGTTAGGATAATTTTGGTTTAAAACACTCAGAATCGTCCTTTCCAGATAATCTGCCTGGTTGTAGGAAGGCGTAATGATGGTGAGTTTGGGATAATCCTGCTGATCAGCCGTGTTCTGAGTGCCGTTGATTTTCAGTTCAGATAGAAAACTCCGCAAGTCCTGCGTCATTTTTTTTAGGAAGTGCATATAGTCCTGGTTCGGCTGGTTAATTAAAACTGGTCAATGAATGCAGTAATTGATTTCAATTTTGCTGCAATGTTATTTCTTAAAATCCTGTTCTCCCTGATTTTTGCGGGCTTGCCAAAGCCAGGCATGCGATCGGCAGGAAGTGAATGCTTATACTTGGTCAGCGTTTTTTTGTAGTTATCAAATAACACGTGAAATGCTCTGTTTGAAGACATTAGGCCAATATGATTTGACCACACGGGATCAAAATAGTCTAGTCCTGCAAAATCAAGGGAGATTAATGGCTCTCCTTCAATGTAATAATCTCCGTTTTTGTTTTGAAGCTCGTGATTAAGGATTGAATGCAGCCCGTAATGCCAGCCCGGATGCGCAATCTGAGTTGTTTCAGGAATCCAGACCAATGTATAATTAAGCCATAATTGATCCATATTCTTGCCGTTGCAGAGATCGAACTCGGCCCGGTCGATGGTCCTTTCGGCCCACCAGCGAAGTAATTTCGTTGTTTGTTCACCAACTTTCAACATCCAGCTGCCCGAATGGAACATGCCAATGTTCAAAATCCGCTTGTCATCCAGCAACTTCGAAGGCGCAAGCGGCTTTCGAATGTTCGGGGTCAGGTGAATTTCCGAGGCATCATTTATCACTTCCCTGAACGGCTTAACCAACAGGACAGTTGGCGCCAGGAAAATAAGGTTTTTGCATTCGCTATGCAGCCGCAGCATTGCTAATGCGAACCACGGACGACAGGCTGCGAGTAATTCAAAATGATAATATTGTGCATTCATACTTTCCCAGGCTGGGATTTCTGCTTGCTCAATGGTCAGTAATTTAACGTGCGGAGGAACTTGTACGGGCACATTATCGACCCAGGCTAAGTAAAAAGTATGGTTCGGCTGGTGAAGCAGAACCGAATCCGCCAAGGCAAGCGCATGGGCAAGGTTGATTCTGTTACAAACCGTATAAATAATATTCATGTGCAATTAATCCGCTTCCGGCAATGATTTGAAATAAGGCAAATGATGAATATTTTCCTTCAAAATGCCGGTTAATGCAAAAGGTAACGTTTTGTTTGAATTGATATTGGCTGCGTCCACCGCAAAATGATCCCGAACGATGGGCGTAGGCTTCCTTAAATGTGGCCAGAAACGGTTTGCTTCCAGGTCCCAGAAAACAGAGTCGGCGTGCAGGAAATTGTCGCTGTGCCGATACGTGTAAACCTCTTTTTGCTTTGATTTAATCGTACTGATCATGCGTTCAATGCGGCAAAGATAAATCCCATTGTTGGCATATGCTTGACCAAACAGTCGTTTTTCGTCTTCTTTCAACCCGGAAATCCTGGAAACGACTCCTGCCAGCCTTTTGATATTGTCGTCTTCGAGTGGTCCGGCTTTTAAATAATCATAACCTTGTTTGCACCAGTAATAGAGCTCGTCGCGCACAACCCAGCTGTTCAGTTCGTGGATCAGCAGAAAGTCGCACCAGCTGAAACGGTCGTAAAAATCTTCCATTAGGAGCAAGCCGGCGAGGGCAGATCTGGACTGAAAGTATTTTTTTGGAAAATAAATAACGTCTATATCTTCATTGTGCTCCTTCACGATGGATAGATCGGCGCCTTCAAAAGTGATGAAAATGACCGGATATTTATCGAGCGTGTTGAGGCAGTGATGCAAAAGCCGCTCTTCTGTGGGATTGATCTGCGGATCCAGAATGGGCACAATAACGGATACAAGCTCTTTCATCAGATTGTTTCCAGCTGATCAATGACATAATTAATAGGCATTTTCAGCAATTTGCGTACCCGCTGATAGCGACGGACTCGCGTCGGCTTAATGTAAGCGCAATGAAACTGGCGATAATAAGCATTACCATTGGTCAGTAAGCTGTTACGATATAAATCGAACAATGCCGTCAGATCAGGGCGGGCGGATAATTCAAAGCGGTTTTGATATTTGGACAAAACAGCAGGCTTTTGGGGATCATAACCGCTGTAATGAAAGAAAATCAAAGGATTGGTTTCATTGACGAAGAATGTGCCTGCGGATTCCGAAAACACTCTTTCATGAAGGTTCCAGTACGCGGCATTATAGCCCGGGTTTCGTTCCAAATGTGTGTCAGGAACAAAAACGGGCAGAAAGTTCATCCAATTTTGGTCTACGAAAAGACCATTACAAAGATCAATAAGGCATTCGTAACGCAATTTTTCTTCCCACCAATTGATAAATGCTGTGATTTCGGGCGACCTGCTGAAAGCCACAAAACCCAGGTTATAAACGCCTGTATTTAAGTGGTGAAGCTCGTTGGGCGTAAGCTGGTCTTCGATGGGCGTGTTAATGTGTGGAGTCAAAACCGCTTTGTGAGCGGATAGTGACGACAGCAGCTCCGTCAATGGGTGAAATACAATAATGTCAGGATCGAAATAAATGACATTATGTGCTTCGGGATAATGTTTGAAAAAATAAGTAAAGTAGAAAGGCTTTACCGCTGTATTAAGCTCGGTAATGTTGTATCTGTCAGCCATTTCCTGAAAATCCCGGATCTCGATCTTGTCAATTTCGATCATTGGAAAATCAGTATTGTATCCTTTTTCAAAAACAACACCTTTCAGGGAATCGACCAGCCCGATGAAGAAAAGGACGTCGGGATTGGTGGATTTAAGTGAATCGCCTAATGTCCTGGCCTGCGCTAAATAATTGATGGAGCAAATTGTGAAGGCAATTGTCATTGATTTTGCTTTTCCGAAACCGGTAAGGGTAAATATTTTTGAATGATGGCTTCGACGCTCGCAACACTTTTGTCCGTATTATGCCGCTCCAATACTTTTTTCCTGCCAACGCGACCCAGCGTTTCGCGAAGTGAAGGATCGAGCGCCAATTGAATGATTGCCTCAGATGCAGCAGATATATCCATATAAGGAACTACGAATCCTGCGTCCGATTCGATCAGTTCGGGTGCGCCGCCGGCATCTTCGAAACACACCACCGGAATTTCCTGTAAAGCGGCTTCTAAAACGACAAGCGGATAGGGATCTTCCCGTGAGCTCAGCAGCAATACGTCAAACCGGTTGATATAGTCCAGCGCGCGCGGCGTTGGCGGAATGAGGATAATCCTGTCGCTCAGCCCCATAAGACGAATATCGCTTTCAATCAGTTCGTAGATTTCGTGCTGGGGACCTGCGCCAACCCATACGAAATAAACGGGCAGCGGGCTTGTTTTATGAATAACGCGCTTCGCGATCCAGTTGAAAATGTCATTTCCCTTGCGCCATTCTGCATTTCCACATCCACCGATCACAATGGCATCTTTTGGAATATTATAGGTTTTTTCAAGAATGTCGCGCTGCACAGATTGCAGTTTCCGGTCAATGTGCTCGTGATCGATCAATGTGAACGTGCTAACCTGACTTTCCGGGTAATTGTACTTTCCTATATAATAATTGGCCACTGCATGCGAAACCGCAATCAGGTGTCCGGTTTTTTTCAGCATGAAAGTCAGTTGCTTTTCATGCGAATAAAGCTTTACAGCCATGCCCAGCTCATGCACAAATGTCACAAGCGGCAAATGGTGCAGGAATTTCAGAAAGTCGCAGTAAACCGCAGAATTGGCGATTGAGTTAACAAAAACCAGCCCTATGTTCTGGTGCGAGAGCTCGGCAGCAATTCTTTCGTTAATTTTTTGGGCTGAATGCTGCTGGTAATATTTGTATAAAGGGACTTTTTTGAGCAGTTTTCCGGTAAGCGGGGTGGTCGTTACATTGATATTCTGATACAGGCGCGTAATGCTTACAACCGCCTCAAACTCTTTTTCCAGCTCTCCGCCACTGCACAGCAACAAATGCATGGGAACGCCCCGTTCTTTCAATAGCCTGAGCAGTTGCAACAGCAATAACTGGCTTCCTGCCCGATTGGCATCATGACTCACAAATAAGATTTTCTTCTGCTCCATTGCCCAGTAAATTACTGTCTCAAATTCGGTTTACCCGATTACATTCCTCTCCCGCTCAATAAGCCTCAAAACTTTTCTTGCCAGGCACTTTTTTCGCTGGGTTACCAATGTAGATACCCCATTCTTCGGTTTCACGGGTGATAGCGGAAGCCATACCTACCAAGGTTCCCTGGGCGATTGTTGTATAGTCACGAATTGTGCTGTTGACGCCAAAGAAAGAATAGGACTCCACCACGCAATGGCCCGAAAGCACTACATGGGAAGTGAAAAATACGTGGTCTTTGATCTGGCCATGGTGACCGATATGATTTCCGCTCCACATTACCACGTTATTTCCAACCGTCGTAAAAGGTTGAATGGTGTTGTCTTCCAGGATAAAGCAGTTATCGCCGATAACGCTCCTGTCGAAGATGGTGGCGTGGGAACTGATATATGAGATGAATTGGTAGCCTTTTGATTTTGCTTCGTTGTAAATCCCTTCCCTGTTCCGGTTCATATTTCTGCCGGTCATAGGGGCGAAAAACGCGTAGTCAGAAGGAGGGAAAAGGGTGGCGACATCTTCAAAGGCCACAACAGGCAGCCCTTTAAAAGATTCATCCTGAATGTATTTCCTGTGGATAGTGAAAGCGACTATTTCATGTTCTGAGTCGTGCGTCAGATAATAGTGTGCCAGTTCTGCTGTGTCGAGTATTCCAAAAACGATAACCTTAGCCATCTTAAATCAGTTCGTAAGCCTTTAAATGTTCCTTAATGTCCGCGGGGTCGTTAAACATCAGGATATCTATAATTGACAGCCAAGGTACGAAAGCATTTTTAAATTGGGGATAAGGGCTCGAAACACTTTTAATGAAGTCAAGTTTTATCCCTTCCTTTTCGAATTTTGCTTTGTCATACAATTCCATTCCTCCAATCGGATTAATGTAATGGCTGGCATTTTCCTGCTTACAGATATCCAGAATCCTATCCTGACCTTTCAAATGTGTGTTCTGGTATATCGTGGACGAGGGGACAATCTCCGTCGTGATTTCCATATACTCACAGGTTCGTTTCAGGGCCTGAAAAGTTAGTTCATATATGGTTTGAACATCTAAATTTACAATTTCTTCTATCAGAACAAAAACCTTGTGATAATTGGGGGCTTTTTGATACAATTGCTGAATGGTTTTCAGAAACTTCTTCTGCCAGGGCTCACTTCTTGAAAGTTCGACCTCATTGATCAGCTTATTCTGGCTTGCATCTTTCAGTGGAATTGTAAAAAGATGCGGCTTGGAGGACACCAACACATTATTTCTATTGATCCAGCCTTTGTTAATGAAATTCACATCATCATAAATAATGAATTTATCAACGGCGTTGATCAGCTGAAAATAGCCTATATATGGAAATATATAGGGCTGCATAATGGCGATGGTCATGGATTGCTATTTAAGCTTTCTGAGATAATAATCTTCACCCCGGACCGCCACGTTGGTGATTGTCGTATCGCTTCCTAAACGAATGTCTGTGGGCAAAGATTTGATGCGGCTGGTATCATTGATCACGCTTTTGGCATAAAACAGATAGTCAGCATCTTTCGGAATCGGTTTTAAACCTTGTTCAAACGGGTTGATAGTGACCAGCTTACGCGAAAGATCTTCGCCATAAAGCGGATATTCAAAGTCGTCATTGATCGTAGCCAAGGCAACGGTTGCGTCTTTGGGAACGATGGAATCAAATGTCTGATAAGCCTTTGTAATGTCGGGACGAGCAAATGTCTGCAATTGAATCCTATCGGTTTGAAGCGCTGATTTATAACCATAAGCCGCAATAGGCAGGCAACGGATATTCAGATAAACCGACATGACGGCCGAAACGCAGGCCAGTCCTACAACAACCATAATGTATCCTTTCCAAACATTTCTGCGTGGTTTAAGGATCGATAAACGATGGTTTGAAAACAACAGCAACAGGAAAAGGACGCCGAATAACCCTGTTTCTATAAAATATCTTCCCTTGAAAGGGTCATAAACGGCAGAGTAGGAAATGGCTGCAAAATGCAAACAAAATGCCAGCGCCAGAAACCAGTGCACCCGCGAGCGGAAAACCCGGATTAATGTTAAGAAAATCAGTGGTAATATAAGCGCAAAACCAAATACGCCCCAGTAAGGGTTCGCATTGAAATTATCAAAACGGCGTTGGAAAGAAAACGGGACGATCGCGTATTCCGTTTCTTCGTCCAGTCGCATGCGTAATTTATCTTCAAGACCGACAAGCGGTTTACGGATAAATGTATTCAAATCATATCCCCACTGCGCATTGCGGATGCCATCCAGGTTACAAAACTCATAAGTATACCGGACCACATTGCGGCTTCCCTGCTCGAAAAGATTGGGCAACGATCCAAAACGCTCCACGGACTGATGTTTCAATGCAGTAGGCGGGCCTATCGGGTGCCCGAAGACCATGATGTTTTTAATGTAACCTGTCGGGAATGTATAAACGAGCATAGCAACGAATATCGCGACGGCCAGTTTTATAAACCGGTTGAAAAACACTTTCAGGTCGGGCGCCAGGAACACCGTATAAAGCATGATCACAAAAACCGATGGCATTAACAATGCAAACGTTACTTTATGGCCAAAAACAATGCCGAATGCAAGCCCCGACAAGTACAGATATTTGGTGTTTCTTGTGCTGTAATAAGTGAAAAGGAAGTAAAGCAGGCAGCTCAGGTAAGCGGTCAGAACAATGTCTGTTTCTGTTGTTACCGCCTGCATCAGGAAGTTCAGGAACATTCCGTAAGCCAGTGCGCAGAAGAAGCTTGCCGACAAATTCCTGCCAATGCGCTGCGCAATTCCAAACACGCATACGAGCGTGATGTAGTAAGAAGTATGGTGAATCAGTTTGAATGCATTCTCAATCTTCCCGCTGATCAGATAGCTGTAAATCTGAATGGTCGTAAGGCTTTTGGGATACGTGTCCATATTCCAGTTCGTCCCTCCGAAATGTGCCATCGTGCCGCGCTGAATGTAGCGGATTGCACGATTTAAATGGCCGGTCATGCTATCCCATTCATTCGGCGCTGTAAAAAGAACGAGGATAAAGTTGGTCACTGCAATTACCGCAATGGTCCCAAACATGAAAAAGAATATCGTTTTAAGATAAACAGACAGCTCTTTGGACCACGAACGGAAAGTTTCAGTCCGGTTGGAAATAACCGAGCGAATGGAGTAGGCGGGCTGTGCCGCGAGGAGTGAATTCCAAATAAAATAGTGCAAGCCCAACGCAACAAATGTAGCGCCTATCCATGCCCAGGTTTGGGCGGTAAGATCTAATGCAGAAAGTACGAAACCTGCGGGAATGATGCTTCCAACAAACAGCATGAAACAAACGATAAGCCACTCTGCCAATGAAGGCTGGGCTATCCTTTTAGCAACAAAACTGATGCTGTATAAAAACAGCAGGAACGCAAGCCAGTAAACAAAACTCATGCTATTCTGGTGATAAATGACCATTAATGATGCGGGAAATCCGTTCGATGTCCGAATACGGAAGGCCTACATATAAAGGCAAACTTAACACTCTTAACGCGATATCTTCCGAAACCGGGCAGGCAATTTGCCTCGGCATGAAGGATAGCGTGTTTAATGAAGGATAAAAATAACGCCGCGGAATAACATCTTCCTCACGCAATGCATCCATAACGCGGAACATAACCTGCTCAGAAGGAAATACAACCGGGTAATAAGCATAATTGTATTCAATGTCCTTGCTGATGACCGGCTTATATAATACGTCCCAATTCAGCAGACTATCATAAGTATCAAAAACTTCCTTGCGGGCAGCAATAATGTCTTTAACAAGCGGAAGATTGACCAGTCCCATCGCTGCGTGGAATTCGGAATTCTTGCCATTGATCCCTGCGTAAAGATAATGTTCATCGCCCTGATGTCCGAATGCGCGCAGAAGGTGCAGTTTCTTATCAAGTTCAGGATGATTGGAAATCAATGCACCGCCTTCAATTGTATGAAAAACCTTGGTCGCATGAAAGCTGCAAGTGCTCAGATCTCCGAAGGACAGCAAAGATTTGCCTTTATATGTGACGCCAAATGCGTGAGCGGCATCATAGATCACTTTCAAATTGTGCTTTTTAGCAATCACTTCAATGGCCTCTACATCACATGGATTGCCATAAACGTGCGTTGCCAGGATTCCGGTCGTTGCAGGCGTAATGGATGCCTCGATCAGTGCCGGATTTATGTTGAATGTCTGAGAATCAATGTCAACGAAAATGGGCGTGCAATTTTCCCAAAGGATTGCATTGGATGTTGCCACGTATGAAAACGGCGTTGTGATCACCTCACCGGTGATTTCAAGCGCTTTGATCGCAATTTGAAGGACGATAGTTCCGTTTCCGCAAAAATAGAGATGGTCTATCCCCAGGTATTTTTTTAGTTCTGCTTCAAGCTCCTGAAGAACCGGTCCGTTATTGGTAAGATATCCGCGTTCCCAAATTTCCCGAACATATTGCAGATATTTCTCCTGGTCTGGTAAAAAGGTTTTAGTGACGTTAATCATTCACTACATGTTCAGTTTGGCGAATGGAAAAATTAAGTTGAGGGCGAATATATCCGGGCCATTTGCCATACCAGGTTACATTTTCACGATAATCCTCAATATCAAAAATCAAAGCTTCTTCCATGTTGTAAAGAACGGTGCTGGTGTCCTTTACGATCATCATAGAAACCACATAGGAACCATCATTCAGGAAATGGCCTGGAATCTCACACACGCCGCTTACCAATCCTTTTGAAAAAGTTTCAGCCTGTGTACCTACATTAAAAATACACTCACCTGTAAACGTATACAAATGCATGCTGAGGTTCAAGCTCGCGCCTTCTACCAAATTCCAGAATTCAAATTGAAAATTGATAGGCGTACGAACGTCAATATGGTTCAGGTCGTCCTGGTATTCAGGGAAAAGCTTAAACCTTTTCACGCGAACCTGATCATTTCCCGGCGCATTTTCAATGTTGTCCCAATGCTTTTCCAAGGTTTTATGAGAAACCTTGCTGAGGTAATTGGTAACGATATGCGTTGTTTCACCCTGATCGATCAACATTCCTTTTTCAAAATAAAAGGACTTGTTGCAGAGCGCCTGAATGGCGGTAAGGTTATGGCTCACAAAAAGCAATGTTCTTCCGCTTTCGGAAACATCACGCATCTTACCGAGACATTTTTTCTGAAATTCTGTATCACCAACCGCTAAAACTTCATCCACGATCAGGATTTCAGGATTAAGGTGCGCGGCGATCGCAAAACCAAGCCGCACATACATACCCGAGGAATATCTTTTAACAGGTGTATCCAGAAATTTTTCAACGCCAGCAAAGTCAACAATGGCGTCAAATGATTGCCGGATCTCACTTTTGGCCATGCCCAAAATGGCACCGTTCAGGAAGATGTTTTCACGGCCGGTAAGTTCCGGGTGAAAACCGGTCCCTACTTCCAGTAAGCTGGCAATACGACCGTCAATTTTGATCTGGCCTGTTGTAGGTTCTGTAATGCGGCTGAGGATTTTCAATAAGGTCGACTTACCAGCGCCGTTATGGCCAACAATACCGATGCGGTCGCCCTGATCAATGGAAAAGTTCACATCCCGCAATGCCCAAAACTCTTCTTTCTCGGCAAAGTCGGAATTATCCTGCCTGCGTGAGAACAACTTGTCAACCTTTTCGGAAACAATGTCGCGCAGGCTTGGAGAACCATTTTTACGTTGATGGTCTATAATATATTTCTTGCTGATGTTTTCAGCTACGATTACAGGCATGCCTAAAGGTAATTATTTCAGATATGATCGACGAAAGTTTTTTCTTTTTTACGGAAATAAATCAAAGACAATATCATTATCGAAAAGGAAATTATTGTTGTTGAGTAAAGACTCTGGGGATTGAAATAAGCCTTATCACCCAGTAAGCACCAGCGAAAACCATCGATGATACCAACCAGCGGATTCAAGTTATAATATTTCTCAAACCATGTGCCTTGTGCAAGCGTGCTGCTGTAAGCGACTGGCACGGCGTACATTCCAACTTGTACTAAAAATGGAATTAACTGACCGATATCCCGAAAACGTACATTTAACACCGCAAAGAACAGGCCAAAACCCAAACTTGTAATAAATGTAAGTAAAATGAAGCAAGGAAGAAATATGATGTTCCAGCTAATGGGGTGCTTAAAGAAAATCGTCATGATCAAAAATATCCCGAAAGCGATCATAAAGTCAACGAATCCAACCGCTATCGAGCTCAGTGGCATCAGTAAGCGGGGGAAGTAAACCTTGGAGACCAGATTGGAATTGATCAGAATGCTGCTGCTGATCTGCGTAAATGTATTCGCGAAAAATGTCCAGATCGTAAGACCGCTCAAAACCATCAACGGGTAAGGAACACCCGGATCGCTTTTAATTTTAGCAAGATAACTGAAAACGAAAACCATTACAGTCATCGTCATAATTGGCCTTAATACGCTCCACGCAACGCCTAGCAGGGTTTGTTTGTAACGAACGGAAATGTCTCTTTTTGATAAAATCCAGAGTAACTGTCTGTTGAGCCAGAGATCTTTCCAGTAATCCTTTTCGGATCCGCCTGCCTTTATGGTAATTGAGTGCTGAGATGCCATTTTATTGCTTTACTACTACTACTGTTGGAGTTGCAAATACCGTTCTGAAATAGATAAAGATCAGCGCGAGCATTACGCCCACCAACGCGCCTATTTTTGCATTCCTTTTGTCTTCTGCTTTGATATCTAAAGGCACTTTAATGCCTTCAATTTCTGTAAATAACGGTGCTTCACGAACCATTGTAACACGCATTTTTTCAGCGCTTCCCATCGCTTCATAGTAAAGCGTTTGAAGGAAGGACGACTTTCTTTCCATGCTGTTGGCCGAAATCTTCGCTTCCGGCAGCATGATCTGCGCGCTGTAATCCAATTGTCGTGCAAGCTTGTGTTCGGCGATGCCCAATACAGCTGCCAGGGAATCGGCGCGGTGTTGAAGGAGGTTTAATGTTTTACGCGATTTTTGCGTTTGGTTTTCCGTGTACATTTCTTCCACAGTTTCCAGAAGCTTAGTCACCCAAAGTCCGGCCAGCGTGCCGTTTTCCATGCTGGTTGACAGTGAGATGAAAGAGGATTTCCGATCGAGCGAAGCAATTTCGGTTGAACCTGCTGCCTTGATAACCAGCTCGTTCAAAATTCTCCTTGACCTCATATCCAGCTTCTTAACATCACGGCTGGTGAAATGGAAGTTGTGATTTTGCGGAATTTCTTCCCATTCCTTTTTCTTGATCCCGCTTGAATCAATGAAGAAGTTTGCCAGGATCATTTTTTGACCGTTCACTTCTACTTCCTTCATCAGGTTTCTTTCCAGAACCGGGCGGGATTTTACGAAATAGAAGAAGTTTTCACCGGTAAAGATGTTAGCATCAGGTGCATTTCCCAGCCCCAATAACCCAGCCATATCGCCGAAACCCGACGATTGCTGGCCTGTACCGAGATTAAAAACTACCTCAGCTTCGTACATGTTCGGTTTATCAATGAATGTATCCAGAGCATATCCAATCCCAAAACCAAGGAGAGGCAATAGCACCAGCATTTTCCAGTTACGGAGAATCGCTGTTTTTACGACCAGAACTTTTTCGATAACCTCTTTCGGGGTCAACTCATCTTCTGGCACTTGTTGTTGCGGATGTAGTGTCGTTGTTGACATTAGTTGATTGATCGGAAAGCCAAGACTGCTAGAATTAAACTCATTACGGAACCTAAGATACCCGTTGCGGTCTGGAGTGCCTGCTGCGGATTCAATGCAGGAGCAGCTCTCAGCGGAACGAAAATTTCGGAGCCAGGTTCAACTTTCGGGTATACATTGAAGAACAGGAATCTCCGTGTTCTGTCGACATTTCCATTTGGATATTTGATATAAGAGCTTTTTTTCAATGACTGTGTCGTGAATCCACCCGACTGTGAAATGTAGTCCAAAAACGCCATTCCTTTGCCATATTTGACTGTTGTCGGGTAAAGGACAGAACCATTAACCTGAACTGTTTCCAAACGCTTCGGTATCCGGATAATGTCACCTTCCTGAACGATAAGGTCTTCAAACGACCCGGGGCTTTTCAGGATGTTTTTCAACTTAATCCCGATTGACTCTTCTTTTACGTTCGGAACATCACCGATAATCGTCCCTGATTTAATGCTTTTTTCAGTTTGTTCCGCCTGATCAAAGTCCGTTGGCTCGTCCAGTTCTCTTACCAAGGTTCTTCTCAGCAGCGTCGCGCCTTCGGGATATGCCAGTTCGGTTAAGCCGCCTGCTCTTTTGATAACATCACTGATCTTATCGTTCTTATTAACAATGGTATAAGGACCTGCAATAAGCACTTCACCTTCCACGAACACGCTTTGTTGCTCCACGTAATTCGGGGATTTGCGCACCGTAACCTGGTCAAAAGGCATCAATGTAAAGTTGCTTCCTTTGCTGTTAAGTGAAAGGTCGCGGTCTACATCAAATTTAAAAACTTCTGAAATCTGTGCGTTTGCGGCTCCTGCGATGCTGTTTCTTTTTCTTCTGATAACTTCAATCTCCGAAGTATAAGCTGATTCTTTAAGGCCTCCTGCTTGCACCAGCAGATCTTCCAGCGTCATGTTCACGGTATAAGGGAACTTGCCTTCGTTTTCACCGATTTTCGTGTTATTGACTTCGCCGTTAACACTTACGTAAGCCGTTTCAGCCATGTCAAATTTGGAGGGAACAATAACCCTGTCCAGCCTGGTCAGGATCAGGTCAGGCGTGACATTGTTTAAAATATCCGTATAGTTGATAGAAATGCTTTCTAAAACCAGATCCTGGCGTGTTCTCAAAACGCTTACACGTCCCACGAACGCATCTTCTCGCAAGCCCTGCGCATTCTCGATCAGCTGCTTTAATGACGGGCTGTTGTCCAAAGCGTAATCGCCAGGACGCATTACCGCACCTTCAACCGTTACAATGTTCTCAAACCGGTCTAACACGGTTTCAACATTAACCGAGTCACCTGTTACGATTTCAAAAGATTCATAATTGGTCTCCGCAACATCCAAGATCTTGCGTTCTTTTGAAGTGATCCTTTGTACTTTAAGTCTTGCGCGGTAGGCTTTATCATTAAAACCACCTGAATAACGAAGCATATCGCCTAGCTTCTCTTCCGGTTTCAATTCGTAAATGCCGGGACGCTTCACCATTCCTGCGATCTCAGCTCTCTTCAAATAGTAACCAACAACAACATTATCGTTATCCTGAACCCTGATATCACCGTCGATCTTACCGTTAACAAGGTAATCGTAGATGTCAATATGCGATATAACCTTACCGGCACGCACGACACGAACATCACGGAAAGATCCAATTTCGTTCGGGCCGCCAGCCTGATAAAGGGCATTGAATGCAGACGATAATGAGGACACCTGATAGGTTCCCGGATTGATCACTTCCCCTGTTACAAAGACCTTTACTGTGCGTACATCGCCCAGGGTTACCATCAATTTGGTGCGTGCTGTTTCGCCGCCGCTGCCAATGAGGCCAGGCGTGAACTTAGAGAACTTATCAATTAATATCTTGCGGACCTCTTCTATTGTACGGCCGGCCACATATACGTTACCAACCCGCAGCAGCGAAATGAAGCCGTCCTTGGTAACAGTAACCTCGTAAGTGCTTTCTGCGTAGTTGTAAATGAAGATTTTAAGCTCATCGCCAGGGCCAACAATGTAGTTTGTAGGCGTTGCGATCTGCAAATTTGGAATAGGATCAAGACTTTTATTGGCAAAAAGCGAATATCCGTAGATCTTCTGACGAAATGCTTCCTTTTCTGCATCCACAGGCGGAAGTTTGGCAGATGTGGAGTCGTTTAACTTACCCTGATTTCCAGCATCCTGGTTCTGTCCGTTCTGACCGCCGAGGACTTTTCCCTGGTTATCACGTTGAATGTTAGCCTTTTGCTGATTTGCCTGCTGTTGCTGCTGATTGCTCAGGCCAGACTGATTTCCTTGCTGGTTTCCTGCATTGCCTTGATTCGCTGCATTGCCCGCATTACCAGTTGTTCCGCGTGGCGTCCCGGTCGTGCTGCTGCCTTGTGGTATACCGGTCGGAGCGGTAGGGAAGGATTGAGGGATTACCTGGGACAGGGATGGTAAGGAAATTAATAAACAGAGGAGATAAGGAAGTATACTTTTATAACTTTTTGCCAATTTGAATCTGTTCATATGAAGTAATATTGTACTATTGAAATGCCTGCAATTCATTAAAACTCTGTATAAGACTAGTGTTTTTGAATTTTGGATATGAGCATATTTAATATTTGGACGTGTATAACATGGCAAAGTAAATTAGATTTTTCCTATTTTTAAAGAATTTCTATTAATCGTGCCCAAGCTATTTTCGTGTAAAGTTATAACAGGGTAACGACAAATGTCTTAAATTATTAAAATACAATATTCAAAATCAATAATAGCCTCCAAAGGGATCATAGTTTATGGAAAGTACCAACGTGCAGTATGATGAGGATAGTATAAGGTCACTCGATTGGAAAGAACATATCAGATTAAGGCCAGGGATGTATATTGGTAAGCTTGGCGACGGATCTTCGGTGGATGATGGGATCTACGTTTTGGTGAAAGAAATCGTCGATAACTCCATCGACGAACATATGATGGGCAACGGAAAAACCATAGAAATTAAAATTTCGGAGCACCGCGTGGAGGTGCGCGATTATGGCCGTGGAATTCCGCTTGGAAAGGTTGTAGACTGTGTTTCAAAGATCAATACAGGTGGAAAATATGATTCCGGGGCTTTTCAGAAATCAGTGGGATTGAATGGCGTTGGGACAAAAGCGGTGAATGCACTTTCACAATATTTTAAAGTCCAGTCGTTCCGCGACGGGAAGAGCAAAAACGCTGAATTTGCGCAGGGAGCGCTTGTTAACGAATCCAAAGAAATACAGACTAACCAGCGGAACGGAACGCACATTGCCTTCGAACCGGACGGAGTGATTTTCAAGAACTTTCGCTACATTCCTCAGTATCTGGATAATATGATCTGGAATTACTGCTATCTGAATGCTGGCCTGACCATTAATTTCAATGGACAGAAATATATTTCACAGAATGGGCTGTTGGACCTGCTGCAAAGCAAATCGGATCCGGAGGCGTTGCGCTATCCCATCATACATTTGAAAGGAGAGGACATTGAATTTGCTATGACCCACGGTAATCAATATGGGGAAGAGTATTATTCTTTTGTAAACGGACAATACACAACGCAGGGCGGAACGCACCTTGCGGCGTTTCGGGAAGCTGTTGTTAAGGCGGTGAGAGAGCACTTTAACAAGGATTACGCGCCGGAAGACGTTCGCTCGTCCATCATTGCCGCCGTGGCGATCCGGGTGCAGGAGCCGGTTTTTGAGTCGCAGACCAAAACTAAATTAGGATCAAATACGATCACGCCGGACCCTAATAGTACAACGGTGCGCACGTTCGTCAATGATTTTGTTAAAGAAAGGCTCGATAATTACCTGCATATGCACCCGGAATCAAGGGATGCATTGAAAAAGCGGATCGAACAGTCCGAGCGGGAGCGGAAAGAGCTCGCAGGCATTAAAAAACTGGCCAACGACCGTGCTAAGAAGGCAAATTTGCATAATAAAAAGCTGAGAGACTGTCGTTTGCATTTAACGGATCTCAAAAACGAGTTGCGTTACGAAAGCACATTGTTCATTACGGAAGGAGATTCCGCAAGCGGCTCGATCACGAAATCCAGGAACATTCAGACGCAGGCTGTTTTCAGTTTACGGGGTAAGCCACTGAATTGCTTTGGCTTAACGAAAAAAATTGTCTACGAAAATGAAGAATTTAATTTGCTGCAACATGCGCTCGATATTGAAAACGGCGTGGAAAACCTGCGTTTCAACCGTATCGTGATCGCAACGGATGCAGACGTGGATGGTATGCACATTCGTTTGCTGCTCATGACGTTTTTCCTGCAATTCTTCCCCGACCTTGTCCGGAACGGGCATCTTTTTGTTCTGGAAACGCCGCTTTTCAGGGTTAGGAATAAAAAAGAGACCATTTATTGTTACAGCGAGGAAGAGAAGCAGCAGGCAGTGAACAAGCTGGGCAATAAACCTGAGATTACCCGCTTCAAAGGCCTTGGTGAAATATCGCCGGACGAGTTCGGGAAATTTATTGGTGAAGATATGCGCGTGGAGCCTGTTATCCTTCAAAAGGAAACTTCGATTCAGAAATTATTGAGTTATTTCATGGGTAAAAACACGCCTGAACGTCAGCGATTTATCATTGATAATTTGAAGACGGAAAAGAACATTGAAGAACTTGCACTGGCAGTGTAGGACTCTCTTTGTTTATCTTTGAGATCATAAAAGTAATATTCGGAAGGTCGGGTCTTTAAATTCTGACCGGACCTTTCGACACATATTAATCACCATTTAGTGGAATTACAAGACCTAAGGAACAGAATAGACGCGCTTGACGATCAGCTGCTTGGCATTTTGAACGAGCGTATGGAGCTCGTCAAAAAAGTAGGGGATCTGAAACGTTCGTCCCAATCTATCATCTACCGTCCCGAACGGGAAAAGCAGATCCTCGACCGGCTTGAAAAACGCAATGATGGCCTGCTTACCCGGCAAGCGATTGATGCCATTTTCTTCGAGATCTTCGCGGTTTCCCGTAACCTGGAATTGCCCGAAAGAGTCTCCTATCTGGGGCCGGAAGGCAGTTTTACGCATCAGGCTGCCGAGAGCCGTTTTGGTGGGATGAGTGAATATCTCGTGTTGCCTACCATTCATTCTGTATTTGAAAGTGTAGAAACGGGGCGTGCCAAGTTTGGGGTTGTGCCTATCGAGAATAACCAGGAAGGAATTGTTATTGAAACAGTCGATTTTCTGCGGGAGAAAAATCTCTCTATTGTAGCGGAAGTGTTGCTGCAAGTGCATTTCACATTCGCATCGCAGTCCGATTCCCTTAAAAATATCAGGCGTATATACTCCAAGGATATTGCATTCAGGCAATGCGGAAAATTTATCAGCGAGTATCTGGAAGGCATGGATATCGAGCTGATCCCGGTGGAATCTACTTCGAAGGCTGCGAAAATGGCAGCACAGGAACCCGATTCGGCAGCTATATGCTCTTCGATATCCGCCAGGCTCTTTGGCGTTCCGATTCTTTACGATAACATTGAAGACAGCGACCAGAACCGGACACGCTTTCTGATTTTAGCAAAAGATTTTGTGAACATTAAAAGTGATGATGATAAGACGACAATCATTGCGAATTTGCCCAACACAAACCGTCCGGGTGTTTTATACGAGTTTTTGAAAGACTTTAATGACAGGGGAATTAACCTCACGAAAATAGAAAGCCGTCCGGTAAGAGGAACGTCGACGTTCAGAGCCTGGTTTCTGGTAGAGTTCCTGGGACACGTGGATGATGCGCCTGTGCAGGAAGTAATGCACAAATACGGGTCGCACTTGAAATGGCTCGGCAGCTACATCAGAGTTTCATAAACAAAAAAACAATTGCCGGGGGCTGAAGGCCCCGGCAATTGTTTTTTTGTTTATGAAACTCTATTTTAATGTGCCTCTGTAAAGTGAAGGCCAGTTTCCATAAAGTTCAATAGTGGTTTCGGAGCCATCCGGCAGCTTCACTTTTACCATGCGGCTGGCAGTAGGGGATTGGAACGAATCGACGCCCAACACTACGATCTGATTTCCTTTTACAATGGAGGTTATAAATGGCTCTTTCCGGTCAATGGCCAGTAAAACCTGTTCTTTCTTAGGCTCGATCCAATTTCCATTCAGCTGAAAAGCGAGATCCTGGGTTTTGCCGTCTACAATTACGTCTTCCACCTGCTTTGCCATCCAGTTTCCAAGCGAATAAAATTCGGTAGGGTAATCCCAATAATAAGCGGCGTCGCCTTCACGGGGCTTTTTGCCGATTTCCATTACAGGCGTCTTGCCATTGGCAGGATACCATTCAAATCCCCAGGGAGAGGCGTCGCCACCCACTTTATATCCATTCGGATCGTTACCGCTCGGGCCGCTGTCGTGCCATAAATAGTAGCCGTCAAACAGGATCAGTGAAAATAGCGACATGCTCAATGCCTGGCTCGCGGGCATGGTTTCAAGCTGGTTCATGACCAATTCACCTTTTGGGTCCGTCAATTGGAAGTTCCAGGGAATAATCGGGTCATGGTGGAGCGGCATATAGCGGTTCCAGCCGTAGAAAATGAATTTATTGTTCTTTTGATAAGGAATCAGCTTATTGATCCGCAGGGAATGGACCGCTGATAAAAGCACAAAATTGTTCGGCGTGTTTCCCTGTTCATCTTTGGCGAACATGGGTTTCGGATACACGTCAATAGGCGTCGCATTGAAGATATTATGGAAACTTTCTCCATTCGGCAACGGCTCGAAATTGGAATTGTTTGGCTTGGGATCATTGTAATCGCCCATGAGCTCTTTCGGACTTTTCCCGCCCATGGTGTTGATATGTGGATTGGTGTAAGCACCGCCGCCCCAGTAATCCAGTAAATACATGTTCGGATTACGTTCACGGATCGCCTTCACCAGCCATATAAGCCGCTGCTTAACTTCCGGAATGTAATGTTGATTCCAGAACTCAAAGTCCAGGGCATATAAACCGAAGCTGGGAACGCCGGCGTACACTTCCACATCTGTTTTAGATAATGTAGAAAACCATTTTTCATCCCGATCCGCAAAATAGTTGGGCGTGACCGTGTAATGCATCCGCTGGTAGGGCGTATTCTTGCCGCCGTAAAGGAAAGTAATGCCGCGTTTGAAATAATTCTCGTCGGGAACGTAATTATTGAGTCGATACTGACTCACCAACTTTCCCTTAATAGGCTCAAATTCAGGAAATTTTGTATCGAAATCCACATTCATCGTTTTCGAAGGAGAGAACCATTGCGGAATTTCAATCCGAGTGAGCTTTGTATCCTCTTTCGGTTTCGCGTTGCCTGAGACCCAAATATTTTGTTGCCGTATGGAGCGATTCCGCATTTTGTTCCACCAATCGTTATACGGCGCGTCGATCCAGCGTGCAGTGATGGAGTATAAATAACCGGGCTTCACTTCGATGCCATTCTCCAGCCCTTTCACTTCAATGCCATCGATCATGATCACTTTGGTGCGGCCGTCTTCATAGTTACCGAAGTCTTTCAAATGCACCTTTCCATTAACGATAACCGGGCGAACATCGAGCCAGTTGTCCTGACTTCCCTTCCTGATCCAGTTATTTGCATCCAGGATCTCAACGTTTCTCGATTTATCAAAATCAAAAGAAGCCGAGGTTTCACACCCCGGCTGTCCTAAGCTTATGATCTTAATGGTAGCCGGGCCCGTTTCCAGATCCAGCTGTTGGATTGAAAGCCATATGCCCAAGCGATGCGGCACTTCCTTAAACTGCTGAACCTTACCTTTTTGCGTTATTTCAACATTGTAAGGAGAGAGGCCGCCTACATTGGCAGCAAGTTCGAACTGCACCTCGTTCCCGATCTGTTTATAACGCCTTATCACCAGGTCGCAGGCCGAAGAAGAAGAATCGATTGTTTGGGCAACAGGATATGCTTCTACTTTCTGAGGATAATCACGGCTGGTAGACGGGCCAAAACGGTTCCAGAGCCAAAGACCGGACCCCGTCATAAAAACTAGTATTGCGGTAATCCAGAAGAACGTTGTTTTTGACAAAATACGGTTGTTATTGGGCACAGATTATTCAGATTGATGAAAAGGATCAGGCAAACTTACCACCACCGATAGAATAAACCAATCGACCCGTTCACAGATGAAATCCCCTTATCGATATATTCGTGCTTGTAAGAAACGCCATCATACTTCACGCGAACGTCCAGACCAAAAGCCCCGTCGCGTTTGAAAAGGAATTTTGATCCTACTCCAATGCCATATTTCGGACGAACTTTCTGATCCTGAGACGCCAGATTGCCGTAAAACAAAGTGTAGTCCAGAATGCTGACCCCACCGCTTACCTGCACATAAGGTTGTATGCTCGAATTTCTTGGCAGAATGTGATAATTCCCGAAAATTTCAACCGGATATTGTGAAATGGTGCGCGTCTGCACTGCCGAAAGGACCTCTTCGCCATTTTGATATAATGCTCTCGGGATCCGTTTTTCGAAGTAAGTCGAGCCGATTTCACCGCCAACAGAGATTGGAGAGTTTCTTAAAACCCATTCAATAGAGAGGGAGTAGTTCTGAAAAGAAGCCTTATCGATGTAATTATCCGCAAATGATCCCAGTGGCGTTGCGCCCATCAACCTCGCGGTAGCCAGGTAATGGGTGTAGCGTTCAAATGGAGAGGGGAGTGTATAAAGCTTTGGCGCCGGTTCCTGCGCATATGATTTAAAAGCACCAATGACAAAAAGGGCTATAACGATGATTCTCTTCATTTTAATTAATTTTTAAATAACCTGACTGACCAAAAATCGAGTCAACCATTGTGTCCACAAATTGTCTGTCACCTATTCCTGCGCCGCGGATCTGCGCGTCCCATACCACTTTAAAGGTCTTATCCACGGTGTTCGGATTTTTGAAATCGAGCATGGAAATAAGCCAGTAACTTTCGCTGGTCTGATAATACTGATAGTAATTCGGGTAGCCGTAACCATATCCGCCGCCGCCCCAGTAGCCGCCATAGTAAGATGATACTGGCTGCGAAACCACATTCAGGTAAGTGTTGGAAATCCAGCTGGCGTTGATGCCTATATCCGGCTTGCTTTTAGGGCTGACATACTTGTAACCCAGCTTTTCCATGTTGGAAATAATGCGGATCAAAACGTCCCGGTCCAGCTCGCTTAATGCGGTTCCCGTCTGTCCGTTTTCCACAACCAGCACCGAGTCCACAATGCTGAATGTCTTGTATTGATTGAAATTAGCCGCTTTATCGTGATTTGTTATGTAAACAAGGGTTTCTTCCGTTGATAAATCACTGATAGGATCTTTGGAGCAGGACATCATTCCTATTCCTGCCATGAGTATGAACAATGAAGCTTTTTTTAACATGTTTCCTTCTTATATTTAAATATGATAATTAAACGAAATTTGAAATTGAACATTTTATTTTAGGTAATTTCTTAGCTCAATTTTTTAGTTTTATTCGTTGCAGATATCTTTCAGGACTATTAAAAAACTAAATTGGTTGCAGCAAACCGAAAATCATTTAACATCGCACAAACACATTCATTTTATATGGAAACAAAAGAAGAGATTTTAAGGATTATAGATGTACTGAACGATACCTACGAAAGTGAGGAAGCATGGTATGGGCCTTCTGTGGTGGAAGCATTGCGTGATGTGACACCCAAAATGGCGGAAGTAAGGCTTAGCACCAATACACATTCGATTGCAGAGATCGTCTATCATATGACCACGTGGCGCATTTTTGCCGTTCGGAAAATACAGGGAGATGCTGAGTTTGACATTAAAACGCAGGATAAGGACTGGAAAAAATTCCCATTGGTTGACGAATTTGAGTGGGAAGCCATTCAAATGGAGCTCAGCCTTTCGCAGGAAGAATTGATTTCGGAGCTTGAAAAAATTGAAAGTGACAGCTTCCTCGAAGAGTTCGTTCCGGGTCGTGATTACAGTTATTATACTTTGATTCACGGAGTTATCCAGCACGATGTATACCATGCAGGGCAGATCGGACTGATCAAAAAAGCGGTGAAAGGAATGCGGTTGGAAGAAGACGACTTTGGTGCATTTGACGAGCGCTCGGAGTTAGATAACGGAACTGATTATTACTGAAACACTTGCATTTAATTTTGTACAATCGTCCAATGCCTATGTTTTATAATAAATAATATATATTTTGCATTATAATAGAACGGAATGCACTTGGTTGCTAGCGTTTTAATGGTGTGGATATAGACGAAAAGGCTGCCCGATATTTTCGGACAGCCTTTTTTTAAGAGAAATTCTGTGCAACATTTGGCAAATAAAATTGCTCACCACTCATATGAAGATTTTGATTGTCGAAGATGAACCCAAACTCGCCGGGTTCCTCAAACGAGGCCTTGAAGAACAGTCTTGGGAAGTTGAATTGGCATATGATGGGCAGGTAGGCAAGAAAATGGCCGCTAACTATCGTTTTGACGTGATCATTCTTGACGTTAACCTGCCTTTACTAAACGGATACGACCTCGCCCGCCAGCTACGTCACGACGGCCTGGCCACACCCATTCTTTTCCTGACTGCACTGGGAACCATTGATGACAAGCTGGATGGCTTTGAAGCAGGCGGTGATGATTATCTTGTCAAGCCATTCGAATTCAGGGAATTGATCGCGCGTATCAAGGTTTTGTCCCAACGAAACAGCAACCGCGAGCAGTCCAATCAGATTCTCAGCCTGGCTGATCTTGAACTGAATCTGGATGAAAAAGTGGCGCGCCGCGGCGGAAACCGCATTGACCTTACTGCCAAGGAATTTGCCCTGCTGGAATATCTGATGCGGAACAAAGGCCGCGTGGTTTCACGTGTAGACATTGCCGAGCAGGTTTGGGATATCCGCTTTGATACAGGAACCAATGTAATTGATGTTTACATTAATTTTTTAAGAAAGAAGGTAGACAAAGATTATCCTACCAAGCTGATCCATACCGTAGTAGGAATGGGTTACATCTTCAAGGAAGAATGAACATTAAGTCGCGCCTTACATTGCTTTTTACCATGCTGGTAGGCTCCATCATGGCATTGTTCTGCATCGCCATTTACTTCTTTTACGATCAGTACAGGGAAAAACAATTTTATTCTTTTCTGAACGAGCGCGGGCAGACCATTGCGCAGCTGGTAGAAGCGAGCCAGGGCATTAGTAAGGCGGACATTGAAAAAATCGAGAAAGCGAATAATGCCATTCTGCTTAATGAAGAAATAACCATTTACGACGGCTCGGATTCACTCATATTTACGAGCGGGGACGAGAAATTTACCCTTTCCAAAAATATACTGGCAGAAGCCCGGGGAGGAAAGGAGATCCGCACCAAGCATGATAACAAAGAGGCTATCATTATCAGGCACGTTTTACAGGATCACAGGAAACCCTGGGTTGTGATGGCCGTGGCCAATGATTTTCCGGGAATGAACCAGTTGAAACGGCTTCGTGAAATACTTTTGATAGGCTGGCTTTTATCCCTTATTCTGGTAGGCGTGGCTGGTTGGCAGTTTGCGAATGATGCCATTAAACCCGTTTCCGACATTATCTCACAGGTTAACAACATTTCGGCAGGCAACCTGCACGAGAAAGTGACGGTAGGAAGGGAAAAGGACGAACTGGCCGCACTCGCGCAGACATTCAATCAGATGCTGAGCCGGCTGGAGATAGCATTTATTGCCCAGAAAAACTTCGTTTCCCACGCATCGCACGAGCTGCGCACACCGCTTGCATTGATCATGAGCGAGGCCGAGCTGAGCCTGATGAAGGACCGGCCTACGGAAGAATATAAAGACGCATTAAGAGGAATCTGGTCTGAGGCTCGGGAAATGAATGAGCTGGTGAGCCGGCTCCTGGAACTGGCCCGAACGGAAGAACATGCATTCAGGGTAACATTCTCAAAAATAAGGGTGGATGAAGTTCTCTGGCAGGCAAAAGCATCCGTACAGCAGAAGAATCCGGGTTATAAAGTGCACATTCACTACGACAACATCCCTGATGACGAGGAGCAATTGAAGCGGTATGGCGACGAAAGCCTGCTCAAAACAGCATTCATGAACCTCATGGACAATGCCTGCAAATATTCCAATGATGGGACCGTGAATGTGTTTCTGGAAATCCATAAGGACCTGATCAAAATCTTTTTCAAAGATGTGGGCATAGGCATCGCGCCCGACGAGCTTCCTTATATTTTCGACACATTTTACAGAAGTGCCACCACAATCAGTAAGGCAGGTTATGGCATAGGACTGGCATTGACCAAGCGCATTATAAACATGCAGGGCGCCAGCATTGAAGTTGAGTCAGTTATGGGCTCAGGAACGACATTCATTCTGAAATTCCCTCCTTTTTAACGGATATTTAATTCGGTATTAATGTGCATTTAACCCGGTTAAATGTCATTTGTACCAGAAAACATTCATTAGCTATTCCGCGCAGTGGTAAGTTAAATTGAGTTAGGTGAGTAGTAAGAAAAAAATGGCCCTCGGATCTTCCGGAGGCCATTGTTTTTATCGGTTGAGTTTCGTTTCGGGCAGCATATTTTCCTGCTTGTGCGCTTCTTCGATCCGGTGGCTGGGCAATGCTTCCGGATATTCCTGGGAGATAAATTCAATCATTTTCTCCCGGACCAGGCAGCGCAAATCGAATGTCTGGGAAGAATTCCGGGCCGACATGATGGCCCGCACTACCATTAGTTGCCCTTGCGTATCTGTTACCTGCAATGCCCATGAACGGCCATCCCAAAGCGGTGTTTCATCCAGGATCTCTTTCAGCTTTTCCCTGAGTTTAGGGACCGGCGTCAGATAGTTGAGGTGAAAAAAAGCGGTTCCCACGAGCGCACTGTCATTGCGCGTCCAGTTTTGGAATGGTGTTTCAATAAAGTAAGTGATCGGAAGGACAATCCTTCGCAGGTCCCAGATGTTGACCACCACGTAGGTCAAGTTAATTTCTTCAATGCGTCCCCATTCGCCTTCCACAATAACAACGTCATCGATCTTGATAGGCTGTGTGAATGCAATCTGAATTCCAGCCATGAGATTAGCCAGCGATTTTTGCGCTGCAAAACCAATAATCACACTGAAAATACCCGCAGATGTAAGGATACCAACCCCATATTGCCGCACGCTTTCGAAGCTCAGCAACAGGATAGAAACGCCTATAATAATGATCAGGATAATCACAATGCGCTTCACGAACTTGATCTTAGTGAACAAGCGTCGTGCCTGGTTGTTGTCCGGCGAGGTAAAATCCAGCTGGTCAATCAGCACTTTTTCAACAATGATGACAATGCGCGTCATGAGCCACGTTGTCACTGCGATTAACATCACCTTACTGATCGTGAAGGTCCAGTAATACTCCTTATTGCCGAAAGAATAAGTTTTAAGCGAGGCGGTGATTAAGACAAGCGGAATGAAGAAATAAAGCACACTTGTAAGGTTGTCTTTAATCGCCCTGACTGCCCGCCATTCCTTCCTTGAAGCTGTGATTTTGATAAGATTAATAACGATTGCGCTGCATATCAGGCCGATGACAGTCGCGACCAGCACGATTAGCCACGGCAAATTCCGATAATCGAGCACATTCAAAAATTCATTCATTGGATCAGATATCGTTGAGTCGCGCTACGATCATTCCCGTATGCTTGGGGACCGAAGCTACATATTCCGCAAGCGGCACACTGGTCATAATCACCTTTTTGCCCGTAGACGATGCGTGGATCAGGTAAGCGCGGCTGCCTACTTTGGAAATAATCCCCATATGGTTAACGTCAAGGCCTTCCACGGAGGACGTAAATGCAACAATGTCGCCATCGTGCAGCATAGGCTCGGCTTTATGGATGCCCGACTTGGGGATATAACTGTGCTCCCGCGTATTAATGGTGCTTTCCTGCTCACGCACTTTCTCCCAGACAGCCGTTTCAGCCATAGAGGGATAAAGATTCGCATGATTGGACATAAAATTGATTTCCTTCCTGAACGGGACGCCGCCAACTTTGGTCGTAATGTTTTCAAGTCGTCCTCGCTTTTCATTCTCGTACATCCAATCGAGCACATAATGCAATCTCGAAGGATATCCGTCTATAACACCGTCCCGGTAACGCAATTTGGTCAGCTCGTTTTTGAACCCTTCGTAAGTAGGGTTTTCGTTTTTGGCGATGGCCAGAGCCACAGCGCTTTCCACCAGTGTAGTGCAGTCCAGCCCATCGAATTTGCAGACAAGCCGTTCTGTTGGATTTCCTTCCAATGTTCCCGCAACATACGGCGTTCCCAGAAACGATTCGCCCATACGCAAAACCTGCGTCCCGATATCCCTGCTCTCCGGTAAATCCATTTTCTGTGCAAACACCTTTTGAACAGCGAGCTGTGCAAATGTACCGGTTGCGGATAGAAGACAAATGGATAGAACAATAATTCTGATCATGCTGAAATTTCCTTTTTGCGTAAAGTTTACGCTTTATAACTGTCAAATAAACATTTGCCTGAATCAAATTTAAGCATTCCAGCTTTGACCATGCTCATTTTGCCTCAATTTCATATACCGAAACAGCGTTGGGCGCCAGTCCCACCTGCACACCCGTAGATGTGATCTCATTGGTCCTCAGGCTTGGAGAAGGAATGAATGTCGGGAAAACCGGTTTCAATCTGTAAGCCGCCGTATTGCCCAATTTCAGAAAGTTTTCCCAGGCGTCCTGTGGGATTTTAACGGTTGTTTCAACGGTTTTTTCTTTATCAAAATTGTAAATAAAAAGCAGCTTCTGATTTTCAGTGAAACGCAAATAGCTGTATTGCAGCCTTTTGTCGTAATTTTGAGATTGGCCGTCGACATTCGCATATTGTAAATCGTAAAACGATCCGGCATAAACGGCTTCGTTTTCACGGACAAAGTGGTTGAGCGTTTCGTAAAAAGCGCGCAATTTTTTCTGGTCTGCAGTGAGTTTTTCCAGATCAAATTTTCCGCCATTGACCCATTGCTGGAATTCGGTAACGCCCCAATAATCGAAAATGGTCGTGCGCCCGTCATCACCCTGGAACCCTTCCGGCTCTACGGGATTAACCCCCAGCTCCTGGCCGAAATAGATCATCATCGGACCTGTATGCAATGTAGCGCTCAATGTCATAGCTGGAATCGCTGCCCACGGATCGCCCGCAAAGTACCGCGACGCAATGCGCTGCTCATCGTGATTTTCAAGGAACCGGAGCATATTTTCACTGATATCGCCCGATTCCTGCTGCCATATGCGCGTAATGTCCTCCACCGTTCCATGGCCTTCCATCAGGCTCCGCAAAGAATTGTATAAGCCTACTTTATCGTACAAATAGTCAAATTTTCCTGTCTTGATATAATGATGATATTGAGCAGGATTATAGATTTCGGCAATGAAGATAACGCTGTCTTTCAACTCCTTAACCTTTGGTATAACCCAAGCCCAAAACTCAGCCGGGACCATTTCCGCCATATCACACCGGAAACCATCTACACCTTTCTCGGTCCAGAAGCGGAGGATATCGTACATTTTCAGCCAGGTCGAGGGGATAGGATCAAAATAGCGCAATCCGCCGTTTTGATAATCCACACCATAATTCAGCTTAATGGTCTCATACCAGTCGTACTGGCTTGGCTGTGCCTGGAAAACGTCGTTACCGGTTGCTTTGGCCGGTCTTTCATGATATGGGGCAGTAATCTCGACGGGCGGCTTATGACCCTCAGGGACCACAAAATCATGGTTTGGAATGTAATAGAAGTTGTTTTTTGGACTAAAACTTACCGTATTATCGTCATCCTCTCCAAAATCCCTGACGTCCGAAGGCCTGGCATCCGAAAAATACTGTCTGGCAACATGGTTAGGGATGAAGTCGATAATCACTTTCAAACCCTTGTCATGCGTCCGCTGAACAAGCTGCTCAAACTCCTGCATCCGATTGTTAACGTCCACTGCAAGGTCCGGATCTACGTCGTAATAGTCTTTAACAGCATAGGGTGAGCCTGCGATTCCTTTTACGATCAGGGGATGGTCGGCATTTATTCCAAATTCACTGTAATCGGTCAATGTCGCATGTTCCAGCACACCGGTATACCACACGTGCGTAATGCCAAAATCAGTCAGAGCAGCAAGCGCAGTTTCGGTGATATCATTAAACTTTCCGCAGCCATTTTCTTCAATGGAGCCGTACAGTTTGTTAGTCGCGCACTGGTTCCCGAATAGGCGGGTAAATACCTGATATACTATGAATTTATCTTTATTAACCGGGGGCATATCAAGTTGAATAATTTATAAAAAACACATTTACCAAACCCTCCTGTGGCACCCTGAACGGGGCCTGTAAAGTTGGACTTGGCAAAACTTACTATTGCAAGATATTAAATTTGAAATAATATGCCCCGAATCCGTCCGGGCGTTTTTAGTTGTGGCTCGGGTTACCAGCGGCACATTTAGAAAACATTACATCACCCGACAGTAGGAAGAATTGAACCTTGTAAAAGTAGTTCTGATTTCGATAATCTTATTTATTGAAAAAATTATATTTTTAGCGGATTCTATTAATCGGCTACCGTAATTATTGTAAATCTGAAACATTACTTGTAGGTTCGGTCTTTTGAGCCATCTTTTTTGGTAATGCTACAAAAGATCCGCCTGTTTTTTCTCCAAGGTATGTTGTTGATGTTGACGCTTTTAACTCCCGGCGTTACGTTAGCACAGGATTTCAGTGAATGCCAGCGAATAGTCAAAGAGCTGCTTCCCGTTTTCAACCGGTCTTTCGAAGAAAATAACCCCGCGCTGCTTCGTGAAGACACTTACCAGCGAGGCCTCCGCAATTTACAAGCCGCTTACGCGCTATATCACAAACAGGCTTTTCAGCCATCTGATTCTGTGCAGCGCATGAACAATGAGGCCGTTATTCTCGCGTTGCTCGGCAACTTTCAAAAGGCACATCACATTATGGAAGAGCTGGATCTGAGCAGCCAGGATCCGCATTTACATTATAACAGGGGGCTTTTTGGCATGTTATCCGGTAAATACGACGCTGCAAGAAATGACTTTACGGATGCGCCCGGCGGCACGCAGGCCATTTTGAACACATTGGTTTCTTATGGTAAGCAGAAAAAATATGGCGATGCATTGAGCTTTGCCAATGGTAACAATGCAAAAAACACCAGCGGGAAGTGGAATTACAATCTCGGAATGGTTTACAAATACAAAGGCCAGCTTCCCGAGGCTGTGGATGAAATGGCAACGGCCATCCGCCAGAAAGATGAAATGGCTTACCGCTTGCAAAGGGGCGATATGCTCATGCGGACGGGCAATGAAAAGAAAGCGGTGAAGGATTTTGAAAAGGTTTCACGAAACCATCTGAAAGCGCAGATCCGCTACGCCAATGCGTTGTTATCACTTAATCAGTTTGGCCAGGCGAAGGCCGTTTTTGAAAAATATCTTGAAACCGACGACCGCACTTTCCGGGGTGATGCCTATCTGGGAATGGCGCATTCGTATTATGGTTTAAAGCAGATCAGCGAAGCGCAGCGCTATTACAAGCTGGCCTCAACATTAAAACGTGAAACGCCTGCGCTGCAATCGGGAATAGCTAATACCCACCTTTCAAAACATGAATATCAGACAGCATTCACGCTTTTTGACCGGGTTATAAAAAAGGACTCGACTTATTTACCAGCCTACCTGGGTCGTGCAGTTTCCTATTACGGGCAAAAAAAGTATGACCTGGCATTGAAAGATTTCAAGAAAGCAGAGAGCGCCCTGAACGAGGATAACAAGTTTTTTGCAGATCTTTTTGTGACAAAAGCATTCTCCGAATATTATCTGAAACAGGTTAATCCAGCCCAGGACGACTTCAACAAGGCAATCAGGCTGGATCCCACGCGCTACGAGGCGCTGGCCGGCATGAGCAGCATCATGATTGACCAGAAGCGCTATTCCGAAGCCGGGCAGTTCTTATCGAAAGCACTCGTATATGAGCAAGGTTATGACCTGATGTGGAGCAATTACGGAAACCTGCTCATGCATTTTGATATGTATAAAAAGGGATATCAGGTTTTCAAGAAAGCCGTTTCACTCAATCCCGCCAATGTGAACGCACAGAACGGATGGGGGATCGTATTGCTTGAAAATGACCAGCTGGATAAGTCAATGGCTTTGTTTGACAGTCTGGTTAAAGAAAAGCCTGAGCTGCCGTTTTTACACAATAACCATGGTATCATTCAGGCGTATATAGGAAACAGGCATGAACAGCGGCATCAGGTCAATGAGGCAAATGCAAGATATGACGGGGCTTACAACGATTTTAAAACTGCCCTCGATAATGCGCCTTCCCGGAAATTTTACAATGTGAACCAAGGCAATGTATATCGTTATCTCGACAATTTCGATCAGGCAAAACTGAGTTACCAGGCCTATCAGGACAAAAGCGCATTGAATAATACGGCGGTCATGTATGCCGGCAAAGACAGGATGAAGGAGGCCAAATATTATCTGGGCGTTGCATTACAAATTGATTCGCTGCATCGCGTTTTTCAGTATAATATGACCATTCTGGCCAAGGGAAAGCAGAAGGAAATGATGCGGCTCGTAGCGTCAGCCGATGAGAACAGCCCGTTTTCAGATATAGGGATAAAATACAGCCGTGACGGTTTTGTGACGATATATCTCTACGATTATGAATATGATGTGCTAACATTTCCCGGAAGACATTACATGCCGCTTCCCGTTGCTGAGTACAAGGAAGACTATTTTATACCGGAATACGATTTTAAGATGATCCCTTATGAGAAGAAAAAGGGTGATAAGGAGAAGAAAAAGCACGTCCGCTACAAAAGTCAGAAGGTAAAATTGCCTGGATCGCGGGGGAAATCAGGGACAAAATGCCCTGTTTTATTTTAATCCAACATTCTTCCCGAATATTAGTAAAATGCTATTTGAGAATTAATTTCTACGTATTTATCGTGCAAATCCACACTATACGCAATATTCTCTACTGTTAATCTTACACAATACTCATTCGTGACCGTTGCTGTTATTGGCAAACAGGTTCTTCACTTCAGCGAAACTGATCGGTTTGTCCAGGAAGTAATCCGCACCTTGTTTGAAAGCTTCCTCACGCAGATTTGTCATAGCGCTCATCATTACGATCTTCGTGTCCTTAACGATTATGGAAGTCTTAATGCGCTGAATCTCATTAATTCCTTTTCCATCGGGCAAGTTATTATCAATGAAAATCCAGTCAGGATTAAGTTCAACTATACACTGAAAGCCTTCTGTAAGCGAAGCAGCCACCTTTATGGATGCCTCCGGAGACTTTATATGTAACTGTTTCACTAGAAAATTGCGCATCAACACACCCAGATCCTTTTCATCTTCAATAATTACAATTCTCATAGCGATGTGTCAGAAATAGAATTTTTAGTCATTTGAAGGAAGGTAGATTTTAAAAGTATTCCAGGTTGTTTTAAAACATGCATACAGAAGCCGTATTTACAATAATCCTGCCATCTGAGAGGCACAGCAGGCGTTTAAGATAGATTTTGTAAATGAAGTTAATGTTGCTTCATGTAATGTGTAGAACGATTATCCCGTTTGCGATGCAGCCAATTACTGGTACAGGATTTGGAGATGGTGGAGGGTAAATGAAATTTTCACATTAAAAGAAGAAAATCATGAATGGTAATAAAGCATTTTGGGGAATCATAACAGCAGCAGCGGTTGGAGCAGTAATCGGGTTGCTATTTGCGCCAGAAGACGGTAACAAGACGATAAAGAAAATCAAGAAAAAAACGAATAGCCTCGCATCTGATCTGATCGACGCGCTCGAAAAAAGCAAAGAAAAGGCTTCCAATGTAGCCGGACAGATTAAGGAGGAAGGCGAAGAATATAAAAACGCAGCTTTCGACAAGGCAGAAGAATACTCGAACACTGCAAAAGAAGAAATCAACAGATATCAATAACATCTTTTCCGGCGGTGTAAAGCCGCCGGAAATTTATCACTTCATCATACCATGAAATATTCATCAGCAAACCCTGGGAAAGAGGAAACTTCTACACCTATTGAGAGCACTGTCAATTATGTGAAGAACATGTTTCTTGCAGGACCGAACAGCAGCTCAGGCAAAAGTATTGAGATGGGCGTAAGTGCAATTCTTGCCAAAACAGCATTGCGTCGCCTGCCGCCACCACTTAATTACGTGGTGCCGCTGATCGTTAAGAATGTAATCGTGAAGCACGGTGTGCCGGAAGGCAGGGAGTTGCTTCTCAAAGGACTTCGCTGGGTAAAAAGAAATACCGACGAGAAGCCCGTTAATGTGGCTTAATAAATTACAATTTCCTTAGAAGTATAGAACCTTTCAGTCCTGAAAGGTTCTTTTTTTGCAAACAGACCGCGGCAAGAATTTTGTAAAGTTGCTTGATATGCCTCTTTGCGATTGGACTGATGAAATCGTTGGCTGTCCGTTCTTTTGTTATGGTTAAAGTCTGGGTTCCCGGAATTCTGCTCTGGTTTTCCACCCGGTTTTCGTAGTAACTTAATGAGAGAATGGGAGTTAGATATTTTGGTCAAAAGATAAATATGTTGTAACGTTTAGCCTGACCAGGTCTGTTCAATACGGCTACGCCGGTCTTCTGAAAATAGTAAGAAGCATAAATGTTCGTCTATTCGTCGAGCATTCTGAATAATTGTACTCAGAATGTGGAAATAAGTACGCAATATTTAGAATCGGCCCGCTCGTTGCAGATATTGGCTAAAGAGTCGTAAATTTAAACTTTAAGAATTCTAATTATTTACCCTTGGTTGCTATATGCAAAGACAAACGCAGACGCAAAGACAGACCCTGAAATATTCTCCGTTGCAAATTCAGATGCTGAATTTACTGCATTTGACAACAATGGAGCTTGAACAAAGAATTAAAGAGGAGCTTGAAGAAAATCCTATTTTAGAGGAGGGTAAGGACGATAATGCTTCGGAAGATACTGTTGACGACTTTCAAGATCCTGCCGATACCGGAACCGGCGATGATAATACCATGCAGGATTATTACGACTGGGATGAGTTCAGGGACGATGATGTTCCGGATTATAAGACTTATGCCAACAACCAGTCGCCCGATAATGAGCTTTACACACGTCCTATGGTGGAAACAATTTCCTTCCGGGACGACCTTAAACAGCAAGTACATTTCCTGAGGCTGGACGAGCGCCAGCAGCTGATTGCGGATTTTATTCTGGATTCCCTGGACGAAGATGGTTTCCTGAGACGTGAAAGCGATGTAATTGCCGATGATATTTCCTTCGCCAACAGCATGTTTATTGACACAGAAGAGGTCAATTGGATGCTTAAAATCATTCAGCAGCTTGATCCGGCAGGAATCGCGGCAAGCGATCTTCGGGAATGTCTGCTGATTCAGCTTGGCCGCATCGAAAACCAGGACGATACCTGGAAGTGGGCCTGCAAAATTGTTACCGATGCGTTTGATGAGCTGGGTTCAAGAAATTATGACAAGATCATGCGCATTACCGGCCTCGACGAGGAATCGTTGAAGAAGGCCATCGCACTGATCACCACATTGAATCCAAAACCAGCATCCGGCCTCCGCAATGATTCCATCGTGAATGAAAGCATTAAGCCGGATTTTATGCTTCGGTATACGGAGGATGGTGATATAGAAGTGCAGCTTACATGGGGTAACAGCCCGGCTTTGCGGTTGAACAAATTGTTTACCCAAATGGCCGAACAAAAGAACGATAAGGCAACGAACCAGTTCCTGAAAAATAAGATGAATTCGGCGAAATGGTTCATTGATGCGATCAAGCAGCGTGAAAACACAATGCTGAGCACATTAAGGGCCATCGTTAAGTTGCAATACGATTATTTCCAAACGGGCGACATCAAGAAGTTACGCCCCATGATCCTGAAAGACGTTGCCGAGATCATCAGTATGGATATTTCCACAGTATCGAGGGTAACGACGAATAAATACGTTCAGACACCTTTCGGGATCGTACTGCTCAAAGACCTCTTCACAGAAGGCGTTACCAATGAGGACGGCACAGAGGTTTCCAACCGCGAAATTCAGGAGGCGATCCGGGAGATCGTAGGAGCAGAAGACAAAAGACATCCATACAACGACCAGCAAATTACAGACATGCTTTCTGAAAAAGGCTATTCTGTGGCTAGAAGGACCGTTGCGAAATACCGGGAACAATTAAATATCCCGACTGCAAGATTAAGAGTAACCATTTAAGCAGCTTACAAACCAACTGGATTTAGCCCTAAAAACCTGGCATGAAAAAAATTGTTGTTGTTGATGATGAGGCAGATATCTGCTTCTTGTTGAAGAGATTTTTATCAAAGAATGACTTTATAGTTGAAACTGCACAGAATGGTAAAGACGGCCTTGCGCTGATCGATTCCATCTCGCCTGATTTGGTTATGACCGACTTCCGTTTGGGTGACATCACCGGAACAGAATTGCTCACTGCCATCAAAGCAAAGCGTCCAAATGTGCCCGTACTCATTATAACCGGCTATTCCGACATTAAGGTGGCGGTTAGCGTGATGAAACTAGGAGCATATGACTATATCACCAAACCATTGTTTCCGGACGAAATTTTGGTAACGGTGAAAAAGGCCATTGCTGACGCGGAATCCAGAGAGAACGAGGAATTTGAATATACAGCGGTTGCGTCCGGCCCAAGCGGAGGATCTACCGAAACTACAAAACCTGCCCGCAAGATGAGCTCGCGGACCAAAGCGGGTTATGTAATGGGTCAGAGTGAAGTCTCGGATAATCTTTTCCGCCAGGTTGACCTTGTTGCGCCTACTAATTTCAGCGTTATCATTTACGGAGAAAGCGGATCTGGAAAGGAAGCCATTGCAGCAGAAATCCATAACCGGTCAAAAAGACGGGATATGCCTTTTGTAGCGATGGACTGCGGTGCCATATCCAAGGAACTGGCCGGCAGCGAGCTTTTTGGTCACGAAAAGGGATCATTTACAGGTGCATTGAATACCAAGATAGGCCACTTTGAGATGGCTAATGGCGGCACATTGTTCCTGGATGAAGTTTCCAATTTGTCTTACGAAATACAGGTGGCTTTGCTGCGTGTAGTGCAGGAGCGTAAGATGCGCCGCATCGGCGGATCAAAGGAGATCGATCTGGATGTAAGGATCATTGTTGCGAGTAATGAAAGGTTGCTCGAATCTGCCAGAAACGGGAAATTCAGGGAAGATCTTTACTATCGATTCAATGAATTCACGATAGAAGTGCCTGCATTGAGAAACAGGAAAGATGATCTGATGCTTTTTGCAACCACATTCCTGGATACTACCAATGTGGAGCTGAACAAGAATGTAAGCGGGTTTTCGGAGGATGTTAAGAACGATTTCCTGAGCTATTCGTGGCCGGGTAACCTGAGAGAGCTGAAAAACGTCATCAAACGAGCTACGCTGCTTTCCGATGGCGACCTGATCGAGGAGAAATCACTGCCTTTTGAAATTGTGAATTATAAAAAGCTGAAAGACCTGGACGAGGAGCCTGTAACATTGGCAGCAACCACCAGCATAGCAGCTCCGGTAATGGAAACACTGGACGGTGATGATTCCAAGCCCAGCCTGAAAACAGTTGCCAATGAAGCCGAGTATGACATGATCATGCAGGTGCTTCGGGATGTTAATTTTAATAAAAGCAAAGCAGCGCGGCTGTTGAACATTGACAGGAAGACACTCTACAATAAGATGAAACAGTTTGACATTTAATTGTTGAGTTACGCTGAGCTATAAACTAGAATGAATACAAAATTAATAAGGGTCCTCCTGGTTGATGACGACGAGGATGATTACTTCCTCACACGTGAATATTTTCAGGAACTGGTCAACTGGAAGTTTGATATAACCTGGTGCTCCACTTTCAGGGATGCACAGCAGCATATCAAGGATCATAAATACGATCTGTATCTGTTTGATTATCTATTAGGTGAAAGCACCGGGATAGACCTGATCGAACTAGCCTGTCAGTTTGAATGTGAAGAACCGATTATTCTGCTGACAGGAAAAGGGGATACTAAAATCGCCGTAGAAGCATTGAGGCTGGGTGCAGCTGACTATCTGATCAAAAGCGAGCTGGATTCCGAAAAGCTTGAAAGAAGTATCCGGTATGCACTGGAAAGAACTTCGGTGCTGAAAGCTTTGAAACACAGTGAACGCCGTTACCGGAGGATTTTTGAAGAATCCAATGACTTCCTGTTCATCAGTGACCTTGCCGGGAACATTATCGATCTGAACGCCTCGGCCAGCGTATTAACGGGATATACGGAAGACGATCTCCGGCTCAAAAATATCCTTGAATTGCTGGAAGACGCGCAGTTTGATTCATTCTGGAACAATATAAAAGACCATCCGATCCACGATCTTGAAGTAAGGCTGGTGACCAAAGATGGTGACAAGAAATATTGCCTCTTTTCAGCAACGCTGGAAGTGGACGACGATCATCCGTATATACAAGGCAGGCTGCATGATATGACCGCTCGCAAGCAATCTGAAAGAGAAAGATTGTTTTCCGAAAAAATGGCGGTTACAGGTCGTTTGGTAAGAATGCTTGCCCATGAAGTCAGGAATCCGCTAACCAATGTTAACCTTTCCGCTGAACAGCTGGAAATGGAGCTGGTTGATGAAGACCAGAAGTTTTATACACAGATCATTAAACGGAATTGCAACCGGATCAATGACCTTATATCGCAGCTTTTGCAACCATCCAGCTCGGCTGATATAGAGCTCGTTACGAGCTCCGTGCACACCGTTCTTATCCAGGCCATCGGCGCCGCCCTGGACCGGGTCCAGTTAAAACGCATTCAAATTGTCAACCAGTTTGCGGAAGAGGAAATGGCATTGCCGCTTGATCCTGTTTCCCTGCAAATGGCCTTCCTGAACATTATTACCAATGCCATTGAGGCGATGGAAGAGGATAAAGGCATCCTGAGGATTACTACCAAAAGCCAGGGAGAGAACATCCAGGTTATTTTTACGGATAACGGCTGCGGTATCAGTGAAGAACACATGGAAAAGATCTTCGAGCCATATTTTACCGGAAAAAACAACGGAATGGGCATCGGCTTATCCACAACCATGAGCATCATCCACGCCCACCACGGCCGCATCGACGTGGAATCGGAGATAGGGACCGGGACTACTTTTACGATCACGTTTCAGAACGGGAAGTAGTAAGCACGTGGCCCCTGTCACCCTGAGCGTACCAGGCGGCCGATGGCCCTGTCACCCTGAGCGGACCGGGCGGCCGATGGCCCTGTCACCCTGAGCGGACCGGGCCGCCGGGCGGCCGAAGGGGCGTTACCACCAAGCAGTAACGCCCCTTCGGCTCCGCTCAGGGTGACAGGGCTCGTTTTAGCATTAACGTCTAAGCCGCTCTGTAAGAGCGGCTTTTCCTGTTAAAAAACCCGTAAATAATCGGGAAGATCAGCAACGTTAGCACAGTGGCGGTAACCAGGCCTCCTATGACAACTATGGCCAGCGGTTTCTGGGTTTCCGAGCCGATTCCGGTGGACGTGGCAGCGGGCAGCAGGCCGATTGCGGCCATTAATGCGGTCATAATCACCGGTCTGATCCTGGACTTAACGCCTTCCCGGATCGCTTCATCCAGCGACATCCTTGCTGCCAGGTTTTTGTTGAAAACTGAGATCAGGATAACGCCGTTTTGCACACATAAACCAAACAATGCGATAAAGCCCACACCTGCTGAAATCCCAAAGTTCATATGCGTAACGTGCAGCGCCAGAATGCCGCCGATGAGTGCAAAAGGGACATTGACCAAGACCAAACCGGCATCTTTTGCATTATTAAACATGATAAACAAAAGTATAAAAATGCCGATAAGGCTGATAGGAACCACTTGTCCCAGACGAGCCGTCGCCCTCACCTGATTCTCAAATTCTCCTGACCAGTTCACGGAATAGCCCTTAGGCAGGTTTTTGAGCAATGGTTTTACCCGGTTTTGAGCATCTGCAATGGTGCTTCCCAGGTCGCGTTCACGAACGGAGAATTTGACGCCTATGAAACGTTTGTTGTTGTCTCGGTATACAAATGCGGGACCCGTAACCGTCCGGATGGATGATATTTCTTTCAACGGAATCTTTCCGCCGGTAAGCGTGGGCACCATGAGTTGCTGGATGTCGTCCACCGTGCGGCGATATTGCTCTTCGTAGCGCAGACGAATGTCAAATTTCCGTTCGCCTTCATACAGGATCGAAGCCGTTTTTCCACCGATAGCCATTTCTATAACTGCCTGTGCATCAGCCGTACTTACACCATATTGAGCCATTTTGTGGTCGTGTAAAATTACGCTGATCTCTGGCTGGCCAATGTTCCGCAAAATGCCTACGTCCTTGATCCCGGGCACATCTTTGATTGCTGCCAGCACCTGGTCCGCCTTCGCATTCAGCGTTTCCAGGTCGTCGCCGTAGATCTTTACAGCATTGCTCGCATTCATCCCTGCAACTGCTTCGGCCACATTATCGATGATCGGCTGAGAATAATTGTAATTAATGCCCTGGAACTGTTTTAGCTTCGTATCCATTTCTTCAATCAGCTGATCCTGGGTGATTTTCCGCTTCCACTCGTCCTTTGGTTTAAGATTAACCTGCATTTGAACGTAGTAAAAACCGGACGGATCGGTTCCGTCGTTGGAACGGCCTGTTTGCGATAAGACGCCATTCACTTCCGGGAATTCATTCAATTTGGCCCTAAGCGTGGTCACCATTTTGATCGTTTCATTAAGTGAGCTGCTCATCGGCATTTTCGCTTCGACCCATAATGCGCCCTCGTTCAGTGTCGGCAGGAATTCGGTTCCGAGAAATTTGGCTGAAAACAAGCTGAGACCCAGGAAAACAGTGGCAAAGACCAGACTTAACTTCTTCCGTTTATAACACCATTCAAAACCATTGGTAACCGTCCTGTCGAAGAAACGAACGACCGGATTACTCTTCTCGCGGACATTTTTATTCAACAATATCGAGCAAAGTACTGGAACCAGCGTTAATGTATAGAGTAATGCGCCTAACAATGCAAAACCGAGCGTATAGGCAAGTGGGGTGAACATTTTACCCTCTACTTTCTGGAAACTGAAAATCGGGATCAATGCAGTGATAATGATCAGCTTGGAGAAGAAGATGGCCTTACCAAGCTCCCCACCTGTTTTTTTAATTAAACCAAGCTTTGATAACTTATTGAACCGATCCATTCCGTTGCGATGCGCCAAATGATCGAGTGCCACAAAAATCCCCTCGACCATTACAACGGCGCCGTCGATAATGATACCAAAGTCAATCGCCCCCATCGAAAGGAGGTTGGCGGACATTCCCTTTAATTTCAGGCACATAAATGCAAACAGGAGCGCGAGCGGAATGATAATCGAAACGATCACCGTCGTGCGCCAGTCGGCCATGAAAAGGAAAACGATCACAGTTACCAGCACGATGCCTTCAATGAGGTTATGCTTCACCGTATGCGCACAAAACTCGATCAGATTATCGCGGTCATAGAATGTCACCATTTTGACATCCGGGGGAAGAATTTTAGTGTTCAGTTCCTCAACCTTATCCTTTATACGTGCCAGCACTTCACTCGGATTTTCGCCTTTGCGCTGCACTACAATGCCCTCCACAACATCATCGTTCCCATCCAGGCCAACCTGACCCACACGTGGCATATCCGATTCCTTCACGTCCGCAACATCCTTCACCAAAACCGGATTATCCTTTACGAACTCGACGATAATGTTCTGAATATCAGGAATGGAGTTCAGCAAACCGATCCCGCGCACCACGTAAGCCTGTCCGTTTTTCTCGATCACATCACCGCCCACATTAACATTGCTTTTCGTTACTGCCTGATACACTTCCAGCGGCGTAATGTTGTACTTAACGAGCTTGGTAGGATTCACTTGCACTTCGTAGATCTTCTCTCTACCTCCAAACGCAACTACGTCTGCAACGCCGGGAATGCTTCGTAATTGTCTGTCAATGATCCAGTTGTGCAATGTCAGCAGCTCACGGCTGTCACGATCTTTACTTTTTAGTGTAAACCTGAAAATTTCACCGGTCGGTCCGTACGGAGGCTGGACGTCCGGCTCGACGCCATCGGGGAGCGAGATGTTACGGAGCTGATTATTAACTTGCTGCCGTGCGAAGAAATCCTCTACATTATCATCGAAAATGATTTTGATAATGCTCAAACCAAACATTGTTGTGCTGCGCACATTCGTTTTTTGCTGAACCGAATTCATCGCAACTTCAATTGGAACCGTTACGAACCGCTCAATCTCCTCTGCGCTTCGTCCGTTCCATTGCGTAACGATAATGATCTGTGTATTAGTAACATCCGGAAACGCTTCCAACGGCGTGTCCCGATAGCTGACGATCCCTGCGATGATCAGCAGGCCGGTCATAAAGAATATGAAAAAGCGGTTTTTCAAAGAAAAGCCCACAATTCCCCGAATGAATTTATTCATTTTTTAATGAGTGAATGAGTGAATTTTTAATCATTTAACGCGTCGTAAACGAGAAGTTGATTTTTGGAAATAATGGCTTCGCCGGGTTTCAGGCCGCTGGTAATGTAGGTCCTGTTGGCCAGGGAGCGGTAAATTTCGACGGGACGGGTTTCAATGTTGGACCGGCCGTGATAGACCATGACCCAGTTTTTACTACGGTCGAAAATGACAGCCTGGGATGGAATGGCTTGCATTTCTCCACCTTCCTCAAAGTTCAGGTTGACCGTTGCGTGCATTTCGGGTTTTAGTTTTAAACCTACATTTTGCAGCTGAATACGGATTTTCATCGCTTTCGTATCCGGGTCGAGGACATTGTAAATTTTGTCCACTTTTCCTTTAAAAACTTCATTGGAAAAACTGATCGTACGCACATCAGCAGGCATTCCGAGTTTAATCCTGGGAATGTCGCTCTCATTCACATTGGCCATTACCCACACATCTGCAATCTGCCCGACTGTGAAAAGGCTCTCTGCATTATCCGAGCGCAGCTGCATGCCGCGGTTCACGCTTTTGTCAATGATAAAACCGTTGATAGGCGACTTAACCGTGTAGTTTGTGGACTTCCCCAAACCATAGATCGAGAAAATTTCCTTCACCCGGCTCACATCCGCCTGCGCTTTGTCCACCACTTGGCGCGCCGTAATGACGTCCCGCTCTGGCACAAGCTTACTCTCAAAAAGATCCTCGGTAGACGACAAATTCTTTTGGGCAATGAGCAAATCGGATTGTGCCTGAATCATTTGTCTTTCAAAATCAGCAACTTCACCCGAACGGATCGTAGCCAGTTTCTGGCCTTTGCGAACATTGTCGCCCAATTCCACGTCGACTTCTTCCACATTGCCGCCTACCAAGGGGTAGATCTTAATTACCTGATTTTCATCAGGAACAACTTTTCCAACCAGTGTCAGCTCGTTACGGACCGGCTCGGTCTTCACCGTATCGAGCGTGATCCGGCTCATCATCGTGTCCGAAAGCATAAAGGCCTTCGATTCTTCGGGATCTTCTTTTGTAGTATTGCATCCGGTCAGCCATAGGCCCGCGGCGGCGAGCAGAACCATGCTCAGAGAGTTTTTCATTGGAAAAATATTAGTGGCGATTGCCATGATGTGATAAATTCGATTAGTTAAAAAGCTCTTCACCGACTACGAAATTGAGTTCTTCGTAAACCTTGATGCGGTCGGCTTGCAGGCGGTTATATTCCTTGATACTTTCGTTGTAGGTTTCTATAAAATCGATGAATTCGAGAAGGGTAATGTTCCTTTTCTGGAAATTGTCATAAATGCCTTTGCTAAGGAGCTGGAACTGATCCGAGAACTGGCTTTCGACGCCCTGGTAAGCCTTTTCAGCCACATTAACCTTCTGTAATGCGGCGTCAACCTGGTTGTTAATGCTGTTCACTTTGGCCGTTTCAGCCGTTTTGAAATAACTGATATTGCTTTTCGCAGCCTTGATGTTTCCCTGGTTCCTGTTGAAAAAAGGAAGGTCCATCGTGGCCGAAACGCCTACATAATTGTTCACGTAATTACTCGCCTGATCGTAAACCGCACCGAGCTGAATGTTAGGAACCGCCAGCGCTTTTTGTAAGGTGTAGTTCAATTCGGCCTGTTTCACTTCCGACTGCGACACTTTCAGGTCGGCGCGGCTTTCCATCGCCTTCGCTTTCAGCGCAGCCCCATTATACTGGCTAAGCTGGTAACGACGAACGTCTGCCGAATCCACAACCGACTTTACAGGCTGGTCAACATTCAATAATGTGCGCAGATCGCGCTGATTATCATGGAGTTCGAAAAGGATGTCGGCACGATCATTGGTCAATTGAAAGAGGAGGGCTTTAAGGCGGACAACTTCTTTGAGCGAGATATTTTTCCGGTTATATTCTTTATCAAACGCGCTTACGGTCGTGTTGAGCGAGGCGATTTGTGTGTCGTATAATGCAATGGTCTGTTCCAGATAATAAGACTCAAAAAAGATCTGGCGAAGGTCAAATTTTAATGTTCTGATGAGATCAAAGAACTGATATTCGCTTTTCCTGGTGGATTCCACATCCAATGCCACCTGCTTATTCCGTTTGCCGGCCCGGGTAATGAGCTGCTGAACAGTGAATGCTTTCTGGCCCTTGTTCCCTACGTCCAGAAAACCCCGAGAAGGATTATAAGCACTGATTTCGACGCCGAATGTGGGATTATTCCAAAGCTTGTCCTGGATCTCAATGGACTTGGCTATATCGATCCGATATTTTTCGGCAAGAATTTCGAGGTTGTTTTGAAGGAAAAGGCTGTCGGCCTGTTTGATCGAAAGCCTCAATGTGTCCTGTGCGTGCAGCTGGACTGCCAGGAATAGGAGGATCGTCGTGAAATAAGTTCGCATGTTTTCTGTGTTAGAATGATGCGATATTCCGACGCCGGTATTACAGGAGCCTTAAAATAAAGTTAGAAAAAAATTAGAATGGCCGAAACAGGCTCATACGTGGTTTAAACGCACCTGAAATTCACTTCCCTGGCCTGGCTCGCTCGTGACGGAGATCGTTCCGTGGTGCAGATCAATGATACGCTGGCAAATAGAGAGGCCTATTCCGAAACCGGGAACAGTCGTTGCATCCGACGACCGGTAAAAAGGATTGAAGATATGCGGCATGTCTTCGGGGCTGATGCCAATGCCCTGGTCCTTGAACTTCACAATGCACGATTTGTTGTCGGACGAGATCAGAATCCTAGCCTGGTGATCCGAAGAATATTTGCATGCATTATCCAGCAAATTGGAAAAAACCCTTTTCAATAATTCTTCATTTCCTTCGATAACAGTCTGATTTTCATCCTCCGGAATGTTTTCATAGTCAATTTCAACACGGTAATCGGGGTTGGCTGACAACAATTCTTCCTTAGCCGCAAAAGCAAGATCTTCTATGTGGATAGGCGCCATTTTCAACTGTCCCGAATGCTCGTAGGAGCGTGCGAGGAAAAGCAGGTTATTGGTAATGCTGATGAGCCTTTCCGTGTCGGAAAAGAGGTTGGCAAAAACTTCGTCGAGGTCGGGATTATTTTTATTAAACCGCTGCCCCAGTTGGATTTCGGATTTCAGGGCGGCCAATGGTGTCCGCAACTCGTGGGAAGCATGTGAAACGAAGCTTTTTTGCTGTTCAAATGCATTGTGAAGGCGCACAAGCACCGTGTTGAAATTAATCGCGAGCTGCGCGATCTCATCTTTTCGGTTGCCTTCATCAAGTTTTTGGGAGAGGTTTTGGGCCGTTATGAGCGAAACTTCATGATTGATCCGGCTGATAGGCCGCAATGCATTTCCAGCAAAATATATCCCCAGCCCGACAGTAACCGCAATGCCGGCTAAAAGGCCCCAACCCAGTGTTTCACGAAGATTGGTGAGCTTGCTATGCCCAAAAGTGTCATATGCCGACGCCAGCACGGTTAACGGCTCACTTTGCTCCTGATACAAAAGACCGATGACCTCGCTTCCGCCTTCGTGAAACTCGATATATTGCTTTTCCCGCACCTCATCCAGCAGCGAGGCTTTATAAGACAAAAGTTTATCATCCACGCTGGAATAGATCAGCTCATTATCAGCATTAAAAATCAGCACTTTCTCGTCAAGCATTTCTGAAAGCGTGTTTTGGTCAATGGCTTTCAGCAAATGTTTGTCAATTCCTTTAACCTTTACCAGCAGTCGGCAAGTGGTCCGGGCGCGGCTTTTCAGGCGATCGTAAAATTCCTCTTGCCTATAATGTTCGGAAACGCTGTAAATGGTGATTGAAAACAATAGCAAGATCGCCGCCACGAGGAGCGTGAATTGAAGAGCAATGCGATTCTTGATTTTCAGGGTCATTCTTCCTTCATAATGTAGCCCATGCCGGGCCGTGTGTGAATTAGCTTGGTAGCAAAGTCTTTGTCTACTTTTTTGCGTAAATAATTGATATACACCTCAACGACATTCGTACCCGGATCAAAATTGAGGTGCCATACGTGCTCGGCCAGGTCCATTTTTGACACAACCCTGCCTCTGTGCAAAAGGAAATATTCCAATAAGGCAAATTCCTTGGCAGTAAGGTCTATCATATTGCCGCCGCGGCTCACCTGCTTGGTCCCGAGGTTCATTTCAAGATCCGCAATCCGGAGCACTTTGTCCGTATTTTCCGGATTGATGAGTTCCGAAACGCGCAATGCCGCATTAATCCTTGCCAGTAATTCCCTGAAATCGAAAGGTTTAACGATGTAGTCGTCCGCTCCTCGTCCCAGGCCTTCCAGTTTATCCTCAATTTCTCCGTAAGCCGTAAGCATAATGATCGGCAGCGAAGGCTTGTAAATCCGGATCTGCTGGCAAACATCATGACCATTCATTCCTGGTAAATTTACGTCCAGCAAAACAAGGTCAAATTTTTTGTCCAAGGCCATTTGCTTTCCCGTAATGCCGTCGTGGGCAATTTCTGCTTCGATGTTTTCGGACGCCAGTCCACGGAAAATGTTCTGGGCAATCCGGCGATCGTCCTCAATAATCAGGATTTTTTTCATTGCAGGAGATCTTTTGATTCAATGATGGGCGCAATGGCCTCAATGGGTGCCTGAAACACAATTCCTGTGTCGAGGGAATGGATAATGGCTTTGTTACTGTGCGCAAAATAACAAACATCAATGCCGAGTTCCTGGATGTTTTTAAGGTTCAAGGTCGTCTCTGGTTTTGCTCGTCGCCGGGTTTGCCGGATGTAAACCGCGCGGATATTGGCAGAAAAATCCCGGCAAATCTGTTCATAGATTTCCGGATCTTTCTGAGAATCATCGCCTAACAAAATAAATTGCAGCTCGGGATAGAAATTGATAATGTTATGGATCTTGCGCAGCTTATGGTCATGAGATCCGCCACCCGTGGAAACAAAATCATCCAGTCCCGACTTAATGGTCCGCAGTTTCAAAACAGCCTTCGGCAGGCCATTAAGCTCTGCAAAGCGAACGATCATATCATACAGATTCCATTCGCTGCTAGAAACATAGAAGAAAATGTTGCTGTCCTTATGCGGATGCGTGCGGCTGGCGAACGACAGCAGCTGATAATGCTTGACGACGTCGTCGAACGGTTTCCGAGCCTGGACGTTTTTGGACAACAATACAAAGAGCTTCCGGAAAGACCGGCGGCTGTGCGAGATCAGAAAAGTGTCGTCAATGTCGGAAATGATGCCGTAGGAGCTTTTGTAAGGCAGGAAAAATTCTTCCTGCGCGCTTCCCTGATATCGCTTTCCGTTCAGCTCATCGTCAACGGTAACCTCGTAAGTATGCCATCCGCTGGGCAGTGGCTCCGTAAGCGGGACCTGAAAACGGAAATATCCATCGGCCTCAGCCGTCGCTTCGGCGGTAATACCGCCCAGCCTGAACACAACTTTTAAAAATGGAATGGTCTTAACAGAAAAGAGCTCAATGATCGTCCGAGCGTATCTGAACCCGCTTCTTGTATATTTTCGATCACCTGAGGGATATTTTTTGACGATATGCCCAAACACCACCAGCTCATTTTTATTGGCATATCCACGGTACAATTTTATGTCGCAACGTTTCATAACTATCTTTATCCCCGTACACTTGAAGTCCCTAATTTAGACAATATGTTTTCAGAACGAAAAGTTTTGTTGGTTGTAAATCCCATATCCGGCGATGTGAACAAGGATGTGGTTTTTGAAGAGGTAATTGAGATGGCGGCGGCAAAGGGTTATGATTTGCGTATCTATACAACAACCGGCGAGCATGATCTGGAAACGATCCGGGAAATGGTCATCAACATTAAGCCTGAACGTGTGCTGGTTGCGGGTGGCGACGGCACTATTTCGCTGACGGCCGAAGCAGTCCAGGGTGCCGATGTGGTGATGGGCATAATCCCGGTGGGCTCGGCCAACGGGCTTGCTATGGATTTTGGGGTAACCGGGTCTATTGCTGAGGCAGTTGAGGTGGCTTTCGGGGATAAGATAATTGGTATTGATGCGGTTTGTATCAATAATGAAATCAGTCTGCATTTAAGCGACATCGGATTGAATGCATTGCTGGTAAAAAATTATGAAAGCAGCGATACGCGCGGAAAACTGGGTTACGCACGTGAAATGCTGAAAACATTAAGCGAGCATGAAAAGTTTTTGGTAAAAATCACAACTGCCAATGAAGTGATTGAAACCGAAGCGCTTATTGTGATTATCGCCAATGCGCAGAAATACGGGACCGGCGTTACCATTAACCCTACCGGCGATATGTCGGATGGTTTTTTCGAACTCGTTATTGCCAAAAAACTGGACTTCATAGAAACCGCAAAGATCCTGGCAGGCAGCACCGACTTCAATCCCGAGATTATGCGCGTGATCTCCGTTGAGCAGGCCACCATCGAATGCCCCGACAAAGAAGCACATTTCCAGATAGACGGGGAGTACAAAGGGATGGTCAGGAAACTTGAAGCGCACATTTTGAAGGAATACATCAGAGTGGCCATTCCCTGAGGTGATTTAAACAGTAAGCACCGCTGTTTTTCCTCTTTCGTAATAAAATCCGTTCAATCTCTTTCCGCTGGGCTATGAAAGTTGTTTTAATGTGCATGTTAAGTGCTTTTTGTTTGTCAGCCACATTGTTTGCGCAGCAGGCAGAGTTGTGCCAGGGTGCTTATTTTACTGAAGCGCAGGGAAAGGAATTCCTGGAAAAACATGCCGTCAAAACGAAACTTGAATGGGAAACACGTGCTGCTGCCATCCGAAAGCAGATCCGTGAAGGGATGAATTTGCAGACTATGCCCGCCAAGCCGACTTCAAAACCGATCATTCACAGTAAAAAAGAAATGGACGGTTACTCCATCGAGAATGTGGCTTTCGAAAGCATGCCAGGGATTTACGTGACCGGGAATTTGTACAAACCATTAAAAAAGCAACAATTCTACGCAGGCATTCTTTGTCCCCATGGACACGGTGAAAATCCGCATGGCAGGTTCAGGGAACAAACGCAAAAACGCTGCGCAACGCTCGCACGCATGGGTGCTGTTGTGTTTGTTCTGGATATGGTAGGGCAGGGTGACTCCAAATATTGCGAACATAAAATGCCCAAAGCGCTTAAACTTCAAACGATCAATGCAGTAAGAGCACTGGATTTTTTAATGGCGCAACCCGGCGTTGATCCGGAAAGGATTGCTGTAACAGGCGAGTCGGGTGGGGGAACGCAAACTTTCCTTTTGGCTGCACTGGACGACCGCGTTAAGGTCACTGCACCCGTCGTGATGGTCTCATCTTACTTCTTTGGGGGATGCGTTTGTGAAAGCGGCCTTCCCATTCATAAAAAGGGCGATTACCAGACCAATAATGTTGAAATAGCTTCCCTAACCGCTCCGAGGCCCATGCTGCTCGTGTCTGACGGCGGCGACTGGACCAAGAATACGCCGGAAGTTGAATTTCCTTTCATTCAAAACATTTACGGATTATACGGCAAGAAAGATCTGGTCGAAAACGTGCATTTACCTGACGAAAAGCATGATTATGGTCCTTCCAAGAGGAATGCCATGTACACCTTTATGGCAAAACAGCTCGGGCTGGATTTAAAAGCCGTCACCGATTCACAAGGTAAAATTGACGAAACACCTTCCAAACTGCTGGAACAGAAAGATCTGGAAGTTTTCAATGCGGCGCATCCCCGGCCGGCCAACGCGGTAATGGGGGATGAGGCTGTCATGAAAATGCTGTAAATCCAGACCTCCGATGATCATATTCATTGTTCTTGCGGCCGTTGTCTTCATTGTATTAAGTTCTACGGTGCTAAAAATGCACCCGCTGGTTGGCTTGCTGTTAGCTGCAATTGGCGTGGGCATCTTCGCCGGTCTGCCCATCGACAAGCTGGCCGAAACGATTGGAAAAGGTTTCGGGGAATTAATGTCTAAAATCGGGTTAATGGTCATTTTGGGCTGTGTGATCGGTGCAATTTTGGACAAATCCGGTGCTGCGATTAAGGTGGCAGATGTGATATTAAAGTTGTTCGGTGAAAAGCGCCCTGCATTTGCAATGGCAGTGATTGGTGGAATCGTCGGGATTCCAGTCTTTTGTGATTCGGGTTTTATTATCCTGCATAAGCTGAATCAGATTGTTGCCAAACGAACCGGAAAGCCGCTGGGAACCATCGCATTATCATTGTCAGGCGGTCTTTTTGCGACGCATACGCTGGTTCCGCCAACGCCTGGCCCGTTATCCGCAGCAGGAAACCTCGGCATTGCAGATTCTGTGGGGCTGGTTATATTAATAGGTTTAGTGGTCTCTATTCCAAGCCTTTTTCTCTCAACCTGGTTCGCCGAAAAGTTCGCAAGAAATGTCGCCATTACTGAAAATTCAACCGTCGAGCCACCCATCATCATTCACGAAAGCCGACTGCCTCCCGCCTGGAAAGCATTCATGCCGATTCTTTTGCCTATAATCCTGATTACGCTGGCATCATTTGCAAGGATTCTGAACTTCCCGGAAATCTGGACAAAATGGCTGGGCTTTTTCGGCAGTCCGCTGGTTTCCTTCCTCATCGCCATCTTTTTCAGCTATTCCCTTTTCCCGGAATACGCCGCCGAAAGGATGATGGCCTGTTTTAAAAGTGGAATAGAACATTGCGGAACAACTTTGGTGCTGGTAGGAGCAGGCGGAGCCTTCGGCGCGATCTTAAAAGAAACAACATTAAAAGACATGGTCAGCGAATGGCTGCTCCACAACGAAATGTCCGGAGCCTATCTCCTGGTAATCGCCTTCCTCATCGCCGCCTTCTTCAAAACAGCACAAGGCTCAACGACATCCGCGATGGTGCTGACAACCAGCATTCTGGCACCATTGCTAGCATCATTAGGCTTCGTGACACCCATTCAAATCACATTAGTTGTCATGGCCGTAGGAAGCGGGGCGATGATTGTCTCGCATACGAATGACGCCTGGTTCTGGGTTGTATCGCAGTTTACGGGGATTTCAGCGAGGGACACTTATCGGACCCATACGATCTTGACCGGGTTGCAGGGGTTGGTAAGTTTTGGAGTGGTGATGTTGTTGTGGGTGTTGCTGGGCTAGGCCTGTTGGCGGCTCCAACCATTATGTTATAATCCCCTGTCACCCTGAGCGGAGCCGAAGGGAGGCTCCGGATGGAAAGGCGTTGTGCCTAGCAGTGACGCCCTTCGGCTCCGCTCAGGGTGACAGAGCAGGGACGTGTTGCAAAGACTGGTACTACCTAGGTAATAACGCCCCTTCGGCCGCCCGGAGGCCCGGTCCGCTCAGGGTGACAGGGGTATAAAAAAAGGAAGCCCGGTAGGCTTCCTTTTCAATTTTATTTTAACTTTCCTTAAACCCCCAGCTCAGCCAGAACCTCTGAAACCTTAGCAGCTGCCTCCTTAAACTCAATAGCCGAAGAAACTTTCAAGCCAGACTCATTAATGATTCTTGCTCCTTCCTCAGCGTTTGTTCCTTGCAGACGAACGATGATAGGAACCGGAATCTCTCCAATTGCTTTGTAAGCCTCCACAACGCCAGCAGCAACGCGGTCGCAGCGAACGATTCCACCGAAGATGTTGATCAGGATTGCTTTTACGTTCGGGTCTTTTAGAATGATACGGAAACCTGCTTCTACGGTGCGTGCGTTTGCGCCACCCCCAACATCCAGGAAGTTAGCAGGCTCACCGCCAGAAAGCTTGATAAGGTCCATTGTAGCCATTGCAAGACCAGCACCATTTACCATGCAACCAACGTTTCCGTCCAGTTTTACATAGTTCAGGTTATTTGCGCCTGCTTCCACTTCCAAAGGATCTTCCTCGTTCGTATCACGCATTTCAGCCAATTCCGGGTGACGATATAGTGCATTGTCATCCAAATCAACCTTCGCATCAACGGCAAGGATTTTATTGTCAGATGTTTTCAAAACCGGGTTGATTTCGAACATCGCTGAATCACTTTCAATGTATGCTTTGTAAAGGGAAGTGATGAATTTCACCATTTCTTTAAAAGCATCGCCTTCAAGGCCCAAAGCAAAAGCAACTTTACGTGCCTGGAACGGCTGCAAGCCTACTTTTGGATCAATCCACTCTTTCATGATCTTCTCAGGCGTGTGCTCTGCCACTTCTTCAATGTCCATCCCACCTTCGGTGCTGGCCATGATCACATTGCAGTTACGGCCACGGTCAAGGAGGATCGAAAGATAGTATTCTTTCGGCTCGCTTGGTCCTGGATAATACACGTCTTCGGCAATAAGCACTTTGTTAACACGCTTGCCATCAGGACCAGTCTGGTGGGTAACCAGGACTTTGCCCAGAATGTTATTGGATATGCTGCGAACATCTTCAACAGATTTCGCTAGGGCAACGCCACGTTGTTCTGTTCCAACGATGCGGCCTTTTCCACGTCCACCTGCGTGGATCTGAGATTTAACAACATACCATTTGGTACCAGTCTGCTGGCTAAGCTCACGCGCAACTTCTACTGCCTTGTCCGGAGTGTCGGCTACGAGCCCTTCCTGAATACGCACACCGTATTTTTTAAGAACGCTTTTGCCTTGATATTCGTGAATATTCATGAGTATAAAAGTAAATTGGTATTTTCACGGCAAATTAAGGAATTAATCAAAACGGGCGTAGGTTTCAGTCCAATTATCTTCTCCATAATATGAATTTACTGCGGGCGAGCGGGATCAGGCGCACATATGGTTCTTTACAAGTGTTGAAGGGGATTGATCTGGAAGTGGAGCAAGGTGAAGTGGTGGCCATTGTAGGGCCCTCGGGTGCAGGCAAAAGTACTTTTCTGCACATCCTGGGAACGTTGGACCGGCCGGAGCAAGGTTCTATCTTTATCGAAGACGTAAATGTTTTTACACAAAAAGACAAAGACCTCGCACGTTTCCGCAACGAAAAGATAGGCTTCATTTTCCAATTTCATAACCTGCTTGCCGAGTTCACTGCTTTGGAAAATGCATGCATGCCGGGCTATATCAATGGTTCTATGAATGAAAAAGATATTCTGGAAAGAGGAAAAGAATTGTTGGAAATGCTTGGTTTGAAGGACAGATCCAATCATTTGCCCTCTCAACTTTCCGGTGGTGAGCAGCAGCGCGTTGCGGTTGCGAGAGCACTTTTAAACAAACCGTCCATCGTGCTCGCGGATGAACCGAGCGGCAACCTCGATTCGCACAACGCTCTGGAACTGCACCAGTTGTTCTTCAAGTTGCGGGACGAGTTCGGACAAACATTTGTAATCGTTACGCATAACGAAGATCTGGCTGCTATGGCGGATAGAAGACTGGTGATGCAGGATGGTTTTATGCAGCCGTAAAAATATTTTTATATAAATGTGTGACTTAATTGAAGCTGATTCGTCTAAATGAAGAAGTTTTTCATAAATGTTGTAAAAGCAAATAGCCGTCCGGAATTTCCGGACGGCTATTTTTTGCATTGTAATGTTCAGCCTGAACAAAATGATATTACATCATTCCGCCCATTCCGCCGCCGTGGCTGTGACCGCCACCAGCAGGAGCTTCTTCTGGCTCGTCAGCAATCACACATTCTGTTGTCAACAACAGACCTGCGATAGATGCTGCGTTTTCAAGCGCAAGACGGGACACTTTCTTAGGGTCAATGATACCAGCTTCCAAAAGGTCTGTGTAAACATTGTCCTTCGCGTTGTAACCGTAAGCACCAGTTCCTTCTTTCACTTTCGCAACAACTACGGATGGCTCCTGGCCTGAGTTAGAAACGATTGTTCTTAAAGGAGCTTCCAAAGCTACGCGGATGATATTGATACCGGTTGTTTCGTCCTCGTTGTTGCCTGTCATGCCTTCCAGAGCAGCAGTTGCGCGGATGTAAGCAACACCACCACCAGCTACGATACCTTCTTCAACAGCAGCACGAGTTGCGTGCAATGCATCGTCAACACGGTCTTTTTTCTCTTTCATTTCAACCTCAGTTGCAGCTCCGATGTAAAGGATAGCTACACCACCTGACAATTTAGCAAGGCGTTCCTGAAGTTTTTCGCGATCGTAATCAGAAGTTGTATTTTCGATCTGCGCTTTGATCTGGTTTACACGGCCCTGAATATCTTCAGAGTTACCTGCACCATTTACCAAAGTTGTGTTGTCTTTGTCGATAATTGCTTTTTCGCAAGATCCAAGATATTCCAAAGTTGCGTTTTCCAATTTGAAACCACGCTCTTCAGAGATAACTGTTCCGCCAGTGATGATCGCGATGTCTTCAAGCATTGCTTTACGACGGTCACCAAAACCAGGAGCTTTAACAGCAGCCACTTTCAAGGCGCCACGGATTTTGTTTACTACCAATGTAGCAAGTGCTTCTCCGTCAACATCTTCTGCCAAAATAAGCAAAGGACGGCCTGTTTGTGCAACTGCTTCAAGAACTGGAAGCAATTCTTTCATTGAAGAAACTTTCTTCTCAGAAATTAAGATATATGGACGCTCAAGATCAGCTTCCATTTTCTCAGTATTTGTAACAAAATATGGAGACAGGTAACCACGGTCAAACTGCATACCTTCCACAGTTTTAACTTCTGTTTCCGTTCCGCGTGCTTCTTCAACAGTGATAACACCTTCTTTTCCTACTTTTTCCATCGCCTCAGCGATCATTTGACCAATTTCTTCGTCATGGTTAGCTGAAATTGTAGCAACCTGAGCGATTTCTTTGGAAGTAGAAATGTTTTTCTTTTGAGATTCAAGATCTTTAACGATCACAGAAACTGCTTTATCAATTCCGCGTTTCAGATCCATTGGGTTAGCACCCGCTGCTACGTTCTTAACACCGATTGAATAAATAGCCTGAGCCAAAACAGTTGCAGTTGTTGTACCATCACCTGCAGAATCAGCAGTTTTAGAAGCAACTTCTTTCACTAACTGAGCACCCATGTTTTCGATAGGGTCTTTCAGATCGATTTCTTTTGCAACCGTCACACCATCTTTTGTGATGCTAGGCGATCCGAATTTTTTATCGATTACTACGTTACGACCACGAGGTCCTAATGTTACTTTAACGGCGTCAGCCAATGTATCAACACCGCGCTTAATTTTATCACGAGCTTCGGTATCGAAGAAAATTTTCTTAGACATACTAATTAATCGTTTTGATTTTCTTGATTGAAATTATTTATTGGAATTAATGACAATTAACCAATGATGGCGTAAATGTCAGACTCACGCATGATCAGGACATCTTTGCCTTCATACGCCAATTCAGTACCTGAATATTTTCCGTATAATACGGTGTCACCTACCTTAACGGTCATCGGCTCGTCTTTTTTACCCGGGCCTACTGCTACTACAGTTCCACGTTGCGGTTTTTCCTTTGCAGTATCAGGGATAATGATACCAAATGCTGTTTTTTCTTCGGCTGGGGCTGGTTCTACAAGAACACGATCAGCCAGAGGTTGTACGTTCACTTGTATTTCTGCTAAAGTTGACATAAATATTAAACGTTTGTTTTTTGATTGTCAGTAATAGATTTGACTGAAGCAAGTAAGCACAATCTATGCCAGCAAGTTCCGGCTGACATTTTTTCCGGCAAGTGTGACAAATTTGTACCGAACCCTGCCGTTATATAATTATTAGAAGCAATTATAATGTCATGCAAGGCACAAGAATTGTTTAGCGAGTGAAAATGCTTAAATTTTATCGGCACCAAATTTCGAATCCCATGAAAAACCTCCAAAAGAACTGGTTAACAGAAGGAATTTTTGATTTTGAGTACAAAAAATATGTATTGCAGGCCTATTTACAGCACATTGACAGCCAGTTTATACAGCATAAGCTCCACCCGCATCTGCCAGATCTGCAATTTCATTTTGATTCCTGCATCCACATCCGAGCCACCAAAAGGGAGATCAAAACGTCTTTCCCAAAAAATGTGACGGGCGTCAATTTGCAGACCTGGAAACTGGAATACGAAGAAACGCACCATGACGACCCTTGTCTGGAAGAGTTGAATTACATCCTCGACTTCGCCATTCCGCGTTTTTCGCGTGCGCTGGAGCATGGCGCTGAGCGGTTCAGTGAAGTGGGGGAGAATATAAAAATTTCGCCTGTTGGCATTGTGCCATTAAGACTGGAAGAGGGTTATCTGCTCTTTTTGCACACATTCCAGCCTCTTGTCAGTGTTTTTGAATATCAGCTGGCGCTTTATAATGAAATGAAGGAGCGTTATCTCAAAACGACTTTCGTGGATACGGTCCGGATTGGTTTAGGAAATACGGTTTCTCAGATCAAAGTTGATCTTACCAAAAAGAACAAATCCCTGCCTAATCCTGCAACCTATATTGTTGAGTCAAAATACGATTATCCTTTGCATGAGGCGCTTTTACCTGTTGCCAAGAAGCTGATCTTGAAGCAAATGAACATTGCTTAATCAAATGCTTGAACACAAAAAAGGCTCACGATGCAAATCATGAGCCTTTTTTAATGTCTTAAATATCTTATTTTGAGCTGTCCGCTGGTGCTGCTGGTGTAGCAGCAGGCGTCGTTGCTTCGCCTCCCGCAGGAGCCGCCGCTCCCGGAGCTGGTGCAGGAGCAATGTTTCCGCCAGGAATTACTGTATTCTGAGCTTTATCCACATTGACACTGTTAATGCCGCCAGTTTGTGCAGTTCCGCCAACGATAATGTATGAAGCAAGGGAAATCAGGATAACAGCGCCTGCAAGTCCCCAGGTGATTTGTTCCAATAAATCGGTTGTCTTTTTAACACCGAACATTTGGGTGGTTCCTGCTCCGCTAAACTCGCTGGAAAGTCCTCCTCCTTTTGAATTTTGTACCAATACAACCAGGATCAACAAAACAGCGATGATCGCAACCAAGATAATTAAACCCAAATACATGCCTTTTCTTAATTTTGAATGATAGAATGAGTGAATGTGTGATTTTTTACAACCTATACAACTCGCTTAATTTTTTCGCAAAGTAATTCCTTTTTTCTGGTTTTTTCAAGATCAATTTTTGATACAGGTCAATTGCCTTTTCAATCTTGCCTTGTCGTACCAATATTTTTGCAAAAGCTTCGGTTTCAATGCTTCCCGCTCCCGACTCGGCGACGCGCCCGCTGACATCAACGGCAACAGGTTCCAGATTGTTATCCTGACGAATGATACGCGGGTTCTTTTTCATAAAACCCTGGATAATCTGCTGCTGCCTTTTCTGCTCTTCGGAAACAATGTTTTGCAAGCTTACTGTCTCTTGCTCCACCAGGCTGATCAGGATATCTTCACCATTTTGCGGGACTGATTTTTCCTGTGCCTCGATCACTTCTTCAATGTTGACCGTTGCGTCGTAACGCTCCGTGTCACTTTCTACAAGCTGCTGTAATGCAACTCTGCTCAATGCGTAAGCCGCCGCACGCGGACGGGTTTCATCTAATTTCTCCGTTCCGGCAACACTGGATGCCTTCGCCAATAAAGAATAGGAAATCTGGCAATAAGGAAATGCCTTAATCGTCGCTTCGAGCGCTTCGATCACCTCCGTGCCTGCTGCATGAGGATGTTTGACCAGATTGCTGAAAGCTTCCTTTTCAATGATGGACATATGGACCTTGAAAGTTGAAATAAAAATTGAAGTTAGACAAAACGATAATCTACTACCAGTCTGCGGCAGATTTATTAAAGATCTGCTGCACTAAATTTTCCCGGATCGTTGGCAGAAGCCGCGCTTCATTTTGATTAAGCGTCTGATCCTGAGGAAAGTCGGCATAGTAAGTGAAAGATTGGTCAAAATTCTTGGTTTCGTCTTTTGCATTGGTGTAACGCACCTGAACGGTGACATTCAAACGGTTCAAACCGGCCTGGTCATTCGCGGTAGGAGCGGCCGCTAGCACGTCGTAACCTGTAATAGAACCTTCCAGAACCAGGTCGCCACCACCAGGCTGACTGATCAAGCTCGTGTTTCGCTGGAAATATTCTTTCAATTCCTCCGTAAGTCTTTGCGGCAGATCCGACGGTCCACCCGCAGTTCCCATCGTGAAATTAAGCACGCTGAATGTCTTGATATCCGGAGACAAATTGGTCCCGGTGAAAGAATAAACGCCACAGCCCGACATAAAAATGGAGCAATGCAGGACAAAAAAGAGGGTTAGCAACCTTTTGGTGTTCATCGAAACGCGCATTATACAAATGCTTTCTATTCTATTCTTCAATGTCATACTGCTTAATTTTCCTGTATAACGTCCGTTCCGAGATGCCCAATGCACTTGCAGCGTATTTTCGTTTGTTATTATTCTTCCGTAATGCCTTGATGATCATTTCCTTTTCCTTGTCTTCGAGCGACAAGGATTCTTCCTCGGCCGTGACGTGCATAACGTCTTCAATTTCACTTCTTTCGTCCGAATATCTGTCCAGATCAACCGTCCGTGAAGGCACTGGCGAAAGCAGGCGTGCAGGTTCCAGGGTAGGCGTGTGCGAATGTGTTGTAGGCTCAGCCGTGTTCAATGAGCTGAACAATTCCTGATGGTCTTTCAGGATTTCGCCTCCATACTTTTCGTTTTCCAAAACATTACGGACCAGTTTTTTAAGCTCTGTCATGTCCCTGCGCATATCAAAAAGCACCTTATACAGCAATTCCCTTTCAGAGAAAGAGCTGCCCGCCGGATCTTCACCGGAACGTAAGGTAATCAGCGCTTTTCTTCCTGCTGGCTGGACGGGATTCAGGTAATTATTTAATGTTTCGCGGGAAATCGGCAGTTCTTTATCAGTTTCCAGGATCGTGATCTGCTCGGCTATATTTTTGAGCTGACGAATGTTGCCGGGAAACGCATATTGCATCAGCAAGTCACGTGCTTCCGAATCCAATCGCACGGGTTTTGTCCTGTATCTTTCCGAGAAATCATTGGTAAACTTCCTGAATAGCAACAAGATATCCTCGCCACGATCCCGCAATGGCGGAACGTAAATGGGGACGGTATTTAAGCGATAGTAAAGGTCTTCACGAAATTTTCCATTGTTCACGGCATCCAGCAGATTCACGTTGGTCGCTGCTACAACACGCACATTGGTTTTCAGAACTTTGGAAGATCCTACCCGGATATATTCTCCATTTTCCAGGACACGTAAAAGCCTTGCCTGCGTACCCAGGGGCATTTCTCCAACCTCATCCAGGAAAATGGTCCCTGTATTTGTTGTTTCAAAATATCCTTTTCTTGAATCCAATGCACCCGTAAATGCACCTTTTTCGTGCCCGAAAAGCTCTGAATCAATGGTTCCTTCGGGAATCGCACCGCAGTTGATGGCGATGAAAGGCCCGTGTTTGCGGGAGCTGAGGCTGTGGATAATTTTGGAAAAAGACTCCTTTCCGCTGCCGCTTTCGCCGGTGATGAGCACGGTGAGATCTGTGGCAGCAACCTGCACACCAACATTGATCGCGTGATTCAGTCCCGGGGAAGTCCCTATTATTCCAAAACGGTTCTTTATTGCTTGTATTTCAGCTGGATTCATGAAACGGGTACTTTTTCAACCGCGTACCCGCGAAGCGTCGCAGCGGTCGTGTCTGTAATTAAAACGTCGACATAATCGCCTACTTTGAAATTTTCGCGGGGGAATATGACTCTTTTATTTTGGTCACTGCGTCCTGTAAAGTCATTTACAGACCGCTTGGAAGTGTTTTCAACCAGCACTTTCTGCACGGTGCCGATCAGTTTCTGGTTGCGTTCCAGGGAAATCCTTTGTTGTATATCAATGATTTCCGCAAGTCGCCGCTGCTTTATGTCCGCCGGAATGTCATCCGCGTACTTCTTGGCAGCCAATGTTCCCGGACGTTCGGAATAGGCAAACATATAGCCGAAGTCAAACCGCACATATTCCAGCAGTGAAAGTGAATCCTGGTGCTCTTCTTCCGTCTCCGAACAAAAACCGGCGATCATATCATGGGAAATGGCACATTCATCACCTAAAATCCGGCGGATGCTGTCGATTCTTTCGAGATACCATTCGCGGTTGTAAGTCCGGTTCATCATTTCCAGCACGCGGCTGTTGCCATGCTGCGCCGGAAGGTGAATGTATTTGCAAATGTTATCGTACTTTTTAATGGTATGAAGCACTTCATCCGTAATGTCTTTCGGGTGCGAGGTGCTGAACCTGACCCGCAATTCCGGGCTGATCTGCGCCACCATTTCCAGCAATTGCGCGAAGTTCACCTGGGTTTCCAATGTGCCATTATCAACATTGGTGGAGATGGCGGTGACGCTGTTTGGCGCTTGCCATTTATAGCTGTCCACATTCTGGCCCAGCAACGTAACTTCCTTATAACCATCATTAAAAAGATCCTGCGCCTCTTTTACAATCGAGAAAGGATCACGGCTACGCTCCCGGCCACGCGTCATAGGCACTACGCAAAAACTGCACATATTGTCGCAGCCACGCATAATGGAGACCAATGCAGTTACGCCATTGGAATTCAGTCGGATAGGGGAAATGTCGGCGTAGGTTTCTTCTCTTGACAAAAATACGTTCACACCTTTCTGGCCCGTCTCCGCTTCTTCTACTAATCTGGGCAGATCGCGGTATGCGTCGGGTCCGGTGACAATGTCAACCATCTTTTCCTCTTCCAGCAATTTCGCTTTGAGGCGTTCTGCCATACATCCCAGCACACCGATTAATGTGCCCGGCTTTTTCTTTTTTATAACATTAAGCTGCCTTAATCTCGTCCTGACGCGCTGCTCGGCATTGTCGCGGATGGCGCAGGTGTTTAAGAATATCAGATCTGCATTATCAACGTCGGAAGTGGTTGCAAAACCCGCCTCACGCATGACGGACGCCACAATCTCGCTGTCTGCGAAATTCATCTGGCAGCCGTAACTTTCAATGAAAAGTAATTTTTTGTTAAAAGCCGGCTCATTTTCGGAAATACGGACTGTCTCACAGGCAACTTTGTCCTCCTCAGTCAATATTTTCAAAGTCTCTGCAATTCTATTTTCCATGGAAGGGATTTAACAAATTTTCAAAAGAAACTCACGGCATAGGACTGCCGATTTGAAGTTTCGGGATTACAAATATAGAAAGAATCTGGTAAAAACTGACAAACTGTCATACTAAGCAGCAGTCATAAAAAACCTTAAAACGGATATCCGACCCCAAGGTTGATGTTCAGGAAATTGGATTGCGTACGTTTAAAAAGCTTGTTGAATTGTAGTTCATCCAACACAAACCGCTGCAATGCAGGGTCATAGACCTTGATCCCGAAATCGAAGCGGAGGATAAAAAAGGAGAGGTCATAACGGATCCCGAAGCCGGTTCCGATGGCAATGTCTTTTAAAAATTTATCCGCTTCCAGTTTCTGTAACTCAGTTGCGTCGCCTCCCAGGATCCAGACATTTCCCGCATCCAAAAACACCGCATAATTGAGATCGCCAAAGAACTTGGCAAGATAACCCCTCCATTCCAGATTGGCCTCCAACAAAAATTCTCCCGGCGATTCAATGGTCAGGCCGGTTGGTGTTTTCTTGGGAACTGAACGGCCCGGTCCTAAGCGGCGGGGCAGCCATGCGCGAAGACTATTGGAGCCACCGGCAAAGAAATATTTTTCATAAGGCGGGACTTTGTTGTCGCCATAACTGTAAATGCCGCCCGCATTAACCCTTGCCACAAAGGCTGAACGTCTGCCGGTTGCCCAATAACGGCGATAATCCGCATTCCAACGCAGATATTTATAAAATTGAAGGCTATCGCCAAACACGGTTTTGATCAGATTTTCCTGTTTGGGAAGAATATTCAGCGACGTTCCGCCCGATTCCACCGCCACGCGGAAGTAATGTGCATCTTTCTGAGGTCCAATCAGTGCATTGGTGTTGTAAGTGAAATTGAAATTAATATCAGATACAAACGACCTTCTGAAACTGGTATAAAGGTTGTTTCCCTGGTTTTGCAGGTCTTTGAGCAATGCCTGAAAATCTGCACGTGTGTTTTGGGTGTTGAGAATGTTAAGGTCAACGAGCGATAGGTTGAACAATGTTTTGCTCGTCGGCTGCCAGGAATAGGTCATTGCCACTTTCACATTCGTCCGTGTGTATTCCGGGCGGTTGATGTAATTGTAGCCAAATCCAACCTGAGTTCTCGGGTTATAGCCTGCGGTTTGCTTTTGCAGTAAACTTCCCGGCGTAAGCAGTCTTGGAAAGGTTAAGGAGGTGTTTAGTCCAATTTCCTCGCTGCGATAAATTGAGCTGTTGCCCAAAAATCCGGGAACAAGCTCGATCCCGCCGCGGAGGTTGGCTTCGAAGTTTTCGAGTCCGTTGAAAACATTGCGGATCTTATAAGATAGGTTGGCAAACGGCCCCGGTGCCCCTTGCAGCTGGATCACATTCAAGCCAATGTCAGTGGAAATCTGATATTTTTCGAGCGGAATCACTTTAAAGAAACTGTTAACGCCAGTTCCGGTAGAATCTAGCGTGTAGGTGTAATTCACAAAGCGGAACTGGTCTGTCAGGGAGAGTTGCTGCTGTGTATCGCGTTCTTTTTGCTGGCTGTAAATAGCACCCGGCCTGACCTGGATTTTACTGTCTAAAATCCGGGTTGCAAATCTTTTATCAGAAAAAGTATAATTGATCCCCCGAAAATTGACGGTGTCTTTTCGTGCATAAGCAGAATCCGCGGAGCCAGAAGGCGGCAGCACTTCAAAATGCACGGAATTGATCTTGTAACGTTCCCCGTTCTTGATCGTACCCGGCATATCCACCTTTACTTTCACATCCACCGACTTGAAAAAAGTGTCCGTGGCGGCATTAGTGATTGTGTCGTTGATCAGATAAGAAATATTCTGGCGTGAAAAACCGAGGTAACCCTGGTTCCGTAGCAACGTCTCAATTCTGATCCGCTCTTCTTCAAACGCATCGCCGTCGTACCGTTTTTTCGATTGCAGCGCAGGATTTTTATTGCTGGCGCTGATAATGCTATCGGCCATGTTGTTGCGGACCTGATATTCAATGTCGCGAATCATCGTCGGCCGTTTTTCCGTTACAAAATAGTTGACCCTGACCCGGTTAATGATCGTATCCGGTTTCGCGGTAACTGATGCCTCGAAAAAGCCGTTGTTATAAAGATATCGCTGCATTTTCTCAGCATTCTGAGTGATCTCGGCTGCATTGAAATACACGGGCGCTTCACCCAGCACGCGCATCCAGAAATTTCCTTCGTCCACACGTGCCTGTGCTTTTTCGAGTTTCTTTGCGTAGCGCCGCTGAATCTTTTCGAGCCTCCGTGGAGAATTTTCGTTTAAGCGGGATTCATTTTGATATTTTTGTGTGATTTCAATTACTTTCCGCTGTTTTTCTTCCCGGTTGTAAAAGAGCTCACCAAAGCGATAAAGGCCAACATAAGGAAAGAAAGGCAGGCCCAGGAGGCGTCTGTTCGGTTTTTGAGGGATGAGTGCATCCAGTTCGGAATCATTAATGACCTCATTGCCTTTAATGGAAGAATTGCCAAGATAATAGCTCTTGGATTGGGAGGCGGGCTTGGGCGCACAAGACGACAATCCCACAAAAATCAGGAAGAAATACCAGCTATATGTAATCTTACAATTAATATTCAATGCTGTCAAAAAATCGTATAAAGTATATTAACTCGCTTAAAATCAAGAAGTACAGGCAGCTTCACCAATCATTTATTGTGGAAGGTGCCAAGAGTGTGCTGGAATTGCTGGATTCCGATTTTAACATTGAATTTGCGTTAATAACGCAGGAATTTCAGCAAAAATACGCAAGTATTTTAAGCAGGCATCAAACTATCACAGAAACGGTAACGATGCAGGAACTGGAAGGTCTTGGATCTTTTCAAACCAACGATTCCTGCCTGGCTGTTGCTAAAACGAAGCAAAATGAATTTTTGTCTCCCGCGAATTCAGAATATGTGCTCGTTTTGGACGACGTCCGCGATCCGGGAAATCTCGGTTCTATCATCAGAATCGCGGATTGGTATGGGATCAAAAAAATCATTTGTTCTAATGACTCAACGGACGTTTACAACCCCAAAGTGATTGCCGCCAGCAAAGGCTCATTTACGCGGATTGATCTGTTTTACACAGACCTGACTTCCTACCTGGCCGAAAATGCTGCCGGAAAACCGGTAATAGGTGCTTTTCTGGGTGGCGAATCGCTGTACGATTTTAGTTTTGCCCAATCCGGAGGTTACATTGTCATGGGTAACGAGTCGAATGGGATTGGCAATGCGGTTGAAAAATTTGTAACCAATAAAATTACAATTCCGCGCGTAGGAGAGGCAGAATCATTGAATGTAGGCATTGCGACGGCCGTCATGCTGGATAATCTCAGGCGGCAGATCAATGTTCCGGCTTAGTATCGGCGTTCCGCCATTTATTCGTGAGCAGCTTTATGCGAAAGCTCTTCCGCATATTCTTTGCCAAGATAGCCATCGATAAAATAATGGGCGACGTAGAGCAGCGGCGTCAGCAGGATCGCGACAACGCCTTTGTATAAATAATTAATGGTGCCGACCGCAAATATCTGGTTCAGGTCCCAGTTTCCGAATACGTAAAAGGCAATGGTGATCACCACGAAGCTGTCCACCAGCTGTGAAAACATCGTAGAACCCGTTGCTCTGAGCCAGATGTATTTGCTGCCCGTTTTTCTGCGCAGCCAGGAAAAAACCGAAACGTCCAGCAACTGTCCCAGCAAAAACGCAACGATCGAGCCGATCATTATGCCGAGTCCCTGATTAAAGATCTTGGAAAATGCATCATTGATATTGAAAACATTGCCCGCTTTGTCTGTATTGTTAATGTCCAGCCAAAATTGCGCCGGTGGTAGATTTGTCGCCGCGAGCACCGTAATGAATGTGTAGGCAATGAAGCAGGCGGTCAGAAATGAGATGCGTTTCACCCCTTTTCTGCCGAAATATTCATTGATAATGTCCGAAGTAATAAAAACGACGGGCCAGTTGATCACACCGGCCGTCATGTTGAAATCCAGTTTTTGTCCTCCGATCGGCAGCTGCGCCGGCGCAATGCCGAGCAGCGTTTCTACCGAAAATATCTTTCCCCCTATGATCTCAGCGATCAGCGCATTTGTCAAAAAAATTCCGCAGAGCAATAAAAACAGCCGCTGCCGCTTGGCTTCCTGGTTGGAAATATTTTCTAGGGACATTTAAACTGACAAAAACTGCTGTTAGTAAAGGTTAATGCGGTAATCAGGCAATGACGTCTTCTACGGTTTTGGATGACAGAATGCGGTGATTTTCAAGGAAGAATTCGATCTTGTCCATCGCCTGGTTCAGTTCATCAACCGTTGGAAGAAAAACGATCCTGAAATGATCATCTGAAATGTAGTTGAAGCCTGTTCCGGCCACTACAAGCACTTTTTGATCGCTCAGCAAGTCATAAACAAACTGCTCGTCTGTTTTTAAGCCAAACTTTTTCAGATCGATTTTTGGAAAAACATATAGCGAGCCCTTCGGTTTTACGCAGGTTATGCCGGGAATGGAAGTCAGCCGGTCGTAAACAAGGTTCATCTGCTTGTGCAGCCTGCCGGTAGGGGCAACCAGCTCTTTAATGCTCTGATAACCGCCCAATGCAGTCTGAATGGCATATTGCGTGGGCACATTGGCACAAAGCCGCATGCTCGCCAGCAGCAGAATTCCTTCAAGATAGGACTTGGCTTTTTGCTTGGCACCGCTTAATATCATCCACCCGCCACGGAAACCGGCAGAGCGGTAATTCTTGGAAAGGCCACCGTAGGAAACGCAAAGGGTTTCGGTTACCAGCGTGCCCATCGGATAATGTACGGCTCCATCGTAAAGGATTTTGTCATAAATCTCATCCGAGAAAATGATCAGGCCATGTTCTTCTGCAATTCTGGCAATGCGTATCAGCACATCCTTTTCGTAAACAGCGCCTGTTGGGTTATTCGGGTTAATGAGGACAATCCCTTTGGTTTTTGAAGTGATCTTCTTTTCCAAATCGTCCAGATCCGGATTCCAGTCCGACTCTTCATCACATACGTAATGCACGGGGGTGCCTCCGCTCAATGCAATGGCCGCAGTCCAGAGCGGGTAATCCGGTGAAGGCACCAGGATCTCGTCGCCAGGGTTCAGCAATGCCTGCATGGAAAGCAGGATCAGCTCGCTTACACCGTTGCCTATAAAAATATCATTGATTTCAACATCTTGTATACCAATAGTTTGCGTGTAATGCATAACTGCCTTTCTGGCCGCAAACAATCCTCTGGAATCTGAATAGCCCTGCGCATTGCGGAGATTCATGATGATATCGTGAACAATTTCGTCCGGAGAATCAAATCCGAACGGGGCCGGGTTGCCGATATTCAGGTTATGGATTTTATAACCAAGGCTTTCCAGCTCCAATGCTTTTTGATACGTAGCGCCGCGGATCTCATATTTGAGGTTGTTCAGGCGCTGGCTTTTTAGAAATTCCATTGTTTTGACATAGGATAACTTCCAAAGTTAAAAAATTCAATCATAAAAAAAATTAGCTGGCCCGAGACAGACCAGCTAATTTCAAACTATTACGTAATAAGGAAGTGTATTATCTTGGCGCGCGGAATGTCCATTTTTCACTGAAGAATGTTCTGTCAGTTGGACCTGCTTGCTGCATTACATATTTTACTTCCAGTGTTTTGCTGCCGTCAGCGTTCACTGTAAATTTATTTACACCTGTCGGATCAAGTCTGGCAGACCGCCCGTTAGTTGCTGGTTGTCCGTAAAAGTTAGTCACGCTAATCACTTTACCGGTTGCATCCATTGTAAATACTGGAGCAAAGCTTCCGTAGTACGAATCTGTAATTGCGCCGGTTTCAGCATTTTTGCTTTTGATTGGGTGCCCTTCCAGTCCGTCCAGGTAAGTGATGCAATACATTACCACTGAATTTGCACCGGTTGTATGTAGGTCGGAATTTAGCGGGTAATAACCTGATAGCAATTCGTTCGCCTTATCAACCATAGGAGCTGTTGCAGTAACCGTGTAGTTACCATCATACTTGTTTTTTGCATTCAGGCTCAAAAGGATGGTTCCAAAGTTGCCGCTAACCGTTCCTGTCGAAACGGATCTGATAGAGATTGGCAAAACATAGGCTTTGCTGAAATCAAACTTGGAGCTTCTAACCTTGATTGGAACCACGGCTGTGCGCTGGCCTTTTGGAATGGTCACTTCGGATGGGATTGTATACAAATCCGGTGTAATTAGATCAAAATGCGCTTCCTGTTCCGTGTTATACTGTGTGATCGCAGCTGTATCAAGGCCAAGGGTCACTCTGATGTCTTCGGGCGCAACATTTGCGCCTGAATAACTTACCGTAACGGAATAATCATTTTCATCTGCAAGGTCAAACGCTTGAGTGTACATTGAATATTTGCTTCCGCTTGGTGAAACAAAGCTGGACGGGTTTTTGAACTCTACAACATTTGTCGAAGTGTCCGGATCCAGGTTCATGTCGTCTTTCAGACAAGAAGTCACGGCCATGCCAAAGAGAAACAGGCCAGCTATTTTTATTGAATAGTTCATGTTAAATTTTTCAGTTAGGATCCCAGAAGATCAAATCAGTAAATGGGTTAATCACTCTGTAATTTCCAGCATTATACGACTGCTCGGAAGTTGGGTAAAGAATTCTTGAAGGAAGCTTGTCAGGCCGAGTCGATGTCGAAAGCAAAGAAGCAATGTTCTCGTAACCGTCGCCATTCGGCACAGTCTTAGGATAGCCCGTTCTTCTGAATTCATTGTAACCTTCCTCGGAGTTGATCATGTTTACTGCAATCCATTTCTGGGTAATTATCGCTTCCAGACGTTGTGCAGGTGTTGTAGCTAGTTTTATGTTTACCAAATAGCTTTCTGCATTATCAGCTTTGTAGCCGGCTACATCTGTTGCTACGTTCTTACCTGCCGCCACTACATTGGTTACGTCTTTGTACAGGTAAGTGTATGATGCAATGATACCCGCATCAAAACTAGCCGCAAAGTCACCCGTAATAAAACCTTTCAGCCTGGCTTCTGCCTGCAAGAAATGCGCCTCCGCCAACAGCATTAGCACTTGTCCCTGGCCAGGTCCTTTCAGGACACCCAGCGCATTGCTGATACTGGATGCGCTGCTGAAAGTTCCGGTATACCAGGTAGAATAGTTGGTAACGATCGTTGGCGCGTCCACTTCGTTTCCAAGCTGGTTAACCGGCGTGGTTGTAGCGAAGTTTTTGAAAATAACAGATCCTCTTCCTTCGTCAGTCAGCTTTTGACCTTTGTAAAATCCGAAAGCAAATTCAGTTGGAAGGCGGGAAGAGTTTGCTAGTGTACCTGTTGTGGTATAACCCCATGTGTTCCAAAGCGGGTTCGGCTTGTCTTTTACATATCCCGGATTAACAATGGCATCGTCTATAATGAAGCCCAATGTTTTGTCCAATGCTGCGAATTTGGTTGTTACAAAAGCGGAAAGTGCCGGAACCCCCGAAACGCGAACCAGGATGCGAAGTTTAACGGTGTTGGCAAAACGCTTCCATTTGGTCATATCACCACCAAACAATGGGTCTGATGAAGAGGTTAATGCTGTTGGGAATTCTGCACCATCAATTTGCGCAATTGCCTCGTCCAGTTTGGTAACCAGATCCTGATAAATCGTTGCAGCATCGTCATACTTAGGCGTCAGGTTTGCATTGTTTTGCAAAGCTTCCGTGTAAGGAACATCGCCGAATGCATCCACAAGCTTCTGGAAGTTGTAAGCAACCATAATGTTCGCAGCCGCATTGGTATAAGCCTGTGTATCATCGCCTTCTGTCTGATCCATTACATATTTGTAATCATTCAGGTTGTCATAAGTATTTACCCACAAAGCATTATAGTTATCCGGGATCAGCTGATAGTTGAACAAGTTACCAAAACCTGAGAAACCACCTGCGTTGGCCATATAGCCGCCAAAATGTGCACCGTAATTGTTAAACTGGCTCGATACGTTAGCCGTGCCGGTGATGGCAGCAGGCAAAACCAGCAGCGGTTGTACGCTTGTCGCCTGGTTTGGGTTGGTATTGATATCGAGATAATCACTACAAGATGAAAGAACTGTGACTAGCAGTACCAGCATCCAACTGATGTTATGTCTTTTCATTATTTTTTCAATTAGAATGTTAATGATAACGTGCCGCCGAAGTAACGTGCAGGCGGTGTTTGTCCAAGGCTTGTAAAACCTACAGCATTGCTGTCTGAACCCAGTGCGCTATACTCAGGATCTGTGTATAGGTTTGTTTTCGGAGCCCAGATAAATAGGTTTCTTCCCTGAACGCTAATGCTTGCCCCTTTGATAACCTTCGTTTTATCAAGCAATCCGGCTGGCAGTTCATAGCCAATGGATGCCTCACGCAGTTTCCAGAAACCTGCTGAGTTGGTGTAATTTTGACCAATGTTGGTATTTCTTGTTCCATCGGTCCAAAAATCCGCACCGCCGCTTCTTACGGCAATGTTGGTATTCTCAACATATTCGCCTTCCGCATTCAGGTAAGAAGAATTCGGGATTACAAAACGGTCCCTGTTGAACCAGCCCGTACGAACGCCAGCGCCAGAAAAGTCGTAACCACCGGAAACCGAATTGAAGATGTAGTGACCATTTCGGTACTCAAACAGCAGGTTAAGTCTCAGTTTTTTGAAAGTCACACCACCATTTACACCCAGGATATGCGGCGGATTTGTGATACCCACATCCTTAAATGTACCATTTGTGGCCGGATAACCAGTTTTGGCATCAACAATAATCCTTCCCTGATCGTCGCGGTTATAGTCAGTTACCTGAAGCAGCGGGAACGGCTGACCTACCTTCGCAATAACCCTTGCAGCAGAGCCGGAAGTTCCTATGCTCAACTCATTGGATTGTGCGGAAAGAGAAAGAACTTTGTTTTGGTTGTAAGTGTAGTTAGCACCCAGGTCAACGCGTAGTCCCGACGCAGTTTTGATCGGTGTAATGTGCAATGTTGCCTCGATCCCTTTGTTTTCAACCTCTCCAATGTTGGTTCTTAATGATCCGTACCCTGTAGAGTTTGGAATTAAAACAGTAATGGTTTGGTCAACAGTGTTGGTTTTGTAGTAGGTAACCCCACCACCAATGCTCCACGGACGTAATTCGAAATCAATACCGCCTTCTATTCCTGTTGTGATCTCAGGTTTCAGGTTGGCAGCCACAAGCGTGTTATCCAATACAAAACCGGCGCCGCTTGTATACGGGTAGCCAAAGCCTTGAGAGAATGTGCTGCTCAACGAGTAAGCGCCAAGGTTGTTCAAAGGAATAGGGCCAAAATCTCTGTTATTGCCCAAGTTAACCTGTCCAACTTGCGAATAACCCGCACGTAGTTTCAAGCTTTCAAGGAATTCAGAATTTGAAAGTCCGGGTATCGCATCGCTTGCAATAAAAGAAATGTCCGCAGAAGGGTAAAAGAAAGAGCGGTTTTCTTTTGCAAGGATCGAGCGCCAGTCATTTCTTCCGGTCACGTGCAGGTAAAGGAATTCCTTGAAACCAAGACGGGCTTCTCCATACACACCAATCTGGCGTGCTTTGTAATTTCCTTCGTTTGCGATCGGCGGGTTCAAGCTGTTACCGATGTTATAAAGTCCGTCAATAACAAGACCGTTCGCAACAACACCCATTGCCTTCGTTGCATTTTCGCGAACTGTTGTTCCAACGGCAACATTCAGGTTAAATGAAGGAGTCAGGTTTGTTCTGAACTCAGCCAAAAAGTCGTTGACAAACTGCGTTGTAAAACCGGCATAATCAACTACTGAGCCAGCGATATCCGTTTTGGAGCTTCCGGAGATGCTCTTGGTATAATCTGTATATGTGAATTTGCCTGTGTAAACTTTTCCTGACAAGTTACGTCCGCTCATACCTACACGGTATGTGAACGTCAAGGGTTTCACCGGATTCCACTTCAATTCCATGTTTCCCTGCAAATAGTCATTGCGCTGGTCCCAGCGGTTGTTGGACAATGTGAAGTAAGGGTTTTGGTAATATTCGTTGAAATAGCCGTTCGGGTTTGCGTAAGGATTGTTCTGCCAATCTTCATAATTGGTAACATCAACCTGGCCAGGCGACATCAAAAGGTTTTCGTAGGCTGCACCTGTATTGCTGCTTTGTGCAGTACGACCTGCAATAAAGTTAGTATTAAACGATGCCGTCAGATTTTTGTAGATATGACGAACAACGTTTGCACGCACGCTGTAACGCTTGTATTTGTCGTAAGGAACAGTTGATTTTTGGTCAAAATACTGTGCTGACAAGTAGAATGTGCCTTTTTCATCACCAGATGTAACGCTTAAATCTGTTTGATTTGCAACGCCTGTATTCCAGAAATCCTCGCGGAAATTTTTGGTTGAATAAGGAACTCTCTGAATGGAGCCATCTTGCAACGGCTTACCAATGTCTACCATCGAACCGTCATATGCAGGACCATATTGCTGGTTTTCGTAAGGTGTGTAGGAAGGGACATCATCAGGCGTTGTTCCGGATCCGAATCCGTTTTGCAACTGAGGAAGGAAACTTACTTTTTCCAATGTAGTCGTGTTCGAAATTTTGAACTGCGTTACACCCGATTTTCCTTTTTTAGTGGTTACAATAAGGGCACCATTGGAAGCATCGGATCCATATAATGCGGCTGCGCCTGCACCATTCAGGACCTGAATGTCTTCAATGTCTTCCGGGTTAAGATTGCCAAGAATATCATTGGTTGAAATAATGTTGTCAATTACCACAAGTGCCTGGTTATTACCGGTTAAGGAACGGTTTCCGCGAAGTACCAGACGATAATTCGGGTTCACCCCGCTGCTTACGCCCATTACCAGCAATCCCGGAACACGTCCTGCAAGACTGGCCGCGACGCTGATAGGCTTGCCCTGCACAATGTCCTGCGCTTTTACTGTTGTAGACTGGTTTCCGAGCTCGCGGCGTTGCGCCGTAAGACCGCCGGCAGTAATTACGACTTCATTCAGCGCCAGTTCATCCAGTGCCAAAACAACATCCAGCGTTCCGGATGCAGGTGCTTTTAGTTCCTGGTTAAGGAAGCCGACAAAAGAAAAGATGAGTGTTTGACCCGGGCGCGCATTAATGCTGTATTCGCCTTTATCATTGGATAGTGTTCCGGTACTAGTGCCGGCAATTCTGATTGATACGCCGGGAAGAAGTGACCCGTCGTCCTTGGAAGTAACCGTCCCGGTCACCTCCCTGCTTTGGGCGAAAGCCTGACTGCAGAGCAGCAGCAACCCTCCCAAAAAGAGTAGTAGATTTCGTTTCATTAAGTTAGGTTTGTTAAGCAAATAAATGCACTGTAAAAATAATTATTGTTTAGACAATTGCAACCAATAACAACCCTTTTCTAGATTAAAATTTGTTCTTAAAGCGGTTTTTGCTGAGAAAATTTTACAAATAGTATAATGTCCAGAATTTTAGGCATGTTTGCGGCTTATCTTGGCGTTCAGGCATAAAAAAAGGGGACAAAATGTCCCCTTTTTAATCGTTATCAATAAGTTTAATTAGAACTTATCCCACCATAATTTAGTCGTTACAAGGTCACCACCGATTGCTGTTGCAGCCGATTCGCGGTTTGCACCGTTAAGCGTTTGCTCGTTGATCGGGTAGATCATTCTCACAGGGATAGCAAGGCCGGCAGGGGCGTTACCACCTGTTGGAGGAAGCAATTTTGGGTAATCCAATCTTCTCCATTCAACCCATGATTCCCATCCTCTGTTGTACAATGCAAGCCATTTCTGGAAACCGATCTTTTCTTTCCAGTTAGTAGCAGCGGTTGCGTAAGCTACTTTTGGTTGTGCAAGATATGCAGTTGTTGCAGCTGTAATTTCCGCAGCAGGAGTGCCGATGTTATCCAACCAGTATTCGATAGAAGCGCCAACACCTTTGTTATAATGTGTTGCAGCAGAACCGGTAATGAAGCCTCTTTCAACAGCCTCAGCCAGCAATAGTTCAACTTCCGCATAATCCAGCAATATTCCTTCCAGATCCGGCTCGATAATGTTGTCACCTACGTGAGAGAAAGCGGAATATGTGTTAGAAAAACCATAAGCTCCACCTACATATTCACCATCTTCGTTAGGAGTGAAAAACGCAGGAAGTCTTGGGTCTTTCAGTTCTTTCAAAGGATTCACTAGTGTAGCAGAAGCTACGAAATCCTGACGGCTTGAATACAACGGGTTCAGGTTTTGAGCAATCACGTTGTAGTTAGGAGGCGTGCTGATGTATGGGAATGCAGCGTTGTCGTTGTTTGACGTGAAAACATTCGGAGCAGCTTGTGCAACCAGTGTTTTCGCTTTTGCAGGATCGCTGTCCGCAATGATCATTGCCAATTTCAGTTTCAAAGAATTGCCAAACTTAGCCCACTGTGCCTTGTTTCCTTCATAAAGCAGGTCGCCATCGCTAAATGGTGTACCCGGTGCAGTGAATTTTGGAATAGCAACGTCCAGACGAGCCAGCAAGTCATCATATACTGTTTTTGCGTCATCATATTTAGGCAATACATTATCCGGGTTCAAAGACTCCGTGTAAGGAATGTTGCCGAAAGTGTTCACAAGTGCAGCCCAAGCCATCACTTCTACAACTTCGATCTGTGCCAATTGCACGTCTCTGTTTGCAGGAAGAATGAATTCGTCAGCATTCAGCAGTCTGCGTGCTTCGTTCAAGTCCGAAATCACACCTTTGTAAAGTCCTTGCCAGAAAGCCTGAGGAACTGTACGCGCTGTTACATTGTAACGAGGCTCATCCAGATAAGTGGTTGTTGCCCACTGCTGTACGTATAAGCGATAGTTGTTTACGTTTACGTTAGGGCTGGTAAGTGTATCAGCAAGCCCTTTCAGTGCATTAGAGAACAAAGTTACCGGTGGCACCTCCGAAGGGCGCTTCTGGTCGACATTGTAGTCGTCCAAGCTGTCGACACAGGCGGTCATCAGCAGGATCGGGAGAAAGAAAATGATTAATCTTTTCATACTATATTTTAGAAACGGAATTTAACATTGAAACCATAACTTCTTACAGCTGGATATGCACCACTCTGGTATCCACCAGCACCATTCAGCAAGCCTGAGCCCAAGCCTTCTTCCGGATCCTGATAGTCCATATTTTTGCTGATAATCCAAAGGTTACGTCCGATTACAGAAACGTCGATTCCTTTGAAAGCGCGTAGTTTGGAAACGAATTCTTGTGGAATAGAGTAAGTCAACGCAACTTCTCTCAGTTTAATGTAGCTCGCATCGTAAATGTACATGGCACGCGGAGGGTTGGTTGGGTAACCATATGCTGTATTTCCGTTACCATCTGAGTTTTCAGCTCTGATATCGTTAGGTGTTCCGTCAGCTTTTACACCTGGGAACAATACACCACCCGGCTTGTCTGTAAGGCCCAGCTTGTTTCCTTTTGCGTCGTAGTTGTAAGCAGGATCTCTTTTAGGATTGCCAAGCTCGTTCAAGCCAGCAGTGTTAGGATAAAGACCTGTTCCTTCTCCATACCATTGATCCAGGGACCAAACATCTCCACCGTGACGAATGTCAAGCAGGAAGCTCAGTGATAAGGATTTGAATTTCAAATTGTTGCTAAGACCACCGATCCAGTCTGGATTAGGGTTACCAATGATTTCAGCAGAACTTGCAGTTGCCTGGTAAGTACCGTTTGAGCGAACCACTTTCTGGCCGTTGTCTTTGTGGTAAACAAAGTTCGTACCGCGGATGATACCAAATGGCTGTCCAACAGCAGCGTTAAGGGAAACTCCACCTTGCAAGCTGGCAACAGGTACGTTTTCTACACCTTCGTACAAGCTAACAACCTCGTTTCTGTTACGTGCAAAGTTCGCGCTCACCGTCCATGAGAAGTCAGGAGTTTTCACAGGCGTTACATAAGCAGAGATTTCGATACCCTTGTTCTGTACTTCTCCTGAGTTGATATACTTGAAAGCAAATCCTGTCGCAGATGAAACAGATACAGGAAGAACCTGATCAAGTGTTTGTGAACGGTAATAGGTAAAGTTGAAACCTACGCGATCATTCAGGAATGCTGTTTCCAATCCGAATTCATAGCTTTTTGTACGCTCTGATTTCAGGTTAGGATTGTTTTTCGTGTTACGCAATGTAAAGTATGGAGTGGATCCGATACCGGTTGGTTTGTCATAAACATCCAAAACACTTCCCCAAGGAGCATCATTACCAACTTCCGCGTAGTTAGCGCTCAACTTACCCATTGTCAACCAGTCGAATTTGAAACCTGGCAGGTTAGAGAAGTTGAAGTTGGCTCCTACCGCTGGGTAGAAGTAAGTGTTGTTGTCTTTCGGAAGCGTAGAAGATTTGTCTTGTCTTGCTGTAAGGTCAAGGTTAACAAGATCTTTGTAGCCAAAAGAAGCCTGTGCGTAGATACCATCCACACCAATGCGCTGATAAGTTTCAGACGGAGCTTCAATCGCGTTGATAGAGTTAAGCAGGGAATAAAGTCCCGGCACAACCATACCACCATTCGTTTTTGCTCTTAACGCGTTCAACTTAGATCTGCGCATGCTTCCACCCGCCAAACCTGAGAAGTTGATATCCTTCGTAATTGCTTTGCGGAAATTAACGATAACATCCAGGTTGGTTTCGTTGAAACCTCTGTTATAGCGGCTGTATTCCGCAGGGCTTGAACTGTTGAATGCGATTCTTTCCTCTTGGAAATCCTGTGTTCCGTTGTAAGCGAAACGACCTGTGATGTCAACCCACGGCGCCAGTTTGTAAATAGCCTGTGCGTATCCGAAGAAGTTGTCACGTGTATCGTTCGAGTAGTTCTGGTAGCGGGAGTAGTATGGGTTTTCAGAGTAAATAGGGCCGTTTGTATCAAATGGTCTTGTTGGGCTAGCCCAGTTCCACGTAACATTCTGCTCATTTCTGAAATACGCGTCTTTTTGCTCCAGAAGGTCAACGTTTGTTTGGAACCACTGTCTGAACTGCTGGTTAGGGTTTTTACCATCATAACCTGTTCCGTAGCGACCAAGACCTTTGATCTGCGAGTAGTTAGCGTTAGCCTGAACCGTCAATTTTTTAGTCAGGTCGAAGCTTGCTGAGAAGTTGAAAAGGTTTTTGCCCAACTTACTGTTTGGAAGCACACCTTTCTCATCATTTCTTGTATAACCAACTTTGAAAGTTGTGTTATCACCTCCACCAGTGATGCTTACGCTTTGGTTGGAGTTTACACCTGTTTCATAAAATGCGTCCGGTCCGTTTGCAGCAGCAACCCATGGCGTCATTTTCTGATAGTTTGGTGAGCTAGGGTCAAGTGCATCCCACTGATAAACCATCACGCTAGGATCAAACTTAGGACCGAAAGAAGCATCCGCATCAAACAATGTGATGTTTCCTTCTCCTGAACCCAGGTTGCCACGGTAAAAACGCGTTTTTGCGCGGTCACCATCATATCCTGCACCATATTCTTTCTGATACTTCACAAAAGTTGTTTTATCGATCTTACCCCAGGTAACACCGCTGTTCACAACTACGTCGAAGCTGTTTTTGCGTCCTTGTTTGGTTGTGATCAAAATCACCCCGTTGGATGCGCGTGAACCGTACAATGCAGTTGCAGCAGCACCTTTCAAAACGTTTACAGAAGCAATGTTGTCAGGGTTGATATCCGCTGCGGCATTACCGTAGTCAGTTCCTGCACGTCCTGTTTGCTGATCGGAAGTGTTTGTGTTGGCATTGGAAACGGGCACACCGTCGATAACCCAAAGAGCCTGGTTATTACCGGTAATGGACTTAAAACCACGGATAACCGCGCTGGTCGATCCACCCATGTTATTGTTTGTTTTAATGTCCAGACCAGCCACTTTACCGGCCAGTGCGTTCATTACGCTTGGGTTACGCGCCTGCGTGATTTGCTCAGCGTTAACCTGCTGCGCTGCGTACACCAGTTCATTTCTTTTTCTTTCCTGGCCTAATGCCGTTACAACCACTTCTTGCAACTGGCTTACATCATTCTTAAGCGAAACATTAATGGTTGTCTGGCTTCCCACAGCGGCTTCCTGAGTTTGAAAACCGATAAAGCTAAATACCAGCGTCGAATTCGATTCAGCATTGATCGAGAATTCTCCCTGGGCATTGGTGGTAGTACCGCGATTAGTACCTTTCAAAGAAATGTTCACACCTGGCAGTGCGGAGCCATCTTCGGCGCTGACTTTACCAGTCACGGCGCGATCCTGGGCGAATACCTGTGCCGTCAATAGCATCAAGCATCCCAGTAGGGTTAATAGAGTCTTCCTCATACGTGTTAAAAGAGTTAGAATTGTTATGTTAACATAATGTTGCAAAAATAATTATTAGTTTAACCATTACAACCTTTTAATTGCAATTTTTCAAAATAAACTTTGGTATCCACTGTGTTTTTGACAAATATTATACCTGGAATAGCGCATTTTTTGCCATTTTTTAAATGTTTGATTTATGTGAAAAACCAGTTACTATTATATATTTGTTAACAATATGGTGCTTTTATTAACTTTTTCGTATCATTACCGGTCAGCAGTTTTAAGATTAATAAATAGCAAACTAATTTGACGCTAGGGTTATACGTTTGTCTTAACAAGAATGAATCTAAATTATTTATTTTTAGAATTTATTCGTTCCAAGCCGTTAACTAAATTCTTTTTATTTTGGATTATTCTAATAATTGAAAATATCTCAACCTTTCATTTATGCTAAGAACACTACTTTCCATCGCACTTATCATCGCTGTTCTGCAAGCCCATGCGCAGTCCAGTTTATCGGCCGCTATCGATCAGAAGGCACAATCGCTGGAAAAAAAGCTGGTGGAATGGCGCCGGGATTTTCACGAAAATCCGGAGCTGGGCAACCGGGAGTTTAAAACCGCTGAGAAAGTGGCAAACCACTTGAAACAATTAGGCATAGAGGTGACGACTGGCATAGCCCATACGGGTGTTGTGGGGCTTCTGAAAGGTGGAAAACCAGGTCCTGTGGTAGCATTGCGTGCGGATATGGACGGACTGCCTGTCACCGAGCGTGTGGATGTGCCATTCAAATCGAAGGTTGTGGTCGATTACAATGGCCAGAAAACAGGCGTCATGCACGCATGCGGGCATGATACACACGTGGCGATCCTGATGGGTGTTGCCGAAGTGCTAGCCGGGATGAAAAATGACATTCCAGGGACGATCAAATTTATATTTCAGCCAGCCGAAGAAGGCGCGCCGGAAGGCGAGGAGGGTGGTGCCAAGTTGATGGTTAAAGAGGGTGTTCTTGACAATCCGGCCGTTGAAGCGATCTTCGGGCTTCACATTGATGCGCTGATAGAAGTCGGTAAAATCGCTTACAAGCCGGGAGCAACCATGGCGGCGGTTGATTTTTTCAGCATTGATGTAACAGGAAAGCAAACACACGGCGCCTATCCATGGTCCGGCATAGATCCGATCGTTACTTCTTCGCAGATCATCATGGGTTTGCAGACGATTGTAAGTCGCAACCTGAATCTAACGCAGGCACCCGCCGTGGTAACTGTTGGCGCGGTCAATGGTGGCATCCGGCAGAATATTATTCCGGAAAGTGTCAAAATGATCGGCACGGTCCGCACGTTCGACGAAGGTATGCATATGTATGTGCACAAGCGGATGAATGAGATTGCAACCAACATTGCAGAAAGTGCAGGCGCAACGGCCAAGGTGAACATTAATGTCATGTATCCGGTCACATTCAATAATGAAGCATTGACGGCGAAGATGATCGGGACTTTGGAAAATGTAGCCGGAAAAAGCAATGTGAACTTAATCCCAGCCAAAACCGGTGCGGAAGATTTCTCCTACTTTCAGCAAAAAGTCCCCGGATTCTTCTTTTTCCTGGGCGGTATGCCGAAGGGAAAGGCCGTAGAGCAAGCTGCGCCGCATCATACGCCCGACTTTTATGTGGATGAGAGCAGTCTTGTATTAGGAGTTCGCTCGCTAAGCCGCTTGGCAACAGATTATTTGCAAATGGCTAAATCAAGTGATGTTAAGAAAGGAAAAAGCAAGTAAACACCTTATTCCGGAATGTTCTTGCGGACCTGATCAAAAAGCAGATTTGGTAAAAAACGCTTTAAATAAATAGCGGCGACTTCTTTGAAACCACCGATATAGATTTCCTTTTTGTCCTTTTTAACGGCATCGAGAATTCTGCGTGCACATTCTTCTGCGGGAATTCCTTTCGCCTGATTGGAATCCATTTTGCCGAATTTACTACCCGAAGCATCCATCGCATTCAGCGAAATATTGGTGCGGATATAGCCCGGGCAAACCGTCGTCACTTTAATGTTATCACTGTAACCCTCAGCCCTGAGCGAGTCGTAAAAGCCATGTAATGCATGTTTGGCAGCATTATAACCCGATCTCATAATGGTCCCTATTTTTCCGGCAACGCTACTGATCACAATGAAATGCCCGCTTTTTTGCCTGATCATATAAGGCAAAACGGCCTTAGTCAGGGCCACCGTACTAAAAAAGTTCACATTCATCAGTTTCTGATAAACATCCAGCGCTGTATTGTTGACATAGGAACGCTGGCTAACCCCTGCATTGTGAACCATTACGTCTATCCGTCCGAAATGCGCAATTACTTGTTCGGCTGCGCCTTGCGCCTTGTCAAACTGGGTTACGTCCATAGGTAGCACCAGAACGGATGTTTCTGGTAGGCCTGTTATTTCTTTCACCCTCCGGAGCTCGTCTTTGCGCCTTGCCGTGAGCACAAGCCTGGCGCCTTCTTTTGCAAATGCAAGCGCCATAGCCTCTCCGATTCCTGACGATGCGCCCGTTATCCAGACAACCTTATTATTAAATGTATCCATGAATGATCAGATTGCGGAATTTTCGAATTGGAAGGAAACTCCATCACTTGTGACATTGAGAACAGCCTCCATACCAACGCCCATCGCACGATTATCCCCGACATGACCTACAGGGAAATTGAAACAAACCGGATAATCGAACCCAGCAATGTGTTCGTGAATGATTTCATAATATGTTTTACCGAATGTCGGATTCGTATTGTCCTTCATATCAGTGAATTGTCCGACAATTAAGCCAGCTAATTTATCAAATTTGCCGGCCCTTTTCATCTGGATCATCATGCGGTCCAGGTTGTAGAGATATTCGTTAATGTCTTCAATAAAAAGGATTTTTCCATCCGTATCCACATCGGTTTGCGAGCCGATCAAATGCGCTAAAATGCACAGATTACCACCGACAACCTGCCCGTTAGCGATTCCTGCTTGATTTAAAGGATGGGTATCAATCTTATAATGAGGCATTTCGCCGAACAGCATTTGCCGGAGTGACTCTTTCGCCAATTCTGCCCCGTCCGTCGTAATAGACTTGCCCATGGGCGCATGCAGGCTCGCATAACCCAGGTCGAATATCCGGGAAAGGATCACCGTCAGGTCACTGAATCCCACAACCCATTTCGGATTTTTAAGAAATTGATCAAAATTAAGCTGATCCACGATCCGGGAGCAGCCATAACCGCCACGGGCAGCAATCACAGCCTTAATAGAAGGATCATCCAGCATCCCCTGCAAATCGGCAAGACGCACGGCATCCGGCGCAGAAAACTGGTTCGAAGCCGTTTTTAAAGTCTCTCCTTCCACCACTTCAAGCCCCCATTCATCTCGAAAAACAGCGATCCCCGGCAAAAGGTCATCATAATTCAAAACACTAGCCGGCGCCACAATGCCAATTTTATCACCGGGTTGAAGGAAGGGAGGGAGGTTGATTTTGTTCATTAAATAAATGCTAGGGTTCATAATGACCCTTCATGGAGATAATGAAAACCGTATGGTCTTCGATTCTGTAAATGATTCTGTGTTCTTGATCTATTCGTCTGGAATATTTGCCTGCCAGACTGTATTTCAGCAGCTCAGGTTTTCAGATTCCGGAAGCCGGCGTTTCTCTGATCGACTGGATCAACTTTTCGATTCTCTTAATGTGCGTTTTCCGGCCAGACTTATGCCAGAATTCCAAGTGTTGCAGAGCGAGATCGGTAAACTTTATTTTGAAGTTACCAGATCCCATAAATTTTCTCCTTCTTTTAGTTCAGTAGTGCGACCCTCTTTAATTTGCTGCTCGCCATCCTCGATCATGGCTACAAACTCAGGATTATATGGACTTTCTGCCTGCTCCTTAAAAGAAACGTGGGCATTTTTCAAGAGATCCTTAACAGCCTGAAGAACCTTTTGATCTTCCGTATTAATGAATAGTGTTGTCATAGCTTTTTTCTTTTTTAACCAAATTAAAGATAGGATAGTTTACTATATAAACACAACCTCTTCCAGCAACTCCGAGCCCATCTCCCGGTTGATGAGTTCAATGATTTTTCCTTTGGCGCGGAAGAGTTCGTTGCGTAACGGCGCAGATTCTATTTGTAGGAAAAGCGTTTTTTCTTTGATGTAAACGGTTTTTGTACGGGTTGCGATTGCAGAACCCATGATCTTTTCCCAATGTGCGACGACGTACGATTGATCAAACCGGTTCCGTAAACGATATTTTTCCAGCATTTGGTCAATGGCATCTTTCAGCGGCGTGACGCCGGGTCGCCGCGAAGCTTTTTCTTTGTCAAACCGATACTGCATGGCCATAATGAATCAATGTTGGATTCTGCAAATGTAGGAAGTTCTCAGAGCCCGGCGGTCGCTACGGGGTTTACTTTTTTCAGCAATTCCTCGTAAACGACATCCATAATGGCCGTGCGAATGTTGAGTTGCGAAATTTTATTATTCTCTCTTGTGGGGTAAACGCGGTTCGAAAGAAACACATAATTCAGCTTCCACGCAGGATCGGCCCAAGTCATAATGCCCGTGTAACCCGTATGCCCGAAGCTGGACGGACTCGCATATTTAGGTGCATTGCCGGTATATTTAAACGAAGGCTTATCAAACCCAATCCCACGGCGACTGCCCATTTCAGGATATTGGTAACGCGTAAACTCAACCAGCGCATCCTTGCTCAAAAGCTGCTGACCGCCATAATAACCCTGCTGCAAATACATTTGCCAAACTTTCATCACATCATTGGCATCCCCAAACAACCCCGCATGTCCGCTCAAACCGCCTAACATGGCGGCCGCTTCGTCATGAACCTGGCCATGCAATTGCGTCATCCTGAAAAACGTATCGCGTTCCGTCTCCACAATGTCCTGCAATTTGTAAAAACGCTTTGGATTGAATGTCAACGTGTTCGCACCCAGCTTATGGTAATAGTGGTTTTTGAGGTAATCTTCAAAATTCTCGCCTGAAAGTGTTTTTACAATTTGGGGATAAAGAATAAACGAAAGATCGCTGTATACATAGCCTTCCTTCTCATTCAGAGGAGAATTGCGAATGGCTTCAAAAATCTTTTTGTCGTAGTTCTTGAAGATAAAAAGGCTGTCGCCAACTACCGAAGTCGGATATTTTTTTGACTGCTTTGTGCTGAATGTCTTCTTTTTCCAGGATCCATCAGCATTCTGAGCTTCTTTCCAAAGGACGATAAATGCCTTTAAACGAGCACTATGCGTCAATACGCGGCGCCATTGCAGGTCTGCTTTGTTGGAGCCTTCAAAATCGGGCAGGTAATCCTTCATCGTCGCATCCAGATCAAACTTTTTAGCGTCCCAAAGGCTCATCAGGGCCAATGTGGAAGCTGTGATCTTCGTCACCGAAGCGAGGTCGTAAAGGTCAGTCAGTTTCACATTTACATTGCCTTCGTAAGTGTGTTTTCCATAAGCTTTTCTGAAAAATACTTTCCCGTCCTTTGCCAATTGCACCACGCAGCCTGGCGTTGCTTTCTGCGTAACCGCCAGATTTGCAATGGAGTCTATTTTGAATGTAATGATCTCAGAATCAAGTCCGAGTTCTTCCGGGATTGTGTATTTCAATCGGCCAATGGCAAGAGTTTCAATGCCTGCATTATAAGGAAATTGTGCATTTACGGTAACAGGCAATTTTCCCTGGGCGGGGATGGCTCCAAAGATCAGTTGTGCAGAAAGATCCTGTGTGTAAGGGGTTAATTGATAGGCCATTAACAACGCACGCGCATTCTCGGGCTTTTGTATTTTGTTTAAAGAATAAGGGTTGCCGAAAATGGACACAACTGCCTTGTCAGAAGCAATGAGCTCCTGCAAAACGGCACTCATTTGCTCTGTTAGCCCATAATTAGTCCGGGGCGAAATGCTACCCAAATGCACGCCTACCAGTAACAAGTTGAATGCTTTCAATTTTTCCCGCAATTCGGTTATCTGCGCCTCAGTTGCTTTGGCCGGAACCTGAAAGTGCTCGACGGTTGTGTACAAGCCCAATGTCTTCTGAAATGTTGTAATCGTGTCGGCACCTAAGGATATGGAAGCGATTTTCAACGTGTCCAGGTCGCGCAAGGGTAATAAGTCTTTGTCGTTTTTGAGGACCGTTAATGCTTTTTCGGTCAAAAGGCGGTTTGTCAGTTCGGCAGCTTTTGGGTTCAGGTCTTTGTATAAATTGTTGAGATCAACCGGCTTATAATGGTTCAGGCCGGCCCATGCCTTGGCTTGCAGCACTTTTTTGCAGCGCGCATCAATTTCCGCCTGCGTTATTTTTCCTTCCGCAATGCTTTTCTTGATCTCAGCGATTGACTTCGAAACATCCTCGGTAAATTCCAGCAAGTCCATTCCTGATTCAAGGCCCATAGCATCTGCGCGACCATTCGGGAAATACTTGGTGACGCCTTTCATATTCATAGCATCAGAATAGATCAGGCCATCGAACCCAAGCTGTTTTCTCAAAAGATCGGAAACGATTGGTTTTGAAAGAGTTGAAGGAAGATTTTTGGTCGTATCAAGCGCCGGAATGCTCAAATGCGCGATCATCATCCCGCTAATGCCATTCGCGATCAGCGCTTTGAAAGGATATAGTTCGAGAGAATCAAGCCGGGTAGTGTTATGCGAAATTAATGGGAGATCATAATGCGAATCTACGCCCGTGTCACCGTGTCCGGGGAAATGCTTGGCGCTGGTTAGCAGGCCGTTATCCTGCATTCCCTTCATATAAGCTACGGCTTTGTCGGCAACTTTATATTTGTTTTCACCAAAGGACCGGAAGCTGATTACCGGGTTGTCGGGATTGTTGTTTACATCGGCAACGGGCGCAAAATTAATGTGCATACCCAGGCGCCGTGCTTGTTTGGCGAGCTGTGCGCCCATCTCATAAATCAGATCATTACTGCCCTGGATTGCGCCCAATGTCATTTGATAAGGATAACGCACCGTGCTGTCAATCCGCATAGCAAGTCCGAATTCTGCATCCATTGCAATCAGCAAAGGCACTTTTGAAATCGACTGATAATAATTCGTCAGCTGTGCCTGGGGAACCGGCCCGCCTTGAAAGAATACGATCCCACCCACCTTATTTTCCCGGATCAGCTTCTCCACCACTGCCGGATTACTAGTTTTAGGATCAATAACAGCCCGTTTGACATCCGAAACCGCCGCCACCATAATCAACTGCGCAATCCGCTCATCCGGCGTAAGCGTAGCAAAAACCGAATCCACCCACTGCCGCGAAGCATTGGTTTGATTTTGATTTAAAAATGTGGGGGAAGCAGCAATTTGTGCCTGGGAATTAGCACTGCAAATGATTAGTGAGAAAAGGGAAACGAGCAGAAAGGCGATTTTTTTCATGAATTGGGACAGAATAGGAATCAGCTTCCAAAGTTTGGAAAACCAATTGACTAATCCAATGGAAACTATTGTCTAGCTAAATGTTTGGCGAACGCATCTTAAAACACCAACCCCAACACCAGCCCTGCGACGATAATTACATATGACGGCACCTTTGAAAAAGTCAGGACTAAAATTGTGGCGATGACGGTTAGCATTGGTTGAGTGCTGCTCATCATGGGTTGGAAAAGGGAGATGGCGGCTGCGATGGTGAGGCCGCAACTGGCGGCGTGGATGCCTTCGAGCGAGGCCCGGATGCCGCGGTAACGTTTGAGCTGGTCCCAGAATGGGTAGGCGAAAAAGATGAAGAATGTGCCTGGAAGGAAAATCCCGGCTGTTGCAACGAAACCGCCAACAATCTGTCCGGTAATGCCTGCTGATTGCAGCGAAATGCTTCCGACAAATGTGGCAATGGAAAAAACAGGTCCCGGCACGACCTGGGTAAGCGCCATTCCGGCCAGAAATTCCTGATCGGTGAGATAATGCTTGAATTCTACGAACTCGTTATACAGGATCGGGACAAGCACTTGCCCGCCGCCGAAAACCAGGCTGCCGTTCCGGTAAAAGTTTTCAAAAAGCCGCACAGGAAGAGAATTCGTCACCTTACCCACAATCGCAGCCGCGATCAGGACCGAGATCCAGAAAATTATGGGCCGCCAAAGAATGCGGATCGGGCCGCGCTCCATTTTCTCGTGTTTCTTGAAATTGAGGGACGCCGCAACGCCGCCGCTGACAATGAGCACGGGCGTCATGTAAGGGGACGGATACATGTAGGCCAGAATCGTGGCAATTACCAGAAACGACCAGCCTTGTGTATTATGAATGACTTTTTTGGCAATGGACGACGCGCCATACATTAAAAAAGCTACCGCCATCGGCCCTACGAACTTCGTGAATTGCAGAGAAATCGAGTTGCGTTCCAGATAATGTATGCCGATTGCCGCCAGCGTCATCAGGATCATAGCTGGCAGCGACCAGACGATAAGTGTCAGATAAGCAAGTGGTTGTCCACCGATTTTCAGTCCGATGGCCGTAACAGTCTGCGTGGAGCTGGGGCCTGGTAAAACCGAGCATAATGCCTGTAATTCAAGCAGTTCCTCTTCGGTAATGTATCTTCTTTTCCGCACCAGCCGCTCAATCATCATCATCAAATGCACCTGCGGGCCCCCAAATGCCGTCACGGACAGCAAGAGGATGTCCGTCAGGTAAATGATGTAGCGAAAGCGGCGGATAGGAGGGTGGGCCAAGGGTTTTTGGAGGTTATTTTTTTAAACCCAGTTCTCTCAATCGTTCATCCAAAAATTCACCCGCTGTCATATTGGTATACAGCTTAGGAAATTCCTGCGAAACACAACTATCCAGGCTTGTGAGATCCATATCGGCCCGAGGATGCATAAAAAACGGGATTGAATAACGCGAAGTGCCCATTTTCTCACGTGGCGGATTCACGACCCGGTGAATGGTCGATTTCAATTTATGATTGGTAAGCCTGTCCAGCATATCACCCACATTGACCACGATCTGATCCGGAAGGGCGGTGATGGGAATCCATTCTCCGTCGCGGCGAAGCACTTCCAGGCCTTCTGCGCTGGCGCCCATTAGTAATGTAATGAGGTTAATGTCGCCGTGAGCCGCAGCACGCACGGCTCCTTCGGGCACGAGTTCGGGGTTTGGGATTGGGAAATAATGTAAGGCCCGCAGCAGGCTGTCGCCGTTTCTGATCTTGTCTTCAAAATAATCCTCAGGCAGATTGAGATAAATAGCGATGGCGCGCAGCAGCATTTTCCCCGCATTCTCAAATGTCCGGTAAACTTCTAATGTATGTTTTTCAAATTCAGGAAGTTCGGCAGGAAAAACATTGGAGGGCATGCTGCCAATGGGATCGGGCTGGCCAATGTGGTAAAATTCTTTCAAATCGGCCACTTTGAAACCCTTAGCAGTCTCTTTTCCTTTTCCTATATATCCGCGCTGACCGAAGAGCTCGGCAAACTCATATTTTTTCTTGACTTCATCAGGAAGCGAGAAGAACGCCTGCACGGTTTCGTAAAGATCATTCCGCAGGGAGTCGCTGAGTCCGTGGTTTTTTATTGCTACAAATCCAATGTTGTTGAACGCTTCGCCCAGGTCTGCTACAAACTGCTTTTTCTGTTCGGCATTTCCTGAGGTAAAATCGGCCAAATCCAGCGATGGGACTTGATTTAATAATGCTGGTTCCATAAAATACTTTTTTGGTGCAAAGTAAAAACTATCCGCAGACTTGCAAAGTGATCTCATAGCATGAACTGGAAAACGTATACAGCAGGGAATGTTTTTTATATATACATTACACCTTTGTTCAATATTTTCAGACTTCCATTTTTGACATTCTGGTATGACAGACATTGATCCGGGAAATGACCTTTGGGAGCGATTTATTTCCGGGAGTTCTTCGGCATTCAGCGAGCTTTACGATGCCTATACAGACGTTCTGTATAAGTTCGGAATGCGATATTCGGCTGACAGTGATCTTGTTAAAGATTGTATCCACGATCTTTTCATAGACCTGCACAGCTATCGCGGAAGTCTGGCGAAGGAGGTTAATGTGAAATTTTATTTACTAAAATCATTTCGGAGAAAACTGCACGCCGCGCACCGGAAATCAAGCTTGCTGAACTTCAACAGCTGGCAGGCAGACGAAACGTTCGGCATTAATGCATTTGCATTCAGTGCTGAACATGAGATCATTGTGGATGAAAAACAGCGTGAAATGCTGGATCATCTGGCGTTGGAAATTAATCAACTCCCTGAGCGGCAACGGGAAATCCTGTATTTACGCTTCAATCAGGACCTGGATTATGAGGAGATTGCTTCCATGATGCAAATTTCAGTTCCTACCTGCCGGACCTTCATTTACCGGGCGCTCAAACAACTTCGCGGCAAGCTGGAATTCAGCTCCATTGCCCTGTTTTTTTACTGGGTATAAAATATTTTCTTCTTTTTGTTAAAATAATCCTTTTTCGGAGTCTATATGACGTCGAAAGTCTTCTCTTGTATGTCAAACAAGTTCTTAAATGAAAAGAAGATTACGAAAGCACGAGGATTTGCACGAATCTGAATCGGCCGGACTGACGGAAGAGGAGCAAAAAATTCTTGCTAATACAAAGATTTTGATGCATTCCCTGCGGGAGGAAGCATTGCCTGTTGCAGAAAAAGAAGCATTGCGGATGCGCGTTCAGGAAACAATCGCACACAAAAGCGAGCGGCCCGTCCGCAGCATATGGCTGGCAGTTGCAGCATCTCTGGCCTTATTAATGATCGTAGGCGCAGGTTTCCTGCTCATGCAAAAAAATACAGGATCGGCGATGGAAGAAGTGGCTTCCGCAATCCAAGCTGACACAGAAGAAACGCGCTTGCAGCTCGCGGACAAGCGGATTATTCATCTTTCCGAACAGAATTCAGACCTGATCTATGAGCAAAACGGTTCGCGTATCCAGATCGACTCGTCGTCCGTGGTGGAACAGCAAGTGGCTGAATCCGAAGACGAATTCAACACATTAACGGTCCCTTACGGTAAAAGGTCGACCATTACGCTCATCGACGGCACCAAAATCAGCCTCAATTCCGGTTCACGCCTCGTTTATCCAGCTCAGTTTGACGGCGACACAAGGGAGGTTTACCTTGAAGGTCAGGCCTATTTTTCCGTTTCGCACGCAGCCGAAAGACCATTTTATGTGCATACCAAAAACATCAAAGTACAGGTTCTCGGCACCGAGTTTGACGTGAGCGCTTATGACGATGACCAGCAGACCGCAGCCGTGCTCGTCAAAGGAAGCATTGAGCTGACGGCCAATCAAAAATCTTTATTCAACACGAAAAACAAAAAGCTCACACCCGGGACGATGGCTGTTTACAATGCGGCAACGGATGATCTGCAAACGGCGGGCGTGGATGTTGAACCTTACATTTCCTGGAAAGAGGGCTATCTGATTTTCAGAAAAGCACCGCTTAGGGACATCCTCAAAAAGCTTTCGCGCTATTATAAGGCCGATATTTCGCTGGGCAGCGCAGAGGCAAAGCACGTTACATTCTCGGGAACACTGGATTTGCAGGATGATCTGGCCATGGTTCTGGACGTTATATCCGTATCCACATCACTTAAATATCAGCAAACAGAAAGGAGGTTTATATTCAGGTAAAGCATTATGAGAACAACAAAAACGGAAGACGCGGCAACGTCTTCCGATAGTCACACTTGCCGGCAAGCAAGTGATTTTTAAACCATTGTATCAACAAAAGTCGTATCAAATTTATGAAAAAATTTGACCATTCAGGGCATTGCCCTCCGGGTGTATTATTCCCAAAAAAATTCCTAAGAATTATGAAGCTGACGATTCTACTACTATGGATCGGAATGATGGGCGTTCATGCAACAAGCTATTCGCAGAAAAGCAGGATGGATGTAGCGATCCGGAACGGCAATCTGGGCGGGTTATTTAAGCTGATTCAGGAAAAAACCGATTACCGGATTTTTTATAAGGACGGCCTTTTTTCGGAAAACGGCGAAGGGAATCTCAATCTTAACCTAAAAAACGAAACCGTTCCCGCCATTCTGACACGGGCGCTGAAAGGCACTGATCTGACATTTAAAATTATTGGAAAACAAATTGCCGTTTTCAAAAAGGATGAAGAATCAAAATCTGCCGCCATTAAATCATTGCCTGCACCCGCGGCACCAGTAGCAAATGTGATCCGCGAAATCACGGGAACAATCCAGGATATGAAGGGCGGGCCGTTGCCGGGAGCAACCGTGATCGTCAAAGGAACTGATAAGGGCACGTCTACGGATGCCACGGGCAAGTTCAGCATTGAAGCGGAGCAGGGGGATGTGCTGGTGATTTCCTTTATCGGTTATTTGGGCAAGGAACTGGTTGTCGGCACGCAAACGGCTGTGAATATCCAGCTGGAAGAGGACCTGGGCGGACTGGAAGAAGTTGTGATCGTAGGTTTTGGCTCTCAGCGAAAAGCCACCATTACGGGTTCCATTGCCACCATTACCACAGAAGATTTGAAACAAAGCCCGACAGCTAGCATTACCAATGCATTGGCGGGACGGCTTCCGGGACTTTTTGCCAACCAGTTTGGCGGCGGTGAGCCGGGTGTGGACAGGAGTGATATTTTTATCCGCGGCACTGCCACTTACGGAAATCAGGCCCCGATTGTGATCATCGACGGTCTGGAAAGAAGCATGGATTATCTGGCACCATCGGAAATTGAAACATTTACAATTCTCAAAGATGCCTCAGCAACAGCTCCTTACGGGGTTAGGGGCGCCAATGGTGTGATTCTGATCACAACAAAAAGAGGAAAAGTGCAGGACAAAGCGACCGTGAATTTTAAAGGCTCGGTCGGAGTCAACCAGCCTGTGAAATTCCCGACTTACCTGGGATCGGCGGATTATGCCATGTTATACAACGAAGCGCGCCGGAACGACAGCCCTGATGCGGACCCATCGACATTGAATCTCTTTTCAGAATCCGCCATTACCAATTTCCGGAAAGCGAAGGGTGACAACTCGGATGGATTAGGGTACAACTGGAATTATTTCGACTACGCATTCAAGCCAGGGGTGCAGCATGATTATAGTTTGTCTATTAGCGGTGGATCAGTAAGGGCCAGATATTTCGTTCTGGCCAATTACTTTCAGCAGGATGGAAACTACAAGCACACGAATATGGGCCCGAACAACACCCAGGCCGTTTTTAAGCGCTATAATTTCCGTTCTAATATTGATATAGACATTACAGATAACTTTTTTGCCAGACTGGACATTGGTGCCCGGATCACAGACCGCAATGCGCCGGGAACATCGGCAGCAAGGATCGTGGAAATGGCCAACACGCAGCCTTCTTATCTGCCCATTACATTGGAACCAAATGGAAACCCTGCGAACCGGGTTTTTGAAGCTAATAATCCGCTTGGAATGCTGTATGGTGATCAGATTTACAGGTTTAACATTCTTGGTGAGCTGAGTCGCACCGGGTTTTTGAATGATAAAAACACCTATCTCAACGGCTCGTTTTCGCTGGGACACAAGCTGGATTTCATAACAAAAGGCTTATCCATTGACGGCGTTTTTTCATATGATGCGTCCGACGGAGCCTGGATCCGTCGCGATGTGACAACCTATTCCGAAGGTTACCGCGAATATCCGGGTTATGCAACATTTGTTCCGGAGCAGGGAAGTGATATTTACAGGGAACCAGGCATCTACACAGGTGCATACAAGTCGGGAAACAAGTATGACATTGACCAGACGATCCGCAACCAGTTCGACAATAAGGACAACGAAAACCGCTCTTATGTCCAGGCTAAGCTGGATTACCTGCGCAATTTCGGCATGCATGATGTCACGGGAATGGTGCTCGTAAACCGCTCCAAACGGATCATTAATAACCAGGTGCCGTTTAGTTACCAGGGTATTACGGCCAGGGCCACTTATGGCTATGACGATCGCTATCTTTTTGAGTTCAATGCGGCGTATAATGGCTCCGAAAACTTTGCAAAAGGGAAACGTTACGGATTTTTCCCTTCTGTTTCGGCAGGCTGGGTGCTCTCCAAAGAACAGTTTATGAGCAGCACGCAAAACTGGCTGAATTCCTTTAAGATCAGAGGCTCCTATGGCTTGGTTGGGAGTGACCGTGTTCCGAATGACCGCCGGTTTATTTATCTGCAATATTTTAGCGGTAGAGAGCATGATTATAATTTTGGAACCGACAATTTCGGTTCAGGCGCAGGTGGTTACCTCTACGAAGGCGACCTGGCTAATCCAGACCTGACTTGGGAAAAAGCCAGAAAAGCCAACATTGGTATTGATGCAACATTCCTGAAACACCTTACGGTTACACTGGACCTGTTTCACGAGCATCGCTACGACATTATCACAGACATGGGCGGCGGTGATAAGCTTGGCTTCCCGGACATAGTAGGAAAGGATGCGCCTTACATTAACTCAGGGATTGTCAATAACCGCGGTTTTGACCTGGAAGTGGGCTGGTCTGGCAGCATCGGGAAGGATGCCACGTATTTTATTCGTCCCAATCTCTCCTTCGCGCGCAACATCATTGTGTTCATGAATGAAATCCCTTACGCAATGTCCGGCAGGGCTAACACCGGGAAACGCATCGGCGAACATTTCAATTATGCCTTTGACCATTTCGTGAGAAACCAGGAAGAGGCTAATGAGCTGAATGCAATGAACTCCGGTGGTGGTTACCAGTCGTGGGGAACATTGCGTCCCGGCGACGTCGTGTATAAGGATTTGAACGGGGACGGGAAAATCGACGATCTCGGTGACCGCACAGCTATGGGCAATCCGCGAAATCCTGAAATTATGTTTGGATTGCCGGTAGGGGCCAAATACAAAGGTTTTGATTTCAGTATGCTGTTCCAGGGTGCTGCGCGTGCTTCTGTGCAGTTGTCGGGTGCGGCTGTTTACGATTTCCCTTTGTTTAACCAGGATAAATATGGAAAAGTGAAACCCATGCATCTGGATCGCTGGACACCGGAAACGGCGGAAACAGCGACCTATCCCGCATTGCATTTCGGCGACCATAGCAATAACAAGAATGGTAACAGCAGCTTGTTTTTATATAATTCCAAATACATTCGGCTCAAAACCATTGAGCTGGGCTACAATTTGCCAAAAGCCGCCATCAAGAAAATCGGTATCGAGCAAGTTCGGTTTTACGCGCAGGGCCTGAACCTGATGACCTGGGACGGGCTGAAAAAAGTGGATATGGACCCGGAAACAAGGGAAGGGACAGGCGACTGGTATCCGATCCAGAAGGTTTTGAATTTTGGCGTTGATTTAACATTCTGATTTTATCCAAAGATTTTATGATAACTAGAAAAATATATATCACCATCCTTTGCTTCGCCTGCGCACTGCTTTCGGCTTGCAAGGAAGATTTTCTGGACAGAAAGCCGGATGACCAGCTGGATGCCGAGCAGGTTTTTACCCGGTATAACAAAACAAACCAGCTCATTACCGATCTCTACGACAATGCAAAAGGCTCCAACAGCCCGCTCGTATTTTTCTCCCACTTTTCCACCGCGCCTGTTACCGACGAGGCAGAAGGTTCCACAGCAGAAGGAAGCCTAACCAACAAATTCAACAATGGCGACTGGAATGCCAGCGTCATGCCTGCCGGGAGCAGCCGGGGGCAATATTGGTGGGATTTATACGGACGGATCCGCAAGGCGAATGTGATCCTTGAAGGGGTCCGGAAATACAAAACGCCTGATAACCCATTGCAGGCGGGAGATCTGAATAAGCGGTTGGGTGAAACATATTTTCTACGCGCTTACTTCCACTATCTGGCGGCGCGCATGTATGGAGAGGTGGTTTATGTGAACCGCACCATTGGCACCACGGATCCAAAGGACTTTAAACAGGAATCTTTTCACTCCATTGCAGCAAAAATTTATCAGGATTGCGATTCTGCGATGGCGCTGGTGCCTCCCAGCTGGGGCGGGGCCGACTTTGGAAGAGTGGATCAGGGCGCTTGCCTGGGTTTAAAGGCCATTGTGGCCTGGATGGCAGCAACTCCCATGTGGAATGGCGGCACCTTCCCGAATGATACGCGTGCGTTTGCTGCTGAATATGCGTATAAGCCCGAGCGCTGGAACGTAGCAAAAGCGGCGGCCAAAGCGGTTATTGATTTCAAAGTGGAGGGTCGTCAGCGTTATTCGCTCTATCAGGGCCACGACGCAACGGATTTTCGGGACGATGCTGGCGTGAACAATAACAATTCCAAGGTCCCAGCCCGGCTTTGGGATTTGTATCACAACATGGAAGCATTCCAGAACGAAGCGGTTTTCTTTGTAACACGTGATAAAGATAACAACTGGCAGGGTGACATTTATCCGCCGAGCTGGGGCGGAAGCTCGCGTCAGATGCCCGTTCAGGAGCAGGTGGATGAGTATGAATACATTGCCCCCGATGGATTTGGCTATCCGGTTTACGCTACCCGTGCAAAAAAAGACGGCTATGACGATGGTAACCCCTACGAAAGCGTAAAACGTGATCCAAGATTTTACAGGGACATTGTTTACCACGGCTCAACATTCAAAGGAAAAGTGATCAACACCGCTTCCGGCGCCGACAAAGTGGGTGCAACCAACTCAACGACAACAGGTTATTTCCTGAGAAAAATCTTGCGGGAATCCTGGAACCGGGATAAGAGTTTCTCCATCAGCGGCCCGCCTGTATGGCGCTTGCCAGAATTTATCTACATCTATGCCGAGGCCGTAAACGAAACCGCCGGGCCCAATGCAGAGATTTATGATCTGCTGAATAGCGTCCGCAAAAGATCATTCATGGCGCCTATTCCCGCCGGAGCAAAAGCAAGCAAAGCGCTGATGGACGAGTATATCAAACGGGAAAGAAGGGTAGAATTGTTCTATGAAAATAACAGGATATGGTCTACACGGCTTTATCTGGAACCAAGCGCACCCAAGGAGATCGCCAAAGAACAAGCCTGGCAAAGTGCCGGAAGCACAAACGACCAGCGCTCGCAAAAAGCCTGGCCTTACCCCAAGACGCAGCGAATGATCAATGGCATGAAGCCGGTAGAAGATCCGGCTGGAAAGATTCTAGTCGACGGCAAAAAATACAGAATGCAGCGCTATTTCATAGAGAGCCGCGTCTTCGTAGCACCAAGGCACTATCTGTTCCCAATTATGCAAGACGAGCTGCAAAAAACGCCAACATTAAAGCAAAACCCGGGTTGGTAAGATGTTACCCCCCCTGTCACCCTGAGCGGACGGGGCCGCCCGGCGGCCGAAGGGCCGGTACTGACCAAGGGTCAATGCTAACGAAGGGCCGATACTAACGAAGGCCTAAAGCTACGAAGGGCCGCTGCTAACGAAGCCTAAAGCTACGAAGGGCCGGTACTTACGAAGGCGCCTTCGTAAGTACCAGCCCTTCGACCGCCGGGCGGCCCCGTCCGCTCAGGGTGACAGAGGGGGTTAACTTGCTACTCCTTAATCCCCTTTATATAAGCAATGGTCTGAGGGATTTGCTTCAGATATGAAGGGCTCTCATCCTCGATGAAATAGTGCTTGATCCCAACTTTCTTCGCTGCTTTCAGTGTGGCTGGGATGTCGATGGAGCCTGTTCCTAATGCCACGTCGTTGGTTGTTGGCGTTCCGCCGGAGAGGTTGCCTACTACGCCTTTTTTCAGGTCTTTCAAGTGCATTAGCTTCCAGCGGGTTGGATATTTCATGAGCAATTTCGCTGGGTCTTGTCCCGGAAATGCAGTCCATAGCACATCCATTTCGAAGTTTACGTATTCCGGATTCGTGTTTTTGACAAGATAGTCAAACAATGTTCCGTCCTCGTAAGGCTCGAATTCATAGCCATGGTTGTGGTAAGTAAGCTCTATGCCTGCTTCTTTCAGTTCTTTCCCGGCTTTGTTGAAATCAGCAACTGCCTTTTTCGCTGTTTCGAGGTCGAATTTGCCTTTGTGAGGAATCCAGGCGACCATCACGTATTTTGCGCCCAGTGCTTTTGCATCGGCAATAGTCTGCGCGCTGCTTTCGGCCAGTTTGTTGTAATCGGCGCCGATGGAAACCATTTTGATGCCGCGCTTATCAAGCTGCTTACGCAGTTCTTCGTTCGTCATGCCTTTTATCGGCCCGCCTTCCATTTCCGTCACGCCCAAAGACTTGATCGTATCCAAAGTAGCCTCAATCCCCTTATCCCAGCTCCCCCGGAATGTATAAGCTTGCAAGCCGATTGGGTTCGTGTAGACATTGCCCTGCGCAAACAGATCGGGCTGGCTTGTAAAGGCTGCGGCTGCGAAAAGGCAGGTTTTCAGTAGTTTGTTCATTTATAGAATGGTTAATGTTCGTTTAAAAGCTAACAGAACGCTCGTTATACTAAAATCCGTCTGCCTTGATCTGCTTTTCGGTTAATTCACCATATTTTTTGACTGATTCGCGTATCTCGTCCGCTTTGCCTACCATCACAAATTGCAGCTTGTCTTTCGGGAAGTAAGTGGCAATGATCTCTTTTGTTTTTTCAGTGGTCAGCCCGTCTACTTTTGTTTGGAATGTGTTGATAAAGCTTTCGTCGAAGTGGTAGAAGTGCATATCCGTCAGGAGCCTTGCGAGCGCTCCCGCGGATTCGTAGGCGGGCGGGAAGCTGCCTTTTACGTAAGCTTTGGCTGATTTCAGAATCTCATCATTAATGCCTGTTTTGTGCAAACTATCCAAAACCTGCAACGCCATATCCACCGCAGGAACCGTTGTGGAGTTTTTGGTAAATGTGCTGATCGCAAACGTTCCTGCGAATTTGTAACGGCTAAAACCGCTTCTTGCACCATAAGTAAGGCCCGAATTGACGCGTAATGCATCATTCAGCCAGGAAGTGAAACGTCCGCCTAAAATCGTGTTCACAACCAGGACCGGCACGTAATCGGCTGAATTATAATCGATTCCTTTTCCACCAATAACAAATGTAGTTTCCCTGGCATCCGGCTTGTCAACCAATAACACGCGACTTTTTTCGAATTCCAGATCGGGGGCAACGCGTTTTACCATGCGGTAAGGCGCTGTTTTCCAACTTCCGAAGAGGGTGGTTATTTTCTTTTTCATATCCGCTGCTTTGAAATCGCCTACGATCGCAATCGCGCCGAGGCCCGACGTGTAGTTGCTCTCGTAAAATGCTTTTGCGTCCGTTGCGGATAGTTTTTCGATGGTTGCCGGTGTGCCACCGGTGGGTGCGGCGTACGGGAAGTCGTTGAACATGAATGCATTCATGTAAGCATTGATTACCGAGCGCGGGCTCTCTTTTTCCCGGATCAGTTCCTGCGTAAGGCGCTGCTTGTGCTTTTCAAATTCTGTTTTGTCAAAAACGGGGTGCATAATCACCTGCTGAATGATGTCAAACAGTTTTTCCTGATCCTTGGTCGCAAATGACGAAGTCAGACCTGCCATATCTTTGCTGGCATACGTATTAATGCTCGCGCCCACGAAATCGATCATTTCTTCGATCTGCGGTTTGGTGTATTTTTCAGTGCCAAAAAGCAGTGCGTCAGCGGTTAAGCCCGCAAGTCCGTAACGCTGGCCGTCATTGATAGCACCGGCGTCAAAAACAGCCGAGACATTGATGAGCGGGACTTCGTGTTGTTCCATCAGGTAAATGGTCAGGCCGTTTTTGAGCTTGAATTTTTCAAAAGGCGGCACTTTAAAGTTGTTTTGTGCCGAGGCCGAAAGCGTGAGCATCGCCAGAAACACAAATAGTATCTTTTTCATATTTCAATTTGATAAATGAATGTCGGTGTGAGGTTTTGGCTATTTTGATTTTTCAGGAAGCAGATAACCCACCGTCCGGTTGCGCTCGGTAAAATATTTTGCAGCAACGCGCTTAATGTCGTCCACAGTCACTTTTTTATACAATTCCGGCGCTTCGAACATTTTTTTATAATCTCCAAAAAACACATCATAACTGCCCAGACTATTTGCTTTACCATTAATGGTTTCTAATGTCCGATAAAATTCCATCAGCTTCTGATTTTTCACTTTTTGAAGTTCTTCGCCTTTTACACCGTCTTTTATAATCATATCAATTTGAATACTAATCGCTTTTTCGAGGTCCGGTGCAGAAACATTGCTATTGGCAATGGCGTAAATCAGAAAAAGACTTGGGTCGAAACTTTGGTCGGTGACGCTGGAAACATTCATCGCAAGGGTGGAGTCCATGACCAGCGATTTGGTAAGACGTGACGAATTGCCGGAAGTAAGCAAACTGCTCAATAAATCCAGCGCATAAAAGTCCTCATGTTTGGTTTCAGGAATGTGGTAGGCCATGAGAATATTCGGAGCGGCAATGTCTTTATAGGCAGTTACCCTTCTTTCGCCATTCTGCTGTGGCTCTACGGTTCTGATCTTTGGCGGCAAACCTCTTGTCGGGATGGGCGCCATGTATTGATCTGCCATTTTTTTGACCTGTTCCAAAGTCACATCGCCGACCACAACCACCGTCGCATTATTGGGCGAATAGTAAGTTTTGAAATAATTCTCCAAATCCTCCTGCGTCCAGCTTTTAATGTCAGACTCAAAACCAATTACCGGGAACATATAAGGATGTTCCTGAAAAGCAACCGATTGCACCAGCTCGCCGATGAGCCTGTAATTGCTGTTTTCCAAACCCGTGCTGCGCTCGGAAAGCACCACGCCGCGTTCGCTTTCCACCATTTTCGGGTCGATGGACAGGCTGGCAATGCGGTCCGATTCAAGTTTGAAGATCGGTTCTAATGCATCTTTCTGGAACCAGTCGGTGTAGACGGTTACATTTTCGGTGGTATAAGCATTATTGGAACCGCCGTTGGCTTCCATAAAACGGTCAAATTCCTTGGGGCCGAAGTTTTTGGAGCCATTGAACATCATATGCTCGAAAAAGTGGGAGAGGCCCGTAATGCCATGCACCTCATTCCGCGAACCCACTTTCCAGAACAGATACATGTTGGCGTTGGGGATCGATTTGTCTTCCAGCACCAGGAATTTCATGCCGTTAGCCAATGTGAAAGTCTTCACATCTTCCGGTTTGGTTTGTGCAAAAGACGTCCCGAAACCGGCCAGGAGCGCGGCGGTAAGCAGAAATTTCTTTATCATTTGATTAAGCTTTGTGAATTGATGTGTAATGATAGCAAACGGTTTTAAATCTATCCACTACTTTTGGTTCAGCAATTTCCTAAACCTCAAATTCTTTATGAAAAATAGCCTTTTTAGTCTGCTTGTCCTGCTTGCATTCTCTGCTTTCGCCAGCCCTTCGACCGATCCGCCGGTCAAAAAATACAAATTCAAAGTGATGACCTACAACATTCACCATTGTAACCCGCCGTCGGCCGGGGATAAAATCGATGTGGAAGCCATTGCAAAGGTCATTAATGCTGAAAAACCCGATTTTGTGGCCTTGCAGGAAGTGGACGTGAACACCGAGCGCTCCGGAAAAGGGAAAAACCAGGCGCAGCAACTTGCCGCGTTAACCGGCATGCAATTTTATTTTTCCAAAGCCATTGACCATCAGGGTGGGGATTATGGCGTTGCCGTTTTGAGCAAATACAAAATAGAAGATTCTGTAAGATATGCATTGCCGATCCATGCCGACAAGCCGGAAGAAAACCGGACGGTCGCGGCAATCACGGTAACATTGCCTAACAAGCAAAAAATGATGTTTGCAAGCACGCATCTTGGTTTAAAAGAGCCAAACCGTCTTTTACAAGCAGAGACGATCATGGAAAAGTTAGGTAAAACAACATTGCCTATGATCCTGGCCGGCGATTTCAATGCAGTTCCCGAAAGCCCGGTCATCGCTTATTTTGACAAATATTTCACCAGAACCTGCTCCGACTGCAAACCCACCATTCCGGTAGAAACCCCGAACAAGACGATTGATTTCATCATGTCCAAGCAGGGAAGCAAGTTGAAAGGGTCTGATACAAAGGTGATTGACGAGAAATATGCGTCAGATCATTTGCCCGTTGTCGCCACTTTCGAGATCGATTGAAACTTCGTCTTTCAGCCATTTTACGCGCACAATACGGCTTTGCACATTGTGTTCCTTGAAGAAGTGCTGCCAGTGTAACTGCCTGGATGACAGGTGATCCGTAGGGGATTTTATTTCAATAAAAGCATATTCGGTTTCATTCCAAACCAGTAAGTCGGGAAAGCCACGCGTGTTTTCCCGCAGGTTTAATGCAATTTCCATCATTACCAGATGGATCTGCTCGGGGCTTAGCAGCGAAATCAATACGAGCACTTTTTCCAAAGCGCCCTCGTACCAAGGCACCAGCACGTTGGTAATGCCGTATTTTTCCATGTAAGTGCGCGTGACGAGCTCCTCAATGATCTCCTTGGAATGTGCCGCTTCGAGGCGCTCTTTCAGCTGTGCTGCTCTTTTGTAATAAAAATCGGGCAGGAAAAAATCGGTTGGGACGCGTTGCAGGGGGTTGTGAATGGTCTGCACATTGGTGTCGTAAATGGCATCCCAAAACAGCAGTCCGAATAAAGTCCGCCAGGGCTCATTTTCGCTAAAAAATGCCTGATAGCCGCGCTCTCTGTAATAATGTATAGCGCCCAGTTCGACCTGGTAACGATACATAATCGGCACTTCGATGGCCTCGGCCGATTTCAGCGCCTGGGTTGTGCGTTTGACGATCCGGGTTTTTTTGTTCTTGATTCTTTCATGAAAATCCAGACTGAAATAGCGCTCGTCTGCGTTTTGCGGATTTTCGGCAATTTCTTCGCATAAGGCCAGTGCTTCGTCGATTTCGCCCAGGTTGTAAAGCAGCCGCACACGCCGTTCGCGCGCAGGCGCATCATTGGTCAACTGATAAATGCTCAATGCCTGCGACAACATTTTCTTCCGTTCCAGCCACGCGCTGACCCTGAGAATGAACATATTGAAGGACGGAATCGCTTTCGGACTTAATCCCGTTCCGTTGCCTACATGCCAGTTCATAAACCAGTCAAAAATTTCTTCCGGCGGCAGATCGGCTTTCAGCACGTCGAAAGTCTCTTTCATCAATGAGACCATTAATGTGTCGTCCACATCTTTCCGGGTCTCAAACTGAATGGCCAGATGCTGTTCATCAAAGGAATTGAAGCGCACATGACCCAGATCGCGGATCACAAACTCGGTCATATCCGCATTCCGGTTCCCGAAAAACAGGAATTTCATCACCATCACTTCGGCTTCATAGGAAACTTTCACCACCGGCTCATGCTCCGTAATGATCTCGCAAAGCGTTTTGAAATCATATTCATGCATCAGCCAGCGCACCAGATCGGGCTTTTTGATGGTTTTAGCGGGCATAATGTCGGGGGTAAGGATCTTGGTGAACAGCAAATGTTCCGGCTTAGTGAAAAGCTCCATGATCTCTGCAAACCGACCTTCATGCGCGTCGCAAATCGACTCGATAAAATCTTTTTCCAAAAGCTCATTCAGCACAGCCGGAAGGTCGTTGATCTCAGCGTAAGAGAGGCTGTTGACCCGGAAAAAAGACTTGCTGCGATTGCTGAAACGAATAAAAAGACATTGCGCATCTTCCGAAAGCGAGTCGTAATCATCCAGAAACCGCGTCTCCGTTTCGTTCAAAACATGGGCGTAGCGCTTCCGGACAAATTCCAGCACATAGTTGAAATAATCGTGGTAATATTTAGGTGGAAGATCCGTCGGAAACTCGATATTCTGCACAAATGGATTCGGTAGCACTTCGATAAAAACGGATTGTAAGGATTCGATTTAAAATTAAAGTTACCAAAATAAAGCTTTTTGAAGAAAGAAATGCGGCTTAGATTTTACGGTTCTGCATAACTTCTGTGAAAAGGATTAAAATTTTGTTAATTGACGATTTTTTAGAAAAATTGATAGTATAAATTGCATTATACCTATTACAAATACCGCATTTTCTTGATATCATAGTATATAATAAAGAAATTGGATTACATTTGCTGCCTATGGAAAACAATTTTACATGCCCATGACAACATTAGATTCGTACGATTTTTCCGGCAAAAAGGCCCTAGTCCGCGTGGACTTTAATGTTCCGCTTAATGACAAATTCGAGATCACGGACGACACCCGGATCAAAGCAACTATTCCTACTATCAGTAAAATTTTGAATGATGGAGGATCTGTCATTCTGATGTCACACCTGGGACGCCCGAAAGACGGGCCTACTGAAAAATATTCCCTGAAACACCTGGTTAACCCATTGTCTTTGATCCTGGGTAAAACGGTAAAGTTTGCTGATGATTGCATCGGTCAAAGTGCTACGGATCTGGCGGCTTCATTAAATGCAGGTGAGGTTTTGTTATTGGAAAATCTTCGTTTTTATAAAGAAGAAGAAAAAGGGGACGAGGGTTTTGCAGAGAAGCTTTCGAAACTGGGTGATGTGTGGGTAATGGATGCGTTTGGAACGGCTCACCGCGCACACGCTTCTACGGCTGTGATCGGCAAATTCTTTGCGGATAAAGTTTGCGGTTATGTGATGCAGGCTGAACTTGATAACGCGGAGCGTCTTTTGGAGCATTCTGAAAGACCATTCACAGCGATCATGGGCGGGGCCAAAATCTCAGATAAAATATTGATCATCGAGCGACTGATCGACAAGGTGGATAACCTTATCATCGGCGGCGGAATGTCCTATACATTTTCCAAAGCACAAGGTGGAAAGATCGGCAAGTCGCTGTTAGAGGCTGATAAGCAAGATCTTACGCTTGAATTGGTGAAAAAAGCCAAAGAAAAAGGCGTTAACCTCGTATTGCCAGTTGACACTGTGATTGCAGATAAGTTCAGCAATGACGCGCAGCGCAAAGTGGTTGCAGCCGGCGAAATTCCGGACGAGTGGGAAGGCCTTGACATTGGTCCTGAAACCATCAAGATATTCTCCGAAATCATTAAAAACTCGAAAACGGTTCTTTGGAATGGTCCGATGGGTGTTTTTGAATTCGCAAACTTCGCGCAGGGAACCAATGCAATCGCTGAGTCAGTGGTGGCGGTAACGGAAGAAAATGATGCGTTCTCTTTGATCGGCGGTGGTGATTCTGCTTCTGCGATCAACAATGCAGGTTATGGCGATCGCGTGAGCTACGTTTCTACGGGCGGCGGTGCATTGCTTGAATATATGGAAGGCAAAGTGCTTCCTGGTGTTGCTGCATTGGAAGCTTAGGCTTTTGTTTTTGAAATCAGTTTGGTTAAAAAATAAGAAAACCATCTCGCATAGCGCGGGATGGTTTTTCTGCATAACAAACCTAACTAATTTATGAACACGGGTCACAGAACGGATGCCTCGATCGGCGGGTCCGCCCAGACCGGAATTCCAACTTAACTGCCTCCACCGGCACGTTTCTGAAGATCGTCAGAACCCGTATTACGCTGGCGGGCGCCTTTTACATTTTGATTACCAAAATTGTAAGTAAACGTCAGCCTGAACTGGCGGCTCGGCCACTCAGACTTCACTTTAAAATCGATGTCTTTGTAAATCGCAGTTCCATTGAACCGGTTTGTCCAGAAAATGTCGTTTACATTCAGACGGATCGTTCCTTTTTTATTCAAAATGTTCTTTTGCAAACCTGCGTTCAGCATCCCCATCGGGTTCGCAGCATATAATCCGTAGAACGCTCTGCTGTTATACCATCCGGAGATCTCAGCGGACCATCCTTTGCCCAAAGTAAATTGGTTGCTAGCATACATATTCCACGATGCCTGCTTGATTTCCAGCTTTTGATCGAGGTAAATAGAGTTATATGCGTTGTAAACCCCGGTGAAATTCGCTTGTAAGCTCCACCATTTTGTAAATGTGACGGGGAATGAAACGGTCAAGCTTACATTGTCCTGGTTATCAAGGTTATCCGATGTTACAAATGTTTTATTTTCAGAAGCAATCTGTTGAGGAAGCTCATCAGCAATCATGTCCTTAATGCGGCTGTAAGCAAGCGTCGTGTTGATTTTGCTTTTGTAAACGTGGACCAACTGGAATGAATTCGTGTATTGCGGTTTCAGATTCGGGTTACCGCGCTGGAATGTGTAAGGATCCAGATAAAATTCGAACGGGTTAAGCGACTGATAGTTAGGACGATCAATGCGGCGGCTGTAAGAAATATTCAGCACATTGTTCGTGTCGAGTTGCTGCGACAGGAAAACGCTTGGGAAAAGATTGACATAATTCCGATCACGCTTCTGGTTCAATGTCACCGAGTTACCAATGGAATGCGTGTGCTCTGCACGAAGGCCTAATTGATAGCTTAGTTTTTTCGTGATTTTGGCATTGTAGTTCACATAGGCGGCGTTCACGTTTTCGGTGTATTTGAAGCGGTTGGAGCGCGATGGGTCCAGCACCCATTCGTCTGCTTTTGTTTCAAAAATCATATCATTATCGGAAGCTACGAAGCTGGTTTTCAAGCCTGTTTCAAATTTTCCTTTGCCCAATGGCTGCGCGTAATCGAGTTTGGCAACGCCAATGTTAATGTCGGAAGGCATGTTGTTTCTGACTGCTTCACGGCTGCCGGTTTCTTCCTGGCCTTGGGGAGTGAAATAGCGCGTATCCAGGTTGCTTTTCTTGCTGCCGCTGTAATTGACAAAGTCCACATCGAATGTCAGTTCCTTGCCTTTATCGTCAAATTGATGCTTCAAATTGGCGTTGGCGCTCACATTGTTCATTTTGCCACCATTGAAAACATCCGTTCTGAATGTGCGCTGCAGGCTTAAATCTTCATTCAGGATTCTGGTGTTGGTTTGTCCGAATGGATTGCTCCAATTGTTATAAAATCCTGAAACCAGCACTCCAACCGTTGTTTTATCCGTAACAAAGTAATCAGCACCGGCCCTTACATTATAATATTGTGATTTATTGGTGCGCTCTGTTTTTTGATCAAAAATCGTCACCTTATCTTCGAACGGGATCCTTCTATAAATGTCGTTGTTATTGAATCCTTTGTTGAAAAAAGCGCCTCCGCTGATGAATGTGCTTAATTTTCCGGCGCGGTGATTAACAGTTGCCGTGGCGTTGGATCTTCCGTATTTGGCGTAGGCGGCGCCTAAGTTAAGGTTTCCGTTCGTGCCATAATTTTTGTTGCGCTTCATCTTAATGTTGATGATCCCGGAATTTCCGGCAGCGTCGTATTTGGCAGAAGGGTTGGTGATCAGCTCGATTTTTTCGATGTTATCACTGGGCGTGTTGCGCAGGAGCGTGATGAGTTCTTGTTGGGATAGAAAGGTCTGTTTTCCATCAATTTGAACGATTACACCTTCTTTTCCGCGCAATTTCAATTGCTCATTTTGCTGGTCAACCGTTACGCCAGGTGCACGTTCCAGAACTTCCAGCGCCGTGGCACCCGCAGAAACGATGCTATTCTCGACATTCACAACAGTACGGTCAATCTGCTGTTCGATGAATGGTTTTTTAGCAACGACCGTCACTTCATTCAATGCCTGCGTGTCGGTTTTTAGGGAAATGGTGGGAAGTTCAACAGCGTCGTCATTGACATTGAAAGGTGCGCTGTAACTTTTTTGGTAACCGACCATCGAAACCAGCGTCAGGAATTTGCCGGCTGGAACTTGGTCGAATAAAAATTTACCGCCGTCGTCAGCCGCAAGCCCTTTCACCAGGGTGGAATCGCTTGCCTTTAATAATAATACATTGACAAACGGAAAAGGCTGGGCTTTTTCATCCAGGATTGCCCCGGATACTTTTCCCTTGCCGGGAGTGGCGGAAGTGGTTTGTGCCTGCACAAAAGTTCCAGCCAGCAGCAGCGCTACAGTTAGGTTTAATAAGAATTTCATGGCTAATAGATTATGTTCAGTGTCCGGCTTCGGGTGCGTTATTTTCCTTTCCGGTACAGTGTAAAAGTAAGTACTTTGTATAACATAGAACCTTAGATTACATAAGTGGTTTTAATGTTACATAAGCGGATAATGTGTGCCTGTTGTTTGCTTGATAGATACAAAGGGAATAAAGAAAGTTGCATGTGGCGAGAAAAAAAGTTTAAGTGGTAAAATGCCGTTGTGAATGACCAGGGCACAAAAAAAACCGCTTCGAGAAGCGGTTTTTACATTTTTATATTAAGTCCCTATCAGGCAAGCTTAACATTGATCGCGTTAAGCCCTTTACGTCCTTCCTGAAGATCAAAAGTAACGTCGTCATTTTCGCGAACTTCGTCCACAAGACCGGAGATGTGTACAAAGTAGTCCTGTCCTGTTTCTGTGTCTTTAATAAACCCGTAACCTTTTGAGTCATTAAAGAATTTTACTGTTCCTTGATTCATATTAATTATATATTGAAAATTTACGTAAAGGTAATCAGAACGCAGCGTTTGTACAAATTTACATTGAAAAAATTAAAATTTGCCCGCGTATAATGCATTTGTCCGCCAGCAGAATGATTAAATCCGGTTTTTTGATTTGGGCCAATCTCCCTACATTTGCGTTTTAGATAGCATTTATATGACTGAACAAATTCTGATTTTAGATTTTGGTTCGCAATACACTCAGTTAATAGCACGTCGTGTTCGTGAGCTTAATGTTTATTGTGAAATCCATCCTTACAATAATTTCCCCGACCTCACTCCCAACATTAAAGGCGTAATTCTTTCCGGAAGCCCATGTTCCGTTCGGGATACCGACGCACCGCGAATAGATTTGGATCAGTTCCGTAAAATAGTGCCTGTTCTGGGCGTTTGCTACGGTGCGCAATTGCTGGCGCAGGAGCTGGGTGGCGATGTGAAACCTTCGCAGCACCGAGAATATGGCCGCGCCCGTCTGGTTATTGACGATACGGATTCCTCATTGCTGGCCGGATTATCGGAGTCTTCTCAGGTTTGGATGTCACACGGCGATACCATTGTTCGCGCCCCGAACGACTTCCACGTGATCGCTTCGACAGAATCGGTGAAAGTGGCTGCATTCAAAATTGAAAATGAACTTACATACGGCATTCAGTTTCACCCCGAGGTTACGCATACGACCGAAGGTAAGAAGCTGATGTACAATTTTGTAGCCAAAATTTGTGGTTGCAAGCAGGATTGGACAGCAGAATCTTTTGTAGAACAAACCATTGCAAACCTTCGCAAGAAGCTGGGCAATGATAAGGTGGTAATGGCGCTTTCGGGCGGTGTAGATTCTACGGTTGCTGCTACGCTGGTTCACCAGGCCATCGGCTCAAATCTATATTGCATTTTCGTTGATAATGGTCTTTTGCGTAAGGATGAATTCGCGGAAGTGCTTCATTCTTACCAGGATATGGGCTTAAATATCAAAGGTGTTGATTCAAAATCACACTTTTACCAATCCCTAAACGGACTGTCGGAGCCCGAAGCGAAGCGGAAAGCAATTGGCAAATCCTTCATTGATATTTTTGATCAGGAAGCACATTTGATTGAGGAAGTGAAATGGCTGGGACAGGGAACGATCTATCCGGATGTTATTGAGTCGGTTTCTATTAACGGGCCGTCTGCAACGATCAAATCGCACCATAATGTGGGTGGTTTGCCGGATTTCATGAAACTGAAAATCGTTGAGCCGCTGAATACTTTGTTTAAAGATGAAGTAAGGGCTGTGGGCCGGACATTGGGCATTGATGAAAAAATATTAGGCCGTCATCCGTTCCCGGGTCCCGGACTTGCCATTCGTATCTTAGGAGAAATCACTCCGGAGAAAGTAGCGATCTTGCAGGAAGTGGACGCTATTTTTATCGGCGGGCTCCGCAAATGGAATTTATATAAAGACGTCTGGCAGGCAGGCGCTATGCTTTTGCCGGTTCAAAGTGTGGGTGTGATGGGGGATGAGCGGACTTACGAAAGTGTAGTTGCTCTTCGTGCTGTGACCTCGATTGATGGAATGACAGCCGACTGGGCGCATTTGCCATATGATTTCCTTGCTGAGGTTTCCAATGACATTATCAATAGAGTAAAAGGTGTTAACCGCGTGGTTTACGACATTTCGTCGAAGCCGCCGGCAACCATTGAATGGGAATAGCATACAAACGAAAAAAGCGGACAATTGTCCGCTTTTTTAATATTGTTCCGTTATCGTCAGGATCGCCCGACTCCACGGCTAATTAAGCTCAACACAAATAGTACAAGGAATACGAAGAAAAGAATTTTAGCGATTCCAGCTGCTCCGGCAGCAATTCCACCAAAGCCCAATACACCGGCAATAATGGCAACTATCAGAAAAATTACGGTCCATCTTAACATAATTGACAAATGGTTTTAGTTCATAATGAAATATGAAAACAGTTTTACCAATTATGTGCCAAAAGCTGCCGACGCCATAAAACGTTCATCCGCATCGGAATTTTGGCGAAAATAGAAGAATTGTTACTGTTTTTATGGGGAGAATGATGCCCATTTTTACGGTTTTTTCTTTGATGCTTCCGAATATTCTAATGCCTCTCACGTTTTCAATCCTGAGAAAACCGAACAAAACACTTATTTTGCATTATAACAAACCAAAAAGAGTACGAATGAAGTTGAATTTTATCGTGTTGGCAATGACTGCGATCAGCTTGCAGGTTTCAGCACAAAGTGATCGTTGGCAGCAGCGCGTGAAGTATCAGATGGAAGTTGATTTTGACGCCACCAAGCATCAATATAAAGGAAAGCAAAAGCTGATTTACAGCAATAATTCCCCCGACACGCTCCATAAGGTTTTTTACCACTTATACCTGAATGCATTCCAGCCAGGCAGCCAGATGGACGTTCGCTCCCGCACCATCAGCGACCCGGACCCACGTGTAAAAGACCGTATTTCCAAATTAACCCCTTCTGAAATTGGCTACGAAAAAGTGCTTTCGTTGAAGCATAATGGTAAGGCTGTAAAATATGAAGTGGTTGGGACGATCCTGGAAGTGACATTGAACGAAAAGATCCTTCCTAAATCGCAGCATACATTTGAGATGGACTTCGAAGCACAAGTCCCGATTCAGATCCGCCGCACTGGCCGCGACAACGCGGAAGGCATCGATTATTCGATGGCGCAATGGTATCCCAAAATGAGTGAGTATGACTACGAAGGCTGGCATGCGAATCCTTATATAGCCAGGGAATTTTATGGCGTCTGGGGTGATTTTGATGTGAAACTGACCATAGATGCTTCTTATGTCGTGGCGGCGAGTGGTTACCTGCAAAATCCGGATAAGATTGGCCACGGCTACACCCAGAAAGAGGTGAAACACAAGCCCGGCGACAAATTAACCTGGCATTTCCTCGCACCCGAAGTCCATGATTTCATGTGGGCTGCGGATCGTGATTACAAGCATGACGTCATCAAAGTGGATGACAATCTGGATATGCATTTCTTTTATCAAACAGATACCTTAGCCAATGTCTGGAAAGAAATGGAACCGCTTGCTGTGCGTTGTTTCAAGATTATGAATGAGAAGTTTGGGCGCTATCCTTACAAGCAGTATTCGGTAATTCAGGGTGGTGATGGCGGAATGGAGTATGCCATGGCAACATTGATTACCGGGCGTCAGAACCTGGGCGGATTGGTAAGTGTAACGGTTCATGAATCCATTCACAGCTGGTTTCAGCAGATATTAGGCACAAACGAATCCAAATATGCGTGGATGGACGAAGGTTTTACCAGCTATGCGCAGAACATTGTCATGGCTGAATTGTTTCCTTCAAGACTGGATGCTCAGCGGGGAAGCACGGCAGGTTATCGCAATCTGGTAAAGTCAGGTCTGGAAGAACCATTGACCACACATGCCGATCATTTCAACACAAATCGCGCATATAGCACGGCCAGTTATGCCAAAGGCGCAGTTTTCCTTAATCAGCTAGGCTACATTATCGGCAGCCAGAAGTTGGAAAGTGGCATGAAACGCTATTATAACGAGTGGAAATTCAAACATCCTAACCCCAATGATCTGAAACGGATCATGGAAAAAGAATCGGGTCTTGAACTGGATTGGTACTGGGAGGATTTTGTAGGAACAACCAAAACCATTGACTATGGCATTAAAGAGGTTGTATCCAATGCAGCTAAAACAACTGTTGTTTTGGAAAAAATAGGCCAGATGCCTATGCCATTGGATGTTGTGGTAAGTTATAAAGACGGAAGTCAGGAAAACTTCAACATTCCCCTGGAACTCATGCGCGGAGAAAAATCAGAAGCAATGTATTCCAAAACCACATTACTGAATGATTGGGGCTGGACTTATCCGGAATATTCATTTACGATCGACAGAAATCTTGCTGACATTGAAAGGATCGTCATAGATCCAAGTCAGCGAATGGCGGACATTAATCCGGATAACAACTCCTATCCGTCTATATCGAAAGAATTGCCGCGGTTCAAAGCTGATAAAGTCGTAAAGTGATAAAATTGAAGTGGTAAAAAGGGGCTTTCTCAACTGAGAAAGCCCCTTTTTTATGCACATAATTGAATGCCTTTTTTATCGTCCAAACTTAATGGAAGTCCCCACGCGCCAACCCATTCCCTTGAAATGGCTGCCGTGGAACTGGGCGACGGCTTCCAGGCGGATAATGCGAAGGATGTCATCAATTCCATAAACCGCCTCGGTGTAATTGCGGATTGTTGGCACTCTCAGATAATGCAATTGCAGCGTTTCCGAGATGCCTGTGATCCGCAGTGCTTCAATACGGGTAAGCGCAAATCGCTGCGAAGTCCAGGTGGCATGCGCCTGAAAAAACCAGGATGACGTACTGTAACGGTAATATTGCAGCATTCGGAACTGGTCGGGCGGATAGGCATACTGGAAAAAGAACTCATTTCCCATGAAGTGACGGTAATCAGGGAAATACATTTGTTTTGTACTCAAAAAACCGCCGCCATTTACATAATATTCAAGATTACTCCGCGGCCCCAGGCTCAAATTCTGGCGAATGTTTCCTTGCAGCATTGAGTAATCCACATCTCCGGCAAATCCAAGACCAGTTTTATAATTAAGACTAAATGATGGTCCTTTGCTTCTTAAATATCGTTTTTCACCATTCCTGATCAGGTAACGCCGCCACGGACGCACGGTTGCGGTCAGGTCCAGAATAGTTGCATTGTGTATAGCGAAGCCGGTGTTTTGCAATTCCCTGTTTTCTGGGCGGTTGGGTGTGTAATAATATTGACTCCAGAAGAAAATAGGACGCGCACTTTCCTGGTTGAAAAGCTCTTTTCTGTGCTCAAATTCTAATCCTGCATTCAGACTAAAAACATCAGCAATGTTGCGCAGTGAAAACTCGGCCCGGCCATATTGTTTTTGATACAGCTTCATAAAGTTCCGGTCAAAAAACCTGGCCGCAATGCTGTTGGGAAGGGGAGGAATGGGGTTGTTATTGTTGATCTGACTGGCCATTTCTCCACCGGATAGCATAAGATTCCATTTGTCATTGCCAATGTTGGTTGTCAGGTTTCCATAAACCCTTTTGCGCCCGAAAGAATAGCGGACGAGCGGACTAATGCTGAAGCGGTATGACTTGCCCCATTTCTTTTCCCATTCAGTAAGAAAGTTGATAGCATTTCCTTCGACTGTGTTGTAACTGATTGACAGGATCGGGCTTTTGAAGTAGAACGTTCGCCTGTTGCCCAGCGCATAAGTGTTACCTGTAATCAAGTGCAGCGGCCTGAATGCCAGCGAGTCGGGCTTTCTTTTTTCGCGAATCGCATCTTTTACCACTTTAATGCTGTCTTGCAGCACATAACTGGTCACTTCCGATTTTGTCAGTGGGATAGGGCGGAGTGCTTGCCAATAAGTGGTGTCGCGTTTGTTAGCCATAGAGTCGATGATAATCGAATCCTGGCGCACCAGCCGATCGCTGCCGCCTTCCATTTTGCGTTCTTTTTTCTGCTCTTTCTCGTATTCCTTGGTGAGTTTTCGGAAATCCTTGGTCGAGAATTGCTTCTGTTCGCGGATCAATTTTTCAAGATTTTCCTTCCGGTTTGCCTCCTTCACATCTTCCTTTTCGTGATCTGCAATGACAATGTCTTCTTTCAGGCCCGGATCGATATCCAGTTTCTGGTAAGTCAGGGAAACCAGATATTTGAATTCTCCTGCAAAGCCCAAATAACTTCCATTAATGCGAAACTGCTGATTCACAGGAATCCACACATTCTGAACCGGGCTGAAAATCTGTTTGGCAGAAATGTTCAGTCCGCTTGTAGTGGTTTGCAAATCATAGCTGTGAATGGCCCAGCGATCTTCCAAAATGAACAGGCTTCCCTTAAAAACACCTTCCCCATAAGCGCGTGGAATCACTTTTATTTTGTTGACCAATTGGCCCTGATCTTCGAAATAACCTTCATATTCAAATCGATAATAGGCAAATGCCCTAGGAGAGAGCGGGGAGATGGTTCCGGCTATTTCCGGACTGTAAAGGCTTGCTAAAATATATTCGTTGGGAGAGGGAATGCTGTTATCCAGACTGTTTCGTGTCGAAATAATCTTTTGCGTATAACTAGCCGGCCGGCGGTATTTTATTTCAGCAACACTCTCATTAAGAATTGCTTTTCCTTCCTGAACGCCCTCTTTTTTCAATCTTTTTTCAACCAGATATGGAATTTTTGTGGGCAGTGCGGTGCTTCTGGAATAAACTTTTGCCGTGTAGCCGCGTAGTTGTAGCTGATGAAAACGCGCCTTGGCGATAGCCCGCCGCATAATGCTATATGCAGGATCTTCCTTGCCCTTTCCAATAGTCGCTTCACGTAGGTTAAGCGCCTGTTCTTCGAGGACTACATTCAGTTCTGTAAAGTCGTTGCCGACTGTTACATTTTTTGAAACACTTTTGAATCCCAAAAACTGAAATATGACCTCGTAACTTCCTGGTAGTAAGGTAAATTCGTATTCACCTTCTTCATTGGCCATGGTTCCGTTGCTCGTGCCTTTTACGGCAATGCCGGCATAGGAAAGTGCTTCTCCTTTTGCATTAGAGATGCGGCCTTTTATTCCGCCTGCGATTAACTGCGACTGTAAGCCAATACATAATATGATCAGGAGCAACGCAACACGCATAGAGGTAAATCGTCAATTTTTGCAATAAGCACAAATTAGATGAAATTTCTGATTTGTGCCCTTGCTGACTCTTCTCTATAACCGTACCAAGCTGCCGTTACGCCTTAATCACATTGACCATCGACCGTGCAGTTTGCGCCGTCGGCCAGGGAAACCAATGGTTCGGGGTTTGTTTTCTCCCATTCGGAGAATGATTTTTCCAAAGCGCCTAAGAATGTTTCCGGCTGCTGGGCACCAGAAACAGCGTATTTTCTGTCCAAAACAAAGAAAGGAACGCCGCGTGCGCCAACTTGCTGTGCTTCGTAAATATCTTTTCGAACCTCATCACTGAATTTTGATCCTTCCAGGACAGATTTCAATTCTTCCGTATCAAGTCCAATTTGAGTTCCCAAATCAAGCAATGTTGCATGATCTGCGGTGTTCTTGCCATCCGTAAAATAAGCTTTGAATAACTGCTCTTCTGCGTCGTCGCCCTTGCCTTTTGTTTTTGCATACTGAACAAAGCGATGCGCATCGAAGGAATTTGCAACCACAGCTTTATCCATATTGTACTCCAATCCCACCTCAGCGGCAATCGAACTCACATGGTCGTTCATCTGCGCCGCATAATCCGGCGACCAGCCTTTCACCTCCGCCAGATAATCGTTGATGCTTTTTCCCGGCTCCGTTTTCATAGCCGGATTGAGCTGAAAACTTTTCCATTCAACCTGGATCTTATCCTTCTGAGGGAATTGTTCAAGTGCTTTTTCAAATTTCCTTTTGCCGATATAACAAAAAGGGCACATTACGTCACTCCATATTTCAACTTTCATAATTTCAGTGGGTTAGTGTTCAAATGTTAATCTTTTCACGCAGGGTTGGTGCTGAAAAGAGGTCTATTAAAGCGATATAAAAAGCTCTTCATGCGATCTTCTTACCTTTTTTGCGTTGGACAAAACGTCATTTTCGCTATCTCGGTAACCCAACGTCATAATGACAACACTTTTTAATCCTTTTTCGGTCAGACCAAGAATCTCATCCAGTTTAGCATTGTTAAAACCTTCCATAGGAGTCGCGTCCACGTGCTCCGTCGCTGCCGCAACCAATGCATGTCCAAGCGCAATGTAGGCCTGACGTGCCGCCCAGTTGAAATTAACTTCCTCAGAGCGACTCAGTATGCCACCGGTGACACTTTCCTGAAATTTAGAAAGCGACTCAACTGAAACGCCACGGGTCGTTGCGATCAGGTTCATGTAATCGGTGATTTGCTGTGCCGTGATTTTCTCCCATGCAGCAAAAACCAGTAAGTGTGAGGCCTCAGGAATTTGCTGCTGAGGAGCAGCTTCCTTGAAAATCCTATCTTTCGTATCCTGATCGCTGATCACAACAATGTTATAAGGTTGCAGTCCCACCGAGGATGGTGATAACTTAATGGCTTCCAGGATTGTATCTAGTTTTTCTTGCGGAACTATCTGGCCGTTCATTCTTTTTGCAGCATATCTCCAATTCAGATCTTCTATCAGGTTATTCATTTTCTTTTGTTTAAATTTGATATGCAAACTTAAATAAATAAGCTATACATTTGTAAGTACTATACCAAAGTATAGCGGAATTAGTTCAGTCATGGAAAGATCAGAAATAGAGACTACAACGAAAAAGACAGCGCATACGCACGAAGAATGCACGAAAAGCATCCTGCCCGTCCGCGACGCCTTGGAAGTGTTAAGTGGAAAATGGAAGCTGCAGATCATCATTTCCCTGCTCTTCGGCAACAAACGCTTTTCCCAAATTGCCAAAGAGATCCCCGGGATTACCGATAAAATGTTATCAAAGGAATTACGTGATCTGGAAGCTAATTGTTTGGTAAAAAGGACAGTTTATGATTCAATCCCGGTGGTTGTGGAATATAAATTAACTGAGTATGGGCATACATTGAAGCCTGTAATTGAGGTGTTAAGGAAGTGGGGAATGGCGCATAGAGAGCGGATTATGGTCAATCCATCCACTTCTCATACCACATCTGAAACATAAGTAGATACCATATTTTATGTGCAAATTCCTTTTTTCCGGAGAAAAATCCTTCTCTTAGTTTTTGTACAGCAGGAAGACGGAAAATTCCCTGACTGGCTATATTATCGTCACTTAAATAATATAGTACTTGATTTTTTAAGTCGGTCGACAGCCAATTTGCAGTAGGTATCTGGAATCCCATTTTGGGGCGGTCCATTAGTTCTTTCGGAATATGTTTGTAAACGATTTCCTTTAAAATGTATTTTTTGACTCCATTACTATACTTATAGTTATCAGGCAATCGAGCAGCCCATTCAATAATACGATGATCAATAAACGGTTCCCTGCTTTCAAGACTAAATGCCATAGACGCCCTATCTACTTTTTGTAAAACATCATCCAACAAAAAAGTCTGATAGTCTACGGCCATCATATAAGCCAGTGGAGAATAAAAATTTTTGGAAAGCTCGTCACTGGTGTAATAGGTTTCAAGCGCATTCACGTTTGTATTCAGTAATGCACTGATTTGTGCCTCATCAAATTGTCGGCTAATGCTGAGCATCATATTTTCGGCAGATGGGTCTTTCAGCAGGGACTTAAATTTTTCGTACCTGTCATGAAAGTTGTACTTATTTTTCATAAAAGGGATGTAGTCCGCAGAAATCAAGTTCATGATATCGGAAACACCCTTTCTGGCGAAACCTGGAATGCGATTAAGTGCATTGCCATATTTCATAATATACTCATACCGCGTATAACCGGCAAAAACCTCATCTCCGCCATCCGCACTTAAAGCCACTGTCACCTGATCGGACGTCATTTTGCATAAAAACATGGTTGGAATGGCGCTTTGATCGCCAAACGGCTCATCATAGTAGTAGGGTAGTTCCGAAATTAATTCCAGGGCTTCTTTTTGCGTGCAGCTATATTCATGATGCTCTGTGCCAAGATGATCGGCCACACTTTTTGCATATTCCGACTCGTTCAAGCCAATATCCGGAACGCCTATGGTAAACGTTTTGAGTTTTTCATTGCGATCCTTCTGTAAGATAGCGGTGAGGCAGGCACTATCATATCCGCCGCTAAGAAATACACCGACAGGAACGTCAGACACCATCCTGTATTCAAATGCGGATTTTAATATTTTCTCTGTTTCTGTTTTTGCCTCTTCAAAGGAAATATCCAGTTTCGGTTTATTATAAGCACTATAAACGTCCCAGTATTTGACAATATCGAGCGCTCTGGAATCAATGTTCAATTTGAGATAATGTCCTGGCCGTAACTTATAGGCGTAGTTAAAAATACAATGAGGTGTTGGCACATGGCCATGCTGCATGAATGCGGCAACTGCATCAAAGTTGATTTCCTTTTTAAACTGTGGGTGCTTATGAAACGCCTTTAATTCGGAAGCAAACAAAAACAGGCCGTCATGCCAATAGTAGAAGAAAGGTTTAATTCCTGCCCTGTCTCTAACGCAGTGTATTGTCCGGGCTTTCGCATCGTAAATTACGAAAGCAAACATTCCAATAAACTTGTCTACACATGAAATTCCCCATTGCTGGAATGCGTGTAAAATAACCTCGGTATCGGAATGGCCTGTAAAATGATGCCCAAGTAAGAGCAGCTCTTCTTTAATATTTTGATAATTATAAATTTCGCCATTAAACACAATCCAAAGGTCGCCGAATTGCATTGGTTGTATTCCGGAATCTGATAAATCAATGATAGCCAGGCGCTGATGGCCCATTCCTATTTGTACACCAGCAGAATCGAATATTTGATGCCCGGATGCGTCGGGTCCTCGATGATGTAGTTCTTTGGTTATTTTTATTAAAGTTTCTTGTGATGATCCTTGTTTGTAATCTATAAATCCTGCAATACCGCACATACTGTCCGACTGAAATTAAAAAATTATTAATGATACATGCTTAGAGGAGGGTTTACCCATTTCAAATTATGCGTTCAGCATGACGGAATGGCAAAAGCTCTCTGTCCTGTTTATATGATTGCGTTGAGCTGGATGCAGAAGGTTCCATTCCTGGGACACGATTCTGGGAATTTGGTTGCAATCTAGCAGATGCTATGTGAACTTTGTATAAAAGCGACATTTATTTAACCTTTTAATAATACTATTTATTAAAAGGTTAGTCCTGGAATGGGAACGGAGCTTTGCGAGCAGCAGTGAGTGCCTTATTCAACTTTAATATCTGGAATAGAACAGGCCGCAATAATGATTTTAGTGAACACAAAAAAAGCAACCCTCACAGGTTGCTTTTCAATACCAACAAAACTCAGCTAAAATTACCCTAGCTGGTTAATGCAATTCAAATCTTCAAACGCCACTTTCAGACGTTGGATCATGCTTTCTTCGCCTTTGCGTAGCCATACGCGGGGGTCGTAGTATTTTTTGTTTGGCGAATCGGGGCCATTTGGGTTACCCAATTGCGTTTGCAGGAAGCCTTCGTTTTCTTTGTAATATTTCAGAAGACCTTCCCAGGTTGACCATTGCATATCAGTGTCAATGTTCATTTTGATA
>NZ_JAJUXJ010000004.1:0-462335 GCF_021390415.1 Dyadobacter sp. CY327 | reverse complement strand
AGCTGGTTAATGCAATTCAAATCTTCAAACGCCACTTTCAGACGTTGGATCATGCTTTCTTCGCCTTTGCGTAGCCATACGCGGGGGTCGTAGTATTTTTTGTTTGGCGAATCGGGGCCATTTGGGTTACCCAATTGCGTTTGCAGGAAGCCTTCGTTTTCTTTGTAATATTTCAGAAGACCTTCCCAGGTTGACCATTGCATATCAGTGTCAATGTTCATTTTGATAGCGCTTGCCCGTCCGCGACGCCCTGGAAGTGTTAAGTGGAAAATGGAAGCTGCAGATCATCATTTCCCTGCTCTTCGGCAACAAACGCTTTTCTCAAATCGCCAAAGAGATTCCCGGGATCACGGATAAAATGTTATCAAAGGAATTACGTGATCTGGAAGCTAACTGCCTGGTAAAAAGGACAGTTTATGATTCAATTCCGGTGGTTGTGGAATATACATTGACCGAATACGGGCATACATTGAAGCCGGCAATTGAGGTGTTAAGGAAGTGGGGAATGGCGCATAGGGAGCGGATAATGAATTTGTAGAAACGATTGAATGATTTATGTATTCCGACTACTTATTAAATGATAAATGGGTGAATCCGAATTTCGTATAATAAAACATTTCCACCGGAGAATCATTGCAACAGACCATATTAAGCTTTCAATGTAAAATTGTGTCGTCACAAATTTATGTCGAAAGTTAATGAATATTAAAAGCACTTTGGTTTGGTTACTGCTTGTCATTTCATTGAGCAGCCAGTGTTGGGCGTTGAGTCTAGAGGAGAGCCAAAAATTGCTATTTAAGAATGAGATAGTAATTGGAGGGTATTTACAAATGTTGAATGTAAAGAGCTCGGAGAATAAGTATAGTGTAAGGCTTCATCTTGATGTAGATGAATCATTCGGAACATTCGAAGACACGAGTGTAAATGTAAAAATCATACGGAAGCGTGATCAAGTTGAAATTAGGTCGTTAAATCTTAACAAAACAGACTTTCACAACGAGCGTACTGAGGTTGATATTTGCAATAATGTGATAGAGAAAACTGTTCGTTACATCAATTTTGAAACAGAAATAATCGTTGATGCTTCTGACTATTCTGATTCTGATGGCTATTATCTTTTATGGACCAATTGTTGTCGTCAAGTCAATATATTTACAATAGAAAATCCGGGTGCATCTGTGCTGACGCTGAAAACCTCATTTCCTGCTCTTTATTTTTCGTCCCTACCATTCATCAACTCGACACCGACAATTGACGACATAAAGGAATTTCTAGTTTGTGAGAATGTGGCTTATGAAGATCAGATATTCGCTAGTGATCCAGACGGTGACAAATTAAGGTTTTCTCTTGTTACTCCCCTTGACGAATTGTCCCCCAATAAGCAAGTAAAATGGATCAATGGGTTTGATTTGCAAAATGCCGTTCCTGGCACTCCACCCCTCAGCATTGATGAAGAGACAGGCCGGATACTGGTAAAGCCTCTGGGAGGCTTATATTTTTTTGCTGTCAAGGTTGAGGAGTTCCGTAGTGGAAAAAAGATTGGTGAAGTAATAAGGGAATTTTCTTTGAATCCATCGGCTTGTGTAGATAAAAAAATATATTCCAACGACACGCCTGTATCCGAAGTATATTTATGCGACGGTGAGTCAATTTTATTAGCTACTAAACTAATTGGTGATTGGACTTATCAGTGGGTCAGGGACGGTCAGAAAATCGTTGGAGCCACAGGTTCTAGCTTCAAGGTGGACAAGCCAGGAGAATATTGGGTTAACGCTTTCCATCCATTCCGCTGCATTGAACCGACAAAGTTGAAGACCGTTATAATTAAACGAATGGAGGGGAAGTTTAAGTTGGTGGTTAGCGGGAACATAGATTCTTGTATGCAGGCAAATGAAGTTACTCTTTTTGCACCCAGGAACAACCAGTATACGTATAAATGGTACAATGGCAATAACTTGTTAATAGACAATGATGATTCTTTAATTGTAACCGAGCCGGGTAAATACAGAGCTGTCATTGAAGTTGTTGGAAAGTGCAATATGCTTTCTGATGTTATTGATTTCTCAAAAAAAACTGCTAAACCTCTGGTCCTAGAGACAAGCGGAAAGAATGTTCTTTGCCCTGGAGATTCGATGGAGATCAGGGTAATTGAAATCAAGAGTTTAAACTACAAGTGGTTTGTTGATGGAAAGCAACTCAGCGGACACGAGTCTTCTAGATTTGTTAAAGAAGCTGGAAAGTATTTCGTACAAGCAGAAGAGGCTGGATGCACACGGACATCCAATGAAATTGCAATTGCACATTCAGATAGCCCGATTTTAACGTTTGATGCAATAAATCCTAAGTGTGTTGATGACCAGCAACCTATTTTACTGGAAGCCAGCCCAATCGGAGGTAAATTTTATGGTCCAGGGGTTGTAAATACCGCCTTTTTTCCAAATCTCGCAGGTGTTGGCACCCATGAAATCAGTTATACTGTTGAACGTGGAGGAAATTGTCCCAACCTCACATTGAAACAATTAGTTACCGTCAATGATATTCCTAAACCTTACATTCCAAGGGAAATATGTGTTGACAGGAATGTGAGTACTCTTATTGAAATACAAAATTCTAATAATTATTCATTTAGCTGGAATCCTGTAGACGGCTTAGATGATCCTGCAAGCTCGTCGCCAAAGATCAACATTGCATCTAATAGGGAATATGATATTACTATAACTAACGAAACTGGCTGTGCCGCCAAAAGTAAAATCGTAGTAAAAATTTGCAACAAAATTTACATTCCAGGGGCATTTACACCTAACGATGATGGTATTAATGAATTTTGGGAAATTAAGGGAATAGAATCGTACCCAAATGCAGAAGTATCAATTTTTAACAGATGGGGAACCGTTATATTCTTTTCAAAGGGATATAAAAAGCCTTTTGATGGTACGTCTCAAATGTCAGGAATTTACGAGTACAAGATAAAGCTAGCAGATAATTTACCAGTCCAAACTGGGGCGTTGCTACTAATAAAATAGTAGCCCACAAAAAAAGCAACCCTCACAGGTTGCTTTTCAATTCCATCAAAACTCAGCTAAAAAATTACCCCAGCTGATTAATGCAATTCAAATCTTCAAACGCCACTTTCAGACGTTGGATCATGCTTTCTTCGCCTTTGCGTAGCCATACGCGGGGGTCGTAGTATTTTTTGTTTGGCGAATCGGGGCCATTTGGGTTACCCAATTGCGTTTGCAGGAAGCCTTCGTTTTCTTTGTAATATTTCAGAAGACCTTCCCAGGTTGACCATTGCATATCTGTGCCAATGTTCATTTTAATAGCGCTTGTCCGTCCGCGATGTGTTGGGAACTTTTAAGCGGCAAATAGAAGCTGCAGATCATCATTTCCCTGCTCTTTGGCAACAAACGCTTTTCCCAAATCGCCAAAGAGATCCCCGGGATTACCGATAAAATGTTATCAAAGGAATTACGTGACCGGGAAGCTAATTGTCTTGTAAAAAGGACAGTTTATGATTCAATCCCGGTGGTTGTGGAATATACATTAACCGAGTATGGGCATACGTTGAAGCCGGTTATCGAAGTGCTGCGAACTTGGGGATTAGCGCATCGGAATCGCATTATTATGAGTTTGTAGGGTATTTGGCCCGGTGCTAAGAGTTAACTGTAACACTTAGTTTTAGTTTTTTGTTAAAACAGTGATTTCGCTGATATGGATCGCATAGTAATTGAAGTCGAAGACGGCATAGCAAGAAAGTGGCGGAATACTGATCCTCAGCTACGTCATGAAATTTCTTGAAATTAGATTATTTTCTAAATGTGATTTTTGAAAAGAAGCTTGAAGATATCTGGCTATTTTTTGAAAATTTGCGGATGAAGTCAGAAGGAAGAGGTTTTAACGACGACATATTAGAACAAATCCTTAATGAAAAATAGATTGTCATGATACGAACACACTTATAAGTGCCTCATTATCTCCTCGCTCTACCAATGCGGCAGCAATAAAGCGAGCATTGTATCTAGGGGTTTTAATTTATTCATATTCGACTTGGAGTGAATTTTTGAAGGTTCTTTTCCACACGAAATTCAACAAATATTTCATTATAACTGAACGAGAGGAATTTGCTGACAAGTTTGTCACCGTTTTTCTGCACCAAACCGTAGCGATCGTTTTGGATTGCAGGGATCCAAAAGACAATATTTTTTTGAACTAGCCGTGTCAACTAATTCGTCATAACTGGTTATCTAGATTTTTTAGTACTTCATCCTTTTCAAGGTATTCCAATTATCAATAAGGCTGATTTTTTGCGGGAGTTTTGATTCTACTATGTTTCATTTGAAACAATCCCTCCTGCCTTGCCAGTTGGAAGTTTATCGAACACCTCGTGATTTAAGAAAACTTGTTTCCGCTGAATAATTTGAATCCACCTTCTAATAATTGAAATCGTTTCCATCAGTGTAAACAGGGGACATTAGCATCCTAACTTAAGATTGGATTGCGATGTTTAGTAATAAATTCCGAATTGTCACTTATACATTTTTTTTGTTTTTATCTCAGGCTAATGTTCTTGGGAATAACATCATCGGCGGGTATTTACAGATTAAAAATAGCTTCACTATAGTCGACTATACCATCTCTTTAAATCTTCATGTGTATGAGTCAAATGGCCTGATTCTAGCAAACGAAGTGAAAGTAAGGATGATAAGAAAGTCAGACGGTAAAGAAGTAGAGTCTTTCAAGCTTCAAAAAAAATCTAGTAAAAAGAAGGTTTATAAGCAAGCGACGTGTATTGGTGAATCGGGCTACCATACCTGGTATGTAGATTATGAGGCCCATGTTAAAATGTATCCGCCATCTTATTCTGATCCTGAAGGCTATTATATTGAATGGATAGACTGCTGCCGTCAGGAGGCAATAGGAAATCTTCAAAGCCCTGAGCTTCACTCCACAACACTTAGAACCCTGTTTCCGCCAATCATGTACTTGAATTATCCTTTTTTCAATTCAACACCTACAATTGGCGCGCTGCCCAAACTTTTGATTTGCAAGAACGAGAGATTTGAATATAAAGTGGAAGCGAGTGATTTAGAGGGTGATAAACTTAGGTTCTCCTTAGTTGATCCGTTAGGATATCATTTAAGATCAGGCGCTCCTTTAAATTGGGAGAATGGGTATAATGCAACCAATGCCATAATGGGAAATCCAAAACTTTCAATTGATCCTAAAACCGGACTGATTTCCGTCTTTCCAAAAACTATTGGGCTATTTGTCTTCGCAGTTTGCGTAGAGGAGCTTAGGGATGGTCGACGAATTGGTGAAGCTGTAAGGGAATATCTGTTGGAAGTAATCGATTGCGCAGCTACGTCCGATGCTGATGAAAATGTTTATTTGGACGATAAGCCTGTAACTAGCACCACAATCTGTAGTGGAAGTTCAGTCGTGCTAAATGCTAAAACAACGCTGGACGGTCAGTGCCAATGGATGTTAAATGGCGTGGATATTCCGGGTGCAACAGATCGCAATCTAAAAGTTACTAAGGAGGGAGAATATGAATTTAAAGTATTTAACGTTGGACCGTGCGCTAAAACAATTGAATCGACAAAAGCTTATGTCGCAGAGACCAACTCGTCATTCAAACTAGAAAAACACAGCACATCAACTTCCTGCGAACAAGCTAACGAAACGGTTCTTGTAGGACCGAAAAATCTGCACTATTCTTATATTTGGTTTAGAGACAACAGCTTACTTGCTAATAATAGTAATTCTTTGACAGTTTCTGAGCCCGGTAATTACTGGGCGGTTGTTGAATCATCGACATGTAAGCTGCTCTCAGATACAATTGAAATAGAGCAATCTTCCAATCCGAATGTAAAAGTTGAATTTGAACCTGTTCTGCATGATTGTGACAATGGAAACGCACGGATTACATTGGTTGGCAGGCCTGCGGGAGGGATATTTCAGGGCGCGGGTGTGGTAAATAATTTGTTTGATCCGAACCAGGCAGGCATAGGATTGCATGAACTTACTTATTCCATTTTATCACCGTCGCCATGTCCGAATGTCACTGCCAGACAAACAGTTGCAGTTTTAGATTGCAGCAAACTATCCATTCCAGATGCCTTTACGCCCAATCAGGATGGCATTAATGATAGATGGGAATTGATTGGCATTGACAAATATCCGGACGCAGAAGTGACAATTTTTAACCGTTGGGGCAATGTGATCTTTCACTCAAAAGGCTATGCTAAACCATTCGATGGCGCTTCCAATCAAGTGGGCGTGTATCATTATAAAATAAAACTTAATGAAGTGCTTCCGCCCAGAAGCGGACCTTTGATGCTGATTCGTTAGCAAGAATCAAGCGTTGAGAATTGTAACAAAAAAAGCAACCCTCACAGGTTGCTTTTCAATTCCATCAAAACTCAGCTAAAAAATTACCCTAGCTGATTAATGCAATTCAAATCTTCAAACGCCACTTTCAGGCGTTGGATCATGCTTTCTTCGCCTTTGCGTAGCCATACGCGGGGGTCGTAGTATTTTTTGTTTGGCGAATCGGGGCCATTTGGGTTACCTAATTGCGTTTGCAGGAAGCCTTCGTTTTCTTTGTAATATTTCAGAAGACCTTCCCAGGTTGACCATTGCATATCAGTGTCGATGTTCATTTTGATCGCACCATATTCGATGGCTTCGCGGATTTCTTCGCGGGAAGAACCTGATCCTCCGTGGAATACGAAGTTTACAGGCAATTCTGCAGTTCCGAATTTCTCCTGGATAAATTGCTGTGAGTTGCGAAGGATTTTCGGCTCCAATTTCACGTTTCCTGGTTTGTAAACGCCATGAACATTTCCGAATGCTGCTGCAATGGTGAAGTTTGGAGAGATTTTAGAAAGCTCTTCGTAAGCGTAAGCAACCTCTTCTGGCTGTGTATAAAGTTTCGAGCTATCCACGTCGCTGTTATCTACGCCGTCTTCTTCGCCGCCTGTTACACCCAGTTCGATTTCAAGTGTCATGCCGATTTTGGCCATGCGCTCGAAGTATTTTGCTGAAATTTCAATGTTCTCTTCAATCGGTTCTTCCGAAAGGTCCAGCATGTGTGAGCTGTACAATGGAATGCCGTGCTGGTCGAAATGACGTTCGCCTGCGTCCAGAAGACCGTCGATCCATGGAAGCAATTTTTTGGCGCAGTGGTCGGTGTGCAAAATTACGGGAACGCCGTAAAGTGCTGCCATTTGGTGCACGTGCATTGCACCGGAAATTCCACCTGCGATCGCAGCCTGCTGATTGGTGTTGGAAAGACTTTTTCCAGCATAAAATATTGCACCGCCATTCGAAAATTGAATGATAACGGGGCTGTTAACCGCTTTGGCAGTTTCCAGAACTGCATTTACTGAGTTGGTTCCTACCACGTTAACCGCCGGGAGGGCATAGTTATTTTGGTTGGCGTGGCGGAAAATTTCGCTAACTCTGTCACCGGTTACAACACCGGGCGCAAAGCGTTTTGTGGTTTCGCTCATAGTAATAAAGAATATTTTTTCAAGAATAAATTTTACAATTCAGATATAAAAAATGAACTGCGCGGGAATCCCTGCAAGTTAGGTATTTTACAGAATTTGGAGGAAATATGCGCGGTATATTATGCTTTGTGACGAAGATTAATCTATGTATAATCGTTTTGGCGCAATCTGCGTATCTTTGAAAATGTTGAAATGGCAGACAATGTGCTGCATGATTGTGATACGAAAGATTGATTGATGAATTCCAAACTGACCAGGACGATCCTGATTGCCCTCGCACTGGGCTTTTTTGTAATGTGGGTCCTCGAATTCCGCAGGACCACCATGTTTGAAAGTTACTGGCTGCTTTTGCTGGCCATTATGTGCTTGCTAATGTTCCAGTTCAGCAGGTTAAAGGCTTCATTATTAGCTAAAAAAGAAATTGAAATGAATGCGAATAAGAAGAAGGAAAAGCCGGTTAAAATTTCGAAAAAATGAGCATGCTATTCCTGAGCCTGACGGTTGTTTTTTTTATCCTGGCGGGTTATTACGGGGCTGTGCGCTCTGTTTTGCTGGATGTTTCAATCGACCGTTATTCGTTGCGCCACGAAAAATCCGAAGAGGTTTACGAAACATTATACTGGCGCCGGATATTGCGCATGATCCGGTTATTAACCGTTGCATTGGGCTGTTTCTGGGCCATAGCGGCATTTTATCCGGTTCTTTTGGTCGATCTTGGCGTTCATGAAGGCGCATTGATTGCCGGCATGTTCGCTGTTTTGATCGTGGTCTGGATGGCGAGTTATTCCAGTTGGGTGAAAATCGGACGTGCATTTCCGAAGGCGCTGGACCTTACGGCGTTCCCTGTCCGCGTTGCAGAATGGTTCATCACGCCGCTTTACTGGGTTGTGGAGCCGTTTGTTAAGGAGAATATTCTGTCGCCATCATTGCGCGACGATGCCGCTTCTGCCGACGATCCGGATTTTGACGATCATAGCATTGAAGAACGAATGTTTATCAATGCGTTGGATTTCAAAGACTTGCGGATTCGCGATTGCATGATCCCGCGGACTGAAATTTCGGCGGTGAATGTCAACGCGAGCATTGAAGACCTGCGGACTGCTTTTTTGACTAGCGGTCACTCCAAAATCATCGTGCACCGTGAATCGGTGGATGAAGTTTTGGGTTACTGCCACGCATTGTCTCTTTTCAAGAAACCAAAAGAGATCAGCAACATTATCACGCCCATTCTGATCGTGCCGGAAGCAATGCCTGCGAGCGACCTTATGCTGCGGTTTTTGGAAGAAAGAAGAAGTCTGGCTTTGGTGGTGGATGAGTTTGGGGGAACTTCGGGATTAGTGAGTGTGGAAGATGTGGTGGAGCAGATTTTTGGGGAAATTCAGGATGAATATGACTCCACGGAAGACTGGACGGAGCGCAAACTGGACGATGACAGCTACATTCTCAGCGCACGCCACGAACTCGATTATCTGAACGAAAAATACGGCTGGGAGCTTCCCGAAGGCGATTACGACACACTAGCAGGTATGTTAATTGACAATTTTGGCGACTTACCCGAAGTGAACGAAACCGTAAGCATTCCGCCCTACGCATTCCAGGTGGTTTCCATGCAGGACACGCGCATTGAGCTCGTCAGATTGACCATTGAAGAAAGGGAAAAGAAGAGCGAGAAAAGTTAACAGATTCCAAAAGGCAATTGATCCATATTCATGAAAGTAAAGACATTACGGCGCATCCTTTTACCGGCATTATTTGTATTACCAAACATAATATTTGCGCAAAAGTCCGATTTTAAGAGTCAGCTGGAAAGCATTACGAAGCAGATTGACGGCATAGCGGGTGTTGCTGTTAAGGATTTGGGAGGGAGCGAAACATTGCTTTTAAATGCAGATCACAAGTTCCCCATGCTCAGCTCTTTCAAATTTCCTATCGCGATGGCGGTTTTGGATCAGGTGGATAAAGGGAAATTAGCATTGGATCAAAAGTATCACCTTACGAAAGAGGACGTTCAACTGAAAACTTACAGCCCGCTGCGCGACAAATTTCCGGATGGAAATGTCGATCTTACCATTGCAGATTTGCTGGCCAGCATGGTTTCGTTGAGTGATAACATTGCCTGCGACATTCTTTTCAAACTGGCCGGCGGCACAAAACCCGTTCAGGATTATGTGCATAGTTTAGGCGTAAAAGACATTGCGATTGTTGCCAACGAGGAGCAGATGGGGCAGGATTGGAATGTGCAATATACTAACTGGTGCAAGCCCGGAGCAATGCTGCAACTGCTCGATATTTTTTACAAAGGGATAAATCTTTCCAAATCCAGCCATGATTTTTTATCAAAGATCATGATCGATGGCCCCACTGGCATCAACCGGATTAAAGGTCAATTGCCGAAAGAAGCCGTTGTGGCGCATAAAACAGGCACTTCGGGTACGAACGATAAGGGCGTGATGGCGGCTGTTAATGATGTCGGCATTGTGAAAATGGCCAATGGAAAGAGCTTCGCTATCGTACTGTTTATGTCAAATTCCACAGCCGAGCTGAAAGCGATCGAATCGGTTATGGCGCAGATTTCGAAGGCGGCATATGAACATTATGCGGCTAAATAGAAGGTTTTCCAACCGCCTTCATCATTCTAAGTTTTTGAAAAGTGCAGATATCAGTTGAGAAAATAGGTAAAAAATTTGTCAAGGAATGGATTGTCCGTAATGCTACATTTGAGCTGGCAGCTGGGCAGCAATACACATTTGTAGGCCCCAACGGCAGCGGAAAATCGACTTTATTGCAATTGCTGACGGGCATTGTCCCCGTTTCCGAGGGCACGATCAGATACATTGATCAATCGGGAAAGGAAATCGAAGTCGACCATTGGTACAAACATCTGGTGATCGCTGCGCCTTATCTCGAACTGATCGAGGAGTTTACATTGCGCGAGCTGATCCAGTTTCACAGCAGATTCAAGGCATTTAAAAACGGCATTTCATTCAAAGATTTTGAAGATTTTATACAATTGCCGCATGCGAGCGGGAAGACGCTCCGGCACTTTTCCTCGGGTATGAAACAGCGTGTGAAGCTGGGTCTGGCTTTTATGTCAGATGTTCCCGTCATTTTTCTCGATGAACCTACGACCAATCTGGATGTCCCGGGCATCAATTGGTATCTCGATCACGTCGTGCATCACACACAAAATCAGCTCGTTCTGCTGGGCTCGAATGTGAAGCAGGAATATGAATTTTGTGAAAATATCATTTCAGTTTCTGCGTTCAAATAAAAACACAGCAGAGCCATATATGCGGAGAAATTTACGTCCAGTCGTCTTAATTTTCTTGTTTTTAACCTGCATTATAGGCAACTGCCTGGCTGCCGGAATGCATTTTATTGAAAACCGCGGCCAGTGGGAATCCGACATTTTGTTCCGCACCGAAATCCCCGGCGGCTTCCTGTTTCTGAAAAAACAATCACTCGTTTACGTACTATATGATGCCGCCCAGGTTTCCGCCAATCATGGAAAAAAGCCTGTGGCTTTAAATGGTGCGCGCGAAGTTGAAAAATCCATTGCCGCGCATGGTGTAGAAGTGCAGTTTATGGGCGCTTCTGCAAATGTCAAATATGCGGCTAATGCACCCATTGAGACGGGTTTCAATTATTTTTTGGGCAAAGAAGAGGCGCATTGGGCGGGTAATGTGAAGGGTTTTCAGGAGGTGATTTATAAAAATATTTATGAGGGGATTGATATGCGTGTTTACCTGCATCAATTCAAACTCAAATATGAATTCATCGTGCATCCGCAGGCTGATCCGTCGCAAATCCGAATGAAATACAATGGTGCTGAGCAGGTTTCCGTGAACGAAACGGGCCAGATTGTTGTCAAAACGAGCATCGGGCAGTTTAAAGAAGCGGAACCCTATTCCTTTCAGCAGGTTAATGCGCGGACAACTGAAGTTTCCTCGAAATTTCTTTTGTCAGCCGATAATGTGGTCACATTCAGCATTCCCAAAGCTTATAATAAATCTGAAAAGCTCACTATTGATCCGGAATTGATCTTTTCCACTTATTCAGGCTCCGTTGCGGACAACTGGGGACATACGGCGACGTATGATGATGAAGGAAATTTGTATTCCGGCGGGACAGTTTTTGGGGCCAATTTTCCGGCGACAGTCGGTGCTTTTCAAACCAAATTTGAAGGGTTAGTAGACGTTTCCATCATGAAATTCACGCCGGACGGCAGCAAACTCATTTACGCAACATTCCTCGGCGGGAGCCAGACCGACATTCCAAGCAGCCTGATTGTCAACAGCAAAAAGGAATTGCTGATCTTAGGCACAACATCTTCCAAGAACTTTCCAACGAGAACGGGCGCATTTCAAACCACATTTGGCGGCGGAACAAAGGTTATCCCCATTTCCGGGCTGGATCTTGATAACGGCAGCGACATCTTTGTCGCTAAAATGAGCGCCGACGGCAAACAATTGGCAGCCTCCACCTTCGCAGGCGGCAGCGGGAACGACGGCGTAAGCATGAGCGACCTGGCAACAATCCGCAATTACGGCGACGCATTCAGAGGTGAGATCGGCATTGATAGGGAAGATAATGTCTTTATCGTATCCTCAACCAATTCGGCCAATTTTCCCCTGAAAAATCCTGTGCAGGATAAATTCGTAGGGGTGCAGGATGGGGTTGTTTTAAAGTTTAATGCGGGGCTAAATAATTTGCTATGGGGCACATTTGTAGGGGGAAACGAGTGGGATGCCGCTTATTCGCTGAAAGTTTCGGCCGCTGGCGACATTTACGTAGCCGGAATCACCCAAAGCAAGAATCTGCCGACCACAGCGTCCTCCTATCAAAAAGCATTGAACGGAACAGAAGATGGATTTGTAGCGCGTTATGTTAACGACAAATTGGCGGGCACCACTTACCTGGGCACCGCGAACCAGGATGGCGCTTATTTGCTGGATCTGGATGCGGCTAACAATGTGTATGTCTATGGACTAACGAATGGTCCTTATCCGGTGAGTAAGGGAGTTTATCAAAATGCGAAGAGCGGTCAATTTGTACATGCGCTGGACGGCGCGTTGTCCAAAACCATTTTTTCAACGGTTATAGGATCGGGAAGAGGCGTTCCAGACATTTCACCGACTGCATTTTTGGTGAGCGAATGTGGCAACATTTACCTGGCAGGCTGGGGCGGCAATGTGAATTCGTCCACCGGCAATAATGTAAACAGCACAACCAATAATATGGTCGTTACCGACGACGCGATCCAGTCATTGACCAACGGAAATAACTTTTACATTGCCATTCTTGAACAAAACGCAAAATCGCTGCTATATGCCACTTATTTTGGCAGCCGCGACCGTTCGGGCCAGGTTCAAGGCGATCATGTGGATGGCGGAACGAGCCGGTTTGATAAAAACGGGACGATCTATCATGCAACCTGCGCGTGCGGCGGAAGCGGTTTTCCGGCAACGCCTCAGGCCTGGTCAAAGACAAACAACAGCGAAAATTGTAACAACGCAGCATTCAAAATAGACATTGACCGACTGAAAGCTGACTTCGACGTTTATTCCGGAAGCACCAAAGACGTGCTGCGCGGCTGCGCGCCATTGTCCTTATCTTTTGTAAACACAAGCGAAGGCGGCGTGGATTACATCTGGGATGTCGGCGGAAGCACGTTTTCACGCGAAGAGAATCAATCGGAATATACATTTACAAAACCTGGCGAATACACTGTCACATTAAAGGCTTACAATCGGCTGAGTTGCAAGCGCGTGGACGTTGCGCAAAAGAAGATCATCGTTGAAACGCTGAATAGCAAGATTAAGGCGGATACCACGGTTTGTGAAAACACGAAGTTACAACTCTGGGCTTCTGGGGGGACACAATATAAATGGTCACCGGCAACCGGAATGGACAATGAATCGATAGCTATGCCGCTCGTAACGATCCGGGAAGACGCCGAATTTTCCGTTGAAATAAGCAATGCAAGCGGCTGTAAGGTGACCGAGAAAATGAAGGTTTCGGTTGATAAGAAGACAGATTTCGTTGATATGCCGGATGTGGAAGTTTGTGCAGGAGCGACGGTTGTGCTGAGTGTTTCGGGCGATGGGACGAAATATCGCTGGCTGGCAACAGAGGGCTTGGAAGAAACTATTGGAAAAACGGTCACGGTGAAGCCGCAAAAAACAACCACTTACACCATTGAAGGCACTTATGCGGACGGTTGCAGTCCGGTGCGCGAGATTACGGTAAAGGTGGATAGGGCGCATGAGCCTATTTTTGAAATAAATCAGTCTGGTGGGGCTTGTAATGCACCTTTCAGCTATTCGCTGTCCAATCAAACTAAAAATGCGCAGCGATACGAATGGAACCTGGGAACGGGCAACACCATCACGGATCCGGAGATTAATGAATATATTTACGAAACGCCGGGTGAATACACAGTCACATTAACTGCCTATAACAGTGCGGGATGCGCATTGACGGCATCAAAAAAAATAACTGCATCGCCGCCATTTACATTAGCTAATGTGATCACGCCGAATGGGGATGGCAAGAATGATCTGTTCATCGTGCCCGTTTTGCCGGCTTCGCTTGAAGTGTTTAACCGCTGGGGGAAATCGGTTTACAAGACGGCAGATTATAAAAATGATTGGGGAAAAGGCATTGGTAACGGGACCTATTTTTACGTTGTGGACACGCCGCAGGGCAACCATTGCAAAGGCTGGGTAGAAGTTCTGGAATAATAACCTTACACTTAAACACATAACGAACATGAAAAAAGTAATGATGCTCATGCTGTTCGCCTTCGGCGCGTTGACCGCAGAAGCGCAAACCGAAAACCATTTTGGCAAGGAAATTACCGAGAGCAAGGCCATTAAAGCCAGCACTTTGCCCAAGCAAATGGGTGATAAAAAAGAAATGGCAGCGAAGGTCAGCGGCGAGGTGGAGTCTGTTTGTCAGGTTAAAGGCTGCTGGATGACGGTGAAGCTGGATAATGGTGAAACAATGCGTGTAATGTTCAAGGATTACGGATTTTTTGTTCCAAAAGACATAACGGGCAAAACGGTCGTTTTCGAGGGACAGGCGCAAAAGAAAACGATCCCGGTGGAGCATTTGCAACATTATGCAAAGGACGCCGGCCAGAGTCAGGAAGAGATCGCAAAAATCACCGAGCCGAAGGATGAACTGACCTTTATTGCCGATGGCGTGATCGTGAAATAATTCCGATCATCGAAGTAAGAAACCTGCGAATGGGCACTTTTGAAGATATTCAGAAGCGTCCATTTTCTTTTTATATGAAGTTCAAAACCGCCATAGCCTGCGTTGGGCTGATCCTCTCGTTCCATTTTACATTAGCCCAAACCGCAAAAATAAACTGGTGGAATCCGCAAACAGCAACATTCTCCGTTTTGGAAGGTCAGGCTTGGCCGAAGGAAGTGAAAAATCCTTATGACCGGTTGCCGGCGCGTGCAGAGAAGCAGGTTAGGGAGCAGGTTTGGGGATTGTCCAACCAGTCGGCCGGATTACTGCTGCGATTTCGGGCGAATGCATCGGAAATAAGCATTCGCTATGTCGTGAACGGAAAGCACGCGTTGCCGCACATGCCTGCAACGGGTGTAAGCGGAGTGGATCTTTACGCCATTTCCAGCGACGGCGACTGGCGCTGGTGCGCCGGGAAATATGCCTTTGGCGACACCATAACCTACACATTCAGAGGCTTGGAGCCCAATGATTCCTATCACAAGAGAGGACGGGAATACAGACTTTATCTCCCTTTATATAACAGTGTAAAATGGCTGGAAGTGGGCACTCCGGATGGAACGGAATTCACAGCACTCGCCACCCGGCCAGATAAACCCATCGTCATTTACGGCACATCCATCGCACACGGCGCATGCGCTTCACGCCCGGGAATGGCCTGGACAGCAATTTTGGGCCGAAAGCTGGATCATCCACTCATTAATCTCGGATTCTCCGGAAACGGTCGACTTGAAGAAGAAGTGGTCAACATTGTTTCAGAAATTGATGCCAAGATATTTGTGCTCGATTGTCTCCCCAATCTTACTATAAGGCCAGATTCCAAGCTTGGGCTCACCATTGAAGACGTAAAAAACAGGATCCTTGCCACCACGCGGACACTCCGCAAAAAGCATCCAAAGACGCCCATAGTCCTTGCATCGCACGCCGGTTACACGGATGAAGATATGAACCCGCAAAGCAAGCATTTTTACAGTGAGGTCAATGAAACATTGAAAGAAGCGTTTGCGCAGCTCAAAGCGGAGGGCATTACACAGTTATATATTATTCCAAAAGCTGATTTCGGACAGGATATCGAGACTATGGTGGACGGAACGCATCCTAATGACCTTGGTATGATGCGTTATGCGGAAGGTTACGAGAAGCATTTGCGGCAGATTTTGCATGAATATAAAGGCGAAGCGTCCACAACCCAACCGGTGATTCAAATGCGCGAGCCGAATAATTACGATTGGGAAGCGCGGCACGCGGAGATCTTGGATCTAAACAAAAAGAATCCACCGGCAACTGTCGTTATCGGGAACTCCATTACGCATTTTTGGGGAGGTTTACCGAAAGGTCCACGGGCCAATGGAGCTGATTCCTGGGATAATACTTTTGGTAAAAACGCCCGCAATATGGGCTATGGCTGGGATCGGATAGAGAATGTGCTCTGGCGTATTAACCACGGAGAGCTGCACGGCTATGCTGCCAGGCAGATTTTTGTCAACATTGGCACCAATAACCTGCATTTGAATTCGGATGAGGAAGTTGTGGAAGCCTGGCGAATGCTCATTGACGCAATCAAGTTTCATCAACCCGATGCACAGATCACTATGCTGGGAATTTATCCGAGGCGTCAGCAGGAAGAACGGGTTGCTGTAATCAATGAAAAACTCGCGCAGCTGACCGGAGAAGCCAATGTTAATTTCCTGGACCCGGGAAAAGTGTTTTTACAAAAAGGCGGCAAAATCGACGAATCACTATTTTCCGACGGACTGCATCCGAATGCAAAAGGATATCAAATGCTGGGAGATGCGATCAAGCCCTTTGTTAAATAACAAGGCTCACAAAACAACGCCTATGCCGAACAGAATCACAAATAGCAATGTAGAAAGCGCCATTTGTTTCAAATAGGGATCCAGCTCGCTGGCTTTTTTCAACCTGGAAATTGCCAGGCCATTTTTGATAAATAAAGGAAAGCTAAGCAGGAAAATCAAGCTCGTGTAACCAGAGAAGTGTTCGGCTGTATAAACTGAAACGCAGAGCATTCCAATGACCAGGATCGTCCAGTGATAAGCAATCGCTTTTTCCCGTCCGAGGCGGACGGGAATGGAGTTTTTCCCCGTCGCTTTATCAGATTCAATGTCGCGAATGTTGTTGATATTGAGAACACCAACGGCGAAAAGTCCGCAGCTTGAAGCTGGAAGGAGCAGGCCCCAGTCCCAAACATGCGTGTGCAAATAACTGCTTCCCAGCACACCCACCCATCCAAAAAATATAAGAACCGACAAATCACCAAAACCCACATAGCCATAAGGGCGCTTCCCTGCCGTGTAAGTGATCGCAGCAATAATGCACGCAATACCAATCCCCAGAAAAACCCAGAAAACGTTAGCAGGAGCGCCTTTCAGGGCGATGATCAGAAGCGAAATTCCTGAAATTAGTGCCAGAATTGAAAAAACAATGATGGCTTTCAACATCGTAGAAGCCTGAATGTGCCCGGAATGAACGGCCCTTCTTGGTCCTTCACGTAATTCCGTGTCTTTTCCATTCACAGCATCGCCGTAATCATTGGCGAAATTGGAAAGCACTTGCAGTAAAATTGTTGTCAAAACGCTTAATCCCGCAACAGCCCAGCTGAACCTTCCCGTGGAAGCTGCCAGGAAACAGCCCATTAAGATACATGAAAGTGCAAGAGGCAATGTGCGGGGACGGGCTGCTTCAATCCAGGGGTTCATTGATTAATAAGAGTAGGGTAATGTCAGGCTTGCGTTTTGCGCTCCGCCCAGTCAATAATTTTTTCTGCAAGTTGGAGACCTTCGGTTGAAACACCCGCGCTCAAATTTCCGTCGTAACTCATCGACAAGTGGAGCGTGTCATAAGCGGCCAGAAAATAGGAGAGGATTTTCTTGTCAGTCGTTGATAATTCTTTTTGATACCATTCAACGCTTTTTCTGGTCTTTGTCTTTTTTTCTCCTAAAACACTATCTAATGCCACCAAAACGCCAGCATATGCAGTGTGTCCAGCCATCTTTACGTATTTACGATCCTTGTAAACACCATTTTCCTTAATCGCTTTTTCTCTCAGAATCTCTTTTGCGTTGGAGATGTAGCGCTTAGCTTCGGTAATGTCTTTCATGCTTAATGATGTGTATGTGGTGAAAATATTTCAGGCTGCAACATTTGCAGCCTGAAAGTTAAAAAGCTTTTCTTAAATGCCAACCGCTGTCAGAAACTCTGGGTCAGTCGGAAGGATTTTTGAGGCGAAGAAATTGGTTAGCTCACCTTTCTCATTTATTACATATTTGCAGAAATTCCAGGTTGGAGCTTTGTCGTTCCAGCCGTTTAAATCCTTTGTAGTAAGCCATTTGTAAATAGGCGCCTGATCCTCACCTGTAATAGAAACCTTCTCAAACATGGGAAAAGTTACGCCGTAAGTTGCCGAGCAGAAAGTCGCGATTTCCTCACTTGTGCCTGGCTCCTGGCCACCAAAGTTGTTTGCCGGGAAGCCCAACACAACCACTTTATCTCCGTGCTCCTTGTTGAACTTTTCCCAATCTGCATATTGCTTGGTATAGCCGCATTTGGAAGCAACATTCAGGATCACCACTTTTTTGCCTTTGTATTTGCTCAGGTCAACCGTCTTATTTCCTACCAGAGATTTAACCTTGAAATCATAAAGCGTTTGCTTAGCAACAACGTCATGGGCAGGTCTTGTCGCAATCTCGGACTTATCGGCGAAAAGGCCGGATATTAAACTAGTGATCATAATAAATAATGTTTTTAATAAGCTCATAATTGTAGTCTGGTTATTGGTTAGATTATGTAATTAAAAAGTGAAATACAGGATATTCGATACATTTTAGCGGCTTTTCAAAACAACTTCCCTAACCACCCGGCCTCGCTACATTCGCTCCGGAACTTCTATCCCTAATAACCCCAAAGCCTTCTGAATTGTTTCAGCAACAGCACTTGATAATGCAACGCGGAATTTGACCGAATCTGCATTAGGATCAGAGAAAATAGACACTTCGGCATAGAACTGATTATAGACCTTCGCCAGCTCAAATGCATACAGCGAAATCACCGAAGGCGCGAACTCACTGGCGGCAGCCTGCACACGCACCGGATATTGAGACAATGCAAAGATCAACTCCCTTTCCGCCGGATGTAATGTATAGCTTACGGGCGGAATGACTGCTTGGATGCCTGACTGCTCCGCTTTTCTAATAATTGACCGAATCCTGGCATATGTATATTGAATAAATGGTCCTGTATGTCCTTGAAAATCAATAGATTCTTCCGGGTTGAAGAGCATTCGCTTCTTAGGATCAACCTTTAAAAGAAAATACTTTAACGCACCCAATGCGAGCTGATTATAAAGCTGCTTGGCTTCCGCACTGTCAAAATCATCGATTTTACCGAGCTCCTGCGTTCTGCTGGCGGCGGTCTGGATCATTTGTTCCACCAGATCATCCGCGTCAACCACGGTGCCTTCGCGGGATTTCATTTTTCCGGAAGGCAGATCCACCATGCCATAACTAATGTGATAGCAGCCATCCGCATAAGGACGGCCGAGTTTTTTCAGAATAGCGAAAAGGACCTTGAAATGATAATCCTGCTCGTTTCCTACAACCCATAAATAGCGGTTGTTGTGGAAATCGCTGTATTTCAGCTCCGTGGTGCCCAAATCCTGCGTGATATAAACCGAAGTGCCGTCGCCGCGCAAAACCAGTTTTTCGTCCAGTCCTTCCGCGGTCAGGTCGATCCAGACGGAGTTGTCTGGCTTTCTGTAGAAGACATTATTCTGTAAACCTTCTTCAATAATGTCCTTCCCTAGCAGGTAAGTGTTTGATTCGTAATAAGTTTTATCAAAACCAACCCCGATTTTATCGTAAGTCTGGCGGAAACCTTCGTAAACCCAGCCATTCATTTTATGCCACAATGCAACGGTTTCGGGATCATTGTTTTCCCAAAGCAAAAGCAATTTTTGCGCTTCCAGGATCCAGGGAGCCTTTTTCGTAGCTTCCTCCTCCGACATTCCCTGCTCTACAAGTTCCCTGATCTGCGTTTTGTATGCCTTGTCAAACAGCACATAATATTTCCCAGCCAAATGGTCACCTTTGATCCCGCTCGATTCCGGCGTTTCTCCGTTGCCAAGCTCGCGGTAAGCCAGCATGGATTTGCAGATGTGAATGCCGCGGTCGTTGACAAGACATGTTTTTACAACGTCATAACCGCTGGCTTTGAGTATTTTAGATAGCGAATCACCAAGGAAATTATTCCTCAAATGTCCCAGGTGGAGTGGCTTATTTGTGTTCGGCGAGGAAAATTCGACCATCACGGATTGCCCGTTTGGCGCGAATGTTCCGAAATTCTGATCATTGAAAACATTCGAAAACAATTCCAGCCAAGTTGTGTCTTTCAGGCTGATGTTCAGGAAGCCTTGCACCACATTGAAGTTGGCCACAACAGAAGATTGCGCTACGAGCTCAGTTCCGATGATCTGGCCCATTTCAGCGGGGGATTTACGGATGGACTTGGTAAGCGGAAAAGTAACAAAAGTGTAAAATCCTTCAAATTCCTTTTTTGTAGGTTGTAAAATGATGTCTTCAATGGTTACTTCAAAATGCTTCTGGATTGCTTTTTGAATATCGTCCTTCAGAATTGCTTCAATCGTCATGAATGTTGGGGTCAATGGAAGTGCTTCTTCTAATTCAGAATGACATTTCCCAAAGTTTTTATTTGATTAAAATAATTTTTAATATTAATAGCAATGTTGTCCTTTTTGATGCAAAATTAGGGTAAATATTGAAGAGAGTTACACCCCTGAAGGAAGAAGTTATGAATAACCATTCTTTGCAATGGCACCGGATTTACTACATGCTCTTTTTGTGTATCACTCCCGTTGCCGGTGCCTTCGCACAATTGCAGCAGTCCGACCGTCTGGAAATACCCGCTAACCCGACTTCAACGGAGCAGTTCGAGGTTTTTAGCCTGGGCGAGCAAGGTTTGCTATCCGTGATCAGGGGAAATGAATGGTCCAATTCACGGAATGAGCAATGGCAGTTTGTGAAGTATGACTCAACATTAAAAGCGGTCTGGCGGACAAGTTACAAGCTCGATTTTCGCTATATTCCTGTCATGGCTTACAAAGGCGAAGAAAGTGGTTACTGGCTTTTTGCTGAGCCGGATACGGACCGTTTTCTCTTCATGCAGATCAATTACGGCGACGGTTCTATCGACACTTATAAGGGAAATCTTTTAGCGGGTGTGGACGTGCAACAGTTCAAGGTGATTGGAAGCAAAGCATTGGTTTCGGGTTATTACAGGTCAAGGCCGGTGGTTATCGTCCATTCATTTTTTGACCACACAACGCGCGTCTTACCAGGGCTTTTTGAAAAAAATACGGAGCTGAACAATGTCGACATCAATGAAATTGACGGCTATATTAATGTAATTACTTATGCTTACCGGAAGAAAAACTGCGTTTTTGAAATCAAAACATACAATTACGATGGCAAGCTATTGAAAAAGACAACATTAAGCGATCCCAGATATAGCTTTATCTCCGGCCAGATTGTGCCTTTGAATGCAGACGATTCTTATCTGATTGGCAATTATTCAGTTGGTTGCACGCAGTATTCACAGGGCTTGTACGTCACGCACGTGGAGCATGATGAGCCGCGCGATCCGCAGTTTATTGAGTTTTCTGAATTGCAGAATTTCTTCAATTACATGAAGCCCAAACGCCGTGCGAAAATGATGGAGCGCATCGGAAAGAGGAAAAGCATGGGTAAGGAAAACAAGTTTCGTTACAGATTGCTGGTTCATGAGCTGATCCAGACAGAGAATGAAATTGTGCTGGTAGCGGAGGTTTATTATCCCAATCAAAGGTCAACGAGCCCAATCATTACCGGCGGCATTTCCCGGCCTTACATTTCGCGCTCACTGGAAGGTTACCGTTATACGCATGCCATTGTCTGCGGGTTCGACAGGAATGGAAAATTTATGTGGGACAACACCATTACAATCAAGGATTTAACTAGTTACGATTTGCAGGAAATGGTCCAGGTGACGCCGGTTGACGACTACTTTGTATTAGCTTATCCGCAGGAAGGTGAAATTCATACAGAGGTGATCAGCCGGAACCAGGTTGTTGTGGAAAGCGAAAAATTCAAGATCACGGCCAAATCTGAAAAGGAAAAAGTGCTTAACAATGAAGATAGCTATCTATCTCCCTGGTATGGACAGTATTTCCTCGCTTACGGCATGCAGCGCCTGGGCACATCCACTATCGGGCAGGGGCGTGAGGTTTTTTACATTAATAAATTAACCTACAAAACAGAGGACATCGGCAAAGCGACGAAGGAAGAAGCATCTCGCCCACGCTGATGTTGATATTAATCGACCATCCAGATATGGTCTGCCTCAAAGCCTTGTTCTTTCCATTCCACCTGCACGCGCTGACTTTCCACGGTGCTTACCTGCATGCCGACATAATCCGGGTCAATAGGGATCTCCCTGTTGTAGCGGCGGTCGATCAGGACCATTAGCTCTACAGTTTTGGGGCGTCCAAAGGCCGTCATAGCATCAAGCGCCGCCCGCACCATGCGGCCGGTTGAAAGCACGTCGTCGATGAGGATCACTCTTTTGCCTTCGATCAAAAAAGGGACATTGGTTTTATTGGGTAGGAGCGGAGATTCGCGTCTCCGAAAATCGTCGCGATAGAAAGTTGCATCCAGGTGCCCCATTGGAATGTCCTTTCCCGTGCGTTCTCTCAGTTCGGCAATAATGCGTTCGGCAAAATGTATTCCCCGCGGTTGCAGTCCCATCACCACGGAGTTGGCAAAATCCTGGTGATTCTCAATCAGTTCCTGGCACAACCGGCTGGTCATGATTTCCAGCAGCGGGCTGCTTAGTATTAATCGTTTTTGGGGCATAATGTAAATTCCCTGAATTTTAGCCTAAATTAAGTGCTCGAAGATGAAATCAAAAACTTTTAACAAATGAAATATCTGATTGCCGGGTTGGGAAATATAGGTCCGGAGTACGCATTCACCAGGCATAATGTCGGATTTATGGTGCTGGACAGGCTGGCTGCGCAGCATGATTTTAAATTTTCTTTCGAAAAACTCGCATTCGTGGCGGAGTGGAAGCACAAAGGCAGACAAATATATTTTATCAAGCCTACAACATTTATGAACCTTAGCGGAAAAGCGATCCGCTATTACATGGATCAGTTTAAAGTGCAGGAAGAAAACCTGCTGGTCATTCTCGACGAACTGCAACTACCATTCGGAACGTTGCGGATCAAGCCAAAGGGAAGCCATGGCGGGCATAATGGACTAAAAAATATTGAGGAGCTGCTGGCGTCGACAAAATATCCCCGTTTGCGGTTTGGAATAGGAAATAATTTTCCGAGAGGAAGGCAAGTAGATTATGTGCTAAAACCTTTTTCCAATGAAGAAATGACCGAGCTGCCCATATTTTTGGATAACGCTGGCGATATGGTTCTTTCGTTTTGTACTTTGGGAATACAGTCGACAATGAATAATTATAACCAATGATTGTACTAAATAAAGAATATATAAATATTTCAAGATTTGTATTTATTCTGTGATTTGGTTATTTATCAAATTATTAATAAAGTGAAAATTTAATTTACAAGATTTAATAATAAAATATCCCTCTAAAACGAAGGTTAATTCCAAATATAATTCTGTTGGTGCGATTTGAGGATGTTTGTAATTTCGAAACTAATCCAGATATTTGTATCACGGTTCGCCGAAATAAAAATTGAATAAATCTAAGGAAATAAAATTAATGTTTTTACCTTTGCATTTATTATCGCAGTTCTGTTAGTCGCTCAGTTACAAGTTAATAGGGCAAAAGTTTAAAGAAGGGCGAATAGAGGTAAAAAAGCAATGTTTGCCGGCAAATCTGAAAGTTAGTTTGCTTCGTATATAGGCCAAATGTTTCCGTAATTAGTTAGTGAGGAAATTGGAGTATTATTCAAAACATTGTTACTTTATATAAAAAAGAGATTTAGATACGCTTGCATTGATATATTTTTTCGGTAAAAAACGCCGAAGTCAGTCGCAAAAGATATAAAAGATAAGAAAAGGTTAAGGGTTTAGGAATAGTCAGTATAAAGCCGTCTCAGTGAGATGGCTTTATCTTTTTATAGGCTCTGCCCAAATTTCCACCCTGCGGTTTGATCTCTTTAATGCTTCTGTCTGGTTCATGCGGCTTGGCTGCGCCGAACCATAACCTGAGCCTGAAATCCGGTTTTCGTCAATTCCTTTTCCCAGCAGATAACTTTTAACAGTAGCCACGCGCATGTTCGACAATTCTAAGTTCTTAGCAAAATCGCCTGTGTTGTCGGTATGGCCTTTCAGCACAATCCTTAAATTATCCCGCTTCTGAAAATAAGAAACAAGCGAATCAAGGCCTCGCAATGCATCATCTTCCAGCACATCCGTGCTTTGCGTAAAATATAATGTGGATAACGGTGTATCGTAAGTCGATTCCGAGAGGCTGATCAGCGACTTCACCTCTTCAAACCTGTTTGAAACTTTTACCGACACACTTTTGGGTTGAAAGCCTTCTGCCTGGGCCGAAATGCGATATGTTTCGTAAGGCCGTAGTTCAAAGTTATAGATCCCGTTAACCGTTTTAGTCGACGCCACCAGCGAATCCGAGTTGGATTTGCGGACCGTTACATCGGCATCATTCACGGGTTTCAAGTTCTTTCCATCGTAAACACGACCCGTTACAACGGCCAAATTAGTGTTTCTTTTTGCAGGTTCTTTAACAGCGGGTTTCTCTTCGGGTTGCTTTTCTTCCTCTTTTTCGGCCACCGCTGCTTTGGGCGCCCTGCTGATCGTCTGGTAACTTCTTCTTACAAAAACGGGCGTCATTACACGGTCGTACACGCGGATAAGAACAATGGAGCCGGCACTGGATTCGTGATTAGCGATGAGGTCATCCTGGAAGAAATTAAGAACCTGGTCATTATCCAGCATTCCCTCCGTTCCAGGATCTTTGAACTCCAATTTCGATTGACCATTGATGTACATTTTAATGATCTTGGTCTCGAAATCGCGTGAGTACACATAATGTACATACTGATTTGCACGTACAGGCGCTTTTTCTCCGATCGCGAAATCATAAAAATTGAGCTTGCCGTCGTATATATAACTGCCGTAGTCGCTTTTCCTGTTTTTAAAATCGAGAACCCTTTTCCAGCTGTCGAGCTCATCCATTTTAAAATAGACCTCAACCGTGAAAGATTTACTCAGAAAACCTTTGGCCTCCGCGTTATTGAACTGTAAACCACTGTTTTTTTCGAATTGATAAATGGTCCTGCTCAAATCATCAGAACCCGGAATTTTCTCCTTGACATATTTTCCAGGCTGCCCGAGCACTTTTAAGGACGGGCCGGCATTTTCAATAGGAGTAAGGCCATTGTTGAAGTCGTAAGTCCATTGACTTTGCGAAAAGGAAGGAAAACAAAGTCCGGTAAGAAGAATTACCAGCATGCACTTCGCATTAATTTTATCAATCATGCCCAAAAATATAAAAAGTGCAGGGTGAAGCCGAAACGCATCGTGTATTTTTGGAGCATAATTCTTTGAAAGCGTGAAAAACATTGGTATTGGCATTCTCTTTTCCATTCTATGGTCGTCTGCATCTGTGGCTACCAAATTTGGAGTCCGGTCAGCTGCTCCGTTAATATTGGCAAACGTTCGCTTCTTTATTGCTGGTATCTTATTGTTGTCTTTTTCCTATTTGCTCAGCAAAGATCCGTCTTACCGGATGCCAAACAAAAAGGAATGGAAGCAGCTTGCGCTATTCGGTTTCCTTAATACAACGCTTTATCTCGGCCTCTACGTGTACGCCATGAAATTTACTGCTGCCGGAATCGGCAGTCTGGCTGTTTCTGTTAACCCGCTGATCATTGTGCTGTTATCCGCCTGGTGGCTCAAAAGGCATCCGCGGACGGAAGAATGGTTAGGGATCATTCTGGGAATGGCAGGGGTAGGCGTGGCAACTTACCCGTTACTGGCAGATAGTTATACGACAATAGGAGGGGTAACATTGCTGCTGATCAGCATGATAGCGGTTTCCGCAGCCAGTGTTTACTATGCTACGGTTCAGTGGGAGCTGCCCAATTTGCTGATCAATGGGTGGCAGGTTTTCCTGGGGGGCGTCTTTTTGCTTCCGGTAACATTGCTTTTCAGTGATTTTTCAACCACTGTCTGGGACGGAACATTCTGGTTTCCGGTGCTCTGGCTAAGCCTGGCCGTTTCCATCATCGGACTGATCTGCTGGTTTTACTTACTCAGAATTGACACAGTAAAAGCTTCCCTATGGCTCTTCCTATGCCCACTTTTCGGCTTCTTCTTCGCCTGGTGGCTTATGGACGAGCCGGTAACGATTTATACAATAGTCGGAACTGTGCTGGTAATCGGTGGATTATATGCGGGGCAGAGGCGGAAGCTGATGAGTTAATCATCAATCAATATCTCTCCCTTCAAATACAGCCTCGCCTGGCCGCCGATGTGTACGCGGTCGCCGTCCAGCTCGCATTTAAGGTATCCGCCGCGCTTTGAAAGTTGTTTGGCGGTCAGTGTTGTTTTATCGAGTTTTTCTGCCCAGTAAGGGATTAATGTTGTATGTGCAGAACCGGTTACGGGGTCTTCATCTATGCCGGATTGCGGAGCGAAAAAGCGTGAAACGAAGTCAACATCCTCACCGGCAGCCGTTACGATAATGCCGCGTGCCGGAATGGTTGATAATACTATGATGTCGAAATCCAGGTTTTTAAGCACCTCTTCGGATTCCAAAACCACCATATAGTCTGTTTTTCCTTTATATACTTCCAACATGGTCGTGTCCAAAAGGCCTTCCACTAATGCAGGAGGCGGCACGGCGATGTGATACAGGTCAACGGGAAAATTTAATGTAAGCCAATCTTCTTTGCAATCCACTTGCAGTTCGCCGCTGCGCGACTCAAAACGGATCGATTTGCCTTCGTAACCTTGAATATTAAAAATCACATATGCAGCAGCCAATGTTGCGTGGCCGCAAAGATCAACCTCAACTGAAGGCGTAAACCAGCGGATATGAAAGCCATTTTCATTAGGAACGTAGAATGCAGTTTCTGCCAGGTTGTTTTCAGCAGCGATGTTGAGCATTGTTTCATCCGGAAGCCACTCATTGAGAGGGACAATCGCAGCAGGGTTTCCACAAAAGAGTTTATCAGTAAACGCATCGATCTGATATATGGATAGTTTCATGTTCAAAAAATGGGGTTAACAATACCAAGGTATTAAAAATATTCTCGATTAGAAGAAGTTGTCTCTGGAAATTTTCAATATTATTATTCGAATCAGATAATAAATTCGACACTGGTTTATATGTAACTAGCTCTTATGGTTTTTCATACGGAGATAAACGCCATTGGTCCAGCCAAATCCTTCCTGAACTTCATACTCACCTCCTCCGGCGATCAGATTGGTGTCTGAAACATTGTATTTTTCGAGTAATTTGCCCGAATGCTTAAACTCCTTATCGACCAGCGTGAGCCATTCCGCGCACAGCTCGTCCGCGGTCCGGTGGAAATTATAATTGCGCAAGCCTTTGTAAGTGATCCATTGCAGCGGCGCCCAGCCATTAGGTGCATCCCATTGCTGCCCCGACTTGATCGTGGTGGTCAACAGTCCGCCGGAGCGCATAAAGTTGAGCCGGATATAACCACGCATATAATGTGATTGCGACTTGGTGGCCAGTTTGAAATACAAAGGAAATGTGCCCGCTAATGTGACAGCTTTCGTGAAATCCTGCTTCTTGAAATCATAATCCATGAAAAAATTCCGCGAGCTGTCCCAGAAATAAGTCTGTATGGCTGCTGCCCTCAAACGTGCCTTTTCTTCATATTGCAGGTGCATTTTAGTGTTGTTATGCAACAGATATGCTTCCGCCAGCGCTTTTTCAAGGTGGTGCATGAGGCAGTTTAGGTCAACGGGGATAATGTCTGTGGTATGAATGCTCGCAAAGTCGTTTTCGTCTGCAAACCACCGGCTGCTAAAATCCCATCCCGACTCGGCGGCAGCTCTGATATGCCTGAAAGTTGCTTCCGGAGGCGTTCCAAACCGGTCGCGCGCCTCATTGCCCAGTTCCACGTCTTCGCGGTAGGACTCCGGGCGGGGCGTGGCCTTGTCATCCCAGTAACGGTTCAGTAACGCGCCATTGGGAAGTTTTACGAGGCGCCGGTGTGCGGTAAATGGCTCGTGCGACGGACCGTCGTTCTGCATCCAGTAATCATATTCTTTTTGCAGTTGAGGCAAATAGCGTTTCAGGATTTCATTTCCGGCAATGTCACTGTATAGCCGGACCATAAGGGAAAAGAACGGTGGCTGGGACCTCGTGAGATAATAAGTGCGGTTGGCTGTGGGAATGTATCCGAAACTATCAATGAGATAGGCAAAATTATTGACCATACTCTCGATCAGATCCGTTCGTCCGGATTCTTTCAGGCCAAGCATTGTAAAATAGCTGTCCCAATAATAAATCTCGCGAAAACGCCCGCCCGGCACCACATAAGGAAAGGGAAGCGGGATCAGGGAGCCGCCACGTTCCTGGTTTTCGGGCTGGCGCGTGAGCACCTCCCATAATCTGCCAATGTTTTCCGACGTTGACGAGCTCTTATCGGCCTCAAAAGTAGACTTGATATGTGCAGGCATTCGAAAGTTCTGACTGATAAAAGCTTGCAAGTCGAATCCGGGCCGGTCCTGTTCCTGGTGATATCTTTCAATGATCAGAACCGGGTCTTCCAGCGGAATCGCGTCGGCGAAAGTTTTGGAATCTTCAAAAATATGGCTGTGCTGGATATCACGAAACAGCGTCCCATACAAGTCCTCTGGTGAAACATGCGGTGAACCATACGTGAAAGCGGGTGCTATGAATCCGTACAAATGTGAGTGGTTATATAACAGTGGTGAATGTCAGCTTAGGCAGTTTCATCGCATTCTCAATGAGTTGTATATGAATGCGCAGAATGCCGGCAGCTGCATTATAATCGATTTTTTCCGGATCGTCCGTAGGCTTGTGATAGTCGTCGTGGCCGCCTGTGTGAAAGAAAAGCACCGGAATTTTTTTGGCATAAAAAGACCCATGATCCGAGCCGCCGCTTCCGGCCTTGTCCGTAAAAAACTTGGTATCGCTTTTCACATCTTTAAATATATCCGGCCAGGCATCACTGGTCCCGTAACCGCCGATCCCAACGCCGCGGCTGGCATCATACCGGCCAATCATGTCCATATTAGTCATGAAATTGATTTTTTCCAATGGTAATGTAGGATTGTTAACAAAATGACGCGATCCCAGCAGCCCCAGCTCTTCGGCACCAAATGCTATAAAGAGAAAGTTATAGGGTTCTTTGACATCATTTTTGGAAAAATATCGCGCAAGTTCCAGCAAGCCTGCCACGCCCGAAGCATTATCATCGGCCCCGTTGTGAATTTGCCCTTCCGGCTTTTCTGCTTTCGAGCTTCCTTGTCTGCCCAGCCCCAGGTGATCAAAATGAGCGCCAATGACAATGGTATTTGCAGCTCCATTATCCAGAAAGCCGATGACATTATTCGTCTCGCGCAGACTGTCGGTAACAACCACGCGCCGCACTTTGGCCGTAAATGGTTGGTAAAATCCGTTGGTCCCCTTCGGTTGCAGCTTGTGTTTTTTGAATTGAGCAGCTACATATCCGGCCGCTTTTTGGTTTTCCTTGCTTCCGGTTCCGCGGCCCTGCATTTTGTCGGATGCAAGCTTGTAAACGTGTTTGGAAAGTTGGTCGGGAGCGGGCAGTTGGGCAAAGGCACTTTGGCAAACAAAACAAAAGAAGAACAAGTAATTTTTCATCGAACGCAGTATCATGGATGGGCAAAGATAAACCTCCCTGGATGCCCTGCAAAATAGAATTTGTGCTTTTGTTTGCATTTTCAGGCATCTGCGCTTAATATTGCAGGATCAAGTCAGTTGCTTCACCTTGTGTGCGATTGATTTATAAAGAAGAGGCGAGAGAATGGGCTCAATGAACCTCTGGCAACCTGCTACCACAATGGAGAAAGGTGCTAATTCCCACCTAAGTTATTAGGAGATATAAACTCAATTCGCGTGAACTTACAGTTAGAAATTTCCGTAAGCCGGATGGCTTTATTCTCGCATCTGCCCTGTGCATTCCACGGGACAGTCTGTTAAATTTTTGAATTAAAACCTGTGCTCTGGCACTATGCAAGCGGAACAAAAAACATTTAAATATCCTTACGCCTACGCGCTGGAAATGGGCGGTGAATTGCCAGGCTTCGAACTGTCATACACCACTTATGGAACGCAGAATGCTGAAAACAACAACATTGTCTGGATTTGTCATGCATTAACGGGCAGCTCCAACGCGGCCGAGTGGTGGGATGGCCTGGTAGGGGACGATAAGTTTTTTGACCCAGCCAAATATTTCATCGTTTGCGTGAATGTCCTGGGTTCGGCTTATGGCTCTACGGGCCCGCTGAGCATTAATCCCCGGACGCATAAACCTTTTTACAGATCATTTCCGACTATCACAGTTCGTGATGTGGTTGGTGCTATGGATCTGCTGCGGCAGGAACTGGAAATCAAGAAGATAAAGCTTTGCATTGGCGGTTCCCTGGGTGGCCAGCAAGCGCTCGAATGGGCGGTGGAAGTGCCCGATCTTTTCGAAGAACTGATCCTGATCGCCTCCAATGCACTGCATTCGCCGTGGGGCATTGCTTTTAACGAGTCGCAGCGGATGGCGATTGAGGCGGACCCAACTTTTAATGATGGCACGGACGAGGCCGGAAGCATGGGCATGCGGGCCGCGCGATCCATTGCATTGCTATCATACAGAAATTACGACACCTATAATTTTACTCAGGCGCGTGATAATCCGGATCAGATCGATGATTTCCGGGCATCGTCCTACCAGCAATACCAGGGCGATAAGTTTGTGAAGCGGTTTAATGCCTATTCTTACTGGGTGCTTTCCAAGATCATGGATTCTCACAATGTTGGCAGGAACCGCGGCGGAATTGTGCACGCATTGGGATTGGTTAAGGCCAAAACATTAGTATTAGGCATAAAATCCGATTTGCTGTTCCCATTATCCGAGCAACAATTCCTGGCGAGGCACATTCCGGACGCTGTTTTCCAGGAAATCGATTCGTTATATGGCCACGATGGCTTTCTTATTGAATATAAGCAGCTTACCCAAGTGATCAGGGCGTGGCAGGAAACGAATGGCAAATTGCAAACCGCAAAGATCTGAACATTAGTATCTAACATTAAGACTTAGGGAACATTAAGACATAAAAAAGCGCCGCTCAGAGGTTTCTCCGGGCGGCGCTTTTTGCGTTATAGTCATGCTATTTTGTTATTTTCAAAAGCAATTCCGGCTCGTTTGTAGTGATGTAATCGACGCCTTTTTCAAGAAACCATTTCATAGATTCTTCGTCATTCACCGTCCAGACATTGGTTGTCAGTTTTTTATCTCTGATATCCGCAATGTATTCTGGCTTTTTCTTCAACACATTCTGGTTGTAATCGATGCCATCCAGTCCTGCGGCTTGAATTTCATCCGGCGTTTTGTCTCCGTTCAGATATTCCACGTGTGCTTTCGGAGCCAGTTCTTTTACTTTTTTACAAACATCAAAATCAAAGGCAATGTAATCCGTAATGCCTTCCACTTTCAATTTTTTTACCATTTCCACACATTTGGTAGCCAGTGCTAGCGAGCGTTCTTTGCCCATCGAAGAAGTTTTGATTTCCAGGATCAGGCGTGTTTTCTTCTGTTTTGCGCCCGCTTTCAGGTAAGCTTCCAATGTTGGCAATGCCGTTCCATCCTCTAATTTGATCTGGGAAAGCTCCTGGGAATTGGTTTTTTCAATATGCGTTCCTTTAATCGAATGGTCATGAAGCACATAAATGACCGAATCTGCCGACATGTGCACATCAAATTCACTACCATAGCAGCCCAGTTTGATGGCATGCTCCAATGCACCAATAGAATTTTCGGTTACGCCGGTATTTTTCCACGCCCCACGGTGCGCTATAACTTTGTTTTTATTTTGAGACATGCCTTCAAAAGCGGTCAGACTAAGCCAACCAACTGCAACAATGGATAAGAATTTTTTCATTTTTTTAATTTTGGACTTATATAAAAAGAACACATTAACCTGAATTTACCCTGAACCATGGTCCAAAGCAGATTCGAAAATTAAAGCTAGTTTCGGTCAGCGGTGTTAGCTCAATGTTAAGTTTCAAAAAGCATCATCCTCCAAGTCGAATCTTTTTAAACTCCGTTTTGATGGCTCATGCGCTTAAATGCTTGCGAATTGTGAGAATAACCAGTTTGGAAGTTGGCGTGTTGCTTTTGTCTGCCACGCTGTTAATGGGAACGAGGACGTTCGTTTCGGGAAAATAAGTGGCTGTGCAACCTTCCGGAATCGGGTAGGGGACTACGACAAACTTGTACGCAACCCGCTCAATGCCGTCATAATGGTTATACAAATCCACCAGATCGCCGCTTTTTAAATCCCGTTTTGTGATGTCATTTTCGTTCATCAAAATCACGCGCCGCTCGTTGTGAATGCCTCGATAACGATCATTCAGGCCATAAATCGTTGTGTTGAACTGGTCGTGGCTGCGGATGGTCATCATCATCAGCTCATCCTCTTTCAGTTCGGGATCAAATAGCTTGCCGATGTTGAAATGCGCTTTTTCAGACAATGTGTCAAAATACCCGTCCCGGTTGCAATTAGGTAAATAAAAACCGCCTGGCACGCGGACGCGCTCATTATAGTTATCAAAGCCTGGAATTGTCCTTTCAATGTCAGCGCGGATTACGTCATAATCTTCGGCGTAAATGTCCCAGTTAATCTGGCTTTTCCGGCCCAGAACAGCTTTCGCCAGCCTGCAAATGATCACCGGCTCGCTCAGTAACTGATCTGAAACCGGCGGCAAAACGCCCATGGAAAGCTGAATTACGCCCATTGAATTTTCACAGGAAATAAACCTGCTTTCATCCTTATGCATGTCCATATCGCTTCTTCCCAGGCAGGGAAGGATCAGCGCTTGTTCACCCGTTACCAGATGGCTCCGGTTCAGCTTGGTCGAAACGTGTACTGTCAGGCGGCATTTGCTGAGCGCTTCGGCTGTGAATCTTGTATCCGGTGTAGCACTCAGAAAGTTGCCTCCCATCGCAAAAAATACCTTGGCACTGCCTTCATGCATGGCCTTAATGGACTCTACCACGTCGAATCCGTGTTTTCTGGGAGGAGAAAAATGAAAGTTGCGCTCGATGGAATCCAGGAACTGGTCCGTTGGCTTCTCAAAAATTCCCATCGTCCGGTCGCCTTGCACATTGCTATGGCCGCGTACAGGGCATGTGCCCGCACCCGGTTTGCCAATGCTGCCTTTCAGCAACAGCAGGTTTACAATTTCTTTGATCGTGTCCACTGCATTCTTGTGCTGCGTCAGGCCCATCGCCCAACACGCGATAATCTTGCTTTTCCCGGCCAAAACGTCCGCAACCTGCTGAATCTGGCCTAGCGAGATGCCGCTGATGCGTGCGAGTTCCTGTGCATCCAATTCTTTCAGATGCTGGATGAAGTCGCTGTAACCTGCTGTATTATTTGCTATGAAATTTCTGTCGAAGACCATTCCCGGATTGCGTTCCTCTTCTTTAAGCAGCAGTATTTCGATGGCTTTCAGCAATGCCAGGTCACCATTGATTTTGACTTGCAGGAAAATGTCGGTCAGTGCGGGATTAGCCCCTAAAATTCCCTGAACTGTCTGCGGATTATTGAAACCCATCAAACCCGTTTCAGGCAAAGGATTAATTGAAATGATCGTCGCGCCATTCGCTTTCGCCTTTTGCAATGCGGTAAGCATGCGCGGATGATTGGTCCCCGGATTTTGTCCTAAAATCATAATGACCTCAGCTTCGTAAAAATCATCGAGTTTCACGGAGCCCTTCCCGATGCCCAGCGATTCCCCCAAAGCAACGCCGCTGCTTTCGTGGCACATATTACTGCAATCGGGCAGGTTATTGGTGCCAAATTCGCGTACAAAAAGCTGATATAGGAAGGCGGCTTCATTGCTTGTCCGGCCGGAAGTGTAGAAAACGGCCTCGTCTGGCGACGCCAACCGGTTCAGTTCCAATGCAATTTTTTCAAAAGCAGCTTTCCAGGAAATGGGCTGATAAAACTTCCCGCCTGGCGGTAGAAACATTGGCGCAGCAATCCGGCCTTTACCGCCAATTTCATAATCAGACAGCTTTCCTAATGCTTCCACCGAATTCTGAGCAAAGAATGTCGCGTCCAGTTTCTTCAATGTTGCTTCCTCGGCAACCGCCCTCGCGCCATTTTCACAATATTCTGCAATGCCCGAGCGCTCATCGTCCGGATCGGGCCATGCGCAGCTTGGGCAGTCGAAACCACCTTTTTTATTCAGGTTAAAAAGCGCTTTCATGCCACGCTGCACACCTGCCTCGCTAATGGTTTTCTGAAAACTGGAAACAACAGCCGGAATGCCGGCCGCCACTTTTTTGATCTCCGTTTTTTTGAGGCCGGTTAATTTATCGGGATTTTCAGCCCCGGGAACATTACGCTGGTCATTGGGCATGGTTAACAGGTTTTTGCGGGGTTTTCATAATTATCCGATTGATCCTCAGTAACATTATCCAGACATTTGAAATCTTTCTCAATCAGTAATTTCAAGCTGCCATTGTTGCCAAACAACATTTCTCCGTCATAACCTACCACATTATTGTCCGCCCAGCCGTCGGTCAGTTGTTCGGGAATGTGTAACAAGATCTTACCATTCTGGAAATCTGCGGTGAGTTCGGAGACGTCAGCGGATTTTTTTACGCCATAAATAAAAAGAGAATCACCAAATGGCGTGACTTCTTCGAGATAACCTTCTGTACTGAGTTTTTGGATATCACTCCTGCTCAATCTATAACGCACAGAATTGCGTTGAATGCGTATTTTCATAATTCTGAAATTCTTTCGAAACCTGAGTAAATATTGAACTTGTCATTTTTTAAAAAACCAATCAGCGTTATGTTGCTTTCTTCGGCCAGTTTTACAGCCAGGCTGGACGGCGCGCCAATGGCGGCCACCACCTGAATGCCAGCCATCCCCGCTTTTTGGATCAATTCGAAACTTGCCCGTCCGCTCAGAAGCAGGATTTTGTCGGCAAGCGGGAGCAGGTTGTTTAGCAGCGCATTTCCAATCAGTTTGTCCAGTGCATTATGCCTGCCTACATCCTCCCGCAAGGCAATAAAATGTCCGTTAACATCAAAAAGCGCCGAGGCATGCAGTCCGCCAGTGGTTTCAAAAATACTTTGCTGCACATTCAGCTGATCTTTCAATGAGAAGATAACTTTCTTGCTCACCAGCAACGTGTTATCATCAATTTGATACGCCGAAACCGTCTTGATTGCATCAATGCTGGCTTTCCCGCAAACTCCGCAACTGGATGTGGTGTAAAAATTCCTTTCCAGCGAATTAATCACGGGCACAAATGCATCGGCCAGATTGACAATCACTTTATTTTCGTCAAAAATATCACTTGCAGCCGCCTTAACCTGGCTTTTTTCTGCAACAATGCCTTCCGTAAACAGAAAACCAACCGCCAGCTCATCGTCACTGCCCGGCGTCCGCATCGTTACAGAAATACTTTTTTTGATCTTTTTTCCGGATTCAATGTAGGAGAGCTGAATTTCCAGCGGTTCTTCCACAGCCAGGTCGTCTTCCGCATTCTTGCTGCCGCTGCTGGTTATCACCCTTATGCGCTGCTGCGCTATTGCGCTGATTTCCATTTGATTAATTTTCATGATGAACATTGAGAGCCGCTTTAACCTGATCATAAGCCTCAGGAGAATCGACACTGAGCATTACTTTTTCTGATACTGGAATGTATTTTTCAGCATTAATTTCCCCCAAAAAATGCTGCAGACTGTGATGTCCGCGCTCGAAACGTTCGAGTAGAAGCGGCGCCGCATCCTGCGCATACCAAGCCAGTAACGGCTCATATTTTTCTTCGGAATTGTAAAAAGCCGCGGCAATAGTGCCCTTTTGGATAGCGGATAAAAAGTCGGAAAGAGCATTCGCTGTAAGGAAAGGATAGTCACAGCCTGCTATCAGAAAGTCTGCATTCGGGTAAGTTTTAAATGCTGAAAGTAAAGCGGCCATCGGGCCAATCTCTTCATATTCAGGTAAGTCGGCCAGTGTTTTTTTATTTTCAAAAATCGAAGATTGTGTGCGGTTGCAGGAAATAAAGACTGCGTCACACAGCGGTGAAAGGAGACTAATCACACGATCGGCCTGCGGAATGCCAAAATATCGCAGCTGGCTTTTGTCCGTGCCCATTCGCAAACTTTTCCCGCCACAAACTGCCAAACCGTATAATGCCATAATTCTATAACGAAAGTCTCGTCTAATTTAATCATTATAAAATGTTAACTTCCTCTATGGAACATGGTGATGTAAAAATTTTAAAGAAGAAGCCAATTTATCCCGTCAGCGCGGAGCTGCGGAAATATCTGCGATTTTACCAGCGCGATGCAAAGTTGCCGGTGGGCTATGTTGACCTGCTCAATTTCTATGAGTCTTTTCCGGTCATGGATAAAAATGGCAAGGATACCCTGTGGGAAAGTCCGCTTTATCCACCTCATGAAATCGACCGGTTGCATAACGGCCTAAAAAAAGCTTACGCCATGCTGAAAGCATCCGGTAACCTGCGCATTGTTGAGCACAAATACATCGACCGCATTGATTATTGCAAATTCGGAAATTCCAATCCGTTCAGAATCAAGATTGTAAACCGGCTGAATGACATTTACGATTATTTTTATGTCAAGAAAGCCGACGCATCCAGGATTTACGGCTTGGAGCTGGAGGAAATTTTTTCTCCAAATCAGGTCAATTATCTGGTGGATGGCGATAGTCTGATCGAAGAGCACATCGCGGGCATTCCCGGTGATGAATTTGCCAGGACACGTTTACGCGAGCCCGATTATAACCCGATCCGGATTGCCAAAGAATTCGTGAAATTCAACGAGCGCTGCATGATCACGCTGCTTGGGGACATGCGTTCCTACAATTTTGTCATGCAAATCACCCCGGATTTCGACGATTTCCAGTTCCGTCTCCGCGCCATCGACTTTGACCAGCAATTTTATGAAGGCAACATCAAAGTGTATATGCCCCAGTTTTTCAAAGAAAACCGGCCATATGTGGAGCTCGCCATGGAATATCTGACCGATAAAACCGTGCTGCAATATCAGCAGGAAGAGCAATCGTCGATCATGTACCAGGCCCGAAGCGAAAGATACCGCCTCAAAGAACTTCGCGACGTTTCGATCAAGGACAACATTTCAACCATCGACAACATTCACCAGCTTCGCGAAGGACTGTTCAAGCATTATTCGGACAATCAATATCATCGGTGTGAAAGCATGACCGACATTATTGAATTGAATATAAAGAATGTCATCCGGCAGGTGAATGCTTAGTGAAATTGCGGGCCTGCGGATTATAAATCTTACCTTTGCATTTTATAAGGAACAAATGTTGGCTGAATAGCTGTTAAAAAATTTCAACTTAAACAAAATCGGAAGGCATTCAACCTTCGCAGATTCGCGGAATGAGCAAACACGGACGTATTTTGGTCGCCATGAGTGGCGGCATCGACAGCTCTCTTGCAGCTGTTATGTTACACGAACAAGGTTACGAGGTCATCGGCATGACCATGAAAACCTGGGATTATGCCAGTAGCGGCGGCACCAAGAAAGAAACCGGCTGCTGCTCCCTCGATTCCATCAACGACGCGCGAACTATCGCAGTCGAACTGGGTTTCCCACATTACATCCTGGACATACGCGCTGAATTCGGCGATTATGTAATCGATCATTTTACAGGCGAATATCTGGAAGGCCGCACGCCTAATCCGTGTGTTTTGTGCAACACGCACATTAAATGGGATGCTTTGCTCAAACGTGCAGATCGCCTGGATTGCGAGCACATTGCAACGGGACATTATGCCAATATGCAGTTCAATGACGGCCGTCACTATGTTTCCAAAGGCATTGACAGCTGGAAGGATCAAAGCTACGTGCTATGGGGTGTTTCGCAGGAAAGCCTTGCCCGCACAAAATTGCCATTGGGTTATCTGCACAAATCAGAAATCCGGGAAATGGCCCGGGAAAGGGGCTTTATTGATCTGGTCAACAAATCGGAAAGCTATGAAATCTGCTTTGTGCCTGATAATGATTACAGAGGATTTTTGAAAAGAAGAATTCCTGGATTAGAAGCCGAAGTCGCAGGTGGAAATTTCGTTTTTGAAGACGGCACAATTGTGGGAAAACACGAAGGTTATCCATTCTATACCGTCGGCCAGCGTAAGGGCCTGGGCATTGCATTGGGCAAACCCGCATTCGTTACCGAGATTAGAAAAGAGACAAACGAAGTGGTGCTAGGCGACTTACCCGACCTTTTCAGGGACGGAATGTACGTTAGCAAACTGAATTTGCAGAAATACGCTTCACTCGAAAAGCCATTGGAAACGGTCACCAAAGTGCGCTACAAGCACGACGGAACCCCTGCCATTATCGAGCAAATCGAACCAGACAAAATCATCGCCCGCTTCCACGACGGTGTAAACGGCATCGCACCAGGGCAAGCTGCTGTGTTTTATGAAGGAGATGATGTGGTTGGTGGTGGGTGGATTATGAAGAGTTTTCGGCAGTAGTGAATGCTACATTAAGTGTTTCTACATCTTACAGTTTTTTGTTTTACTCAATAGTTCCTCTGCATAGTTTCATTATCAATTGAACCTTACAGATGGATTTAAACGCCCTCAGGCGATTAGCAAAAGAAAGAGTAAAGGCGGGAAGGTTGCTTATATCAATATTCAGATGACCGTCCAGAATCAATTCTTCCTATATTCAATCACAGAATCAATACGCTGGGAGACTTTGGAATAAAAAAACACCTGACGTGCTTAGAGGAGATGCAATCCAATGCCGGTTCAGGTGTTATGCAAATATAAACAAATTTCCTTTTATACAAATTCTGCTATCAGATTTTAATCCGCTGCCTCACAGCCTCATAAAGGACAATCGAACTAGCCACAGAAACATTCAGCGACTCTACTTGTCCGTTTAGCGGAATCCTTGCTCCGGAATCTGCTAGCTGGATGAATTCTTTTGAAATCCCATCTTCCTCTGAACCCATGATGATGACCGTAGGGATTGAGAAATCAATTTCATAGAGTGATTTCTCTGTTTTTTCAGTACAGGCAATGATCTGCAAACCGCTGTTGCGGAGATATTGTAATGTCTCGTAAAGGTTGGGCTCACGGCACACGGGCAGGAAGTTCAATGCACCGGATGACGTTTTCATTGCATCCGCATTGATCTGCGCGCCACCTTTTGTGGGTACAATAAGCGCCTGTACGCCAGCACATTCAGCGGTCCTTGCGATAGCCCCGAAGTTTCTTACGTCTGTGATTCTGTCTAAAAGAAGCAATAATGGTGTTTTGCCTTCCTCATACACCTGCGTGAGCACGTTGTGAAGGGGCATATACTGGATCGGGGACACGAAAGCGATAACGCCCTGGTGATTTTTTCGGGTTACGCGGTTAAGTTTTTCAACCGGAACCCGCTGAAAGGGAACGCCTAGTTCCTTTGCGAGTTTCTCAATTTCAGCAAGTCCAAACTCTCTCTGAATGAATAATCGTTCTATTTCCTTGCCTGAGCGAAGGGTTTCCAATACTGATTGCGTACCAAAAACCATGTCGGCCTGGGACTGTCTTGGGGCGGGTTTTCTTACCGTATACTGCCGTTTCTCCATGCTTCTACAACTGGATACCAAATAGGCTGGTATTCGGCGTACCGAACCAGTTCATAATGATCATCCACGAATTGATTGTTTTTTCTGTTAAATGTAAAATTGACGTTCTGCGCATTCCCGCGTTGATCGTATGTCCATACTTCCCGATCTTTGCTGCGCTGAACTTTATCCGGCGGCCCTAACACGATATAGATCATGCCTTTATCGGTTTTCCACCCTTCTTTGTATGTAGTAAAAAGCTGGTTTGCTTCTTCAACCCGACCATAAAACGAACGAATGGATTGCTGTGCCAAAGGCGCATTTCCGTTCATCAATGTCAGCCAATATTTATCCAGTGCTTTTTTGTAATCTTCTGCTTTTTTGATTTCGTTGATCTCATTGTTTGTGCTCATGTAAAGCAACGGCCCGAGCAGGTTTCGCGGACGTGTCATCTTGGGAAAGCGCTCATTGACAACGAGTATGCCTAAGCCTTCAGATTGTGTTGTATCTGCAAAAATGTTATAGAGACCTTCCTTCGTAAACGTAATCTGCTGGTCAGAATTGATCGTAAACGAGCTGTCCACTTCAAGCGACTTGGCAACATTCTTTGCAGCAATGTTCATCGGTGACCCGGCCGCTTCAAAATCGTGATTGTAGTAAAAAACTTGCAATTGCTCACTTCCGCCGGATGCCTTTTTTAATGTAAATGGCTCGTTTGAATTGATGTAGTGCCTTTGCAACGGCTGATTGCTGTTAGCTGTGTAAATGCCGTATGTCTCGTTGACGCCCTGTTTTTTGAACCTGATTGTGAGATCATTAAGGACTTTCTTCAATGTTCCTGTCTGACTTATTTCACTTAGCAAAACACCATATTCCTTATCCGGGCTTTTAAGATCGTAGGAGATCACTATCTTCTGTCCGATCTGGGAAACATTGGACGAATCCAGCTTTACATTGCCATAACCAAGGCGATCTCTCGTTCCGTAATCTGAGTAAATGACGTAATTGAGGTTATATAAGCGAATGAAGTCGGCAGGAGCGATGGGGTTTTTGCCTTTGAAAGCATCCACGTAAAGGTAAACTTTCGCCTGTGTGCTGTCTTTTATCAGATATTTACTTTGAATCGCAATCAGGGAGAGTTCTTCGTTAACCGGCGCAGATTGCTGAGAGGGGCGGACCTGGGCTTCGGGCAATTGCTTCATCGGCTTGTTGGACGCGCATCCAGCTAGCAACGAGGCAGTTAAAACACAGATATAAAAGCTTAAAATAGTTCTCATGTACATGTTTTCATCATTTGTCAAATAACGAACGAACAGGTAAAATTACCCAATAAAACGGTAAGAAAATTTTTATTCTGGTTTCTTGCTGTTCCGGTTGGCATTTTTAATCTGATCTTCAATTGCATCCCACTGATCATCAGTGACTTCTTTCAGGAAATTGAACTGCCCGGCAGCCAGCACTTCACCTCCGTCCAGTGTAATGACTTCGCCCGTCATATAGGCCGAAAAATCAGACATTAAGTAAGCTGCGAGATTGGCCAGTTCCTGATGATCGCCTACGCGTTCCAGCGGAATGCGGCTTTCAAAGGAGAATTTCTTGGCTAATTCTTCCGGAAACAGGCGCTCCCAGGCTCCTTTGGTAGGAAATGGTCCGGGTGCAATGGCATTGAGCCTGATGCCGTGATCCGCCCATTCGAAAGCCAGTGATTTGGTCATGGCCAGCACACCTGCTTTCGCCATCGCGGAGGGCACAACCCAGCCCGAACCGGTCCAGGCATACGTTGTTGAAATATTGAGAACCGTTCCTTTAATGTTGTTGTCAATCCAGTATTTGCCCAAAGCGAGCGTGAAATAGTAGGTCCCGCGTAAAACAATGTCTACCACCACATCCACTGCCTTGTAGGAAAGTCGTTCGGTAGGACTGATAAAATTTCCTGCTGAATTATTGACCAGGCCATTTACGCTGCCAAACTTCTCAATGGCTTTTGCAATCACATTTTCGATCTGCTCGTTTTTGCGGACGTCACATTCCACAGCGAGAACATTGCCTCCCGTGCTCTCTTCGAGTTCTTTCGCGGTTTTTTCAAGCACTTCGAGCCGTCTGCTGCAAATCACAATGTTGGCGCCGAGCTTCAAAAAGTAAGTGGCCATGGATTTGCCTAAGCCAGTTCCGCCGCCGGTAACAATAATGGTTTTGCCTTTCAGTGCATCGTTGCGCAGCATTCCTTCCGTGTGAATCATCAGAATCGGTTTTTGTGGATGCTGGTAAAGGTAAAATTTTATCTAAAAATAGTCCCTTACACGCGGGAATATATTCGCGTGCACAATATGCGGCAGGAAAATGGAGGAACCGGGAAGTTGGCTATTGCTGGGCAAGCAGATAAAGCACCGCCATCCGCACCGCAACACCGTTTTCGACCTGGTTCAGAATGATAGAATGGCTGGAATCGGCCGCGTCTGAGGAAAGCTCAACGCCGCGGTTGATCGGGCCCGGGTGCATGAGAACAATTTCTTTGTTCAGGCTGTCCAGCATGGCTTTATTAATGCCGTAATAAAGTGAATATTCCCTTAACGACGGGAAATACTTGATCTGCTGACGTTCAAGCTGAATGCGGAGCACATTGGCCACGTCACACCATTCCAATGCTTCACGCACATTGTGGCCGATCTTAACGCCCAATTCATCCAAATGCTTGGGGATCAAAGTGGAAGGTCCGCAAACCATCACTTCTGCTCCTAGTTTTTGCAAACAAAAAATATTGGAAAGCGCCACACGCGAATGTGTAATGTCGCCGATAATGGCAATTTTCCTTCCGGCCAGGTCGCCCAGCTTTTCACGCATGGAAAATGCATCCAGCAAGGCCTGTGTAGGATGCTCGTGCGTGCCGTCACCTGCATTGACAACATTGGCAGGGATACGTGTGGAAAGATAATGGGGAGCTCCAGGGCTGCTATGACGCATGACGATCATATCCACTTTCATAGCCAGGATGTTATTGACCGTATCGAGCAGTGTTTCGCCCTTCTTGACCGAACTATCGGAAGCAGAAAAATTTACCACATCCGCAGAAAGACGCTTTTCGGCTAGCTCAAAAGAGAGCCTCGTACGGGTGGAATTTTCGAAAAAAACGTTTGCTATGGTAATGTCCCGAAGCGATGGGACTTTCTTGATGGGCCGGTTAATGACGTCCTTGAACTGAGTTGCTGTGTCTAAAATGGTTTGAATGTCATTCTCGTTCAGGTTTTTAATTCCAAGTAAGTGCCGGACCGAAAGTTTTGTCATTGCTGGTATTCAAGAAAGTTTGGCAAAGATAATAAGGAACCCGGCAACGCGAAAACGCATTTGGAAATTTCCCCTTCCTATTTCTTCATCGCAGCTGACTATCTTTGGCACATTACCGGGGATTTTCCGGTGAAGAAGAAAGCTTAAAAAATCGGATCAGAATGAATAAGGCAGCATTAATAACTTATCTAAAATCACTTCTGGAAGAGCGGATGATGGTGGCTTGGAACGCGATGGAAGCTGCGCAATCGTCGGCGAATGATCAGGGGAAAAGCTCAATGGGGGATAAATACGAAACTTCCCGGTCCATGGGGCAACTGGATAGGAATATGCACGCCAGGCAATACGAGCAGGTGCGGCTGGAAAGATTGGTTCTGGAAAAAATACACGATAATGAAGTTGCAGTACGGGCAGCAGTAGGATCATTGCTCGAAACCAGCGCGGGCTGGTTTTTGATTGCTGTGAGCCTGGGAGCAGTAAAAATAGAAGAAGAGACCGTGATAGCAGTCTCTTCTTCATCGCCGGTTGGCGCGTCGCTGCTGGGAAAAGGACCCGGCGACCAATTTGAATTTATGAAACGACAACACAAGATTATCGCCTTGCATTAAGCATTAACCCATGTTGTGGTAAACGCGCTGCACGTCATCGTCGTCCTCGATCTTCTCAATCAGCTTTTCAACTTCCGCAACTTCATCGTCGGTCAGCTTTTTGGTATCATTTGGGATGCGTTCAAAATCCGCTTCTACGATTTCGTAACCGTTTTCTTCCAGATAATGCTGCAAAGCGCCGAATGCCGTGAACTCTCCGTAAATGTTGATAAGGTTGGTTTCTTCATCTAAAAAAACCTCTTCACCGCCCACGTCGATCAATTCAAATTCGAACTCTTCCAGATCTTTACCACCTGCATTTTTGATCTTAAAAATACATTTCCGGTCAAAAATGAAATCCAGCATGCCCATTGTACCGAGACTTCCGCCCAGCTTATTGAAATAGCTCCGCACATTCGCCACCGTTCTTGTTGGATTGTCGGTTGTGCTTTCCACGAGGATCGCGACGCCATGCGGGCCGTAACCTTCGTACACCATTTCTTTGTAATCCTCCTGGTCTTTTGACGTAGCGCGTTTGATAGCCCTTTCTACGGTGTCTTTGGGCATGTTGGCAGCCCTGGCGTTTTGTAAAAGAACCCTGAGCCTTGCGTTTGTATTAGGATCAGCGGTTCCGCTTTTTACAGCAAGGACAATATCTTTTCCAATCCTCGTGAAGGTTTTGGCCATTTTGTCCCAACGCTTGAACATCCGCGCTTTTCTATATTCGTAAGCTCTTCCCATGCTTAGCTTTGTAAAATGTTATGTAGTTAATTCGCTGCAAATTTATGAAAGACGATTTAATTCAGGTAAAAATATATTCTTTCAAGAACAACTGTCACAAATGGATTTAAAATTAGCCTGGAAATTCAAAACTTTTGAGGAGCTTGATACAAACGAACTTTACAGCATTCTACGATTGCGAAATGAGGTGTTTGTAGTCGAGCAAAGATGTAATTATCTGGATACAGACGGTAAGGATCAGAAGTCACATCATTTGTCGGGCTATGCGGATGGGCAGCTTATGGCTTTCGCTCGCATTTTGCCACCCGGCGTTTCGTACGAGTATCCATCCATTGGCAGGATTGCGGTTGCTGCTAAGGGAAGAGGAAAGGGTTATGGCATCGAACTGCTGAATGAGTCAATAAAAAAGGTGGAATTTTTGTATGGCAAAAGCGTCATACGGATCGGGGCACAGTTGTATTTAAAGAAGTTCTACAGCTCCTTCGGCTTCGTGCAATCCAGCGAAATTTACCTGGAAGACAACATTGAACACATCGAAATGACGCGTCAGATACGCTGAAAATAGAGGTGGTGAAAAGATTGGGGAATGAATTCCCGGATTTGACGAATAATTAAACAGCAACGCGTTTTAGGATTGTTCAGATAGGTTTAAATAACTGTATCATTCCGATTTTTTGTAGTAAGTAATCTACATAAATCTAAAAAAACTTTGATAAATTTTTGTCTGTTTGCTTTTGTTTGATAATTTGGCACAGAATTTTAGTTATTAGTATTCAGTCAAGCAAATTGTTGCCTGGGACTGACGCCCTGTCAGACACCCAATAACATTTTTGACGAACACTGATAGAGGAGGGTTTACGTGGAATGGCCTACTGTAATGCGGTAGGCCATTTTTTTGTTCCTACTCGTTACTCAAAGCAAACTGCGGTGCCGTTTGCGCTTACCATCAGCATAGAGCTGTTTCCACCAATGGTTTCCAGATCAATGTCGACACCAATCACCGCATTAGCGCCTAATCTTTGCGCCTGATCCATCATTTCACGAATAGCAATGCTTTTAGCCTCCCGCAGGCCCTGCTCATAAGAGCCCGAGCGACCGCCTACCACATCCCGGATCCCGGCCAGAAAATCTTTGAAAAAGTTGGCGCCGATAATGGCTTCACCATTTACCAAACCAATGTACTTAATGATTTTTTTGCCTTCAATATTCGGAGTAGTAGTAACAAGCATCTTGTGTCAGGTTGGTTGAAGTGAAATTTATTGAGGCCAATTTAGCGGATTTCACCAAGGAGCCGCCCAAATTAATTGTTTAACGGCAAAGTTGTGCACGATGTTGGTAAATTTTACTTACAGATTGCTAGCTTTGTTTTTTTGACAAATCAGAAGTAAATTTTATTGCAATGGAACAAACAGTTGAGGCAGTTAATCAGGTAATCCGTAACCGACGCAGTATTTTTCCGCCCAGTTATATCGAAAAAGACATTCCCGAAGACGTCCTGATGACGATCCTTGAAAATGCCAATTACGCCCCAACCCATAAATTGACAGAGCCCTGGCGTTTTGTAGTTTATAAAGGCGAAAGCCTGAACAAGCTTGCAGGATTTTTCACGGAAAGATATCGCACAGTGACGCCTCCCGAATCATTTTCGCAGGCAAGATATGACGCAGCAGGCGAGAAAGTGCTTAAATCCAATGTGGTGGTGCTGATCTGTGCCGAACTGCATCCGGATAAGCTTCCGGAATGGGAAGAAACTGCTTCTGTGGCTTGCGCAGTGCAAAATATGTGGCTTACAGCAACAGCTTATGGCATTGGTTCTTATTGGAGCAGCCCGGGTGTGCTCGACCTTCTGGCCAAGTTTGCTGGCATCCCCGAAAATCAAAAATGTCTTGGATTGTATTTCATGGGTTACCACGATGCACCGGAAGCGCCGGCCCGTCGCACGCCTATGGAAAACAAGATTACCTGGGCATAATGAAGAAAGACAAAATTACCCTGCGCGCGCAATCCGTTACGAAAAGCTTTGGCGTAAAGCCGGTTCTGTCCGACATTGATTTACAGCTCAATGCGGGCGAATGGCTTGGTATATTGGGCGAAAGCGGGTCGGGTAAAAGCACCTTACTCCGTATCCTGGGACGTTTTCAGGATGCGGAGGAAGGTAAAGTCTTTTTCAAAGAAGAGCAATTAAAACCGGTGAGCGGCGAGCTCATTCCCGGCCACGAATCCATCAAGCTCATCCACCAGGAATTTGAGCTTTTCCCTAATCAAACCGTTGAGGAGAACATTGCGTACTCGCTGCGATTTTATAATGCAGATTATAGAAAGGAAAAGGTTGCGGAACTGCTTTCCATCACGGGTTTGGAATCTGTAAAAAGTCAAAAAGCCAAGCTGCTGTCCGGCGGTGAGAAACAGCGGACTGCGATTGCAAAAGCATTGGCTGAGCAGCCGGATGTTTTGCTTCTCGACGAGCCATTTGCGCACCTGGACAACCATAACCGCCGCGTGCTGGCCAGCGCCATTGAAACCATGCGCAAAGAGCAGAGAATGTCGTGTGTGTTCGTTACGCACGAAGCCGCAGATGCCCTGGCTTGGTCGGACCGGATCGCGGTGCTCCGCGAAGGCAAAATTATTCAGACGGGAACACCACAAGAGGTTTATAACCAGCCGGTTGATAGTTATGTAGCTGAGCTGACAGGTGATATAAACTGGCTCGCCGGCGATGTAAATTCCAAGCAATTTTATATCCGCCCGGAGAAAATAAAGCCTACAAAAAATCCGGAAAAGAGCAGATGGCAGGGGAACGTGGAGGCGATCCGGTTCCACGGAAATCATTGGGAAATCCGTTGTGTTAATGCCAAGAAGGAGCAATTATCCTTTTACAGAAACAGAATGGACATGGAAGTAGGGCAGGTGGTGCATTTAACTTATGCATCCAAAGATCTGAAACGCATCTGACCGCTTACAGGCTAAACCAGAACGAAATCTTCACTGCAAATGGCGTCACATTCGGATTGCTGAGGTAAGTGAGTCTGTGCACAAAGTCAATACGGCCTGCTTTGAAAATATTGTCAATGCCATAGCCAAGCTCAATGTAAGGCCTGTCTTTGAGTTTATTAAATGCCTGAATTTCATTCCCCGACTCATCCGTCGTTGTCGAAAGTGACAAGTTTGCATCCGAAACGCTGCCATAGAAAACCCTTCCTGTTGCCAGCATGCGCAGTTTCAGCTTGCGGATAGCGGGAATTCTGTTCAATAAAAAGCCTTCGAAATTGTGCTCCACGCGCAATGCAACATAGCGGTCGCTCATGAATTCGAAGTATCTCATAAGGTTAAAAGCATTGTCCACATAAAACAGCGACTCGTTTCCTAGCGGCGTATAAAGCAATGGGTAAGGCAATGTGGAAGGAATGAGGCCGAACGTTACATTGTAATAAGTGCGGCCGATAACACCAAAGCGGAAACTCTGCTTAATGTTGAAGGAAAATTTATTATAATTAAAGTCTCCACCCAGGAAGTTCTTGATTCCCAATGTGTAACGCAATGTAAAGGCGGGCGAATTGCCGTTCCCCATGCTGATGCGCTCATTATCATTTTGCAAAAAAGTCTCCTTGCTCGCGAGGCGCGTTTCCAGGTTTATCTCAGTGATATCAAATGTGCTTTTCACCGGAGATTCAATGCCAGCCCCAGGATTTGTTTTATAGGTAAAAGGAAATAACGGCCTGAAATCACGGTGGCGGATCTGGATGCTCCCGGTTAATCCTTTCACCAATTCCCTTTTGAAATAGGCAGAAATGTCTTCCTGCCAATAAGCCCTGCGGAAAGCGCCGAAGCGTGAAAATGCCCCGAACAATGTGTTAGGCCCGATCGTCTCCGCAGAAACACCAAGCCGTTCCAGATCTTTGGAATAACTGATGCCAGCCATCGTCCAGGGTTGCCGGTCGATAATGTAATCCATCCCCGCGCCGTATTTGAAAGCCTTATCTTTCGTTCCGTAAGCACCATAACCGCTGAAAATCCACTTCCTGCTGAATCCGGGATCCGTTTTGAAACCCAACCTGAACCGGTGGCCTTCAACCTTATTATTGGCATACAAATACAAATAAGGACCAATGTCAATGTTCCATTTGTCGATGCGCTTGTAGCCGTTTACCAGGATATTCAGGATTTCGGTGTAAGTTTTCACCACCGGCAGCATTTTCAGTGAATCCACAAGCTGGAAAGAAAGCAACTCGTTCGCACTCAGTGATTCCGGGCGACTTTTTTGCCAATAAGCCGAGTCATGCTGCATGTAATCCTCTTTCAGCTCAATGGCCGTGTCGTAAAATTTGGGATCGTGCGGGCTGTTGATCTTGTATTTTGAATTTGCTGAATAAAACTTCAACAACATGCCGGCAGTCTGCTTCGTAGGCTCATCTACATCAATCAGCACCCGCGTTTTCGACGTTACCCATTCGTTTTGCTCTTCAAAAAACTCGTAGGACTGCTGAACCTTGATCTTTTCAATGAAATTTAAATTTGCGCGCTTGCCCACACTTACGTCCATTTGTGTCAGCGCATATGTTTCGCCATCCACCCAAAACGACCCTGTGAATGCCAGGTCCTGCTCGTGTTTAGGCTCAAAATCAATCTGGTAATCATACTGGTCGCCGTTTTTTACACTGTCGGACAGATAATATTCATAGTAAACTTTCCAGCTGTCGGCAATGGGGGAAACAAAGTCTTTGTCTAAGATATTCAGCCAGTTATTATAAAAGTTATATTGCTGAAAGGACGATCCGATCAACTGCGAGACGAGGCTCCCGTCGGTGAGGCCTACGCCGGAGACTTTGGTTTTATTAATGATCTCCTTCTTTTTCTTCGGATTACGGCGATAATAAACGTCTGATACTGATTCGGATATGAAAATTGGAATGATTGTCTCACCGTTTTCCCCCTTCACCTCATCATATTTATCAACGATATGCGTCATCTTTTTGACAGACTTCCTGTTCCTGAATTTGTCAGACAGGTTATCAATGTCAATCTGGATCTTATTATAGCTTTCATACTCGTAAGCGTCCAGTTGGTCTGTGTTGTTTTTGTCTTTTCCTGCAACAATTTTACGTATAATGGCATAAGCAGGATTTTCCCCGGCAAATATCCTGACTTCTTTCAGCTGCAATGTTCCCGGAGAAAGTTGTATGTCAATGGTTTGCTCAGTGAGGTCGGGTTTGATCGGTTTGCTTTTGCTCTCATAGCCTACATAGGTAACAATGACCGAGTCCGCGGGAGGGGTGAAAGTGATTTGATAAAAGCCATCGAAATTAGTTGTAGCGCCTGCAAGCGAGGCTTTTATGCCAACATTAGCAAAAGGAATGGCGTCACCGGTGGTCGCGTCCGTTATCTTTCCTTTGATCGTGTAAGTGGTCTGCGAGAAAGAGTTGGTAGTACAAACTAATGCAAATAGGAGCAGGCAAAGTAATGTTTTTTTCAAGCTATATGTCTGGACCGGTGCGTGTGCCGAATCATTTCCCTCATTCCAATTTCTCATTTTTTTCTTATCTCATTGTTTGAGGTAACATCTGCCGCGGGACGCAATATATGAACGTCCAGAACAGCCTTCGGTCTTGCCAGATACTCGCGCACCAATGTACGGAGCGAATATCCGTCCGGCACATCCTGCGCTGCAAATGATATGGCATTAATTCCTTCATTATGAGCGATATATAGTGCCCTTGCATTATGGAAATTTTGTGAAATGATCGTGAAGTTGTCTTGATTAAAAACCTCTTTGCAACGAATGATCGAATCAAATGTCCTGAACCCTGCATAATCCAGTGTCATGACGTTCTCAGGTATTCCCAGGTTCAGTAACGCTCTTTGCATATCAAGCGGTTCATTATAGTATTGGGAATCATTGTTTCCGCTCAGAATAATGTACTTGATTTTACCCTCTTTAAACAACCGGGCGGTCGCCTCCATCCGGTATTTGAAAAAAAGATTTTCCTTCCCCTTCTCGGATTTCTTGCTTGTCCCTAGCACCAACGCGACGTCATTGGAAGGCAGGTTTTCGATTGAAAAATAATTGTACTGCCTTGTATTATACACCACCCAGAGGTTACAAAGCAAGATAAAAACCATGCACGCAAATAATAAGAGTAATATGGTTTTAATCAAATTTTTCACTCGTATACTTGAAGTTGTCTTCTAATGTACCAACTCTTTGTAATATTCCGGTCTTTTGTACACGATGTTATACTAGTAGACCGTACGCATCGGGCAGCGTTCTTCGTTGCTGACTTTCTTTTTATTTTTTTGATAAATCACTTAAAAAAGCCCCAGCTGGTTTTTCTCATCCTTCCGTTTTTTAGGCTCTTTTTTTGGCTTTGTATCAGACTTTGCGTCTTCGCCAATCACTGATTTTGCGTCTTCGCCAGTCTCAGATTTTGAGTCGTCCGTCTCTGGTTTTGCCTTATCGTCCGCTGGCGAAATATCTCCCGCATTATCTTCTTGTTCGGCAGCTTCCGCTTCCTTAATGTCCTCATCTGCAACTTCCTCACTGGCAATCTGCTCACCCCCGACGTCCTCAGTAGCACTGTCTTCATCCGAGACCTCCTCATTGGCAACTTCTGCTATAACTGCTTCTTCCTCAGGTTCCGGCAGCGGTTCCAGCCAGCGAACGTCCTTGAACTTGTCGTTAGGAAGCTTATTTCCCATCGCCCGCCAGCCGCGCACATCGACCATTTCTTCAATCACATATTCTTCTTTTGATTGCTCCCTGGTGGCTGTTTTGGGTAAGATAACTTCCAATCTCGGGCGCTTATCCGTGCTGGCTAGCAGTAACTTGCTGTTTTTGGCATCGCTGATAAACAAGAATTTCTTGTCCCGCGTCGAAGTCTCAATGTTAAATCGTTTGATGAAATGGTTTTTCTGGCCGCCGTCATAGTACAATGCGGTGATAGCCATTTTCGGATCAAACTTTTTGACCAACACCACTTCATTAGAGACGTAATGATTGGTCAGGTCAAAGTTCGTAAGCTCGTAAGACCCTTCTTTATAAATAACCAGAATGCTGTCGGAGGGACCGAAGTTGCCTAGGTATTCTCCTCTTTCATCGCGGTTCAGGCGTCCGATAATCGGATCGAACCACATATCGACGCCGCCTAATGTGGAGCGGCCGGCCTGTTTCAATATGATTTTCCTGACAGGATATTTCGTCAGAATGTTTCCCATTGCACTGCGGTTCTTGATCAGCAAATCTGCAAAATTGAAGTCAAACTGTTTCACTTTTGCTTTGCTCTGAGCCGATAAACTCACCGCAATGATTTCAGCTTCACCGTTTTCATTCGCTGTGAAATAAGTGATCTTGGATTTTGGCGTGCCCTGTGTAAGGTCGTACTCACGATCGCGGGTGACTGCGGTGATCTGGCATCTTTTAATGTAGGAAACGCCCGTTTTGCCATCCAGATACACGAGGTTATAAACCATCCGCTCATCGTTTTTGACAAAAACCGCACAGTGAATAATGTCTTTTCCAACGAAAACCTTTTCCTGGATTTTCGTAACCAAACATCTCCCGTCGGATTTGAAAACGATAATGTCGTCAATGTCCGAGCAGTCTGTTACGAATTCGTCTTTTTTGAGCCCGTAACCGATAAAACCTTCGGCTCGGTTTACATATAATTTTTGGTTGTTGGCTGCTACAATGTTCGCCGAAATCTGGTTGAATGCCCGGATTTCGGTTTTGCGGCCACGTCCTTTGCCGTATTTTTTGAGCAGGTCTTTGTAATATTCAATGGCAAAACGGGTGATATGCACCAGGTTATCCTCGGTTTCAGCCAATTCTTCCTGCCACTTTTTCATCAACTCATCCGCCTTGTAACCATCGTATTTTGAAATACGCTTGATCTTGATCTCGGTCAGCTCTACAATGTCTTCGTCCGTTATTTCTCGGTAAAATTGCGGCTTGTAGGGTTCAAGTCCTTTGTCAATGGTCCGGATTACCGCCTCGAAAGTTTCGCATTCTTCAATGTCCCGGTAAATGCGGTTTTCAATGAATATTTTTTCCAAAGAACCATACAGGATCTTTTCCAGCAATGCTAACCGCTTGATTTCAAGCTCGCGTTGCAGCAAATGAACCGTCTGGCCCGTGTTGTATTTTAAAATTTCGGTTACCCCAACAAAATGCGGCTTGTCGGCGATGATGATACACGCATTGGGCGAAATGGAAACTTCACATTCGGTGAATGCATAAAGCGCGTCCATCGTAATGTCGGGCGATACACCCGGTGCCAGATGCACCTGGATCTCAACCTCCGCAGCCGTGTTATCGACCACTTTCCGGATCTTGATTTTCCCCGTATCATTGGCCTTAATGATGGAATCAATGATGGAAGTCGTCGTAGTCCCGAACGGAATATCGCGGATAACAAGCATTTTCTTATCCTCTTCCTCAATTCTGGCCCTAACCCTTACTTTTCCGCCTCTGTGACCATCATTGTAATTTGAAATGTCAATTTGCCCGCCGGTCAGGAAGTCGGGGTAAATGGTAGCTTCCTTACCTTGCAGAATGCTAATCGACGCTTCGATCAGCTCGCAGAAGTTGTGCGGGAGAATTTTGGTAGATAAGCCTACCGCAATTCCTTCAACGCCCAGGGAAAGGAGCAGCGGAAATTTAACGGGCAATGTTACCGGCTCGCGCTTACGGCCGTCATAGGAAAGCTGCCATTCGGTTGTATCGTCGTTGAAAACAATTTCCTTTGCAAAGCGCGACAAACGGACTTCTATATAACGCGCCGCAGCAGCCCCGTCGCCCGTGCGGATATCTCCCCAGTTTCCCTGGGTGTCAAAAAGCAATTCTTTCTGGCCAATGTTTACAATGGCGTCGTAAATGGATGCGTCGCCGTGCGGGTGATATTGCATGGAAGAACCCACCACATTGGCGACTTTATTGAAACGGCCATCGTCCATCTCGTTCAACGCGTGCATAATGCGCCTTTGAACGGGTTTAAGGCCATCTTCTACGGCTGGAACCGCGCGTTCCAGAATTACATAAGATGCATAATCAAGAAACCAACTTTCATATAGTCCCGAAATGGGCAGTTTATCGTGCAATCCGCTATCTTCTACGTCAGGCGTAGCTCCGTTTTTGTCCATAAATGAAGGAGGAACCAGGTTTTAAGTACTCAGTAAATATTTGTAAGGCAATCGTTATCAGCCGGTTCGGGATACAGCGCTAAGCTATTCCAGAAAGACGGAACAGCGCAGACTTGACCGGAAGATCGATTTGAATTACCTGCTAATATAGCAAATAAAGCGGTAATTTCTAGCTTTCCTGGTCACCTTCCGGCGCGTTCAGAACAGTCAAAAGCTCACTGATCATCATCGCTGTGGCACCCCAGATTTTGTATCCCTGCACCATATAATGCGGTGCATGAACCTGTTCGCCACGGACTTGTATGTCGCTGGAACCGATAATTTCAATATCAGAAATTTCTTCTAATTTGATCTCAAAAATATCTTCCACCTCCCGCGGGTCGGGATAAAAGTCGGGGCGGTAAGGCATTGCGGCAATCACAGGGAGAACATAAAAGTTACTCGCCGGGATAAATAATTCGGTAAGAACGCCCAGGATTTTGACATCATTTAAGCGTAAGCCGATTTCTTCCTGCGCTTCGCGCAAGGCGGTGCGGATCAGGTTTTCGTCTGTATTTTCAAATCGTCCGCCAGGGAATGCCACTTGTCCGGAATGTACGCCGTCGTAGGCTGGGCGAAGGATCAGTGGGAAATAGATTTCTTCTTTATAAGGATAAAATAAAACCAGAACGGCGCTTTTTCGGGTGCGGGCGTTGGGTTTGAAAGTCAATCGGAGCTTTGAAGAAGCCTGCATGATCCGGTGCGCTGATTCCCCCGGCAGCGGATATTTCAGTTTTTGAGTGAGTGCATTAACAAACAAGGAAAAAGATCCCAAAGTGGCCATAGAGGCAGGTTGTTGAGTAGAGTGTTGGTGTCAGATTTTGGCATAATGCAGCTCGCGCTTGAAATCGAAAAGACTTTCCAGGCTCAGGTCTTCGTCAATTTCTTCCCAGTGCAGGCTGTTGCCCTCAGGGCCGATCTCAAAATTTTGGCGTTGTTCCTTGCTTGCATTTTTAAGCCTGGCAAACCATTCAAGTGGATTGCCAATGGTATGTCCGCTTTCCGTAACAACATAAATATTCGAGTCGTCGAACCATACGTTTTTAATTTTCATATCATTCAATAGTTAGAAAATGAAAGAAAAACTTCATCCCCAACATTCTGAAAATCTCTGGCATAAAATAGTGTGTGATACGGAATTTCTTCCAAACGTCATTGATGCAAATATAACAATACAACGACGGATACCGAAGTTATTGGATTTTCTTGTTGGCGTATAATTTTGCGAGTTGCTGGGCGCAGCGTTCGCCGTCCATGGCGGCCGACATGATGCCACCGGCGTAACCGGCTCCTTCGCCGCAAGGGAACAAGCCTTTCAGCTGGGGATGCTCGCAAGTTTCCTGTTCGCGGGGGATACGCACGGGGGAGGAAGTCCGGCTTTCAACGCCAATCAACTGCGCGTCACCAGACATATAACCTCTCATTTTTTGCCCAAAATCAGAAAGTGCTTCGCTGAGTGGAAAGGCAATTTCAGCTGGCAGAACCTCCCGCAGGTCAACAGACTGCAAGCCCGGCTGGTAAGATGTGTCACGCAATTGCGAAGAAACTTTTCCTTTTACAAAATCCACAGCCAGCTGAGCCGGAGCGGTTTGTGTGGCACCGGCAAACTGGCAAGCTGCCTGCTCAATCTCCTTCTGATATTGCAAGCCAGCCAATGCACCGAATTCTTTATACGGCAAAAGATCATGCTCTTCGATCGAAACCACAATGCCCGAATTGGCATATGGCGAATCACGGCGGGAAGGCGACATGCCATTTACGACCACTTCCCCGGAAGCCGTCGCCGCAGGCACAATGAACCCGCCCGGACACATGCAAAAGGAGAAAACGCCTCGCTGAATGCCTTTGTAGCGCGTTTGAGTTACCAGACTATATGAAGCAGCCGGTAAGTAAGGCCCACGGTCTTTCTCGCAATGATACTGGATCTTATCAATGGTGTTTTGCGGGTGCTCAATACGAACGCCCATCGCAAATGATTTGCTCTCGATGAGGATCTTTTTCGCATCCAGCAGCTCGTAAATGTCCCTGGCCGAATGTCCCGTTGCCAGGATGACGCCAATGCCCAAATGTTCCTTATTACCATCAGTAATAACGCCCTTTAACTCACCTTCGGCAATGATGAGGTCGGTTACTTTTGTGTCAAAATGAATTTCGCCGCCCGCTTTCAATATGCTTTCACGCATTTCGGAAACGACAACTGGAAGCTTGTTGGTGCCAATGTGCGGGTGTGTGTCGATGAGGATCTGCTCACTGGCTCCGTGGCCTACGAAAATTTCCAGCACCCGGCGAATGTCACCGCGCTTGTTGGAACGCGTATACAGCTTTCCATCAGAATAAGTCCCGGCACCGCCTTCACCAAAGCAATAATTGGATTCAGGGTTAACAATGTGCTCCTTATTAATAGCAGCCAGGTCGCGGCGTCTGGCGCGCACATCTTTTCCCCTTTCAAAGATCACCGGCTTGATACCCAGCTCAATCAACCGCAATGCGGCGAACATGCCTGCCGGGCCGCAGCCAATAATCAATGCCTGGGGCTTTTCACTTACGTCGGGATAATCCAGTTGGAAGCCGATCAGCGAAGGCGGGGTTTCATTGACATAAACTTCTGCCTGCACATTCACTTTCACTTGCCGGCTGCGGGCATCGATGGATTGGCGGGTTTTGCGGATAATGGGCGTGTCGTTGTGACGCAGCCCCAATTTTTTAATGATATGCTGACGAAAATTCTCGTCGTCCAGCGCGATTTCGGGCGCCAGGGTCAGTTGAAGCGTTTGGTGCATTGGGAAAGGGATTTAGCCTTTAAGGCTGCAAAGGTAAGCAAGACGGTAATATTCTTCTGTTTTCATCTTTGATAAAAATTACCTGAACTTGCTAAACAGCTTTGTGTCATGACCATGGATCGGAGAACATTTATGAATTCGCTGGCTGTCTCGGCCGGCACTGCTTTTTTGCCCGAAACAGAAAGCATGGCCCCTGCTTTTCCTATTTCCTGCAACCAATATTCATGGATTACTTTCTATGCCCGCGAGGGGAAAGAATGGGGTGCGGATCTGGACGCATTGCTGGAAGAATTTGCTTCAACCGAGCTGAAAGCATATGAGCCAGCATTTACACAAGCCGGCGAAGTTGCCAAGTTGCTGCCAGTTTTGAAAAAATATCAGCTTGTAATGCCGTCGGTTTATGTCAACAGCTCGCTGCATAATGCGGGAGAAGCGAACAAATCCATTGAGTCTGTGCTGGCGATTGCGGATGCACTGAAACCGGCTGATACGAAGATCATCGTCACAAATCCAAACCCGCTGCAATGGGGTGGTTCCGAAAATAAGAGTGATGCTCAACTGACAGAACAGGCAAAAAACCTCGATAAACTAGGTGCCGAACTGAAAAAACGCGGTATGACGCTCGCTTACCATACGCATGATGTGGAGCTGCGTGCGGCTGCGCGGGAATTTCATCATATGCTGCTAGCCACGGATCCGAAGAATGTGTCGCTTTGCCTGGATGTTCACTGGGTTTACCGCGGCTCCGGCAATTCGCAGATTGCACTTTTTGATATTGTAAAATTGTATGGAAAACGAATTGTCGAGCTACATCTGCGCCAATCCAAAGAAGGAGTCTGGCAGGAAGCATTCAGCGACGGAGACATTGATTATCGCCGCCTGGTCAGCACTTTACAGTCCATGAATGTGACGCCTCATTTGGTTTTAGAACAATGTCTTGAAAAAACGTCGCCGAAAACAATGAATGCTGTTGAGGCGCACCGGAAGGACCTAGCTTATAGCGCTGAGATATTTAAAGATTGGTTGAAATAGCTTCCTATTTGATCGCAACAAACTTCCCAGCGCACCGTTCTTTGCAGCCGAAGTCGAATGTAACGGTTGTACTCGTAAGATCCGTGTAAGTCCAGTTAAGTATGGCAGAAGCACTGTTCGAAGCGCCGCTGAGCTCGATCAGGCCGTCGCTCACGATTCTATATTTGGTAAATGGATTGGCATAGGAAGAAAGAGATCCCCGGGTTTCTTTAAAATCACCATTGGTCTTAAACTCTACAATGGTGGATAAATCTTCTGACACTTTATGGAATACTCCACTACCATCTCCCGGATCATACAAGATTTCCACCATTTTCCACTTCCCGATCAAGCCATCGTTCGTCGCCTGAAATATGTCCTCAACAACTTTGTCCTCCTTGTTTTTACAGGAAAGGATGTTGGTAAAGAGCATTATAAGTAAAATAGCGTAGCGAATTTTCATAAGGTTTGCGAAATGAGGTTTCAACTTCTAAGATGCTTTTTCTGCAATATTGGTTGTAAACGTTATATTGGGCAAAGTATCATCACACTATAAAAATTTTAGAATGGGAAATTTCATAAGCTGATGTTAAAGTTGCTTTCAGGATCTGCCGATAGCAAGTTTAGTTTCGATGATCTGAGATTAATTTTGATAAACCTGGGTTTCACCGAAAAGACGATGGGAGGCAGCCACAGAATTTTTATAAGGAAATATTGTGGAAATTGTAAATATCCAACCTGATGGTAGTAAGGCTAAATCGTATCAGGTGAAACAGGTAAGAGGGATTGTTTTGAAATACAAACTTGTAAGTTATGAATAGCAAATACGAGTTAATCATGTATTGGAGTGAAGAGGACAACACATTTGTCGTGGAAGTTCCTGAATTGCCTGGCTGCATGGCGGATGGCTCTACGCAAAATGAGGCGCTGCTGAATGTGCAGATTGTAATCGATCAATGGATTGAAACTGCCAAAACGCTCGGGCGAGAAATTCCGAAGCCCAAAGGCAAGTTGATGTATGCTTAATTGACTTTCGCAGCATGTTAACCCCAGATTTCTACAACATCAATGACCTTTTAACTCATGAGCAGCAACTCATTGCGAGCAGCGTCAGAGACTTTTCCGACAGGGAAATTAAACCCATCATTGAAAACTACGCGCAGAAGGCGGAATTTCCGTTGCATCTGATCAAAAAGTTTGGCGAGCTTGGTGTTTTTGGTCCTACTATTCCTGCTGAATACGGCGGTGGCGGGCTGGATTACATTAGTTATGGCCTAATGTGCCAGGAAATCGAAAGGGGCGATTCGGGCATGCGGTCGACGATTTCAGTGCAGAGTTCGCTCGTTATGTGGCCTATTTATGAATTTGGATCTGAGGAACAAAAACAAAAATATCTTTCTGGACTCGCCAGTGGCGAACTGGTTGGCTGTTTCGGATTGACCGAGCCGGATCATGGCTCCAACCCGGCTGGAATGAAGACCCGGATTTCGAAAACGGGAAATGGTTATTTCCTTAATGGTGCCAAAATGTGGATTTCCAATGCTCCGTTTGCTGATATAGGGGTTGTTTGGGCGAGGGATGAGGAAGGAAAGGTGCGTGGATTGATCGTGGAGCGCGGAATGGCGGGCTTTACTACACCCGAAATTCACAACAAATGGTCATTAAGGGCGAGCGCGACGGGTGAGCTGGTTTTCGATCAAGTATTTATTCCCAAAAAAAATATTTTTCCCAATGCGTCCGGACTGAAAGCGCCGCTGCAATGTCTGGATAAAGCGCGTTATGGCATTGCCTGGGGCGTTATTGGCGCTGCGATGGATTGCTATGAAACGGCTGTAAAATATGCTGCGGAACGCATTCAGTTTGATAAACCGATTGGCGCATTTCAATTGACACAAAAAAAGTTAGCGGAAATGCTGACGGAAATTACCAAAGCGCAGCTCCTGGCCTGGCGACTCGGTACATTAATGAATGACGGCAGAGCCACAACAACTCAGATTTCCATGGCGAAGCGTAACAATGTGGCTATGGCGCTGAATGTGGCCCGGGAATGTCGCCAGATCTTGGGTGCGATGGGGATTTCCGGCGAATATCCCGTCATGCGGCATATGATGAACCTGGAATCAGTAATCACTTATGAAGGCACGCATGACATTCATTTGTTAATCCTGGGTGCCGAAATAACGGGGATCCCGGCGTTTAAATAGCCGTTGGTTGCTGGCCGTCAGTTCTTATAAATGGTTCTGGCTTAGTTTGTTCTGCGAGATGTGTTTGCAGGTTCTTTGTGGTTTGTCTTGAACCGTCGTGAGACCAGCCTGGCGCTTTGATCAGGTAATTAAGCTTCGTCCGCAGGTTTGTGTTCTGTTTAAAATCGTTTCCTATTTCCTTCCATTCGTGCAAAACGGTGTGGGCCAGCGTTGTGTTTTCAATGGGTTTGGTCAATCCGTAAACGGGCGGGACGGTCTCCAACTCTTCTTGGAATGTGCCGAAAATTCGGTCCCAGATAATGAGGCACATGCCCATGTTTTTGTCCAGATACTGCACATTACTCGCGTGGTGGACACGATGATGGGAAGGGGTTACGAAAATGTATTCAAGCCAGCCCAGTTTGCCCACATATTCCGTGTGCACAATGATGCCGTAAATCTGCGTGAGCGAGTACATAATGATGATGTCGGCGGGATTAAAGCCGATTAGCGCCAGCGGAATGAAATACACGAAGCGGTAAAGCGGCTGGAAAACGGAAGAGCGGAAACCGGTCGTCAGGTTGAAATGCTCAGACGAATGATGCGTCACATGCACGGCCCAAAATAACCGGCTGTGATGATCCACATAATGTAATGTGTAAAACGCGAGGTCTTCCAGCAGGAAAAGGCTGAACCAGTAAAAAATTGGATTGGTAATGCTCGTTCCCGCGCCCATGTTGTAAAACCAGATCAGCACGCCCACATAGGCCGTTCTGAATAACAGGTCAACGCCGCCGTTGAGGAGCATTAAGGATGCGTTGGTAAGAGAATCTTTAAAATTATAGGAAGCGCGCGGGCTGTCGTGGTGGTGCGAGGGACGGTAAGTCAGGAAAATTTCGACGCAGATCAGCAACAGATAAAACGGAGTGGAGACTTTTAAAAGAAAATCTTCAAACTCATATGTGCCAGGCATAGCAATGGTGTCAAATATTCACAAAGATAAATCGGAACGTGGTGGTAAGGTTTGCGAAGATAAATTCTAAGATATTTCTAATCCAGCATTTAATCAACTTTTAATCACCTCCCTGATGAGACATTCAACTGCGCCTAAACCCCTATATGTCTCGATTTTAGTTGATCATCCGCTTCAATGCTTTCCTTAATTCTTCGTTTTTGTGCCGTTTTTGGAGAATAGTCGGTGCGGCGATCCTTTCCCGGCAGTCGAAGAGCGAGCAGCGTTCGCAGGTTTGGTTTACTTCCCGGGCAACCAAATAAGGATCGTCCAGGAACTGTAATTTTTCCCTGGTCGGCTCATCCAGGTAAATGCCCATAGAAACGCTCACATTAAGGCCCGGAGTTGGGGACATAGGCAATGCAAAACTGATCACCAGATATTCATCCCGCGTATCTAGGTAAGTCGATTTTTGTGCTTTGCAAAGGATTCCGGGCTGCTCTTTTCGCTTGATAATGTCTCCCAAATCATTCAGAATCGTCAGTGCAACCCAGCGCCGGCAATAATGTTCGTCTTTCACGGTGTGCGGATAATGCTTCCGGGAAATGTGCATTTCCTTGGTCATATCGAAAATATTCTGACCGACGAAATTATTGAACCGCGAGAAAAAGATCTGGTTAATACCAAAATAGCGCGGCAGAATATTGCTTAACCTGTAACAAAATGATTCCGGCGTGGTGTTGAACCGGTGAATGAGGTCAATAAGCTGCTGCGGCTGCCACCTTTTTTGTTCAAAAACCGCTGCCACTGCAGGCACCAGCAAGCTTCTCTTGATAATAATGGCGCTTGAAAAGTAGGATGCTTTGAAGTTATTCAGCAATTGTTCAAACGATTCCGCTTCCACCAATGCCGTAGTATGCAGCCTGTTTTTCAGATTTAAATACAAATAACCGATCTCCCGGCCGAAGATAAACGCCCGCTGCACGGAGGTGAGATGATTATTGATCAACAAGCGATTGCCGTTCGGATTTGTGATCGTCAGGGAACGAACGCTGGAAAACTCAGGATTGGCCTTTTCATTAATATTTTCGATCGAATAATTGAAGCGCGATTTCAGGATTTCGGCCAAATCATTTTCATTCAGGATTTGCTCTTGATCAACATTGTTTTCAGTTAAAAAACGTTCTGCTTCCAGCTCAATGTCTTCAAAATAATTGTCGTGCATTTCCTGGTAAGTCCGCAATGCCGAGAAATAGAATTTCTCAATCGACATATTATAATTCCGCGCAATCTCGATCAGCGTGCCTACAAATGCGCTGATTTTGGCCGGGGCATCGGAAAGAATTTCAAGCAGGTTAGCGGGATCAATGCCGAAAAGTTCGAGCGGGAGCTCTGTGAGCACATTCGAGCTCAGCAGGTCCGAAATGGGTTCGAGGCGTTTGGTGAGTTTGAGGGAAACGAGCGTGTCGTAGTCCACATCCATGGCAGACGCCAGGGCAATAATCTTGTCGGACTTCGGGTATTTCTTGCCTTTTTCAATTTCGTTAATGTACGAAATCGACAACCCCGATTTTTGAGACAGCTCATTGAGTGACAATCCTTTATCCAGTCGGAGCTGTTTGAGCTTCAACCCGAAAACCAACCTTACATTATCTGTATTTATTGCCACTGCGCTGATAGAATCGGCCTGTAATGTACGATTTCGTTTACAGGCAATTTAATTAAAGAAATGTAAAAGTAGAAATAGCTGCAAGATTCACCGGTAATATATCAAAACAAAAACGGGACACGTCGTAGCGACGGTCCCGTTTGTTATGCTTTATTGTTTCGGATCAAAAAATTGCAAAGCCAAGCGTTGCCTGGAACAAATTGCTCTTTTTGCCAAATTGCGAAGCAGTGGTTGCATTGTCAAATTCAACTTTCACAATATCTGTGAAATTTCCTTCGTAACGCACATCCAAACTTAATCTGCCAAAATCAAATCCTACACCCGCTTGATAACCATAAGCTAGCCTGTTCTTGAATTCAGCTGAGTTTTCGCCTGTGATGACATCAAATGAATCGCCAATTTTACCATTATTGGATAATCTCAGAGAAGCCATCGGGCCAACATTGATGCGGAAGAACTTTGCCACTCTCACACCAAACAAAATAGGCACATCCAGGTTTGAAAAACGAACATCAACCTTCCCATTTGAATCCTGCACACCGTCTTCATATACATTAAAGCGGCCTCCTTTTTGTGATAGCAAAATCTCAGGCTGGATATAAAATGATTTACCAAAACGGAAAAATACACCTCCCACAAAACCCAGTGATCGGTTGTCGTTGTCTTTGAAATTGAACGGATTATTGCCCGAAGACAGTGTCAGGTCATTGCTTCCATTGATGTTCGACAGGTTAGCTCCGGCTTTAACACCGAATCTGAAAGCCGGGTCGTATTGAGCTGTCGCCGCGTAGCTTATCGTCATCAAGCACAGCGCAATCATAAAATTTTTCATGTTGATTTCTGGTTAGTAGATATAATTGACTTAATAAAAAATCTTAAAAACCTGTGCCCGGAGGCCTGATCTGAAATTTCACCTGAAATGGGCATTAGTTTCTACAAGAGCCGGATCAGCGGGCAGTCGGCAACCTAATGTGGTACGGTGTAAACCTTATTACAATCAAAAACGCTATTTTTGCGCTCAGTTTGGAAATTTGGCAAGGCAGAAAGTCAGCCTCTATCGTAATAAGGAAATATAGAGACAGTTATGAGTGATTACAGTCATCGGGAAATAGAACAAAAGTGGCAGCAATATTGGGAGAGCCACGGCACATTTCAGGTTGAAAACCAATCGGAGCTTCCCAAATATTATGTTTTGGATATGTTCCCTTATCCTTCGGGAGCCGGATTGCACGTGGGGCATCCGCTGGGATACATTGCGTCCGATATTTATTCCCGTTATAAAAGGCTGAAAGGCTTCAATGTGCTGCACCCGATGGGATTCGACAGCTTTGGCCTTCCGGCCGAGCAATATGCGATCCAAACGGGCCAGCATCCCGCCATCACAACGGAGCAGAACATTACGCGATACATTGAGCAGTTAAAAAATCTGGGTTTCAGCTACGACTGGAAACGTGAAGTGCGCACGTCCGAACCTGATTATTACAAATGGACGCAATGGATCTTCACCGAGCTTTTCAAAAGCTGGTATAACAACGATTCTGGTAAGGCAGAGCCTATCGAGTCATTGATCTCTATTTTTGAAAAAAGTGGAAATAAAGGTGTTAATGCGCCTTGTGATGAGGATACGCCCATTTTTACAGCCGAAGAATGGAATAGCTGGTCAGAAGAAGATCAGTATAAACTGACATTAAAATACAGGCTTACCTATGTTGCGGATGCGACGGTAAACTGGTGTGCAGGACTTGGTTCGGTGCTTTCCAATGATGAGGTGAAGGACGGCGTTTCAGAAAGAGGCGGGTTTCCTGTGGTTCAGAAACTAATGCGTCAGTGGATGATGCGCATTACTGCCTATGCACAACGGCTAATCGACGGTTTGGACACGGTTGACTGGACCGAATCGCTGAAAGAGCAGCAGCGCAACTGGATCGGAAGGTCGGTAGGAGCGCTTGTAAAATTCGGCATCGATGGCCATGAGCAGAATATTGAAGTTTTCACCACCCGCGTTGACACCATTTACGGCGTTACGTTCATGGTGCTCGCGCCTGAGCATGAGCTTGTTGATATCATTACTACGCCCGGGCAGCGCGGTGACATTGATGCATACATTGCCACGACTAAAAAGAAGTCCGAGCGTGATAGAATGTCTGACGTGAAGACGGTTTCCGGTGCATTCACAGGCGCTTATGCAGTAAATCCTTTTAATGATGAGAAAATCCCTGTTTATATAGCCGATTACGTGCTGGCAGGTTACGGAACGGGCGCTGTCATGGCAGTTCCATCCGGCGACCAGCGCGACTGGAATTTTGCACAGCATTTCAATTTGCCGATCATTCCGATTCTAGATTCGCAAAAAGAAATCGAAACGCAGGCAGATTCAACCAAGGAAGGACATTATATCAATTCGGGCATCATTAATGGCCTTACTTTTCACGAAGCCAACAAAGTTTTGATCAACTGGCTTGAAGAAAAAGGAGTTGGAAAAGGGAAGATCAATTATCGTCTGCGCGACGCGGTTTTCAGCCGTCAGCGTTACTGGGGCGAGCCTGTGCCTGTTTTTTATAAAAGTGACAGCACCGGACAGCCGCTTCCTTACTTATTAGAAAATGGCGAGTTGCCACTGAACCTGCCGGAAGTTGACAAATATCTGCCAACAGAGAATGGCGAGCCGCCTTTGGGCCGCGCACGGGATTGGGCGCATGGCTCGGGCAGTGGTTACGAACTAAGCACCATGCCGGGCTGGGCGGGAAGCAGTTGGTATTGGTATCGCTATATGGATCCCAAAAACCAGGAAGAATTCGCTTCCAAGGAAGCCATCGATTACTGGCGCGATGTGGATCTGTACATTGGCGGCACCGAGCATGCAACCGGACATTTGCTATACAGCCGTTTTTGGAACAAATTCATGAAAGACCGTGGGTTTGTACCTGAGGAAGAGCCGTTTAAAAAGCTGATCAACCAGGGGATGATCCAGGGACGCAGCAACTTTGTGTATCGGGTAAAAGGCGATGATTACAGCAGCCCCGTTTTTGTAAGCGCAGGTTTGCGTTCGGAATATGAGGTTTCGGCGCTGCATGTGGATGTCAATATCGTGGAAAATGATGTTTTGGATGTTGAAAAATTTAAAGCATCACGCAAAGATATTGTGGGTGAAAATCCAACATTCATCCTGGAAGATGGCAAATATGTGTGCGGAGTGGAAGTGGAGAAAATGTCCAAATCCAAGTTTAATGTCGTGAATCCCGATGACATTGTGGAGCGTTATGGCGCGGACACATTGCGTTTGTATGAAATGTTTTTAGGGCCATTGGAGCAGGCTAAGCCCTGGAATACCAATGGAATAGACGGGACGTATCGCTTTATCCGCAAGCTTTGGCGATTGTTCTATAATGATGCAGGGCAGTGGATGGTAAAAGACATTCCAGCCAAACCCGAGGAGCTGAAAATCCTGCATAAGACGATCAAGAAAATCGAAGAGGATATTGAAAACTTCTCGTTCAACACTGCCGTGAGTGCTTTTATGGTTTGTGTCAATGAATTGGGAGCGATTAAATGTCAGAGCAAAGCAGTTTTGCAGGAGCTTGTCGTTTTACTTTCTCCTTATGCGCCGCATATCAGTGAAGAATTGTGGGATCTGCTCGGCAATGAGAAAGGAATGGTTTCAAAAGCAACGTTTCCGAAGTGGGAGTTGCAGCACGTTACCGACTCTGTGTTCGAGTATCCGATCCAGATCAATGGTAAAGTGAGGGCTTCACTCACATTCGCATTGGACACGCCCGTCTCCGATATTGAGCGGGAGGTTTTGGCAGACGAAACGGTTCAGCGCTGGATGGAAGGTAAGGCTCCGAAGAAAGTGATCGTGGTCCCAAAGCGGATTGTGAATGTTGTGATTTAATATTCAGATTTATAAATGCGAAAGGGCCACTGTTGCGAAACAGAGGCCCTTTCTTTTATTTTTCTGGCTAAAATTTTCTTTGTGCTTAGCGAAGGCTGATCGAGCGTTGAATGTGTGGCTCGCTCACTGAAATGGTTTTGGTTACCTTTTCGCCGTCGCTGAAAATTTCAATGTTGTAATCTCCGGCAGGCAGGTCGTTCAAATCGTATACTTTTCTGATTTTGTCAACTTTTTTACCCAATTGCTCGCGGTAGATGGTTTTTCCTTTTTTGTCCGTCACCAGAATGATTGCGTTTGCATCATTGTATTTATCAACGCTTACGAACAGCTTGTGATTTTTGGCAACGAATATGCCTGTTCCAAATCCGGTAACTTTTTTGGTCTCCTTATCCTCTGCGAAAGAACTGAAAGCGAAGGAAGCGGTGAAAGCAATGGCTAATGCGAAGGTTCTGAATGAAGTTTTCATGGCTAATAGAATTTAAAGTTTGGCTCTTGTGGTTCCGTTTGAACATGACAAACATACGGCGATGACAGGTACTATGCATAGCATAGTACATGAGTGGTTGAATAGGAAATTGAGCGGTAGGATAGATCAAATAACGATCTTTTGTACTTTTGCGGCTTATGGCGAAAAGGAAAGTTAAGGCTTCGGCGGCCAAAGTGAATTATTTGAAACCGTTGCCTGCTAAGGGCTGGGCGATTATTGCCGGGGTGATTATTCTGATTGGCGCGCTCATCTGGTGGAAAGATAAGAAGGATGTGAATCAGTGGGAGTTCGTCGCCAAGTTTGGGATCAAGCTGCCGCTCCGCTACGCCATTCATGGCATCGACGTGTCGCACCACAATGCAAAAATCAATTGGGATAAGCTGAAAAAAACGCGTTCTGAAAATGTAGGGATTGATTTCGTATACATCAAGGCTACGGAAGGCGCCACGCATCTAGACCGGCAATTCAAGCGCAATTGGGCCGAAGCAAAACGCGTAGGGATGCGCCGCGGCGCTTATCATTTCTATAATCCAAGGGTAATGTCCGACCGGCAGGTCCAAAACTTCATCGGCCAGGTGCGGATGGAGCCGGGCGATCTGCCGCCTGTCCTGGACCTGGAAACACACGCCCGAAAGCCGGACGATATCATCATTAAAGGTGTAAAAAACTGGCTGCAACAAATTGAAGCGCATTACGGCGTGAAACCGATCATTTACGTCAATGAATATTTTTACAAAAAATACATTGCCGGAAACTTCGATGATTATCCGCTCTGGCTGGCCGGTTATTCCCGCACGCACCTGGACGACCTCGCCGCAGACGCGCACGTGCTCTTCTGGCAGCACAGCGAAAAAGGCTGGGCCGATGGGATCCGAGGTTTTGTGGATTATAATGTGTTCCTGCACGAGCCTGAGGAGTGGGCGGATCTGGCGAATGCTTCGCCGTGAGTGATGCGCCTGGGATCTTCCCTCTCCCCAGGTTGAAACCTGGGGGTAGCGATGGGTCGCCGCTGACGCGGCTTAGTGACTTGCTGATGAGCCGCGTCAGCGGCTGTTGGTTTTGCCTCGGACTTTAGTCCGAGGGGAGGAGTGCCTACAACAGCGGTTCCTGCTGGCTTAGACAGTGGAAGCTTCCTTGTCCCCAGATGATCTCAGTGGCTTCAAGCGGGATGATCTTTAGCTTGGGAAATGCTTTTTCCAGAATGTCTATGGCAACCTGGTCATTGGGATTGTTGAAAACCGGGGTGATAACGCCGGCATTGCAGATCAGGAAGTTGGCATAGGAACCAGGCGTCCGGAAACCGTCGATGATGACGGCTTTGGGCATTGGGATTTCAATGATATTCAGTTGCTTACCATTCAACAAGCGCATGTTTTTCAACATTTGCAGATTGGTTTGCAATATTTCAAAGTTCTCATCATTGGGATCATGCTCAACGCAGGCAATGACGGTGTCTTCATTAATGAAACGCGTGGTGTCGTCAATGTGCCCGTCGGTGTCGTCGCCTACAATGCCGCCTTCCACCCACAGAATCTGCTGGACGCCGTAATATTGGCACAACGTTTCCTCGATCTGGCTTTGATTCAAGTGCGGATTTCTATTCAGGTTTAGTAAGCACGATCTACTCGTCAGCAAACTTCCTGCCCCGTTAAATTCCACGGCGCCGCCTTCCATAATGATGCCGGGATTGAAAACAGGCAGATTTAAATAGTCAGCGATGGCTTTCGGTGTGCGGTTATCATCGTCATAGGGCGGATATTTGCCTCCCCATGCATTATGTCCCCAGTCCACGATCGCCTTCTGTTTTGTTTGCTCATTGATGACGAATGATGGCCCGTGATCCCGGCACCATGCATCATTGGTGGGTTTTATTACAAATTCAATTTTAGAAAGGGCAACACCGGTCCGGTCCAGCTCTTTGGAAATAAATGCTTTCAGATTTTCATCATTGGCAATGATCCCCACATTTTCACCCTGGCTGATGGCCTTGATAAACGCCAGATATTGCGGACGCATCTTAGCAAGCCTTTCACCCTGCCAGGAAGCTTCATTATGCGGAAATGTAAGCCAGGTGGCGCGGTGCGGAAACCATTCGGCTGGAAATGTAAAACCAAGTTCCCCTGGCGTCGATGAAGTGTTTATATCAGGCACAATAATATGAAGTCATTTTAGAGTGCAAAGGTCGGAAAGGTTTTGGTGACTGGCAATTGCAAAGCGATAATGTATAACAAAAAGCGGGACGCAGTTGCCTGCATCCCGCTCAGATCATTGAGTAAATAAACGTTACTGTGCAACCATTACATTGTCTACCAGGTAAGTGCCGTCTTCTGTTTCCAGGTTATACGCCTTTGAAACAATGCGCGCATTTTGCTTTACAGCACCCACTTTCCAGGATGACACAATGCCTGTGGAAGGTTCGTAATGGTAAAGAATGTCATTCTTGCTAAGTTGTTTTAACCGCTTCTTTCCTTTGCTGGTCTGAACACGGTGGTTGGGCGTTGCTTCCAGCAGCAGGGCGGGGATCATTTTAGGATCATAGTTGGCAATTCCTTCGGCAGGGCGCAGGTAAATGGCCGTTAACGAAAAGTCAGGTTTGTTATACACATCAATTTGTCGCACCTGCGTAGCCATGCTTTTGCCTCCCTTGCAGGTTTTAACATGCTCACCCACCTTTACATCTGCAATCGATTTCACACTTCCGTCCGCCATTGTAACCGGCGCATTGTCCGAAAAGTATTTATGTCTTTTGCTCTTTTTGGATACTTTAATGGTCACTTCTGACTTGACATTGTCAGCGGTTGTCATATTGGTTTGGGCAACCAGGTTCAATGATAAGATGGCAAGGACAGACGTAATGACGAACTTATGCATAAATGTAAGTTTCAATTGAAAATCAGGCTTTGGAAACTTTGACGAAAACTTTACTTAAAGCATTAGGCAGTGCGCCCAGAACAATAAAGATCATCCCGGAGGTAAGCAGCGTAGATGTATGCGCAAAGAAAGAGCCGGACGAAAGAATAGCGAGGATCAGAATGGTGGAAAATGGCAGGGAGAATGCCAGAAGCAATACAGCCAGTTCCAGGTCAAATGTTCTTTTTTCTTTCGGCAAACCTTTCGCATCTTCCCTCAAATTAAACGCTGAAATATGCGCCAGCGGCCAGAAACTGGCTGCACTTAACGGGATTACGATGGCAAGCAGGATCAGGGAAAGGTCCGTAATGTGCAATACGTAGATCATGCCTGCGCTGATAATCATGGTAATGCCTGCGCGGAAGAACAAAATGCTTGCTACAATGCGTTTTTTCCCCTCTTTAAGCTGTACAGCCAGACCAATGAACAGCAAAACCAATGGTGTCATCATCGCGCTGGTTTTGTCGAAAATTTCAGTAACCACAAACGGCAGGCTGCTGTAATTTATGCCCACGCTCAAAAGTATGATCGCGAGGAAAATCAGAATGTTAATAGGCTCCTGGAACATGCTCACAAACAGGCTTTTCAGCTTTCCACCCATTTTTGTCTCCTTATCATCACTGTTTTTCAAAAACATGTTCATCGCGAGAATGTACAGGGATATCAGCACGAAAAACTTATTTCCCACATCTGCTAATGCAGCGATAGCAAGGCTTTTTTCGCCCAGAAACTCCGCAATAAACGGAAAACACGACAGGCCGGGAGCGAGTGAAGGGATGAGCATCATTAACGTCCTGCCCGTCGGGCTGTTTTTTTCAATACCAAACAATGAGAATGCGAGCGGTGCCGAGAAAAACATTAAGAAATTGAAAACCAGCGTCACCACCGGAATGATGATCATGGAGGAATCAATATCAATCTTCATCAAAGAAATAAAGATCGTCGACGGCAATGCAACGGACAAAATGATCTCCTTAATCCCATTTGTCTGGTCTTTGTTTTTGAATTTGGACTTCAAAAGAAGGCCCAAACCAATTAATAATAAGAGTGTTATAGTTTTTTGCAATGCATCACTCATGATCAAAAATAATTTGAATGGTCAATGGGCACTTCGGCCGCCCGGTAGCCCGGTCCGCTCAGTGTGACAGCCGATTTTAAACATATTCGGTGTTATAGCCTTCGGCCGCCGGGCGGCCCGCTACGGTCACTTTGACAAGCTTGTCAGCCTGAGCGGACCGGGCCGCCGGGCGGTCGAAGGCACGTGCACAATGTTAGCTCAGCTGGTTCAGCGCGCCGACGAAGGATTTCATCTCATCCATCGTTCCGATACTGACGCGGCACCAGGGCTTGTTTTGGATGTCGAATGACCTTACGGCAACTCCTTTTTCGCTCATCTTGGTGAGAAGTTCCTTACCGGTGATGCTGATCGGGAATAACACGAAGTTGGTGTAAGAAGGAATGTATTTGTATCCCAGTTTATCCAGGTTTTCGTATAGATACAGTTTCGCTTCGTGGTTCAGTTTGCGGGTGTTGTCCTGGAATGCGCTGTCGTCCATGCTTGCAGACGCTGCGAAAATGGACGTGTAAGAAATGCCCATTCCACCACGCGTGATCTTATTGATCGTTGCCAGGTAAGTAGGTAGTGCCACCATGTAACCTACGCGGATTCCGGCCATTCCCATGATTTTGGAGAACGTGCGGGCTACGATTACATTTTTCTTTTGCGATAAAAGCGAAACCATGCTTTTCGTATCCGCACCAACAGCAAGCTCAATGTAAGCCTCATCTACAAATACAGGCACTTTTTCCGAAACGCGTGAGCAGAAATCCACCAGATCCTGACCTTTTGTGATAGCGCCGGTTGGGTTGTTTGGATTACAAACGTAAACCAGTTTTGTTTCGCTGTCGATCGCCGCTTCCATGGCTTTCAGGTCGTGTGACCAGTCGGCTGTGCAGGGAACGGGTTTCCAGGTTGCACCAACGGATTTGGCCACCTGAACAAGCGACATATAGCAAGGATCGGCAGAAACAATGTTTCCTTTTCCGTTCATAAATGTTACCAAAGCCACTTTTTCCAAAAGATCCGATGATCCCGGTCCCATCATAATGTGGTCCGCCGGAACGCCTTCTTTTTTGGCAATTTTATCAATCAGATCATACATTTCTTTCCATGCATACCGGTTTCCGTTCTTCACAGAATCAGCAACGGCTTTTTGCGCCGACATAGGAGGCCCGTATGGGTTCTCATTGGAGTTCAGTTTCGCAATGATCTTCGGTGCTTTGAAGTCATTTGGCAAGAAATGTTCTCTTACCATTGGGCTGCGGAAAATGCGGTTCTCAGGGTCCAGACTAAGCGGCGTGTTGGAGAATGCACCCATGCTCAGATGCGGTGCCAAAGTCATTCCTCCGATTGCCATTAAACCGGATTTTAACAGATTTCGACGGTCCATTTTTTGAGTCATTGTTGTATTGGTTAGAAAAGATGTGACGATAAATATTTGTGGTAAATTCCTTGATACAATATACAGAATAATTAAAAAATTACCTGTACACTATGCTTATTTTGAGTTAGTTAGCTTGAATTTGAGAAAACCTCGTGAACGCAATTCCTTTATAAGATCCCGTCCAGGAAATTTTGGTAACCGCGCCTGCCTTGGGTGTTGGTACGCCCAGTTCGGCCCAGGTTTTATCGATCGTTACAAGGCCCTGTGCATTGGAAGTGACCTCACCCAGAACGGCTCCCGAGCGCAATGTTATTTTGATCGCGACATTTGGAACGGGAATGGAATCAATGCCTTTGGTATGGTCAAGAATGTTGGTCTTGTCGAGTTCCAGTAACCTGGCCGAAAGGGTAAGCTTGGGTGCAGTTAATTGGTAACCCACGGTGGGCTCGCTGGCAATGGGCGCGCCGAATGCTGCGCCAACAATGTCCACCAGCACGGGTGCCACGTCTACGTCCAGGAACGGATCTTCTTCTTTGCACGAGGTCATCCCCAGCGAAAGCGTAAGCGCGAGGCAAAGAGCGGGAATGTATGTCTTGATATTTTTCATAATCTCGATTCTAAATGCGTTTTTTGGATGATAACCCGATTACTTTTCTACCCACCAAAGCTTGGTTTTCATGTCATTAGGGCCGCCGTTCAGGCCTTCTCCTGCTTTTACCGACTCAGCATTCAGTGAATATTCCGAGTTCGGATAGGGGAAGCGGGTGGGCAGGATGCCTCCGTTTTGCAACACTGCGCGCGGGTCTGGTGCCGGAAACACCGGGATTCCGGTTCTGCGCCATTCTGCCCAGGCTTCAACACCCTGTGCAAACAATGCTACCCACTTTTGCTCCAATACTTTTTCCCGCGTCACGGCGCCGAGTTTGGTAATGAATGATGCAGGGGGTGTTAAGCCATATTGTGCAAATGAAGCGGCGATGCCAGCATCAAAATATGTCTTAGGGCTGCCAGTGATCTCGCCGTCCAATGCTGCTTCGGCCAGAATAAAATTCAATTCGGCAAATGTCATGATTACCTCCGGGGCATCCATTTTGGTAAATGCGTCGCCAATGGTGGAGCTGGTTGCCAGGTAAGTGGTGGCGATCGCGTCAGGCAGGCCGTTTGGGTGGCCTTCGTATTTGCCGTCTTTGTTTGGGTTGGCATACACCTTGATGCGGCTGTCGTCCAGTGCATTCATCTTGTCAGCCAGCGTTTTGCTGATGTTCCAGTCGGTGCGGCCATCCTGCTTCATCACCTGGTTCCACTCGTTGTTACTAGGCAGAACCGCCGTGCAGTTCAGCTGAGCATTGTCTGCGTTGCTGGTGAAAATCGGGAATTTTTTCGCGTCGCTTACGATCTCGGTCATAATGGCTTTGGACTCAGCAGGTTTTTTCGCAGCCTGACGGTTCGCAAGGCGAAGGCGCAACGAATTTGCGAATTTTTTCCATTTCAGGATATCACCTCCATACATAATGTCACCCGCAACGGCCGGGCCGCCTACAACCAGTTTTTCGTTGGCCATTTTCAGGTCGTTCAGCATTCCTGCGTAAACCACTTCCATAGCGTCGTATTTTGGCGTGTAAACAGGCGAATCTGCTGTTCCATTGATCGCATCGTTGTAGGGAATAGCTCCGTAAAGGTCTGTCAGTAAGGAGAATACCCAGGTGCGCATTACTAATGCGACGCCTTCATAGTTGGAGTGCGGATTGGCCGATCCTTCGCCGCTCATCGTAATGATGCGTTGGAAATTGAGTTGCGAATCGTTGTAAAATCCTTTCCAGTTATTGGCAACCAATGCAGGTGAAACCGTGTAGTCATCGCCTTCATTGGAATAAATATTACGCGTCAAATGCTGCACATAAAGCTCGGCTGCATCGATGTTGATCCGTTCGAAACGGGTGCGGTGCCCCCAGTAACGGTCGATGGCGGTTTCAATGCCGGTAGGAAGCAAATACTGTGGTCCAATGGCCGTGGGGCTGTTCGGACTTGTATTCATTTCATCAAAATCTTTGGTGCAGCTCGATGCAGTAAGAATCCCTGCAAGCGCCGTCATCCAAATGGTTTTATGATTTAATATATTTCTCATTTTTCAGATTCTTTAAGGTCAGTTAACTGGATCAGAATGACAATGACAGGTTCATACCCACGCTGCGTGAGCTAGGCAGCTCGCCGTAACCGAAACCTTGTCCGTTGGCTCCTTTTGCATCAATTTCAGGATCAATGTGCGGTGTATTTTTGAAGATCATCCACACGTTACGTCCTACTACTGAAAGCTTTGCAGACTGAATTTTGATTCTTTTCAGAAATGAAGGGCTGATACTGTAGCCCAGGGAGACCTCGCGCAGCTTTACATAACTCGCATCAAAAATCGCTGATTCGTGATAGTTACGCGGATTGCTGTAACCGTACAATTGGTTTGCTGTTACGATAATGTCATTAGGAATGTAGGATTTAGACCCATCCGCTCCCGTAACTTCCCGAACGCCTTTGCCAATCACACCTTCTTCACGGCCCAATGCAGTTTCTGCATACTGACCTGTCCAGCGCGCTGTTCCTGTTCCTTCGTCATAAATGTCTCCGCCGATGCGCACATCAACCAATGCACTTAGAGAGAAGCCCTTATAGTTGAATGTGTTAAGCATTCCGCCGATCCAGTCGGGTTGAACATTACCCAGTTTTTGATTGGAAGCTGTAACCGGTAAGCCGTTTGCTCCGTAAACTGTTTGTCCGTCCGGTGATTTCTGGAATCCCACACCGTAGAATGTTCCGTAAGATTCCCCAACACGTGCTTCTGAGGTCATGCCGCGTTGTGTGGCCAATGTGTAGGTCGTCAGTCCTTCTGCCAGCTCCACCACTTTGTTGCGGTTACGGGCATAGTTCAAAGAAACTTCCCAGCTGAAACCATTCGACAATTTGACAGGCGTTCCGGACAATGTTACTTCAACGCCTTTGTTGGTGATCTTTCCTGCATTCAGGATTCTCTTGTCATAACCACTTGCTTTTGAAATCTCAACACCCAGGATCTGGTCTTTTGTAGTCTGGTCGTAATAGGTCACATCCAATCCCACTTTTCCTTTGAAGAAACGCAGGTCAGCACCTAGTTCAAGACCAGTTGTGATCTCTGGTTTCAGGTTAGCGTTAGCGATCTGAATGTTCTCAGCGAACTTAGGCACTGCTCCATTCCATGAACCGCTCGCTGTGAATGTTTGGGCAAGCTGATAAGGCAGGGCGTCGTTTCCAACCTGGGCATAACTCGCGCGGATCTTGCCAAACGAGAGGACATTGCTTTTCACATCAAACAATTCCGTAACCACAGCGCTCAAAGAAGCCGAGGGATAGAAGTAGGAGCGTGCATTGGAAGGCAATGTGCTTGACCAGTCATTTCTGGCAGTAAGGTCAAGAAACAGGCCGTCTCTCCACGAGAAGTTCGCCGTTCCGAACAAGCTTTGTGTTTCCGATTCTTCGATTTTACTTTCAATGGTGTTGGCGCTCGGTACAGAGTTTCCTGCGTTATAAAGGCCGTCCACAACCATTTCACCCACAGCAAAGTAATTTCTCTTGTAATAATTTTTACGCTGGATTCCGCCCAGCTGGACATTCACGCCAAAATCACTTGTAATGTTTTTATTGTAAGTCAGCATGAAATCCGTGTTAGTTTCCTGGCTGCGAAGCACTTCCTCGTTGAACCGTCCCGGCGTTCTTGTACCATTACGAACGCGAAGGAAGTTGGTCACATTGATACGCGTATCTGACCAGTAATCCGTTCCTGAGCGAAGCATTAAGGAAAGGGAAGGCAGGATTTTGTAGTTCAAAGCAATGTTCCCTAGCAACCTGTCTTTCTCATTGCCGGAAGGCATTTTTAGCTGAGAAAAATAAGGGTTTGTGAAGAATGTATGCTGCCAGTTTGCTGGATCTGTGTCGCCGGCTTTCTGGTTATGCACATCAGCATATTGTTCGTAATTGCGGAGCTGATCCCATGAAACTGACCGGTGAGACCAGATAAACTCCTGACCAGCTGCATAGCTGCGGTTGTCGGAGCCCGATTTGATATACTCTCCTGATAATGTTACGCTGATGTTTTTCGTCAGATTATATCCCGAGTTAATGCGGAAGTTATTTCTGTGGAAATCATTGTAATACATGATCCCTTTCTGATCCACCCGGCTCAGTCCCAAACGGAAATAGCCTTTGTCGTTTCCACCTGAAAGTGCCACCGAGTTAGTAATCGTGCGGCCTGTCTGCCAGTATTCTTCCCAGTTATTAGGCTGAGGAGTCAGTGGTGCAACATCGTCACCAGTCCACCACTGTCTCACCATACGGCCATCCATAGGTGCTCCCCAGCTTTCATCCGTTCCCTCTGAGCCAGCGAGAGGATATCTTGCGTCATAAACAGCTCTGTATTGTGCGATTTGCGCAGGATCCGTGATAGAGGAGCTCCATCCGTCATTATACCAGGTCCGGTAACCGCTTCCGCCGCCGTATGTGTTTTGGAAATCCGGTTTGATCCAGGGACGTTCGAATGTAATGTTTGAATTTACTTCAACACCCAATCCTTTTGTTCCTTGTCCGTTTTTTGTTGTGATCAAAATAACCCCATTGGCTGCGCGAGATCCGTACAATGCAGCTGCATTAGGGCCTTTAAGCACAGACATTTCTTTAATGTTGTCCGGGTTAACTTCTGAAATTCCGCCACCCAGTGTTTTGTTGGCAGTTTGTTCCATAGGAACACCGTCGATGACGATCAGCGGCTGATTATTGCCTGAAACCGAAGAAGATCCGCGGATCTGGATGGTCGAGCTGCTGCCCGGGCCGCCATTGGATTGTACACGCACACCGGCAATTTTTCCCGATAATGCATTGGCCACATTCGTGGACCGCGATTCTGTTAGTGAGCTTCCTTTTACTTCCTGGACTGTGTAGCCCAATGCTTTTTTCTCACGTTCTATACCAAAAGCAGTAACCACCACTTCGGCAAGCTGGCGTGTATCGGCGTCAAGTTTTATGTCAAATTGGGTCTGGTTGCCGATGGGCAGTTCTTTAATTAAGAAACCAACATAAGAAACCACAAGAATTCCGTCACCCGGGACAGAGAAACTGAATTTTCCGTCTGCATCTGCATTTGAACCCACATTGGTTCCTTTGAATATGATAGAGGCGCCTGCAAGTCCGAGGCCATCGTCTGCTGCTGTAATTTTCCCGCTGATCTGACGCACCTGAGCGTAGGCAAGCGGAGCAGTAAGAGAGGCCCATAATAATAAGAGTAGAACTTTACGCATGGGAGAAGATGAGTTAAATTGTTGTTAGGTATCAGTAATCGGAGTAGAAAAAAGTTATGGCTGTGTGGTGTCCACGTTGCCGTGCGCCGCACACACTTTCGCGTGGACAGAACAACACAGCCATAAGCTTGCAAAACTGCTTTTCCGGAAAGCAATACCCTCTTAAATCGAGGACAGACAGCATTTCGCGCTTAGGCAAAAACAAAGCAATCCTAGCGCAGACATTTGCCTGTCCACGGTGTTCCTGGTAAACCTGTTATTGAAAAAATTATATTGTACCTGGATAGAACCTGCCGGATGCGTTTGGTTATCGCAGCCGGATCTATTCAATCTTCCTCCTGATACAGACAGATATATTCATGTGCGGCTGGAATACATCTGCTTTTAAGAAGTTCAGTCATTCGTTTAACGACTTCTCAAATATACTGACAATGTGAAATAATGCAAGAGAATAAACTTAATTATTGAAGTTTTTTGCAATAAAAATTGGTCATTTAAAACGGTTATAAAATGTTTTGGTAATAATTTTATATTAAGTTTAAATTTCCCGTTTCCACAGAATCTCTATTTATCTGCTAGACTTAAATTTTAAATTCAGACAAATAATTGTCTATAATTGAGATTATTATGAACCTGATGTTATTATTTTAAATAAAATTGCGGTTACAAATGTTGATTTTTGAACTTAGTCTGGGAAATATTGCAAAAATGCAAAAAGAGGGCTCCCGTTAGGAAGTCCTCTTTTTATTTATCTAAGAATAATTATATTAATTGGTAACTGCTAGTCGATATAGCGTTTCAGGATTGGCTTGTAGGAATCAATGCGGCGGTCTCGCAGGAATGGCCAGGTTGTTCTGTAAAAATCCAGCTTTTGCAAGTCGAGTTCTTCTACATGCGTTACTTCCTCTTCGTGCGGCGCGAGATAAAGCAAGCGGCCTTGCGGGTTGGCGATGAATGATCCGCCCCAGAATTGCTGGTCCACTTCGCGGCCTGTCCGGTTAACAGCAACGACGTAAACGCCATTCGCAACGGCATGGCCGCGCTGAATGGTTTGCCACGCGCCATATTGCTCTTCATTAATAACCGGGTCAGTTTCGTTGGTGTCCCAGCCGATCGCCGTTGGATAAAACAAAATTTCAGCGCCCATCAAGCTCGTAATGCGGGCTGCTTCGGGATACCATTGATCCCAGCAAATGAGCACACCGATCTTTGCAAATTTTGTATCAAAAACGCGGTAACCATCTTTGTCACCAGCTTCACCCACGGACTCGCCCATGGCTGCATCACCGGGTGTGAAATAAAATTTCTCGTAATAACCCGGATCATCCGGAATGTGCATTTTCCTGTATTTGCCCAGATAAGCGCCGTCCGCATCCAGAACCGCCGTGGTGTTATGATACAAACCATGTGCCCGTTTTTCAAAAAGGGAGGCAATGATCACCACGCCGAGTTCCTTCGCCAACGAACTTAACGACTCCGTGGAAGGACCAGGAATCGGCTCGGCCAGGAGGAAATTTTTATGATCTTCCACATCGCAGAAATACAGCGAGCGGAAAAGTTCTTGAAGACATACAATGTTGGCGCCCTTCGCCGCAGCATCCCGGATGCCCTGCACAGCTTTCTGGAAATTCGCTTCCACGTCTTCCGTGCAGCTCATCTGGACGATGCCAATGTTTACCTTTTTATTCATGAATGGTCGTTTGTGATCTGAATGTTCAGCTATTTTAACATTAATTGTCCCCGGGTAGTTCTTTGATCGGGAAGTCGAAGGACAGCTCGTTCATGCATTTGAAATGTTTTTGCGGACAAGCTTTATAACCGATCTTGGAGCAGGGTCTGCATTTGAGGTTGTTGTTTTCTAAAACTTCAAATGCCGTTTTGTAAGGATACATCCCAAAGCCCGGAATCGTATTTCCCCAAATTGAATACACTTTTTTCTTAAATGCAGCAGCCACGTGCATCAATCCCGTGTCATGTGAGAACACGATCAGCGATTTTTGTATCAATGATGCCGATTGATTGAAATTGTATTTTCCGCAAGCATTCAGGATTAACTCGTCGCCAACAGCTTTCCGGATTTCTTCTCCTGCTTCAAAATCTTCTTTCCCGCCTAAAAGCACGGTAGGGAAATTAATTTTTCTGCAAAGCTCGATCATTCTCGGAACTGGTAACTTTTTTGTATTATGCTGTCCGCCAATGGCATAAGCGACAAATGCTTGTTGGTGCGTCATAGGAAGCCAGCTGGTTTCCACATTGTCTTTATAGGGAATGAAATAATCCAGCCCTTGCCCTTCATTCATCACATTGAATGCGCCTAAGGTGTCCATATATCGGTCGACAATGTGAATATCCGGCAAATAATCGACCTTGAATGTGGTCCGCAGCCATTTCAGCACATTTAATTTATCAAAACTAAATGCCTTAACGCCCAATGCCAGCTTAATGCGCAACGTCCGGATGTTTGCGTGCAGGTCAATGATGTAATCGAAATGTTCTGCTTTGAGCTGTTTCAGGATAGGGTTAATGTCCTTATCGAGCAGCCAGATTTTATCGACATATGGATTGTCGGTAAGGAGAAATTCGAATTTTGATTTGGTAAAATAGTGAATTTCAACATTAGCCTGTTGTTTCAAACACCTTATCACCGGCGTGGTAAGCACAATGTCACCAATGGAAGAAAAACGCAGGATAAGGACTTTAACAGGTTTATTCACTTTTTATTTCTTGTCGTAATTGAAATGGCAACAGATTTTGAGGCCTCGCATGTTTCCATCGTCTGTGGCTCCAAAGCCAGTTATCGGGCTGGCGCTTAATATCTTCTTCCAGATATTCGATCTGACTTTGCAGAATGTTGTTCGTCGGCTCTTTCTTCGGATTTTCTGTGATCAGCTTGAAATAGGATCGGTAATGTCCCCGTTTTTGCTCATCCCGTAAAATGCCCATGTACAAAACCGGCGCATTCAGGCGCTTCGCAATCAGCTCGCCGCCTCTGAAAATCCCGGTGTCCTGGTTCAGGAAACTGGTCCAGTAAGCCTTATCCGGGCTTGGTGACTGATCATTGACCAGCACAAAAAGAAACGGTTTTTCCCTTGGCGCCATCGCCCGGACCATCGCTTCTTTCATCGGCACCATTTCCGTCCCGAACTTGGTCCTTACTTTCTTAAACCAGTCCTCAAAGATCTCGTTGGCCAGCTCGTGGTAAACGACCACAATTTGGTAGGATAATTTGGCAGAAGCAAATAAGTTGAGCATTTCCCAATTTCCCAGATGCCCGGAAACGACCACGACGTTTTTCTGCTGCGCATAATAATGATCCAGCAATTCGGTCTCCAACTCAAACCGGCCGAGCAGATCATTCTTAGAAATGGACCTTAACTTGATGGTTTCAAAGACAATGTCGGTGAAATTGCGGTAATAACGGCGCGCGATGCAGGCAATGGTGTCGTCGCTGTAAGTAGGGAAACTGTTTTTGAGATTGGAGAAAATAACCTGCTTTCTGTAATGGCCAATGTCAAAAATGAGAAAGCGGAAAATATCGGAAAGCTTATATAATTTTTTCCACGAAAGCTTCGAGATCGCTGTAAGCATGAACAGCAATAGTCGGGTGGAAAGTGTTTTCATTGCATTGTATTCTATTGCAATGAAAAAGCAATTCTGCAAAAGAAATAGTTCCGGAAAATGTCACTTTTCGGAGACTTAGCAATCAAAAAATGGAAGGGGAATCAGTTCAAAGTCTGCTCTGGCTTCAGGCAAGCGGGACGCTTATGTTTCCAGCGACGATGGCTCCAAAGCCAGTTATGCGGCTGACATTGAATATCATTTTCCAAAATGCGAAGCTGTTTTTCTAAAATTTCATTGTTTTTCACCTCCTTAGGACATCCCGTAATCGTTGAAATAGCCACCTGATAGTAACCGCGCTTGTTGGCAACTTTGCTGAAATCGGCATAAAGAACCGTGAGGTTGTAACGCCGCGCAATGGTCTCAACGCCCCGGAAAACGCCCGTGTCCTGGTGCAGGAATCTGGTCCAGAATGCAGTTTTAGGATTAGGGGATTGATCATTTGCTAGCACGACGACGTAAGGTTTATCTCGCGGCTTCTGTAACTCTTTAACAATACAATCCATAGGAACCAGTTTCGCACCAAAACGCGTCCTGAGATCCCTAAACCATTGATCCGAAGCCTCATTCTGCAATGGCCGGTAAACCACAATGCATTCGTGTGTGAAGCAAAGCGATGAAAATAGATTGGCAAGCTCCCAGTTGCCGCGGTGGCCCATCAGATAGATAATGTTCGTTTTATCATTATAAAACTTGTCCATAATGCTGATGTCGCCTTGCAGCCGCTCGCGCACACATTCCGGGCTGGCCGTGCGGAATTTGAGCGTTTCAACAATTAAATCTGTAAAATGGAGCTGAAAATCTTTTGCTATGCGGGATAACTCTGCATCCGTTTTGTCTGGAAAACTGTTTCTTAAATTTTCGCGGATCACATCCCGGCGATAACGGCCGACGCTAAAAATAGACCAGCGCAGAAAATCGGAAAGCCGGAAAGCGTTTTTCCAGGAAAGCTTCGAAACCTGATTTAGGATAAAAAAAAGAAATTTTGAGACAAATAATTGCATGCAGACATTTTAGTGCAATAATACGTATATATTATATCTATATGAAATCCTGGTTTTTGTACGTGCAATTTGTTACATTCACTGTTTCAAAACCAGTTCAATAACGACGTCTTGGAGGGAATATTTGACATAAAGAATGATCGTCGCCTGAGCATGTATTTGTATCGGATGGGATTCGGCATGTGGCTGATGTATCTCGTTCTCGGCGCGCCTGCATTGCATACTTTCAAACATTACCGCCAGGATTGCGGCCTTTTGTCATTCGCATTAATGATCTTCGGCTTCACCGCTTCTATGGTATACGATTATTTTCATCATCACGATCAATATGAGATGAAAAAGAAGTGGCTGTTTATCAGCTATGTCGTGCTGGCAGGGATTATTTACTTCCTGGAATTTAAAGGAAAGGGGAGTGGGATCGATTTCAACTGGATTCTGAGCCTGCTCTAATTCGCTTCACTCGCAACAGATCCTTGTTGCATCAGTTGTTCAATGTGCTTATAGCTCAAATCGGGCAATGCAGCCACTTTTCCAATCACAATTACAGCCGGAGAAGCAATTTCACTCACTTGTGCCAATGCCGCAATGTTGCTGATCTTGCCTGTAACGACCTTTTGATTTGCTAATGTGCCGTTTTGAATGATGGAAATGGCCTCGTCCGATTTGTTCAGGTTTGAATAAATAGAAACAATTTCGTTCAGCTTATGCAAGCCCATCAGGATCACGACGGTTGCCGTGGATTGTGCGGCCAAATGTACATCATTGGAAAGCGCATGCTGTTTTGTTGTGCCGGTAATGACCCAAAAGCTTTCACTTAATCCTCTCGAAGTCAAAGGAATGCCAGCTAATGCCGGAGCTGCATAACTGCTGGAAATGCCGGGAATAATTTCTGATTCAATGCCGAATTGTGCAGCATAAACAACCTCTTCATAACCCCGACCGAAAATGAATGAATCGCCGCCTTTCAAACGGACAACTTCTCCGTAAATACGCGCATTCTCAACGATCAACGCATTGATGTCGTCCTGGGTACAGCTGGTTTTACCAAAACGCTTGCCGACCAGAATTTTAACGCAGTTTTCAGGACAATAATCAAGAAGGGAAGGGTGGGCGAGGGAGTCGTACAAAACCACTTTGGCTTTTCGTAACGTTTTAACCCCTTTCAAGGTGATCAGATCCGGATCGCCCGGCCCGGCACCGATGAGTGTAAGTTTCATATCTTTGGACGGCTTGGCTTTCGGCTTACAGTGATCAAACTAATGTTCGATTCCTGTAAGCCGAAAATCAACAGCCATTTTAACTATCTTTTCCGAATGACAATTCTTGCAAAACAGGCTCGCCCGTTTCAACCAATTGTGATTCACGTGTATTGCGAACGAAATTCAGGAATTCTTCTGCTTTGCTCAGGAAGTAAGTTGCAAATTCCTGTGTAGGCTCGAAATGATTGATGCTGAATGCCAATGAACGGAATGGTGCTTCGGCTTTGTCTTCGCGAGCAAATTCAGCGGGTGTTTCGTATTTGAAATCCTGTCCGAAATGCGTTTCAAAGTCATTTACGATGCCATACTGCGTGTTCAAAGTCACGTCTTTGGTCATTAACAAACCTTTCGCGCCGGTGATCAACACATTATAAGCATGGTAGATCGCATCCGCCCAGATTCCTGATTCGTAGTTTTCTTTGGCAAGATTCAATTTTTCCTGTCCTTCTGTGATCGTCGTAGCCACAAGGTCCACCAGCACACTCGCACATTCTCCAACCCCGATTTCTGTTTTGAACAATTCGTCGTGGTCCCAGTCGCGGTAATCATCGTCTTGCAAAGTGGTGAGGTCTGCAATCGGTTTCAGCAATTGGAAGAAGTAATTTTTGGTCTGACGCTGGTAATATTGGTTAAAATATTCGCCATCATATGCATTGGCTTCAAAATCATTGAAAATCGTGCGTAGCGCCTCAGGGCCGCGTTTCGTCGGAACTTTGATCACTTTATCGCCGATCAAACCGATGCCGTCACCAGTGAATCCACCGCCCAGCAAAACCTGCAATGCGGGAAGAACCAGCTTGCCGTTTTTGATAGAGCTTCCGTGGAAACCGATGTTGGACGCATTATGCTGGCCGCAGCCATTCATACATCCGCTTATTTTGATCTTAATGTCCTGATTGTAAATCATTTCAGGGAATTCGTCACGCATTACATCTTCCAGCACGCGCGTAATTCCATAACTGCTTGAAATAGCCAGGTTACAAGTGTCCGTTCCCGGGCAAGTTGTAATGTCCATCGTGCTGTCAAAACCAGGCGCTGCAAGTCCCAATTTTGCCAATTCATGATAAAGTGCGACCAGATCTTCTCCTTTTACAAAACGAAGAATATAACCCTGATTAACCGTCACACGAATGTCATCCGCAGCATATTGACGAACCAGATCCGCAAGCTGACGTGCCGTATCCGAATGCATATCGCCCAAAAGAACGCGCAACTGCACCGCATACCAGCCTTTTTGTTTTTGCTCGAAAGTGTTGGTTCTCAGCCATTTTGTGAAAATATCAAGCTTTTCCGCTTCAATGCTTTGAGAAGCAATGTTCAGGATTTCTGCTTCTGTCAAAGACGGACGCGGTGCGAAAGTGATTGATTCCATTTCCTTAGTTCCAAACAAATCTTCTGGAATTGTAAAGATTTTATTTTTAACAGCAACGCGTTGTTCCTCAACCCTGGCCATCATTTCTTCCAAACCGATGTCAGCCAAAAGAAACTTCATACGCGCCTTATGACGACGCACGCGCTCTCCATATCGGTCAAAAACGCGGAGCAATGCTTCAATAAAAGGAATTACTTTATCTTCTTCGAGGAATTCAAAAGCCGTTTGTGCAGAAAAAGGCTGCGCGCCTAATCCGCCGCCAATCAGCACTTTGAAACCTTTCACCGTTTCGCCCGCTTCGTTCACGCCCATTTTAGCAATAAGCCCGACGTCGTGAATGAATGCCAATGCTGAATCTTTTTCGGAAGATGAAACGGCAATCTTAAACTTCCGTCCCATATCCTGATTGATCGGGTTACGGAGGAAATAGCTGAATATGGAATGCGTGATCGGCGTCACATCGAATGGTTCATCCGGGTCGATTCCGGCGATCGAAGACGCCGTTACGTTACGGATTGTGTTTCCGCAAGCTTCTTTTAATGTAATGCCTGCGTCTTCAAGATCAGCCCACAATTGCGGCGAATCGGAAAGTTTTACAAAGTGCAGCTGAATGTCCTGGCGCGTGGTTGCGTGCAGGTTACCTGTTGCAAATTTGTCGGAAGTGTCCGCGATCCTGACAAGCTGGTCCGCCGTAATGCGACCGTAAGGCAGCTTGATACGGATCATTTGAACGCCCGGCTGGCGCTGGCCGTAAACTCCGCGTGTAAGCCTGAACTTACGGAATGCTTCCTCGGGTGTTTCGCCCGTGTTAAATGCATTGATTTTTTGGTTCAAATCAATGATATCTCGCTTCGCAACAGCGGATACTTTGTCAGAAATCAATATTTCGCTCATGGTGATAATTTCTTTTATTCGATCATGCAAGCTCCTACGGTCACATTTGACGTTTCGTCGATCAGGATCGCTGCGCCGTTAGCGCGGTTTTTCTGATATGGGTCGTAGGCGATGGGTTGTGCTGTTCTTAATACAATTCTGGCAACGTCGTTCAGTTTCAGGCTATCAACCTCATCCAGCTTTTCGTAGGAATTAATGTCAATTTGGTATTCAATGTCGCGGATAGAACATCTTGATCTCGCTGTTCCGTGCTGCAACACATATTTATTGCCCGCTTTCAAAGTCTTCTTATCGTCCATCCAACACACGAGCGCCTCAATATCCTGGCTCACAATCGGTGAATTGGTAACAGAAACGATGGTGTCGCCACGGCTGATGTCCACGTCGTCTTCCAGCAAGATCGTCACAGATTCTAAAACAGAGGCCTCTTCAATTTCGTTTCCGCCAAATTCGATTTTAGCAATCCTGGATTCGGTTTCCGAAGGCAAAACTTTGATCAAATCGCCTTTTTTAAATGTTCCGCTTTGCACACGTCCCGCATATCCGCGGTAATCGTGCAATTCTTCCGTCTGCGGGCGGATCACATATTGAACCGAGAAACGGCCGTCGTCCTGATTCTGATCTTTCAAAACATTTACATTTTCCAAAACAGAAAGCAATGTTTCGCCTGTATACCAGGGCATGTTCACCGATCTGTCGACAATGTTATCGCCATTCAAGGCGCTAACCGGAATCAATGTCAGGTCTTTGATATTCAATTTCGAAGCCAGTTCCTGGTAAGATTTCGCAATCTCCAAAAACGCATCTTCCGAATTGCCAACCAAATCCATTTTGTTAATCGCCACAATCACATGCGGAATGCCAAGCATGGAAGCAATTAAAGAATGGCGACGGGTTTGTTCAACAACGCCGTGACGCGCATCGACAAGAATGATCGCCAGATCTGCGTTAGAAGCACCTGTAACCATATTTCTGGTATACTGAATGTGTCCCGGCGCATCAATGCTGATAAACTTGCGGTTGGGTGTCTGGAAATATTTGTAAGCCACATCAATAGTAATGCCCTGCTCACGCTCCGAACGAAGGCCGTCCGTAAGCAACGCCAGATCAATTTCCCCCACATTGCGGCTCTTACTCGCCCGCTCAATGGCCTCCATCTGATCCGCCAATATATTTTTTGTATCGTAAAGCAAGCGTCCGATCAACGTGCTCTTGCCATCGTCCACGGAACCTGCTGTTATAAATCTTAGTAAATCCACAATATTAATGTTGAATGATTGAATGAGCGAATGAGTGAATGACAGCTACTGTCACCCTGAGCGGAGCCGAAGGGCGTCCACCAAAGCTAACTCAGAAGTACCCCCCCTTTTTCCTATCTTCCATCGCCGCTTCCGTCTGCTGATCATCGATCCGCGTCTCACCTCTCTCACTAATCCTGGAAACAGTAATCTCAGCAATAACCTCGTCCAACGTCGCAGCACTCGACTCCACAGCCGCCGTACAGGTCATATCACCAACCGTTCTGAAACGAACCTGACGCGTGACAATCTGGTCGTATTCGTCTTTTTCGATAACAGGGGTGTTGTTCAGCAATTTGCCATCTCTCAAAATTAATTCACGCTCGTGAGCGAAATAAATGGATGGTAATGTGATGTTTTCTCTTTTCAGATATGCCCAAACGTCTAATTCTGTCCAGTTAGAAATCGGGAAAACGCGCACGTTTTCACCTTTATGGATTCTGCCATTGAACAAATTCCAAAGTTCAGGCCGCTGACGTTTCGGATCCCATTGACCAAATTCATCACGGAATGAGAAAATACGCTCTTTCGCACGTGCTTTCTCTTCATCGCGACGCGCACCGCCAATGCAGGCATCGAATTCAAATTCCTCAATTGTATCCAGCAAAGTGAAGGTTTGCAGCCAGTTACGGCTTGCATTCTTGCCGGTTTGTTCTTTCAAACCTTTTGCCTTAATGGTATCTTCCACATAGCGAACAACCAGTTTTGCGCCGATCTGTTCGGCCAGTTCGTCGCGGTAATTTATCGCTTCAATGAAATTATGTCCGGTATCAACGTGCACCAGTGGAAAGGGGATTTTTCCAGGCGCAAAGGCCTTTTGAGCCAGTCTTACCAATGTGATAGAATCTTTTCCACCTGAAAACAACAATGCAGGGCGCTCGAACTGGCCTGCGACCTCACGCATAATGTAAATCGCCTCGGCCTCCAACTGGTCCAGATAATCGGGTGACTTGCGTCGCGCTTCCTGATCGCTGATATCCGACACTTCTTTAACTGAAATTGACATATTCTGAATAATTGTTTTTCTATAAAATCGGCTAATACTGCCCGTTTATGGCATTCTGCAGATTACTTCGCGTGCAAGCCACATTCTTTTTTCGATTCATCTTCCCACCACCAACGTCCGGCGCGGAAATCTTCGCCTTCCTGGATCGCACGGGTGCAAGGCGCGCAGCCAATGCTCACGAAGCCTTTGTCATGCAATGGGTTATAAGGAATGCCATTCGATTTAACATACCCTTTTACCTCTTCAAATGACCAATGCAAAATCGGATGAAACTTCACCAACTGGTGCGCCTCGTCCAATTCCAGCTGCGGCATATCATGTCGGTTTCCTGACTGTTCTGCCCGGATGCCCGTAACCCAGATCTTTGCACCTTTCAAAGCCCGGTTCAAAGGTTCCACTTTGCGGATAAAGCAGCATTCCTTCCTGTTTTCAACCGAATCGTAAAAACTCAAAGGTCCTTTCGTGCTGACCAAAGTTTCCACAGAATCTGTTTGCGGATAGTAAACCTTGATCTTCGTATCGTAACGATTATTCGTCTTTTGCAGCGTCATATAAGTCTCGCTGAAAAGCCGTCCCGTATCCAGGGTGAAAATCGTAATGTTCAGATTATTCTTTAAAATAAAATCTGTAATAACCTGATCTTCATAGCCCAGGCTAGTCGAAAACACAACCTCGCCAGGAAAAAGATCCGCCAGAATCGCCAGCGACTCCGTCTCACTCTTGCCCTCAATGGCAGCGTTTAAAGAAGATATTATTGTTTCGTTCATGGTGAATATGGCAATCGTCTTAACTTAATCTAATATATCACTTTTCACCGACACCTCCACGGCGTTGGTGAAGTCCTCTATTAAATCTTCAATATCTTCCAGGCCTACTGAAATGCGGATGAGGCCTTCGGTGATGCCTAGTGCTTTTTTCTCCTCCGGTTTTAGTTTGGCGTGGGTGGTTGTGTTTGGGTTGGTTACGATGGTTCTTGTATCGCCTAGGTTTGATGATAGAGAAGCAATTTCCAGTGCATCCATAAATGCGGAAACACGCTCAAAACCACCTTCCAGATCAATCGTAACAATGGCGCCACCGGCTGACATCTGTTGCTTGGCCAGTTCGTGCTGCGGGTGCGATTCCAGGAATGGATATCTTACCGACTTTACGTCCGGATGCTTTTCCAGAGCTTCTGCAAGCGCCAATGCGTTTGAACAATGTCTGTCCATTCGCAATCCCAATGTTTCAAGACTTTTAGTCAAAACCCAGGCATTAAATGGCGACATGGATGGGCCTGTCTGGCGGCAGAAAAAGCGTAACTCTTTGATATATTCTTTTTTACCGACAACAATTCCACCCAAAACGCGGCCTTGTCCGTCCATATATTTTGTAGCAGAATGGACGATCAAATCGGCGCCGTATTCCGCAGGATTTTGCAATGCTGGTGACGCAAAGCAGTTGTCAACGTTAAATATCAGGTTATGCTTCTTGCAAAGTTTTCCAACCATTGCAAGATCGACCAGATCCAGACCTGGGTTTGATGGCGTTTCCAGGTAAACCATTTTGGAGTTCGGCTGAACCGCAGCTTCCCAATCCGCTTCGCTTGCATCCGCGTCCAGGTAAGTGTATGTGATGCCCCATTTGCTCAAAATCTGCGTAATTACCTGATGCGCAGAGCCGAACAGTGCACGGCTGGCGATAATGTGATCGCCGGTTTTGAGTAATGCAGCCATACTTGCAAAAACAGCTGCCATACCCGTTGCGGTTGCAACGCCATCTTCACAATCTTCCAAAAGACAAACCTTATCAACAAATTCCTGCACGGTAGGATTTGAAAAGCGGCTATAAATGTTGCCTTCTTCGGTTTCCTCAAAAAGTGCTTTTCCTTGTTCCGCACTTTCAAATGTGAAGCTGCTTGTCAGGAACAATGGAGTTGAATGCTCGCGATACTTGGTTTTCGGCGTCTGCGTGCGTATCGCTTTGGTTTGTTTTTTCATGATTCGAATTCATTGGCTGTTACTTTCAGCCTTTTTTGTTTTAATATAAAAACTAAGTGCGCTCATTTAGAAAATGTCTTTTATAAACCGCTCAGCACCATATAAATGATCCTCAAACTCACAATAATAATCACGGTTCCAACCATTATCATCATGGTTTTGATCGGTAGTTTTCTGGATAAGTTTGCGGCGATCGGGGCAGCGGCCATACCACCCAATATGAGCCCGAGCACGACCTGCCAATGCGAAAATCCGATGAGGCTGATGAAAGTAACTGAACTTGCGAGTGAAACAAAAAACTCCGCCAGGTTGACCGATCCAATGGTGTATTTCGGGTGACGTCCGCGGGCGATCAATGTAGATGTTACAATAGGTCCCCAGCCGCCGCCGCCGATCGAATCGAGCGTTCCGCCTGCCATCGCCAGCCAGCCGATCTTGGTCATTGGCTTCTTTTCAACTCGCTTCTTTAACGCTTTCTGGATGATAAGAATTCCCAGAATCAATGTATAAACAGCCACTAAAGGCTTGATAACGTAAATGTATTTTTCAAAAGAAGATAGGAGGTAAGCACCCGTAATAGCGCCTAAAACGCCAGGAAAAAGGATTTTTTTGAAAAGCTTGCTGTTCACATTCCCGAATTTCAAGTGCATATAGCCCGAAACCCCGCTGGTAAATATTTCAGAAGTGTGCACGCTCGCGCTCACAGCCGAAGGCGGAACGCCCAATGTGAGCAGAAATGTAGCTGCCGTAACGCCATAGGCCATGCCCAATGCGCCGTCGATCATCTGCGCCACGAAACCGCCCAAAACATAATAAAAGAAACCTTCACTCAATTCGAGTTCGTTCCAGAGAACAGTCAGGCGGTCGTAAGTGAAGAAGGTGAAAAGCAGGTGACCGAGGACCATTAACGCTATCGCGGAGAAGATGTTAACAGCAACTTCGGTGCGTGTTCTTTTACGAATGGTGGCCGCCCAAATTTTCTGCTGTATGGTTTCCCAAGTCAGCGGCGTTTTTGTATTATTCCTTGTTGGTTTGTGCTCAGCTTCAATTGGCAAAGCAACATTAGATGAAGCATTAAAACGAACATCGGATTCATCAGGAAGATCGCGCAGGAAAACCACCTGACCCTTTGCCCGGGCGAGAGTCGCCAGGCGCCGATCTTCCTCAGGATCACCACTTGCGATGTAGGCTACATCCAAAGATTCCCAATTTTTATCCGATGAGGGTGTAAAATCCGCCGCTTCCTTCAAAGTCTATGTAGTATACTATTATTATAGAGTAATCAAGCAATAAAATAGCAAACAAATGTTTGCTATTTCGGGTGCCAAATTTAAGATCAAATTATTAGTTTTCAAAGAACAAAAATCTCCCGGCGGAGATCAATAGCAGCGGATCTGGAATAAAGCGGCGGCCGTTTGCGGGTTGGCATTCGTCACTTTTATTTTCAAAAACCGGGTTTGGATAGGCTGGTTGAGGGAAATGGTTCGGTGGGAAAGGTGATTATCATGGATTTCGCCCACGATTTCATCCTGATCATTACAAATTTCAATATCTGTTGCGCAAAAGGGCATAACCGTTTCGGGATGCACGTAAATGACATTTTCCATGGGATGGTCAAAATCGGTGTCGAAACAAATGTCGATTTTTTGAATGTTCACCGGCGCTTCCCAGCGGATGGTGACCACCGGTTCGGCATCATTGAAGTCGGCAACCCATGCATTCGGACTGGCGATGGGGCGGTTGTGAATATTTTTCAAATTTTCAGGTTCAAAAAGGGCAATCGGTTCGCTGAGACTGAATGCCAGATTGCGGCCTTCCGGCCTGCGCTGCGGGCACCAGAATTCGAATGTGTCCACGCCAATGTCTTCCATCGGCTCTTGTTTTCCGTAGTTTGAAACAGCCGGATTGGTTGCATTAAAGACAGTCAATAAGCCCGTTACGCGTTTTTCGCTATATTGGATTTTAATGTTCGGGTTTTTGATAAATGAAACAAAAGCATAACCAGCATCTTCAAAAAGAGCCGACCAGTAGAGCTGAATTTCATGTTTTCCAACATTCAATTCAAAAGACTTTGTTTCGAGCGTAACATCCGGCGTGTGGTTAAATGCCTTGCTGCTTTTTCTTAATTCAACCACCAGTTCAGTGTCGGCCGATGCTTCCACCCAAACGGTTACGGATGGCATTTTCCCCTGAACAGGCAACAATTGCGCGACCGAATGTTCGATAACCGCCCAATGATCCGAGCCCGGAAGATCTTTTAATTTCAAACTGGAGGAAGCGCTTATCTCAATTGCTTTCTCGACCAGATTTTCTGAATCAGCAATGTCAGTTTGTGGCAAATATTGACCTGCTCGCCATAACTCCAATTGCAATTCTTTCAAATGCTGTTCACCCACCTCACGTGGCGAGCAGTTATATTTTTTCGCAAGCGCAGCCGCGACGGCGACCGCCTGACCGCCCATTGCGCTGGTGGCCATCACGCGGGTGGACGCAAATGCTACGTGCGTGGCGCTGATAATGCGGCCTGCGATGAAGAGATTATTGATGTTTTTGCTATAAAAACAGCGATAGGGAATGCTGTAAACGCCTTTGCTATGCCATTGATTACAACCCGATTGATCACTGTAAACGCCATCGGCGGGATGCAGGTCCAGGCTCCAACCACCAAAACCGACCGTGTCCGGAAAGGCAGTTTGCTCTACAATGTCCTGCTGTTTTAACAAATAATCCCCTTCAAAACGCCGGCTTTCGCGTTTCCCCGGAATCGTGCCGACCCATTCCAATGTCATATTTTCAGATTCAGGAAATGCACCTGAATTCTTAATGTAGTTCCAGGCACCATAAACAACCTTCCATAATTCCCACTTGATTTTCTCCGTATCATGCACAGTATCAAGTCTCCCGCCATATTCCAGCCACCATAGCCGACAGCCAAAATCTTTCGGATTGAATGTCTTGTAACGCGGGATCTCCGTAATGTCCTGCAATGCATACGAAGGCGGAATGAACTTCACAGGACGGCCTATGTCCTTGGAATAGAAATACATAGAATGCCCCAGCAACTCGCCATAAGCCTTATCCGGCGCAAATTTTTCGCCAAATTCTTCCATGGATTCCGCGCCCATCCGAAATGCCGCACCTGAAAGGAACCCGACAATCCCATCCCCGGAGGCATCGCAGAAAAGCGGTGCGGTAACCGTGTATTTAGTGCTGTTTTGAGAGCAAAATGCGTGGACGGCCGTGATGGTTTCAGTCTCTGTATTTTTGTCCAAATCATAGACTGCAGTGTTCAGCAGCAATGTAATGTTCGTTTCTTCAATGACCTTTTCCAGCAAAACTGTGTCGAAAATCAGTGGGTTACCATCCGGATTTCGGTAAATATTTTCGAGCATGATCTCGTCGATCACGCCGCCTTCGCGGGCCCAGCGGTTGTTGTTGCCCATGTGCGAGGTTGCGCCGAGGATCCAGAGCCGCACTTCGCTCGAACAATTGCCGCCCAAAACCGGCCTGTCCTGGATCAATGTCACCTTCACGCCAGCCCTAGCCGCCGTAATCGCCGCACAAGTGCCCGTTAGTCCTCCTCCTACAATCACCAGATCTGCCGCCGATGCAATGGTTTTGGGTGCTCTTTTCTCAGATGCTTCTTCGCGTATCATTTTGTAAGGTCATTAGCTCCACTCTGCATTTGCAAAAACCGGAGCCGTTGCAAAACCAGAGCGCGTTTTATAATTATTTCAATTCAATGTCTGTTTCTATGCTGGTAAAACCGGTCGGTTTCGAGATATTAATGTGCAGTGTCTTATCAAAACCAGCGACCGGAATGTCGATTTCCTTTGCTTCGCCCGGCTTTATTTCCGGTAAATCAATGGTCCGGCCGTTGGCTTTCAGCTTATAACCTTTGATCGTTCTTGCTGGAAAATCGCCGCGGGCGGTCAGACGGACGGTTAGCAAATGCTGACCTTGTCCGCCTGCTTTGAAACCTACTTTTTCTATGGTAACCGGTGAATATTCATTTTGATGAACGCGGTAAGCAGCTCGGAATGAGCGGTCGGGGCCGACGATGCCCCAGGGGCGATAGCCGTTTGCATTCGTCCCATGATGGCGGCTTTGGTAATCATTATAAGTCCACCAGGAAGTGCCCACAACATAAGGTCGCTTGCGGAACTCAACCATCAGATCCGTAATGTGTTGCGCCTGAAATGCTTCGTCTTTCGCATCCGCCCGCACGCCCCATTCGCTTACCAAGATTGGCTTGTCGGGATAGAGCGAATGAATGTGGTCCAGGACTTTGGCGTGGTTTCCGTAAGTGTTGGTCGAGATGAAATCCACGTATTGACTGGCCTCATCTTCCGGTTTTTTGGGTAAAATATTGAGGCGCATGGAAGCGAATGTGTAGAGCCGTGTGGGATCAAGGGATCTGGCAAATTCGATCATATCCTTTGTCCACTTTTGTCCCGCAGGCTGCTCGGAAAGATACTCATTACCAACACTATAAGCGATTACGCTCGGGTGGTTCCAGTCTCTTTCCGCCATTTCGGTAAACTGTGATTTGAACTTCGCCCGCATCGAATCATTGTCCATTTGATTGGGCGTAAGCTGCCAGTTTCCGGCCTCCGTAATGATGAGCATCCCGTGTTTGTCGGCCAGGTCATAGAAATATTCGGAAGGCGTGTAGTGCGTCAAGCGCTGGAATTCCATGCCGGCTTCCTTCATCAGTTTGAAGTCTTTTTCAATCAGCCAATCGGGCTCCACGGAGCCGAGTCCCGGATAATCCACAACCCGGTTGCCGCCGCCAACGCGAATAGATTTGCCATTCAAAAGCAGCTGTGCTTTCTTTACTTCCACTTTTCTTATTCCAAAATGCGCAGCGATCGAGTCTTCGCCCACAGCCACTTTAAGCTGATATAAATTCGGCTCATCCAGATCCCACAACTTCACCTGCACAGCCGTTAATGTGGCTTCGGCTTCTATAAAACCCGTTTGCCCAGCCGGAATGCTCCCCGACTTGCCTTTCACATTTACGGGAATCACTTTTCCATCAAACAAAACTTTATAACTGACCTTCGGCGACGCGGCAGCCTTAGAAGCATTGCGGATTCTGATCCTGGTTTTCAAAGTTGCATTGCCCTTTGCCAGGTCCGGTAGGGCATCTATTTTCAGGTTTTCGGCATACACTTCGGGCTCGATGGTCAGGTAAACGGGACGCACCAAACCACCGTAATTCAGCCAGCCCATGAAAGGATCATTGATGTTGCCATTGTCCTTCGCACCCGGAATCGTGCCCGGTTTCCACGTATCATTATTAACCGAAACCGCCAGCAGGTTATCGCCATCTTTCAACAAATCCGTCACATCGAAGCTGAACGGCGTATAACCGCCCTCATGCGCACCGACTTTCTCATTATTAAGCCAAACATTCGTCTTATAATAAGCCGCATCAAAATGCAGGATCACACGCTTTCCGGCAACTGGTTTCCAGGCAAAAGTCTTTCTATACCAGGCCGTTCCGGTATAATGTTCAAAGCGCGGATCCGAAGAAAAGCAATGCGGCACCGTCACCTTGTCCAGCCGGTTACTCTCCGCCAGCTTGTCCATATACCATTTCCCCTTCAATCCCATCTCAGCAGGATCCATCGCAAAAAGCCACTCCCCATGCAAAGGAATCGCATTTGGCTCCCGGATTTTGAACTGTGCAGAAGCAGATTGCCAGATGAGGCAGGTAATGATGATGAGGAGTTTTTGAAATTTATAGTTCATAATGAGCGTTGAAAGAATTCAAGAGAATAGGTTATTTTTGTAAAAACAGATCACCCATGGCAGCAACACAGATCGTTCCGAGCCGATTAAGCAATATTCAAATCGAACTTTTGAAGCTCTATCCATATAGTGTTTCCGAGAAGGAGTTGGGCGACATCCGAAAAATGCTGGCTGATTATTTCGCCCAAAGAATAGATTCAGAAATGGACCAGCTTTGGGAGCAAAATAACTGGAATGAGCAGACCGTCGAAACCTGGAAATCAGAGCATCTTCGCAGTAAGACTTCCAAATGAAAGTAATTCTCGATACGAATGTTCTGCTGATTTCCCTTCCTGTCAAATCCAGATACCGGCCTATCTTTGATGCTTTGAAATTCGGCAATTTTGAAATTGTGGTGAGCAATGATATTCTGCTTGAATACCACGAAAAGATTGGTGAAAAGACCTCACACGAAATAGCTGACAATGTTATCAAGCTCATTTTGTCGCTCGATAACTGTACATTACAAACCACTTTTTTTGAATGGGGATTAATGCATAACGATGAGGACGATAACAAATATGTTGACTGCGCGTTAGTCGCTGGCGCCGACCATCTGGTTTCGGAAGACCGCCATTTTAATATTCTCAAAAACATAGAGTTTCCTAAATTATCGGTCATTCGTGCGGATGATTTTCTCGAATTGTTGAAACCTCAATAACATTAACCCGCCGGGAGGCCACAAACGGAATTGCTGATGAAAACAGCACTACCGTTGCTACAACCGCCGTTATCAACGTCCCGGAAGTGGTCATTACACTTAATATGAAGAGCATTATTGCCGTAAAAAGCAATGCGCCGGCGATTACTTGCAAGCCAAAGCGGTTTTGGCGTTTGATTTCTATGGCTTCTTCTTCGTTGACTTCCAGGGCGTCGATGCGCTTTTGTTCTTTGGTTTCCAGGTAAGTCAGATATTCTTTGGCGATGATGTCTTTGGAGCTTGCCCAGAGTTCGTAGGCTAATAAAAGGAGCAAGGGAAGGCCGACGCCGACGATCGTTTCCATGCCTCTGGATAGTTTAAAATCCAGTAAGATGGGCGCTAGGATTTTAAAGAAGAGATTGACAGAAAGGCCGATGCCGGTGACCCATAAAGTAACTGTGCTGTTGAGTCTTTTGGAAAATAAGGCCCAGAGCGGCGGTGCGAGAAGCGGGCCGCCGGAGATAGCGGAAATGCTTAAAACCACTTCCACGATGCCACCGGCTGCAGGAACCAGCAAGGCGATGCCGATCATTCCCAAACCAAAAAACCAGGAAGAGCCGCGGGCAACCCGGATGAGCTGCTTGTCGGAGGCCTTTGGGTTGACCATTCCTTTGTAAATGTCATTGGTGAAAACGGCGGAGACGACGTTCAATGCGGTGTTTGCGCTTGCGGATGTAGAGAAATACATGCCGGTCAGCATTAGCCCCAGCAAGCCGGGCGGCAACACCATTTTACAGATCATTAAATAGGCATTTTCTGTATCCAGGCCCGTTAATGTTGGGTTGATAGCCTTGTATATCATAGGCGGAAACATCCATATCACCGGACTGATCAAATACAAGCCAGCAAAGAGAAAAGCGACTTTTTTAGCCGATTTTTCGCTGTCGACGCTCGTGTAGCGCTGCACCATAGTCCAGTTTCCGCCGATGTAGCAAATATGGTAAATGACAAATGCGGCTACGAAACCGATAGTGTATTCGCCATTTAAGAGATTGAAAAAATCGTCGGGAACGGCCTTGCTGAAACCTTCCCAGCCGCCGACTTTATCAAAGGATAGGGGAAGCAAAATGAAGACCGCTGCGGATAGAACTACAAATTGCAGAATGTCCGTCACCATCACTGCCCAAAGCCCGCCGACTGCCGTATAAGCAATCATAAAAAGCCCCAATCCAATCGTACAAGGCACCAAAGGCAAGTCCAGCGAAGCACTAACAAGTTTGGCAACGGGATACAAAACAGAGCCTTTGATAAACACGGAAACCAATGTGAAGATGAAAATGTAAGTTTTCTGCACGGGCAAGCCCAGGCGCTCGCGGATGAATTCGGCGGCGGTTAATGCGCCCGTTCTTTTCCAGCGTGGTGCCAGGTAAAGGGCGGTGATCAATGCGCCTATGCACATGGTCCATTGGATGGTGATGGCGACCCAGCCGTGTTTGTAGGCGATGGAACCCCAGGCCACGAATGTCCCGGCCGAGAAAAAACTCATGAATAAGGACAGCCCCCCGATAAACCAGGGAACCGCCTCTCCTCCGGCAAAAAAAGATTTTAAATTCCGTCCCGTTCGCGCAAATAACATCCCAATGCCCATCACGAATGCGGAAAAGACTAGGATGACGGCAGTATCAATGGTGTTGTTCATGAATTAAGGTTAATGCTTTTTTTACTTTTTGAAGGGCGTTGGATTGTCCTCATCACTTTTACTTGTCACCCTGAGCGGACCGGGCCGCTCAGGGTGACAGGCATAGGCTAGTTTTTTACCTCCAAGGTTCTCAGACCAAATGCTGGAATTGTAATTTTTTTAATAGTTACCAATTCGTCAGATTCTTTCCATTTCATCCCAGCTATCTCTTTCAAGTCGCCAAGCTTACTTTCATCAAGTTTCAAAGCAAACTCAGTCGCCACAGGGCTGTTATTCAGCAATGTTACGTAAATGCTATTTTTTGAAGTCGACCTTGCCGTGATCACGTCAATAGCAGGTTTGTCGGCCACAGCGAATCCTTCCAGGATCACAAGCCTGGCTTTATCGCCATAAACTGTCCCTGGTTCGAAGCCATATGTTTGGTGCGGGCCTACTTTTGGAGCGACGAAGCCTCTTGGGAATTCAATTTTTCCATTGGACCTCAGTGCTACTTCTGAGAGTAAATAATCCGTGATCCAGCCGATTTGCCACCAGGCGTGGTGGGGGTAAGGCCCCGCACCTTTGTTCATGGCTTGCCAGTAGTAGGATGCGACGCTGGTTTTGCTGTCTACGAATGCGTCGCGTCCGATGGCGGCGGACCGGGCCATGTCGGCGAAGATTTGCTCGCCGGTTAATTGATGCATTCTTATGAAAAGCCCTGCATGACTGGCCAGCTGAATAGGGCCAAGGCGTGTTGCCGAACCGAAAATGCCGCCATGTTCGAAGCTCAAACCCGTCTGACTGATTTCCCAGTCTTCCCTACTGTTCCCATTGACTTGCTTAATGTTCCTATTAGCAATAGGATGCGTATAGATTGAAGCAGTATAGATTTTTGCACAGGTAACTGCCGCATCCTGGTATTTTTTATTTTTGGTCAAATCATAAAGATCCAATAGAGCCTGAGCCGATTGTCCGGTAGCAAAATCGGGAGCATAGCGCGCATCGCCGCACACACCCAGGAACGAGCCGGTTTCGACGGCATTTTTTACAAACCAATTCGCACCTTTTTGTGCGGCTTTCAGGTATTTTTCATCTTTTAAAATGCGGTAGGCAACGATCATTCCGTAGAATGTGGGTCTCACATCTTGAATGTCTTTGAATAATTCCTGCTCATTTTTCCTGTCGTAGGCTACGGCCCAGCTGCCGTCTGTGTTTTGCCATTTGAGTAATTTATCAGCTCCTAAGCGCAATTTTTCCCTTAATTCACCATTCTCCGGCTCGAACAAAAGCATATTCCCCATGTCCAGTAACACATAATATGTCAGTGCGATAGGTTCCACGACTTCACCCCATTCTTCGACGAATTTTTTGCTTTTGGCTAAATAATATTGCCCTTCGATGGCTCCCTCAAAGAAGCCTTTATTGGTCTCTTGCTGTACTAATTTGAAATTTAATGCAGGCGGCAAAACCTTTTCCTTCAATTCAGGATCGTTGGTTGCATTGGCCAGCATCCACATAGCGCCGTAATCGGCGTTTTTCATGGCGTCTTTGTTAGAGCCGACCACGCCGCCAAGGTAAGATTGTGCGCCGATCTGCTTGCCTTCGTATTCTTCAATGTTCCAAAGCGACGTTTTCGGATCCGTGAGATAATGGTGCATTTTTTCGATGCGGTCGGTGAGGGCCTGCTTGCTTTGGCGGAGGCTTAATGTTTCGTGGAATTTGTAAATGTCGTTTGCCGCATGCTTGATCGCCTGGAACCAGTCGCCGGCGATGAGGCTGTAACGGAATGAGTAGGTAATCTCTTCACCAGCATTTAGTTCTGATTTTGGTTCGCCCAAAACCGGATAGTATAATGTAGGTGAGAGCTGCGATTTCCGGTTCATGTGCGACAGCCCAAGGTGCCAGTCCGTTTGTGAGACTTTATCGTTTGCCCAGGGATCTCGCGCGAGTCCCGGATTGGGAATAACCGACAATGTAATTCCGTTTTTTGTGCTGATCAGCGGGCTTAATGTTGTTGCGCAGCGTTCGCGATAAACCACCGGACGATCCGGAATTCCGTGTCCATAAGCATAGGCGAGGGCGAAATTACGCTGTATATAATTACCCTGAAAATAGCCCGGTACAGATGCCCAGGACATTTGGTTTGGAGTGACAAAAGCCAGGGTGGGTGTTGCCAGTGAAAAATAACCCTTCTTTTTTGGGATAAGCCGCATGGTAACCTGAATGTCCGTGGGATAATCGGGATCTAATTTCCAGGTCGCTTTAACCGTCGCTACTTCGGTTTCTTTCGTGAATTCCAGCTCATTTTTTTTTGCCGAAAGATCCGCTGGTAAAAAGCTAAAAACCTGCCCGGCCTTATTCAGTGAAACTGCCGTGGTGCTTTCTTTCCATTGGCGTTCCTGATAATGGTAGTTGTCTTCGGGGAATGTTCCGCCAGTCGTTTTTTCAAACGTTTCGGCCGGTTCGTCGGAAGGTTTCGTCTCCGCGTAAAGCAGCGTGTATTCTCCGGAAGGCGTCAGCCCTTCAATCCATTTGCCATCTTTTTTTACCAGTATTTTATTGATCGACCAGTTTTTGCTGTCGTTTTTAAACTGAATGCTAATGTGATCATTCGCAAGGCTGACAGGCGTTTTGCCCTGACCTAAAACATAATTGATTGATCCTAAACACAGAAAAATGGCAAAGTATAATTTCATTGTTACTTTATTTCATTAATAAAATCTTTGGTTCCTGCGATGATAAGAAGGCTTTGACTGCCCATTTTGTTGGGTCAAAAGCGCCTTTTGCGGCTTCATATACTTTCTTCATTTTTCTAACCGGAAAAAAACAGCAAGCTATTTTTCTTATCAAGGCTGAGGCGCAGGGGTTTCACCTTTTAGAATGGCCATTAGTTCGGGTAAATGATCCTGGTAAACTCCTCTGGGCGTTGTTTTATATTTTGTAGTTAAATAGGCAGCAAAACCTACCACTTCTCCCATCATTCCACAGGTGCGCATGACCCGCGTGCTGCCGAATGCCACGTGCGTGGTGCTGATGTTCCTGCCAGCGACGAATAGATTTTGAATGTTTTTGGAATAAAGGCAGCGATAGGGAATGGTGTATGGCGCTACTTTAATGTGTTTGGTTCCCGCGAAAAACTCCTGACCTTCAAAGTATTTGCTGTTTTTAGCATCTGGGAAATGCAGATCAATGGTCCACGTTGCCGTTACGGAGCCGTCCGGATAGAACTTGCCCTCCTGAATGTCCATCTGATTCAGAATGTGGTCACCGATAATGCGGCGCGATTCGCGTTTTCCGCCAATGTAAGCTACCCACGCAAGCTCCCGTTTGGCATATTTCGCGGCTTTGTTCTTTTTCAGATAAGACCAGTTTCCGTAGATAGCGCGCAGGTTATGATCACGGATTTTCTCCGCGTCGGTAATGGTGTTGAAATTGCCAAAACCTGTTTCCCACTGCCAGTCAGCCTTGGGTTCGTCAATGTGGTATTCATCGGAAAACTGGATGGCCCAGGGCGTTTCGGGGAATGACGAAACTGTGTCACGTTCCAGTGAGGCCCATAAATTGGATGTTCCTAATGTGAAATCATCGGCCTTTTCGGCAGCGAGCGATTCGCCCGTTTCTGCCTTGCTTTCGCGTCCCATTCTAAATTCTGCGCCGGCCAGATAGCCTATTGTTCCGTCGCCGGTGCAGTCAGAGAAGAAGGAGCCGGTGAAGCGCATTTCCTTGTTTGTAGCAATGTCGCGGCCTACAACTGCGGTAATGATATCGTTTTCTTTTTCAACTTTATAAACGTGGGTGTTCAAGAATAGTGAAATGTTTGGTTCTGCTTTTACAATCGAAATTTTACGAGCATCGCCATATTCTTTGGCATCCGGATTCCCGTTTCCGGGATCGCCATTGTCCATTTCTCTTACAATCCTTCCAAGTTTGGGATAATGGTTTTTATCGACATCGCCCATCAAATGCACCCGGATTTCGGAGCTGTTATTTCCGCCCAGGACCGGCCTGTCCTGGATCAGCGCAACTTTTAGTCCCATCCTGGCTGCTGAAATGGCCGCGCAGGTTCCCGCAATTCCTCCGCCAACCACCACCATATCAAATCGGCCTGCCTCGGCTGGTTTTTCGGTGAGGTTCAGCAGTTTCTTGCGGAATGTCGTTAATGCTTCAAATTCGTTAGGAGGCGTAAATTTTAAATCGTCGGTAAACAGGATCGCGTCGCAGCGGCCGTTGAAGCCGGTTAAATCTTTAATAGACAACTTCGCCGAGCCAGCTTTAATGTCCGTTTCGCCACCGTCATACCATTTCCAGGCATCGGATCCGCTGGAACCGAAAACCGGTCCAACTTGCTTGCCGTCGATAATGATCTCAAATTTCCCCGGCCCTTTCGGAAAGGGCGCCCAGTCTTTGGTACGGACCCACATTTTGTATTTTCCCGGTTTTGCGAATTTGACGGTTGTAGCAGCATCTTTCACCGGCCTGCCCATTCCATGCGCCATAATGTAGGATGAGCCCATCACCACAAAGGACTGCTGGTCAATCACCCATCCACCTTTGTCCTCAAATGATTCTGTTTCTACAAAAACATGATTTTGCGCTGACGAGCAAAAGGTTAGGAGCGTTAGGAGCAGTGTGAAGATGGGTGCGGATACCCCGGACTGAAGTCCGGGGATATGAAATGAAAAGGTGCCGACGGCACTGGTTGCTACATTCGGTTTTGAAGGCCTACAAAAAGTGCCTACCGCACTGCCTAGCCACTTCCATCCAAACAACAGGCAAAAAGTGCCATCGGCACGACCAATACTGCTAGCGTCGGGTTTCAACCCGACGAAATATGGGTTTTTCATGGGTTCAGGATTTTGTTAATGAGGGATATTTGTTCGTCGTTGGATTTGGCCAGCGCGGATTTCAGGTTGTTTTTTAGGGATTCGTCGAGGGCAATGGTGTTCAGCTTTTTCAGAATCGATATTTGCAGGGCATATGGAGACCTTTGATAGGTTTGCCAGATCCAGTTCTGTCTTTTTTGTCCTGAGAAAAAATCGCTGCTCAGGCGCTGCAATGTATTTTTTGCGATGAAGACATTTTTTCCATCAATCACTTTCTCAATATCAGGCTCAAAAGTTTTCTTAACATTTCCTTTTGCATCCATCACTTTTTCCATTGCCCAATATTGATAATGGTAATTGTTGCTCGTCAGAAAGCGATGCAGTAAGGCGTCGCTCTGGTAAGTTTCAATGATCTTCTTCATTTCTGGAACGACCGTTCCATATGCAATGTTCCAAAGCGTGTAACAGGTGTAAACAGCGCCGTCGATCACATGATTTTTGATCGTTTTCAATGTTGCGCCTGTCTTGGCATCAACCGAATCGGACAGGTCATCGGTGCCTTTTGTGATCAGATCTTCCATTTTCAGATCGGCAAAAATGGAATTGGGCTGAGCCAGAATATCCTGCAACTTGTCATAATCTTCCTGCCTGAATTCGTCGTGATCCACTTTGGTCAGCACTTTGTTTTTGGGCAGATCGAAACGTTCATAATTACCCAGTAAATCCCAGTAGAAGTTGATATGCACCGGTTTGCATTCATTTGTATAGCAAACCGGCGTGAAAATGTTTCTGAAAAAATACTGCGGTTGCCCCTTCTCATCCAGTGCGAGTTTCAATGTGTAAGTCAGCGTGTCATTTTGCACGATCGTAAATTCACGGATCCTGTCATTTCCTTTTGCAGAAAAATGATGGATCGTGGCAACCAGGAAAATGATCAATATGCTTTTCATTACTTCCAGTCCGGGTTTTGTTCAATCTTTGCATTCGCATTGATCTCATCCTGCGGAATCGGGAAATAGCGATTTTTTGCAGTTACATTTCTGACCGGATATACGCTGTTTACCGCTTTTGGAATAACAGTCAAAAACTTTCCGGTGCGGGTAAGGTCATACCAGCGGTCGCCTTCGGCAAAGAATTCCCACGCGCGTTCCTGCAAAACGGCTTCTATAAATGCATCTTTGGTCAAACCAGTTTTCAAAACAGGCATGCCAGCGCGCTGGCGTACTACGTTAATCGACTCATAGGCAGCAGCAGTAGCACCATTCAACCGCGCTTCGGCTTCGGCGGCGATCAGGTAGACATCCGGCATGCGCAGGATCGGAATGTTTGGAATCAGGCCAATGGTCGACACGGGGTCCTGGTATTTTTTGATCAAAACACCCTCTGTTGTGATGGGGGTAATGCTTCTTTGCGGCACCGTTTTTCCGGCTTTGTCAATATAATTGGTGTCTAAAAGCGTTCTGCGTTTGTCTTTTGGATCAAATGAATTGAAAAAAGACTGGTAAGCAAACATGGATCCGAACGAAGTCCGGGCATACTCGGGTCCAGCGCTTCCCGGAGGGCCGCAAAGGCCTACCAGCTGGTGGCTCAATCCTGGTGAAACAGGATCAACTTCATATGCAAAGATGTTTTCCAAACGCGCAGCATCCTCATTATCATAGCGGTATACGTCCTGAACATTGGGCAACAACGCATGTTTATTAGATGCGATGACCAGCTTCGCCTTTGCCAACGCGGTGGCATAATCCTCATTATATAGCGCTGCTTTCGCATAAAGTGCAAGCGCAGCTTCGTTCGACGCACGACCTTTTACAACTGCCGGGAAAGATGGAAGTCCCGCTGACGTGGCCTGGTCAAGGTCGCTGTAAATTTGCTTGTATACATCTGCTTTCGGGCTTTTGGCAGTCAATGCCTCCTCTTCGGTGTAGCTGGGCGTGATCTTCACTGGCACGTCGCCGAAATTTTTGGTCAAGACCCAATGATAGAATGCGCGTAGGAAATATGCTTCGCCCAAAACTTGTTTTTTACGAGCTTCGTCCATTGTTGCGCCCGGCACTTTAGCAATTACCCAGTTGGCCTTTTCAATGCCGCTGTAACACGACTGCCAGATCTGTTGGGGCGATTCATTTACCCGGCTGTTGCTTTTTTGGGTCGTGTAGTTGACGTCGTAAGTGAACATTGTCAACGTGTTACGACCTACCACACCGCGGGGGTAAGTTTGGTCATCGCTGAAATCGGCAACTAATGTGAGTGTCGGTGCGCCGCCGAGGCCGCCCAATGCGCCGTAAACTGCTACGAGTCCTTTTTCAGCGTCGGCTGCGGTTTTGTAAAAATCTTCGGTATAAATAGACGAATATATCGTTTCGTTCAGCTCGCAGGATGGCAGCAGCAAGGAGGCTCCCAGTATGCTCAGCGTAGCACTTAGTTTTAATGCTTTTCTCATGTTTCAAAAATTAGAATCAGTGATGAGGATTTAGAATGTTACCTGAATACCACCCAGAAATGATCTGGATTGCGGATAAACGAAGTTGTCAACGCCGATGATCGTGTTGGAACCTGCGTAAGTATTCACCTCCGGATCGTATCCGCTGTAATCGGTGATCGTAAACAGGTTATTGGCGCTTACATACAGGCGAATGCCCTGCACACCCTTGAAACGCGGTAATGTGTAACCCAGCGTCAGGTTTTTGCAGCGCATATAAGAGCCGTCTTCAACCACATAATTTGAAATCGGAAGCCTTCCGCCTTGCGCGCCGCTCACATACTGATTGCTCGGATTTGTAGGCGACCAGCGGTCCACAACGCCTTTCAGCAAGTTGCGCTGACCCAGCGGGTTTTCGAATGATAAGCGGCTGGCATTGTAAATATCATTGCCCTGCGATCCGGAGATAAACACGCCCAGGTCAAAGCCTTTGAAGGCGAGGTTGGTTGAAAAACCATAGATGAATTTCGGATTAGGATTACCCACAATAACCTGATCGGCGGCCGTGATCTGGTTGTCGCCCGTCACGTCTTTGATCTTATGGCCGCCCAAGCGCCCGTCATAACCCGGAAGAATCGCTTCGCCTGTTTGATTCACACCATCAAAAACATACGTTTTGAACATCCCAAGCGGCTGTCCCACAGACAAAATCGTGTACGTGGTAACAAAGCGCTCATTAGTAACACCGCCGTCCAGGTTCAGTACTTTGTTGCGGTTGAATGTAGTGTTGGCCGAAACGTCCCATTTTAATTTTCCATCCAGGATCCGGGCATTCAGGGCGAGTTCCAGCCCCTTGTTTTCAAGTGATGCAAAATTGCCCGTTATCGAGCCATATCCCGCGCTTAACGGCAGGCCTTTGATGTAGAGCAGGTCGTCTGTTTTCTTATGATAAACATCGGCAATGAAGCTCACGCGGTTGTTCAGCAAACTCACGTCAATCCCTAAATTAGCCTGCTTCGAACGTTCCCAGCGCAAATCCGGATTTGCAATGCCGGTAGGATTAATGCCGGTCACGTAAGTATGGTTGATCAAATAATCACTGCCCGTTGAGGCGGCCGTTGAAAGCGATTGGTAAGGGTTTATGCCGCCTGCATTTCCTGTAATCCCGAAGCTTCCACGCAGTTTCAGGTCAGATAACCAGGTTAAATCTTTGATAAATGGCTCTTCAATCAAACGGTAGGCTGCTGAAATGGCTGGGAAAACGCCGTATTTGTGGTTAGCCCCAAACTTGCTCGAACCGTCCACGCGTGCTGTGAGGTCGAGGAAAATTTTGTCTTTGAAACCGTAATTGATCCGGGCAAGATAAGAATCGAGTCGCTGGCTGCTCCGGCTGCTGCTAACTGTCCGCGTCAATGCAAGCTGTAATGCTTCGTTTTGCGTGGCATCGTTGGGGAAACCGGTTGCATTCAAATTATTGGAATTCGATTGTTCGAGCTGCGTTCCAAAAACCGCTGTGGCTTTTAATGAATGGTTTTTTCCAAAATTTGTATTGTAGGTTAAAATGCTCTCGTGCAGCAAAGCCAGGAAATTGCCATTGCCTTTGGCGCCAGACCCGGAATTATCATTCAGGTCACTTTTATTAACGATCGACCTGGGCGAGTAAGCGTTGAACAATTCGCCGCGCTGGTCAATGTTGAAAGAAGCGCGATAGGTAAGTCCTTTGACAAAATTCACTTCGGCATAAAGATTGGCCAGCGTTCTTTTAATGTCCCTGTTCATCAGCATTGCCGCAAAGTTCAGCGGGTTCACAACCTCGCGATACTGACCGCCGGCTTGCTCACCGAACGGGAAGATGGAACCGTCTTCGCGATAAGGTTTCAGCGTAGGCGGTGCGCCAATTGCGGCTCCCAGAACAGAAGACAGCACTGCGCCACCGTCCCCGATGTTCTCACCACCCGTCTGGATGCCATCATTAATAGAATAACTTCCTAGAATGCTCGTTCCGATCTTTACCTTTTTGCTCAGCCTGTGATCCAGGTTCAAACGATACGAATACCGCTTGAATGATGATCCGATGAATGTTCCCTGCTGGTCGAAATAGTTAAGTGACAATGCGAGTTGTGTTTTTTCATTTCCGCCATTGATCGAAAGCTGGTGGTTCTGGATCGGTGCTTTACGGAAGATGTAGTTCTGCCAATTCACACCTTCGCCCAGAGAAGCAGGATCGGGATAATAGTTGTTTTTGAAAACTTCATTTTCGAGCTGTGCAAACTCGGACGCATTCAATACATCGAGTTGTTTGTTTACCTTCTGGGTGCCGTAGTAGCTGTCGAATGTGACATTGGTTTTGCCGCTTTTACCTCGTTTTGTCGTGATCAAAACAACACCATTAGCAGCCCTGGCGCCATATATAGCCGATGCAGAAGCGTCTTTCAGGACTTCAACGGACTCGATATCATTAGGGTTAATGGTAGAAAGCGGGCTTACATCCGTGATGCCGCCGCCGTTGGAGATCTGGATCCCGTCGATCACATACAGCGGTTCGGAGGAACCATTAATAGAGTTGGTTCCCCGGATCCGCACACTGATGTTCCCGCCGGGAGCGCCGGAATTTTGGTTGATCTGCATCCCTGAAACTCTTGCTTGTAAACCTTGCGCAATGTTTGCAACGGGCGTTTGCACCAGATCTTCTGCCTTCACGGATGCAATTGAACCGGTTGTTTCTACACGTCGCTGCGTTCCGTAACCCACTACAACCACTTCTTCTAGTGCCTTTGTGTCGGTTTTTAGGTTAATGTCAATGCTCGTGCGGTTATTGATGGCAATTTCTTCCTTTAAATACCCGACAAATGAAAAGACGAGTGTAGCATTTGCCGCAGCTTCAATGGCATAGGTGCCTTCTACGGTTGTTAATGTTCCCTGCTGCGTCCCTTTTACCGTTACGCTGGCACCGGGAATTCCTTCCCCTTTGTCATCTGTAACTTTTCCCGTCACCATGTCGGACTGCGCCAGCAATGCATGCGTCAAGCCCAATTGCAGGACCATCAGCAAAATTGATTCAAGTATTCTTCTCTTCATATACTAATTATTAGGGTTAAAGGCAACATTGTTCAAATGGGAATAATGCAATTCAAAATGCAATTGATATGTAGCAGCGCTGATTATGGCTATTGAAAAACTTATTCATTCTGCGTTTTGATTGGTCGTTTAACATAAATATAGATGCGTCTGCAGGTGAAATCAAGCCATTCAGGACCCAAATAAATGTGGGAATTAAACTAAAAGTATCGGCAACGTTTGCGAAGACGTTGCCGATATATGGTTTTATGACTTTTTAATATAAGAATTTTATATTTTTGTAAGTGGGATTAGTGTGTGAGGCAAGTTGTTGTTCAAAAGGTCGGATTATTAAAAAAGTGCAAAGTTTATGGTTAAATGTGTGAAGTGTGAACAGGTGGATAGCATTATGAAGGCAGGTTACGTCAGGGGCAAACAGCGCTATCTGTGCAAAACCTGTAACTACTATTTTACGCATTCGGAAAAGGACTTGTCTCTGCCTTCTGCTGTCAAGCGCAAGCGGCATCAGACCACGATCATCGACATTGCAAAATCGCTGGGGGTTTCGAACTCCACCGTTTCCCGCGCCTTACACGGGCATGCAGACATTAATCCGGAAACCCGGCAGGCTGTGCTGGATAAGGCATTGCAGCTGGATTACCAGCCCAATCAGCTTGCCTATAACCTGGTAAAAAGCAAGACTAATACAATTGGAATGATCGTTCCGGAATTTCACAATCCGTTCTTCCCTAATGTGATCATAGGCGCGCATGAAGTGCTTACCAGGGCGGGTTATAACCTGACGATCATGCAAAGCAACGAATCATACCAGGTTGAAATATCCAATACAAAAGCAATGCTCGCCAACCGCATTGATGGATTGCTGATATCGCTCACCCAGGAAACCAACAATTTTGAACATTTGGGTGTGTTCGAAAAGCGGGGCATTCCGCTCGTGCTTTTTAACAGGGTTTGTGAGCAGATCAACGTGCCCAAAGTGGTTGTGAATGATTTCGAAGCTTCTTTTCTGGCTGTGGAGCATTTGATTATGAATGGTTATGAAAGGATCGCGCATTTGGGCGGGCCGCTCAATTTACTGGTCAGCCAGGAGCGGTTGAGAGGTTATCGGGCCGCAATGGAAAAGCATGGCAAAATCATTGAAGACCATATGATCATCCAGGGCATGCTGACGCAGCAGAAGGCCAGGATTTACGGACAATATCTGCTCGATCTGGCCAATCGCCCGGATGCTATTTTCGCAGTGAATGACTCTGCGGCCATCGAAATTATGCTGATAGCAAAAGAAAAAGGGATCAGCATTCCCGATGAGCTCGGCGTGGTCGGTTTCAGCGACAACCCGGAATCTGCCTACATCGGCCCCGGCCTTACCACCATCCGCCAGCCCACCCACGAAATCGGCCGCACCACAGCAGACTGGATTTTGCAGCTTGTTGATGATGAGGATGTTATCCTGCCAGACAAGAAAATTTTAAAAACTGAGCTGATCGTAAGAGGCTCCTCGCGGCGGTGTGGGGTTTAAGATTTTTCTTTATATTTGAAATCCATTACTCAATCCATGACACATACTAACTTTAAAAATCTTCACTATGCTACGATTAGCGGTGCCATCCAGTAAAGAAAAACGGACTATTCTTAACTTTTTGAGCCGTAAGGCCCGGAAGAAAGCGGTTGCCGAAATGGACGCAACGGAATACCTGATGAGTAATCCAGTAAACAGAGATTACTTGCTGAAAGCCATTGATGATGTCGAAAATGGCAGAAATATTTTTTATCGTGATCTGATCGAACCTTGATGCTCGCGTGGTGAGCCAAGGCTTGGGAGGACTATCTTGAATGGCAAAGGACCGATAAGGCAATCGTTATAAAAATTAACGAGCTTATAAAAGAATGTTTGAGGCACCCTTTTGAAGGTAAGGGCAAGCCGGAATTACTTAAGTCAAATTTTTCGGGTTATTGGTCAAGAAGAATCACGAACGAGCATCGCCTGGTTTACAAAGTAGAGAAAGATTCGATAACGATTGTACAATGCCGGTATCATTATGAAAAGTGATTGTTGCCACGAATGCGTCGCGGCAGTGTATCCGTGGCAACACAAAAAAAGTGCGGATCCAATGAAGCCGCACTTTATAATTATGATTGTCTTGCAGGGATTAACTAAACACTTCCCTGAATAATTTCAGGCTTTTGGGCACGGCTGTGGCCGCATCTTCTTTTCCTTCCATTTCCAAAGAGATATAACCTTTGAAATTGGCTTTGCGCAGAATGTCTGCGATGCGTTTATAGTCCAGATCCAGGTCGTAATAATGCCCACCTCCATAATAAGTTTTCGCCTGAACGATTGTTGCGTATGGTGCCAACCGCTCAAACTGCGGATAGGGATCGCCGACGAAATTTCCCGTATCCACATTCATACCCATAGCAGGCGATGAAGCAAGTGGCTTGTAAATTTCGAGCAGATAATCAATGTTGGAAGATAAGCCCCAGTGGTTTTCAATAGCGAGCACTACACCAGCCTTTTCGGCAGCAACGAGACATTCGCCCATCGCATCGATGCACCATTTAATGGCGTCCTGGTCGGTGTAACCTTCAATCGGTGGTTCTTTGCCGTCTTTATAATATTTGGCGTCCCGCTTTGCAGTCCGCCAGCTGCCTGTGTTCATCCGGATGGCCGGGATTCCCATTTGAACAGCCATATCGATACATTTGAGCGTATGCTCGATGTCTTTTTTACGGTCTTCGGCCTTGGGCTGCACGAAACTCTGGTGAATAGAAAGCAGCGGAAGCGATAAGCCATTATCGAAAGCAAGTCTTTTCAGCTTGTTCATATAAGGAACCGTTTCGTTTTCCATCTGGCGATGCAGAATCTCAACACCGTCAAATCCCAGCTTGGCTGCGTCTTCAATCACTTTTTCAACCGGATATTTCTCTTTCCCGAAATGCCAGTAAGAATAGGTTGAAACGGCAATCGGGATTCTTCTTGCTGGCAAAGCTGCGGGTGATGTTGTGACAGCATTTACGGGTTTACCCGCCACAGCCGCGACGCCTGCCAGTGCAGCAGTCTTCAACCAGGTCCGGCGTGATTCGCCGTCACCTTTCGTATTCAGATCAAGAGACATGGTGTAAAGATTTAGGAATAGTTTATATAACTAAAATTTGAAAAATTTGTGACAAAGCAAGTTAAATAATCAACCTGCTTTGTCCAAATCGGTCAGGGGTTTTGTTATAACATTGGCTGAGAAATGTCTCTCAGATAGATCTATTCCGAATCTTTATAAAGGCCGAATTCGCTAACCGCAATGCTGACAGGCGATTTTGTAATGCGAAGTCTGACTTTTTGTGTAGTAACAGGCGTAGCAAGTTTCACAATTCTTTTAGCGCCAACACTCGTTCCTTTATGGATTTCCTTCCATGCGTTGCCTTCCCAGCTATCCACCGCAAATTCTTCGATGCGCTGTCCTAGCTTGATAAATTCTTGTAACGTAATAATATCGAACGTAATGGGCTGGCTCAGGTCAATGACAACCTCGGGAGTTTTGAAATCATCGTCGGTTGCCCAGTATGTATCCGGTTTTCCGTCCAGAATGTTTTTGGCGCTGTAAATAGAGTTGTAACCCCGCACATTCACAGCTTTGGAGCCTGCTCTTGCGATCAGGTTTGTTGCAAATGTCTCTTTTACATGGTTACCAAACGATTTTAATGCTGCAACATCATCCTCGTGCAATTGTCCCCGCGTATCCGGAGCAAGGCCAAGATCCAGCGCCGCACCGCGCCCCACACTTTTTAGATACAGATCAAATAACTTTTCGGGTGTTTTTGGCTTTTCTGTGGGGTGGTAAAACCATCCTTTGCGCAACGGCACATCACATTCAGCCGGGATCCAGAATTTACCATTTCTCGTTCCCCCTGGGTTTTCGGTGGCATTTGCCTGTCCCGGAACTGCAACATTCTGGCCTTCCGAAGGCTTCGGGGTAAGCGTTGCCCAGGAAGTTTCGTTTACACTGCCGTCCTCATTTCCAGCCCAGCGAACGTCCCAGCCGATATCGCTGAATATGTTCGCAGTTGGTTGTAGTTTACGGGTCAGGTTGGTCCATGTGGAATCCCACTGATAGTAAGTGGTGTTATCGATCGCCCGTTTCTCCCGTTCGCCGCCATAATAACCGTCGCCGCCGTTAGCGCCATCGTGCCACGACATAAACAGTTCACCATAATTGGTGTAAAGTTCACGAAGCTGTTCTCTGTAAATGGCAATGTATTCGGGAGTGCCATATTTTGCATTATTACGGTCCCACGGAGAACAGTAAACGCCGAATTTTAGACCATGTTTTCTTGCCGCGTCAGCAACCTCTTTAACCATATCGCCTTTGCCGCCGCGGAACGGGCTCTTAGTAATGTTGTAGTCTGTGGTTTTGGTAGGCCATAATGCAAAGCCGTCGTGGTGCTTGGCCACCAGCACTATTCCTCTTAGTCCTCCTGCTTTTGCAGCAAGTATGATCTGCTCTGCGTTAAAATCGGAAGGGTTGAATGCTTTCGGATCTGCATCGCCGAAGCCCCATTCTTTGTTTTCAAATGTTGTGGGAGTAAAGTGGATGAGGCCGTAAACTTCGGTTTCATGCCATGTAACCTGCCTCGGGGCTGGTAATGCGCCGTAAGGTTTCGGAGGAGTTTGCGCAAACGAATTTAATGCCGTTAACAGGAAAAGTGTGGCTAAGGGTTTTATCATTTTTTTGTATTAAAATTAAATAGAAAACGTCCGGTGAATTCTAAAAGTGAAGATCGGTTTTTTTGAAACAGATCACTAATTTTTGTTGAGTATGTTCATGTCGTTAAGCTCACGGGAAATAGCTTTTCGCATTGATAACCACTCCTTTTCCGCCTTTTTCTGTAACTGTATAGTTGAAACCTTTTTGCACGGAATAAGCGCCTACTTCACCTTGCTTGTTGATGGCCAGAAAGCCAACCTGGAAAGTTTTTGCACGCTCGGGATTGGGCTTTACGATGCGTTCGATGGCTTTTTTGCAGGCTTCTTCCGGTGAAAGGCCGGAGCGCATGAACTCTACAACGAGGTGTGTTCCACATACGCGGATCACCTCTTCGCCCTGCCCGGACGATGTGGCAGCGCCTATTTCATTGTCTACAAAAAGTCCGGCGCCGATAATAGGGGAGTCGCCAACCCTTCCGCGCATCTTGAAACCCATTCCGCTGGTTGTGCACATGCCCGACAGGTCGCCGTTGTTATCCAGGGCTAATGTGCCCATTGTATCATGGTTAAAAGAGCCGTCTTCGAGCCGGGGAGGGGCAAATGGGCCGTGGCCTTTCTGACCTTTCAACTGCTGGTGTTCAATGTTGATAACGGGCTTGTATTCGGCTTTTTTCAGCCACTCTTTATAGGTTTTGTCTGCATCGGGAGAAAGCGCTGCCGATTCCAGTTTAAAACCATTCGCTACTGCAAATTGCTGAGCGCCTACGCCAGCTAGGAATACGTGTGGTGTGGTTTCCATGAGCTTCCGGGCTACCGAAATCGGATGTTTGATCCTTTCCAGGAATGCTACTGAGCCGCAATTTGCTTTTTCATCCATAATGCTGGCATCCAGCGTTACAAACCCGTCCCGGTCCGGATTACCGCCGAGTCCGACGCAGCAATTGACCTCATTTTCCATGGCGATGGCAGCTTGTTCCACTGCGTCCAATGCTCGTCCCCCTTTATCCAGCACAGGCCAGGCTGCCGCGTTGGAAATCTGTCCGCTGTCCCATGTAGAAATCACGATTGGTTTTCTTGCTGCACTTTTTGCAAATAGTTTCTGAACACTCGCAAGGGGCAGAGCCAGGGCAGAAAGGCGTAAAAATGAACGGCGAGAAGGGGTCATCAGGATGTATTTTTAAAATTTTTTCAAATATACATTCCTATGCTTCATCCGGCAATGAAAGTAACATTATTTTGCAAAACTGGCGAATGCTGATATGTAATTTGCTGAATGTGAATTCAGGCCTACTTTATATATAAAACGCCCGAAAAGCTGTGTGCTTCCGGGCGGGCGTTATACTTGATAATCAGATTGCTACTTAGGTGGCATAGCAGGTCTTACTTCCACTTTGCTAGGCAATGTTCTGGCTGGCATTTTGATCAGATCGGAGACGATTTGTCCGATATCTTCCGGCTGGATTTTCCATGCATCTTTTTCGGACGGTTTATGGTCTCCGAATTCGGTTGCAACGGAGCCTGGCATTATCGTAGTTACTTTGACACCTGCATCTCTCACGTCCATCATCATGGCCTGCGAGAACCCTACCAGTCCGAACTTGCTGGCATTATATGCGCTTCCGCCTGCGAAAAAGTTGGTGCCGGCCAGGCTGGCAATGTTGATAAAGTAACCTTTTGTCTCTGTCAGCGCTGCCAGTGATGCTTTTGCACTGAAAAATACGCCGGTCAGGTTAATGTCGATAGTTTCCTGCCATTGATCGGCAGTAAGGTCTTTTAAAGGGGCGAAATGTCCTACGCCGGCATTGGCTATCAGATAATTAAGCTGTCCCCATTTTGATATAACGGTTTCCACCGCTTTTTGCTGGGATTCCAGACTTCTGACATCGGACTCGATGCCGATTGCGAACCCGTCATTTATCTTGTTCAATGAAGCGGCCGCTTTATCAGCGCTTTCTTTTGAACGGCTGGTGACCGCTACCCGGATGCCTTCTTTAATGAGCACTTCTGCAATGCCGTAACCTATTCCCTTTGAGCCGCCTGTTATCAGCGCTGTCTTGATTGATTCTGCCATTACTTTCAATTTAAATAAACAAAAACTAAATGTAGTGGGTTAACAGCGTCACAAGTCAGAAGGTTTCTGTAGTTTCTTTTTTGGCAGTGCCTGTTAAAACCCTATTTTTGTCGACCAAAATCATTTTGACAGAATTATTCCCATTTATGAAATTAGTAGAAAATAAAGTCGCGTTGTTAACCGGAGCATCACGTGGTATTGGTCGTTCCATTGCTTTACGCCTGGCTCAGGAAGGGGCTGATGTTGCATTTACCTACTTATCAAGTGTTGAAAAAGGTGAGGCGCTGGCCAAAGAACTGGAGCAGTTCGGTGTAAGGGCGAAGGGTTATCGATCGGACGCGTCGGATTTCCAGGCAGCGGACCAGCTCGTTACAGATGTCCTTGCTGACTTTGGAAAACTGGACGTGCTGATTAACAATGCGGGCGTTACACGTGACGGATTGCTAATGCGCATGAGTGAGGAACAATGGGATTCTGTGATTACGATTAACCTGAAATCGGTTTTTAATCTTACGAAGGCAGCAACTAAAAGCATGATGCGCGCCAGAACGGGCTCCATCATCAACATTACTTCGGTGGTGGGGATCAGTGGTAATGCGGGGCAGTCCAATTATGCTGCTTCCAAGGCCGGGATCATTGGTTTTACCAAATCCATCGCACTGGAACTAGGCTCACGCAACATTCGCTCGAATGCTGTTGCTCCCGGATTTATTGAAACGGAAATGACGGATGCTGTGGATTCCAAAGCAGTGGAAGAATGGAAGCAGTCGATTCCGATGAAAAGAGGAGGACAGCCTGAAGAGGTCGCCGATGCCTGCGTTTTTCTTGCTTCTGACCTTTCGCGCTACATTACCGGCCAGGTTTTACAAGTGGACGGCGGTATGTTGACATAGCATGTTTTTTTCGTTACATTTAACACATGCGGTCCGAACTCATTTTCCAAACCCCTTACTGGTTTATTGTCTTCTGTCTGGTGGCAGGCGCTGCTTATGCATTCCTGCTTTACCAACCGACGGCGCCCTGGGGTAAAAAATGGAATTATGTGCTCGCATCATTAAGAGGACTGGCGGTTGGAATGATCTGCTTTCTGCTGTTAGGGCCTCTGGTTCGCAAGACGGAAACTTCTGTTGATAAAGCTAAAATCGTTTTTGCGATCGACAATTCTGAGTCTGTCAAAGGACCAGGAACCGCATTGATGAAGCAGATTTCGGGCGCTGTCGCTGATCTGGAATCGTCTGGTTTTGAGGTGAGTGTGCAAACATTGGAAAAAGATTCGCGTTCACCAGTTCCGGATTCGATCCGTTTTGATGCCAGGAAGACAGACTTGTCTGAAATGCTGCAAACGGTGAAAACCAACTTTGAAGGAAGGAACCTGACGGATGTTATTTTGCTTTCCGATGGGGTTGTTAATCAGGGGATTTCTCCTGCTTATAACCGTTATCCATTTAAAGTGAACACATTGGCGGTTGGTGACACGGTTCCCGATCTGGATATCCGGATCAAAGATGTGGTCAGCAACCGGATCGCCTATCTTGGAAATGAATTCCCTATCCGTGCCGAAATCGCTGCGAATGGCCTGGCCGGAAAATCCACAACGATCACATTGAGGCAGAACGGGCGTACGGTTGCTAGCCAGCAGGTTATGGTGGACCGTCCTTCATTCTTTAAAGCATTTGATTTCAAGGCGTCGTCAACCCAAAAAGGCGTGCAGCATTACACATTGGAATTGGGCGGAATAGCCGGTGAAACTTCACCGAGAAACAACAAAAAAGACATTTATATAGACATTATAGACGGCAGACAAAAAATTCTGCTGATGGCTTTGGCGCCCCATCCGGACATTAAGAGCATTCGCAGCCTGGTAGAAGCCAATGATAATTATGAGCTGGACGTGAAGATTTTGTCTATTTCAAACACACCCATTGCAACTGCCAAGCCGTATGATTTGATCATTTTACATCAGATTCCTAATGTGCTAGGGCTTGGTAATGCGCAGGTCCGTAATTTCATAGAATCCAAAACGCCGCTTTTCTTTATTCTGGGCAACCAGTCCGCGGTGCCGCTCGCCAATTCATTGAACCGTTCTTTGATCATTAATACGTCCAATAATCAGATCGATAAGGTCACGGCACGCTTTAATCCAGCTTTTCAGCAATTGAATTTTGATCCTGAGCAACTCAAATTATTGGAGCGCCTTCCGCCTTTATCCGTTCCCTTTGGCGATTATAACATTTCCTCCGGAACAGAAACGATTTTATTCCAAAAAGTAGGAACATTAAACACCAGCAAGCCGCTGTTGGTTTTGAATACAAATGGTGGGCAAAAAACAGCGGTTCTGGCAGGAGAGGGGATATGGCAATGGCGGCAGGAAGAGTTTGCGCAGACGAATAAGCAGGAAGTCGTGGATAACCTGTTCCAGAAACTGATCCAGGTGCTTTCGGTAAGAGAGGATAAGCGGAAATTTCGCGTTTACCCTGTTCGCAACGAATTTGAAGCTGGTGAGCAGGTTACTTTTCAAACTGAGATTTACAACGATATCTACGAGCAGATTTACGGGCAGGAAGTGAAGCTCGATATCACAAATGAAAAAGGTGTCACCAGGCAATTCACCTACACGCATTCCAAAGAAAATCCGCGTTTCAATGTAAGCGGGCTGTCAGACGGTGTTTACCGATTTTCGGCTTCAACATCGCTGCGTTCCGGGCAGGAGAAAGTGGCCGGGCAGTTTGTGATCAGCAATGCGGATCTTGAATTGAACAATACGACGGCTGATTTCGGGATGTTGCGCGAACTTGCCAGCCGCTCGGGCGGAACATTCACTACGCCCGCAACTTTCAGTGATTTTGTTTCAAAACTCAAAGAAAACCGCCCTTCTGACCGGCTCGACAGCAGCGAAGAAATGGTTGAGATCATTTATATGAAGTGGTTGTTCTTCCTACTGGTCCTGCTTCTCGGCGCAGAATGGGGCCTAAGAAAATACCATGGCGGATATTAACAGGCGTTTTTTATCATGTTTCTTGCTGCTAATCCTGGCTATCTGCCTCTCTCATTCAGTATCTGCCCAAACGGATTCGTTACGAAAAGGCAATTGGCAAACCGATTCTTCACGGATTGATACATTAAAAATCGTTGCGAAAGATTCGGTTCCGGCGGATGCGAGACCAAATTACCGGATGTTACGTGGCATTTTTGCAGCGCAGTCGGCACTGTATCTCGGAACGATTTACGGCCTGAGCAAATCCTGGTATAAAAACCCATTAACCAAGTTCACATTTAAGGACGACACGGGCGAGTGGCTCCAAATGGACAAAATGGGGCACGTTTACACATCATATCAGATTGCGCGGCACACCGCAGAGTTGTATAGAAAAACAGGAATTTCAAAACGCCAAATGTTGGTCTACGGCGCCGTTTCAGGTATTATTTTCCAAACGCCGATTGAAATTCTGGATGGCTTCTCGCCTGATTACGGCTTCTCTCCCGGTGACATGGTCGGTAACATTGCAGGGTCAGTTATATATTTAGGCCAAATCGCACTTTGGGATGAAGTGCGCATTCAGCCGAAATTTTCTTTTCATTATACTTCCCTGGCGCGCGTCCGTCCGGAATTGCTGGGAAGCACCCGTTCTGAAAGCTGGCTGAAAGACTATAATGGTCAGACTTACTGGTTTTCGGGAAGCCCCGGAACATTCTTCAAAAATAGCGGCTGGCCTGCCTGGCTTTGTCTTTCAATTGGTTACGGAATCCATGATATGGTTTCGGCAGAAAAAGAGAAGAGTATCGAGCGGGGTTATCGCCCTTACCGGCAATATTATTTGTCCCTCGACATTGATCTTACAAAAATTAAAACAAAAAGTAAGTTTGTGCGGACGATCGGTTTTTTTGCTAATTCGATCAAAATCCCGGCGCCCGCATTGCAATTCAGCAAAAAAGGCATTGATTTTAAACCGTTTTACTTTTAGCAATTGTTGCTAAAGGATATGGCCTTACGGGCCGTCATTGAGTTCAATCAGATTAAATATGAATATTGGAGATAAAGTAAGGCTTGTGCATGGACGGGAAGAAGGTGTGATTTACGCTTTTTTGCCCGGAAACATTGTGGAAATAGAAATTGAGGACGGCTTCCGGATTCCCGTGCTGCGCAATGAGATCGTGACTATTTCACCCATTGAAAGCCAGCGACTTGTCAAAGAACCGGATTCCAAAAAGATCAAATCGCAGAGTGATGTTATTGTGCCCAGAAATGCGCCGTTTGCGGAAAAAGGAATTTTCCTGGCTTTCGTTGCCGTAAATGACAGGGCGGTGACGATGCATCTGATCAATAACTCCGATTGGGTGTTGCCTTTTACGGCTGTTGCTGTTAATGAGCAGGTTAGTACAGGGTTAGCTGGTGGTGTCTTGCAGCCGCGGACTGCGCAAAAATTGTCGGAGCTGATTATGAAGGACTTCGAAACCTGGCCCGTATTTGAGTTTAAAATACTCTATTACAGGGAAGGTAACCATGCTTTGCCGCAGGCTTTAACCAAACGGATCAAATGCAGGGCGCAATCATTTTACAAAAATAAAGGCAAGGCGCCTGTGTTAGGAAAGGATGCGTTTGTATACCAGATCGATGAGGAAAATTTGAAAACTGAAATACATGCAAGTCCTGAAAATCTTTCCAACGATTTGAAAACGAGCCTGATGGGAGGAGGTAAGGTGGAAACGCCCGTGCTGGAAAAGCCTGAGCAAGTTGTGGATCTGCATATTGAAAAGCTGACCAAGCATGTAGGCTCTCTTTCGAATGACTCTATCCTTAAAACGCAGCTGGCCGCTTTCGAAAGCAATCTTGAATCAGCGATTGCAAACGGAATGGAGGAAATCACATTCATTCATGGCGCCGGAAGCGGGGTTTTGAGGACCGAATTACACAGGAGACTCGGCAAAAATCAGCATGTTAATTATTTTAAAGACGCTCAAAAAGAAAAATTCGGATACGGTGCAACCCTCGTCAAAATTAAATAAGTGGCTCACTAATTGCCTGAATGTATTGTTGATCATGGCATTTGCGCTCAGCATTTGGCAATGCCGTTCTAAAAGCACCTCCCCGAAAGCGCCCATGGAAGAATATAAGTACTCCGTTAATGAGATCCAGAATGAAAAGCACCTCTCGGTGCTGAATGTTCCGGTAGAAATCCCGATTTCTGAGATTGAGAATCAGATCAATGCGAAGATCAAAGGACTCATTTATGAGGATAACAGCTATGAGGATGAGGATAATGACAATCTGAAAGCGAAGGTTTGGAAAATAAGTCCTATAAAGGTTGTTGCAATTGATTCTTCATTTTTGTTTGAAGTCCCTCTTAAAATATGGGTAAGCGCCGGTTATAAAATCAGTCCCCTGGGCATCACTATGTCGGGTTATAAGGATACAGAATTTTCCATACGCATTCGTCTGATCTCAAAGTTGGAGATTTCACCTAACTGGGCGATCAAATCGGAAACATATGTGGATAGCTATGATTGGATAAGCGACCCGAATGTAAAAGTTGCCGGCATTAACATTCCGATCAAGAGCATGGCGAGCAGACTTTTGAATAAAAATTTTGAAAAAATAACACAGGCAATTGACGAACAGGTTGCCAGCAACATTGAGCTCAAAAAGAATGCAGAACTCGCCTGGAACATTGCCAGGCAGCCTGTTTTGCTGTCGAAGGAATTTGATACGTGGCTGGCTATCGTGCCGACAGGCGTTGTGATGACGCCTTTGCTGGCCAGGAATGGTATTCTTCGCTCGGTTATAGGTATTAAAGGTTACACGCAAACGATTACGTCGGCGGCCAAGCCTGCTATTCCTGCGGTTTTGAAGTTACCGAATTTGCAGATAGTCAATAAGGTTTCAGAGGATTTTAAAGTCGGACTGATCAGTGTCGTGTCTTATAAAGAAGCTGCGAGACTGGCAACGGCGAAGTTTGCGGGCGAAAAATTTTCTTTCCTAGCCGGGCAGTACAATGTAGAAGTCACTTCGATTGATATGTATGGTCAGAATGAAAAGCTGGTGATCAAGGCAGGGCTGAAAGGCAGTATAAATGGTGATATTTACCTGAAAGGCGTGCCGCATTATGATCCTGTAAGCCAGCAATTGTCATTGAAAGGTCTTGATTATGATTTGGATACGAAAAACTCGATTGTTAAGACGGCGGGTTGGCTGTTACAGGGCCAGTTTAGCAGGATGATGGAGAAAAAGATGGTGTTTCCGGTGGGCGGACAGATCAGCGATGCGAAAAAAACGATTCAAAAGGCGCTGTCCAATTTAAAAGTAACCGAGGGTGTCATTTTGAAAGGCAGCTTAACGGATATTACACCTGACAAGGTTTATTTAACACCGGAACACCTTTATGCTGTTGTATTTGCGAACGGAAATGTTAATTTGAAGGTCAATGGATTAAAGGGAATTTGACACAAAAATTCGGTAAAAATCCGCGTCATTATCATAATTTTTTACTTTTAATAGTATATTGACTGCTGATCGAAAGAAAGTATTTCTTAGCTTTGTGGTCAGAGGAAAGGAATAAGCTGACCTACCGCTGCGGTTTCGGCCGGAGAGGAAAGTCCGGGCAGCAGAGAGCACCGTACTTCCTAACAGGAAGGCAGCAGGCCGGAGACGGAATGCTGACAGCAAGTGCCACAGAAATTATACCGCCCTGGCATGTTTTTTATGTGACAAGGTAAGGGTGAAATGGTGGAGTAAGAGACCACCGCTCTTTGGGTGACCAAAGGGGCACGGTAAACCTTACGGGCTGAAAGGTCAAATAGGTGTCAATCCGTGGGGCTGCTCGTCCCCGTCTTTCGGGACATTGACACGGGTAGATCGTTAGAGGTTCCGGGTGACCGGAATCCTGGATAAATGGTAGGAGCTTGATGCTGGTTCGCCAGCTTAGAGTAACAGAATCCGGCTTACAGGCTTATTTTTTTTCTTATATTGAGTTAATTAATTAGTGAATATTTGAATCACATAACTGGTGTTTCCCATGAAGAGAAAGAATCTTTACGTTGCTTTTATTTGTTTTTCCCTACTGAGTTTGAATACGTTTGCCCAAAACCGGACGTACGAAGGGCCCAATAAGATGAACACCTGGTCCATCACAGGTTACGGGGGGATAACCAAGTTCTTCGGTGACATCAAAGAGTACGATTTCAAAAGGAGTAATAATGAGAAATTGACAGGAGGCTGGGGCCTTTCTATTAATAAGCAGTTATCTCCGCTTTTTGGGGTTCAGATCGTTGGTTACAATGGCCAGCTGCAAGGCTCAAAACAAGGTCACATGAGCCGCATCACAGGCAATTCTTACGATGTGGTCTTCAACAGCCCTTCTTTCGTTCAGGTAACAATCGACGGAACGCTTAATGTTAACAGACTGCTTTTCGGTTACAAGAAATTGAGAAGATGGAAAGTTGACGCGCATTTGGGAGCTGGAATTATCTACTACCACACTGATTTGACCGCTACCAACACAAACCCACGAAGTGAATTCTTCGGAAACACTTACGAAGTTTCTACAAACACAGACGCTAGTTCTAAAACAGCCGGTAAATGGGAACGCAATGGTTCTACATATACAAGAGAATGGGTTGTACCTGCCGGACTAGCCGTACATTATGAACTAACCCCAAGATTTGACCTAGGCCTAGACTTTACTTACAATTACGTAAATACTGAGAAACTGGATGCAACCGTAGGCGGTTTGAGCGATTACCGTACTCAAACTGGAATCTGGACGTTTGCAAAAGACGATTCTAAAAATGACGGATGGGGAATGGCTTCCATAGCATTGACTTACAAACTTGGTAAGAATGCAGTAATGGCAAAAAAAGGCAAATATGATGCTGGAAGCGGTCGTTACCACTTGCGTTGGGCAAATCCACAGTCTTTGATCCCTGTTCCTTACAATCCTACAATGGAAGATGCAGATTCAATCGCAAAAGCAAACATGCCTAAGCCAGTTGATCCACGTCTTTACACAGATTCAGATGGTGACGGTGTAGCTGATCTATTCGACAAAGAGCCAAACACACCAATCGGAAGCATCGTTTCAGGTGGTGGAGTTGCAATGGATCTGGACAAAATCATCAGAGACGCAATCAAAAACAACTTGCCGAAAGACGAGTGTGAAGCATTGTTCAGCAACATCGAATTCGACACTGACAAAGCGATCATCCGCAATCCTTCAAAAGAAACTTTGAGCAAAGTAGTTGAGCTTCTGAACATGCGTACAAACTGCCGCATCGTTCTGGTTGGTCACACAGATGCTCGTGCTTCTGACGCGTATAACGTATCACTTTCACGTCGTCGTGTTGATGCTGCGAAACGCTTCCTGATCCGTGCCGGAATTACTGATCCTAGCCGTATCATTGTAGAACATTACGGTGAGTATCGCCCAATCGCTGAAAACACAACAGTTGAAGGCTTGCAGTCTAACCGTCGCGTTGAAATTAAGATCTTGCCTAATAACACGATCCGCTCAACATATCCTGCTGGTTTCCGCCCTTAGGATTAGTTAAAACATATTGAAAAGGAAGGTAAGCGATTACCTTCCTTTTTTTATGCAAGCTGTTCGAGAATTCAGTAATTTCTCTTACCTTTGCACCCTGTTTAATTTAGGGACGAGTTCCCGATCATAACAAATTCAATAATGGCAGTTAAAATTAGGTTGGCGCGTCGTGGACGCAAGAAGAAGGCGATTTATGATATCGTAGTCGCAGATGCCAGAGCACCACGTGATGGTCGCTTCATCGAAAAATTGGGTATCTATAACCCGGGAACAAACCCAGCTTCCATCGTTTTGGAATCAGATAAAGCAGTTGATTGGCTTTTGAAAGGTGCGCAACCGACGGATACAGCACGTTCTATTTTGCAACATGAAGGTGTAATGCTTAAAAAACACTTGCAAGTAGGCGTTATCAAAGGTGCAATCACGCAAGAAGTTGCTGATTCACGTTTTGAAGAATGGAAAGGATCAAAAACAGACCGTAAAGCAACTGCTGCTGATACGTTGTCTCAGAAGAAAGATTCTGACAGACAAGCCAGACTTGAAGCTGAGCGTAAGGTAAGCCAGACTCGTGCGGAAGCAATCGCTAAGAAAAATGCGCCTCCTGTTGAAGAAGCTCCTGAAGTTGAGGAAGCAGATGCGGCTGTTGACACAGTGACAGAAGAAGTTTCTAACGAAGTTGCAGAGGAAACAACAGCTACTGAAACAGTAACTGAGGCTCCTGAAGCTGAGGCAGCTGCACCAGCTGAATCACCTGTTGCGGAAGCACCAGCTGAAACACCTGCTGCGGAAGCACCAGTTGAAACTCCTGAGGCTGCGGCACCAGCAGTTGAAGCTCCTGAAGCTGAGGCACCAGCATCAACTGAAGCTCCTGCAACGGATGAATCGGCAGAGAAAAAAGCTGAGTAATTAGCGTTAAAATACAATCTTTATGAGTCTGTCGGTGATCCGTACAGACTCATATTGTTTTATACTTACACCAATATTTAATAAGCAGGTGACACAAGACAATTGTTATTTATTAGGTTATATCGTCCGCACGCACGGAACGGCGGGCAATGTTGTCATTTTCCTTGATGTAGATTATCCCGAGGAATATGAAGATCTCGACGCAATTTATGTTGAAATCAAAGGAGAGCTTGTCCCTTATTTTATCGAAAACTTCAACTTGCAGAAGCAGGCCAATGCGATTGTGAAGTTTGAGGACATTAATACGATAGAAAAGGCACAGGCGCTTGTCGGAAGCTCACTTTATCTGTCCCTTGACGAGCTGGAAGAGCTGAGTAACAAGGAGTTCTATTATCATGAAATCAAAGGCTTCACGGTTGTAGATCAAACTGCCGGGACACTTGGTGTCGTGCGCGAAGTGTATTCCCTGAATGGCCAGGACCTGATCGCAATGGATTATCAGGGCGTAGAAGTGCTTATTCCAACTGCCGCTGACATTGTGCTAAGAGCGGATAAAGAGAATAAGCAACTTATGGTGAATTTGCCTGAGGGTTTACTGGAAGTTTATCTTGACAATTCTGACTCTGAAAATACGCCAGACGATGCGGATTGATATTTTGACATGCGTTCCGAATCTGCTGGATAGCTTCTTTGCACATTCTATCCTGAAACGTGCCCAACAAGGTGGTTTTGTGGAAGTGATGGTGCATGATATCCGCAATTACTCGGTTAATAAGCATCGGACGATTGATGATTATGCATTTGGCGGAGGGGCCGGGATGGTCTTGCAAATCGAGCCCATTGCACGTTGCATTCGTGGTTTGCAGGAGGAGCGGACTTATGACGAGATCATTTATCTCACACCGGATGGAGAGCTGATGCAACAGCCTATGGTGAACCAGCTTTCTCTGAAAGGGAACATTATTATGCTATGCGGCCACTACAAAGGGGTGGACCAGCGCGTGCGGGATATGTTTATCACCAAAGAAGTTAGTATTGGAGATTACGTGCTTTCGGGCGGAGAACTTGCCGCGGCTGTCCTTTCCGATGCCATTATACGCTTGCTTCCGGGTGTGCTTAATGATGAGACTTCGGCATTAACGGACTCCTTCCAGGATAACCTCCTTGCACCGCCTGTATACACGCGGCCAGCTGACTTCGAAGGCCATAAGGTTCCTGAGATCCTGATGTCGGGACATGAAGCTAAAATAGAAGAATGGCGCTATGAGCAATCCGTTCAGCGCACCAGGGAACGGCGCCCGGATTTGTTATAACATTAAAAGTCCAGGCTGCAATTGATCCACTCATTGTCGAAGTTGGTGCCGTACTTGCGGTAAAATCCAACGGCTGACGTATTCCAATCCAGCACCTGCCACAACATGCCCGTGCAGCCGGTTTGTTTGGCAGCTGCTACGGTCGCATCGAACAGGATCTTGCCTATGCCATTCCCGCGCATATCTTCTGTCACGATAATGTCTTCCATGTATAATCTTTTCCCTTTCCAGGTCGAATACCGGTAATAGTAGAGCGACATGCCAATGATCCTGGAATCCGATTCGGCCACAAAGAAGTCATACAATTTTTCATTATAGTCACGGGTCATTTTTTCGACATTGTTCGAAACTTGATCCAGGGCCCGTTCATAAAGCGCCAGTTCTTTGACCAATTCAAAAATTGCAGGGATGTCTTCGAGGTTTCCGGGTCGGGTTGAGATTGTCATAGCTTGGTTTTATAAATATCCAGTAAGAGTTTAGAAGATACAATTTCCTACTGATTGTTCGTATAGATTTCCCACTTTTCTAGAATTGCCTGAAAGTTTTCGGGAAGTTCAGTGTCAAATTGCATCCATTGCCTTGTGGCAGGATGTACAAATCCCAGGGACTTTGCGTGCAGTGCCTGGCCAGGCAGCAGATCAAAAAGATTCGTTACCATGGCTTTATAACTGCCATTTGACGGGCCGCGCAGGATTTTGTCGCCGCCATAAGTGGTGTCATTAAAAATCGGATGGCCAATGTGCTTCATATGCGCCCTGATCTGGTGCGTACGGCCCGTTTCAAGGTTACATTGAACAAGTGTGACGTAGTGGAAGGATTGGATCGTCTTGTAATGCGTGATCGCATGCTTCCCCTGGCTTCCATCGGTAAAGACGTCCATTACACGACGATCTTTTGCACTCCGCCCAACGTTTCCGGTTATAGTTCCTGATTGCTCCTTGGGTTCTCCCCAAATCAAAGCATTGTAGGTCCGCTCAATGGTGTGATCCGAAAACTGTTTGGCTAAAAACGTCATTGCAAATTCAGTTTTTGCAATAACAAGCAGGCCCGAAGTGTCTTTATCAATTCGGTGAACCAATCCCGGCCGTCCTTCGCCATTTCTACCTGTGGGCAGTTGCTGAAAGTGGTAAACCAATGCATTAATCAGCGTTCCCGACCAGTTTCCAAATGCCGGGTGAACAACCATGCCGGTTGGCTTATTAACAATCAGAAGCACTTCATCTTCATAAATAATGTCAAGCGGAATGTTTTCGGGAATGATCTCCGTATCGCGCGGCGGCTCTGGGAGGGAAAGGGTAATGACATCCAGCGGCTTTACTTTATAACTCGCTTTGGTAACCAGCCCATTCACCTTTACGGCTTCCGCATCAATTCCATTTTGTATTTTTGTCCGGGAAGCATTTGCGACATGTAAGCTAAGATATTTGTCCAGCCTGATCAATCCCTGGCCTTTGTCAGCAACAATCCTGTAATGTTCAAACAAATCATCTTCTTCTGAGGCAATCTCAATATGGTCTTCGGACATTCGAAATGGTCATTTATTATAAACAAAATTATCAAAATAAGTGGATTTAATAAGTGCCGCGCTCCCCACCCCGATAGAGAGACTTTCCAATGTCATGACGGAAGCTGCCGGTATAACGTTGTACATCAAGCGTGATGACCTGATCCATCCGACGGTGTCCGGTAACAAATGGCGGAAGCTGAAATACAATTTGCTCGAAGCCAGCAGACAGGGATATACACGCATTCTGACATTCGGCGGTGCGTTTTCCAATCACCTGTATGCCACTGCAGCTGCGGGTAATGCTTTGGGTTTTGAAACAATCGGCGTTGTAAGGGGCGAAGAATTAGCAGAAAAGCTTTCGCCTACATTGCTGTTTTGCCAGGATCAAGGAATGCAGCTGTATTGCGTATCGCGGTCGGAATACAAGCTGAGGAGCTCGGATAATTATCTGCTGGATCTCGCCAAAAGATTTGGTCATCCTTTTATAGTCCCGGAAGGCGGTACTTCCACATTAGCATTGCAGGGCATAGCGGAAATGGTGCCGGAAGTAAATGTGCAACTGGCTAAAACCGCTGATTACTTTGCCGTTGCTGCGGGCACCGGAGGAACAGCAGCCGGACTGCTATCTGCTGGCGCAAATGTGCTTGCTTTTTCAGCATTAAAAGGCGGCGAATTTTTGAAAAATGACATTAGCATGCTGGTAAGCAACCAACATTCATCCGGAAGTTTACAGCTTTTTACGGATTACCATTTCGGAGGCTATGCCAAATGGAACCCAGAGCTTATCGCGTTCATGCAGAATTTCAAGGACGAATTCGGCATCCAGCTCGAACAGGTTTACACGGCGAAAATGTTCTTCGGACTTTTTGATCTGATCCGAAAAAATCATTTTCCAAAAGGGACTACAATCGTTGCCGTGCACACGGGCGGCTTGCAGGGATTGCTTAAAGCGTAGGCAATTCAGGACAGGGCGGGGATTTCTTCGTCGCTGTTCGCCGATTTTGTTCTGACAAATTCTTTGATCAGATCTTTTTCTCCCGCGATCCACAATACATCATCATTCTCTATGATCATCGACGAATCGGGGTTTAGGATGCGCTCGCCGTTCCGTTCCAGCCCTACAATCATCCCCCGCGTTTTTTCCCTGATCTGACTGCTTCGGATACTTTTTCCACGGATCTGATATTCGCTTCTCACTTCCACGCGTTCCAGCACAATGCTGTCTTCGTGCGCCATATAGACGTCCCCATTGGTGCTCACCTCAATGTGCCCCCGGAAGATATCCAGCTGGTCGTCCGTCCCGATGACTTCGATGCGGTCACAGGGATACAGCACTTCGGTAGGGCGGGGGAGATAAATCGTTTTACTGCCGCGCTCGATCAGCACAACATTGATCCCAAAATTTTCCCTGATCTTCAATTCCTGCAGAGTTTTGCCAATAAGAGAGGAATCGGCACTCACTTCCAGAAAAGCAAAGTGTGCGTCCCAGGGCAGCAATATCATTTTGGATTTTCCACTTCCTTCCAGCTGTCTTGCATTTAAATTTTGCAAAAAACGCTCTTCAATGCGGGTGTAAAAGGTTTGTAATCTTTGATAAAAAATCGCAAAACCCAGGATCATAATCCCGCCGGCAACGGCCAGCGCGGTGGGCGTTGCAAAAAAGGAGTTGAGCAGGAAACCCATCAATAAAATAGCAATCAGCACGCGCGAAAGTTCCAGCAACAGCAACGGGCCGCGGCTGAATTTCCGGCTTAACCAGATCGCTGAATAAGCTTTCCTATTGGATCTTTTGAAAATGAGCGCCCATAGGAATGGAGAAATTAAAAGAAATGTAATGCCAAACAAAACAGCATTGGTAATGTAAGTTTCCGGAACCCTGGTATGCAATTGATCCGCCAGCTGACGCGAGGAGGCCATTACAATCCCAATGATCACCACCGAATTTAGGATAACCGTTTGTGAATAGGATTTCAGGATCTGGTTCCAATGCGTGGTCTGGACAATCGTTTCGGTGCTGGTGCTATATCTGTTCAGATAATGTTTCCACCGCTCCGGCAGTCGTTTTTCGAGCCATTCTGAAAGCGGTTCGGAGGCTTTCATCATGTAAGGTGTCGTAAATGTGGTGATGACAGAAACCCCCACCGCAATCGGATAAAGAAAACTGCTTGTTACGCTCAGCGAAAGTCCCAGGTTGGCAATAATGAATGAAAATTCACCGATCTGCGACATGCTCATTCCGGACTGCAATGAATTTTTGAGTGGCTGTCCCGAAATGATGGCGCCCAGTGAAACGAATGTTGTTTTACCTAAAATCACAACCAAAACCAGTATGGCTGTCGGCAATGCATATTCCACCAGCAGGCCAGGATTAATCAGCATCCCGACAGATATAAAGAACACAGCACCAAAAAGATCTTTCAACGGTTTTAACAAATGCTCGATCTTTTCGGCATGGGTAGTTTCAGCCAGGATCGAACCCATGATGAACGCGCCAAGCGCTGCCGAAAAGCCCGCCTGCGTTACCAGAAAAACCATCCCAAAGCATAATGCCACAGAGGTGATAAGGACGCTCTCGTCGTTCATTAGCTTTCTGTAACGCCTGAGAAGCGTGGGAAACACAAATATGCCGCCCAAAAACCATAATGTCAGGAAGAAAAACAATTTAAGAATGGATTGCAAAAGCTCCATTCCAGCAAATTGCTGACTGATCGAAAGCGTGGAAAGCAGCACCATGAGCAGCACTGCCGTCAAATCCTCAATCACCAGGATGCCCAGCACGACGCGGGTGAATTTCTGTGTTTTTAACCCTAGTTCATCAAAAGCCCTGAATATGATCGTGGTGGAGGAAATCGCGATGATCCCACCCAGAAAAAGACTGTCTGTTTTGCTCCATCCCAGCAGCTGGCCCGTTGTAAAACCGGTGGCCAGCATCATTCCTACTTCAAACAAACCCGTTATAGCGGCTGTATTACCGACCTTGACCAGTTTTTTAAAACTAAATTCGAGACCTAAGTTGAAGAGTAGGAAAATCACACCAATCTCAGCCCATATCTCAATGGTTTTGATGTCTGTGATGGTTGGAAATAAGTTGAAATTAGGACCTACAAGCAATCCAGCCAATATGTAACCTAAAACGATGGGCTGTTTTAATTTTTTGAAAATAAGGGTAATGATACCCGCCATCGTGAGTATTAATGAAAGGTCGACAATCAGTTGCGGAACGTGCGTCATATAATGGTTTAGTGGCGAATATTTTCTTGAGGTCAATAAAATACAAAAAGCCTCTGACGTATCAAAGGCTTTTGTAATGCAATCGTATAAAAATTTGGGTTACAGCATCAACCTACGCTGCCTTCCAAACTGATTTCCAGTAATTTCTGTGCTTCGACTGCAAACTCCATCGGAAGCTGGTTCAGCACTTCTTTTGCGTAACCGTTAACGATCAATGCAACCGCCTGCTCGGTAGGAATTCCGCGTTGATTACAGTAAAAAAGAATGTCTTCACCGATCTTCGAAGTGGTTGCTTCGTGTTCCACAGTTGCGGAAGGGTTGCTTACTTCAATGTATGGGAATGTATGCGCCCCGCATTTGTCACCCAATAACAGGGAATCACATTGCGAGAAGTTACGGGCTTTTTCGGCTTTCTTGAAAACCTGCACGAGTCCTCTGTATGAATTCTGGCTCTTACCGGCTGAAATACCTTTTGAAACGATACGGCTTTTCGTATTCTTACCGATATGGATCATTTTCGTCCCCGTATCAGCTTGCTGCATGTTATTAGTAACCGCAACAGAGTAAAATTCACCAATTGAATTATCGCCTTTCAGGATCACCGAAGGATATTTCCACGTGATCGCCGAACCGGTTTCGACCTGCGTCCATGAGATTTTTGAGCCAGCACCGTCACAAAGACCGCGCTTGGTTACAAAGTTGTAAATCCCGCCTTTTCCGTCTTTATCGCCCGGATACCAGTTCTGAACAGTTGAATATTTGACATTTGCATTCTCATGTGCGAAGATTTCCACAACAGCCGCATGCAGCTGGTTTTCATCACGCATCGGCGCTGTACAGCCTTCCAGATAACTTACGTGGCTATCAGCATCACCGATAATCAGCGTACGCTCAAACTGTCCGGTTCCCGCAGCATTGATACGGAAGTAAGTGGAAAGCTCCATCGGGCAACGAACGCCTTTTGGAATGTAAACAAATGAACCATCAGAGAATACAGCAGAATTCAATGCTGCATAATAGTTGTCTTTCGGCGGAACAACCGATCCCAGATATTTCTGAACCAATGCAGGATGTTCACGAATAGCCTCGCTGATGGAGCAAAATATAATTCCCTTTTCTTTCAGCGATTCTTTAAATGTTGTAAAAACCGATTCAGAGTCCATAACGGCATCAACCGCGATGGAAACGCCTGAAAGTCTTTTTTGCTCGTTAAGAGAAATTCCCAGACGCTCAAAAGTGTCGCGCAATTCCGGATCAATGTCATCCAGACTGTCAACCTGCTTTTTCTTTTTAGGCGCCGAATAATATTTGATTGCCTGAAAATCGATTTTTGGATAATGTACGTTAGGCCACTTGGGTTCAGCCATAGTAAGCCACAAATGATAAGCTTTCAAACGCCACGCAAGCATCCACTCCGGTTCATTTTTTTTGGCTGAGATAAACCTGACAATATCATCATTCAGCCCCATAGGAGCTTCATCTGCTTCAATATCAGTTACAAAACCATATTTGTATTCCGAACTGGTGATTTCCTCCAACAATTCATCTTCTTTGCTCATAGTCTAATTATTATCACACTGTGTTTCGTTTAATAGTAACACAGAGAACGGGGATTGAGTTTATTGAGAACATCAAAAATACACAAAATGCGGATTTATAGGTAAGCTCCCGTCGAAAGATAGTTCTTCACATAGTCATCAATTCCTTCTTCCAATGAGGTAAAAGGACGTGTGAAACCGATGGAGCGAAGTTTGCTCATATTGGCCTGCGTGAAATACTGATATTTATCCCTGATATCTTCCGGCGTGTCTATATACGAAATGTCAACCGGCTTGCCCATTGCATTGAATGTGCTTGTTACCAGGTCTTTGAATGTCCGGGCGCGGCCGCTTCCAAGGTTATAGATTCCGGAGTTTTTGCGGTGATGCATGAAGAAAATGCAAACGTCGATCAGGTCTTTTACATAAATAAAATCACGCATTTGCTCGCCGTCCTGGAAATCGGGGTTATGCGAGCGGAAAAGCTTCATTTTCTCCGTTTTATTGATCTGATTAAAGGCATGCATAACCACGGAAGCCATCCTTCCTTTGTGATATTCATTCGGCCCATATACATTGAAAAACTTCAATCCTGCCCAGAAAAATGGTTTTTTCTCTTGCTGTAATGCCCAGATATCAAACTCATTCTTAGAGTCGCCATATGGATTCAGCGGTTTAAGCTGTGATAATGTCGATTCGTTATCATCGTAACCGTGCTCGCCAAGTCCGTAAGTGGCTGCTGACGAAGCATATACAAGCGGAATCTGGTAAGTAACGCATTTCTCCCAAATCTGCTTGGAATAACTCACATTCAGTTCCTCAAAAATATCCCTGTCAAATTCTGTCGTATCAGTCCGTGCGCCGATGTGAAAGATGAATTCAACATCCCGGTTGTTTTGATCAAGCCAGTCGAAAAGCGCAGTTCTTTCCACTTTTTCCTGAATTGTTTTTCCTGCAAGATTTTCTGCTTTCTCGATTTTAGAAAAATCATCGACTGCGATAATGCTTTTGAAACCGTCCTTATTTAGTCGGCTGATAAGCCCGCTGCCAATGAATCCGGCTGCACCTGTTACGATAATCATGGGAGAGATATATGTGATTTTTATTATTATCCTCTTGTTAAGCTGCAAAACTACGGATACAAGATGTAATTTTGTACCCTATTTATTAAGGGAGAAGAAGATTTATGATTTACGTAACAAGAAAAGAGCATTTTAACGCAGCCCACCGTCTTTTCAATCCGGCATGGTCTGAGGAAAAAAACCAGGAAGTGTTTGGGCCATGTGCTAACAACAACTGGCACGGACACAATTTTGAGCTGATTGTTACTGTAAAAGGAAAGCCGGATCCGGACACGGGATTCGTGATCGACTTAAAGGTGCTGGGTGACATTGTGAAAGAGAAAGTGGTGGACAAAGTGGACCATAAAAATCTCAATTTGGATGTTGATTTTATGCAGGGCAAAATGGCTTCCTGTGAAATTTTTGTAACCGAAATATGGAATATCCTTGCGCCTGCCATCGCTGCCGCATCCCCGCAGTCCAAGCTGCATTACATTAAGCTGGTTGAAACGCCAAAGAATTTCGTAGAGTATTACGGCGAATAAGCGCCAACTGACTAGTCCAGATGAAATATTACCTCATTGCCGGAGAGCGTTCGGGAGATTTGCATGGTTCCAACCTCATTGGTGGAATCCGTGAGAATGATCCTGATGCGCAGTTCCGTGGCTGGGGAGGGGATATGATGGCGGCCTCGGGCATGGAATTGGTCACACATTACAAGGACACTGCTTTCATGGGTTTCCTGGAAGTTGCGCTCAACCTGCACAAAATTTCTGGTTTTCTCAAAAAATGTAAAGCCGATATCCTTGCATACAAGCCGGATGCATTGATCCTGATCGACTACCCGGGCTTCAACCTGCGCATTGCGTCATTTGCGAAGTCAAAAGGCTTGAAGGTTTTCTATTACATTTCTCCCAAAGTGTGGGCCTGGAATCAGAAGCGGGCATTAAAGATCAAACAGAATGTAGATCATATGTTCGTGATCTTTCCCTTTGAAATTGATTTTTACAAAAAATTCGATTACAAAGTAGATTACGTCGGCAATCCGCTGATGGACGCAATCGCAGCATTCAAGCCCGATCCTGACTTTAAGCAAAAGAACAATCTGGAAGACGATAAGCCTGTCATAGCATTACTGCCAGGCAGCAGGCAGCAGGAAATCATCGGCATGCTGGACATTATGCTGACTGTTCAGCCCCATTTCCCGGATCATCAATTCGTCATTGCTGGCGTAAGCAATTTGCCCCAAACATTGTATGAAAAATACATTGCAGCTCACAACGCCATCATTGTGTACGAATCCACCTATGATTTGCTGAACATTGCGGATGCTGCATTGGTAACTTCCGGCACAGCAACTCTGGAAACCGCCTTATTCAGTGTTCCCGAAGTGGTTTGTTACAAAACGAGCACATTCTCCTATGCCATCGCCAAGCGCCTCATCCGCGTGCCTTATATTTCATTGGTCAATCTTATTTTGGAAAAAGAGGCGGTTAGAGAGTTGATCCAGGATGACTTAAACGAGAATCAGCTGGTCAGCGAATTAAAGAAAATCCTACCCGGCGGAGCCGAGCATCAACATCAAATGCAGGACTACAAAACGCTGCAAAACACAGTAGGAGGGCCTGGGGCGTCTGGCAGAGCGGGTGGATTGATCGTTGGATATTTGAAATGACTATGTCAAAATCACCAGATTCGTCCAATCTCGCTGCCGACAAAATAATTATCGAAAATGGCATCATTACTAAGAAGATCCATTTTTTCTGACAAGGCCTGAGAAGCGATCAGGCGGTCAAAGGGATCTTTATGATAAAAAGGAAGGCTGCTTTGCATCACTGTATGGGCAAAATCTAGCGAAACAATTGCCATATCAGCTCGGTAAATATCAGCAAGTATAGTCTCATAGGGAGCTGTCATTTGTAGCTTGCCTAATGCCACCTTTATGCTAATTTCCCACAGGCTTACTATGCTGATAAAGATCTCGTTCTCTTCATTTTCAATAATCTCTCTCGAACATTTACTTAAATTTTCAGAACCTTTAAGAAACCAGATGAATGTGTGTGTATCGATTAAATATTGCATTACATGTAAGGTTTAAACTCGTCTAGCGGCTCGTCGAAGTCATCTGACATTTCGTATTTCCCCTTGGCCATGCCAAACACCCTTTTTTTCTGAACAGGTTGATCTGAGCCGTTAACATATTTGTTCTTCAAAAATGAGATATACTGCATTACTTCGAGCCTCAAATTTTCCGGAAGGGAATGAATCTCTGATAAAATCGCTTTCTCTGTCATGATTTCCTTTTTTTGTCAATCAAAAATAATAAATGCAATTTGTAATTTCTAGGATATAAACGACACGATCTGTCATTATAAGTTGGCCTTATAAATTATTTAGCAAACCACAGATTACCCCCATGAATCCAGCCGAATATCACTTAGACAATCAATACCAGGATCCAAACAACGGAGAAGCCAACTCGGCAATCAAAATCATAGATTACAATCCCACCCATGCAAAGGCATTTTACGATTTGAATTATGCATGGATATCAGAAGCATATGAAGTGGAGCCGGAGGATGAAAAAGTCCTTGACGATCCCGAGAGCTATTACCTGAAAGACGGTGGTGCCATACTAATAGCGCTTTACCAAAACGAAGTTGTAGGGACATGCGCCTTGAAACAAGGCGAGCCGGGCACGTTGGAAATGAGTAAAATGACTGTTTCGAAAGAAATGCGAGGCAAAAAAATTGGAGATCTGCTGGGTAATGCGATCATTGAAAAAGCGCGCGATTTAGGAGCGCAAAAAATCATTCTTTATTCCAACAAAAAAGGCTCAGCAGCAGGCATCAATCTTTACAGGAAGCTGGGTTTTGTTGAAGTGCCGCTAACCGGTCACAACTTTAAGCGCGCAGATATCAAAATGGAATTGGCATTGTAGCAAGTCAATCTGATCCTGATAATACCGGGATTATCCGGTCTCAGGTTTTGCGCTTCTTCTTCCGTGCCGAAGGGAACAAAACATTGTTCAATATCAATCGGTAACCCGGCGAATTGGGATAAAGATTCAGGTCGGTGGGCATTCTGCGACCGCCTCCGCCGCGTCCTTCGGGATCGTGACCACCATAGAATGTCCATTGTCCTCGGCCGAGTTCGCCATAGATGTAGCGATCCGAAGAAGCTGCTGTTCCCATAACGAGTACGCTGGGTTTGACGGTTTTTTTTGAGAATGCAAAAGTCTGACCCATAAATTCCCTGATCAGATGTTCATGATTCTGAACGAGCATTGCAGGGATTACGTCCCATTTGGCAGAAAAATCAAATAACGAAAAGTATGCTCCTTCTTCACCCCAGCTGCGAAAACCTCCCGCGGAGGAATTGATGTCGGAAAATGTCATCCCTTCATATTCATCCAGCGCCAGTTTGAAGTTCTGGAATGCGAATGTTTTTTCAAAATCGAGCCTGGACTGCGCGTCAGGATCCACGCCGTCGCCATCCATATTGTCGACAATATCAATGCCCTCGGCTGCTAATGCAATGTCGAAAGTCTCTGCGCCTGAGCACATGGCAAACAGGAACCCGCCGCCTGCACAGAAATCCTTTATTGCTTTTGCAACGGCCAGCTTCATTTGCGGCACTTTGGCAAAACCAAACCGGCTCGCGATGGATTCCTGCGCTTTCACATCTGCTGGCGTGGTCCGTCGCAGACTTTTGCCAAACTGCCCTGTAAAATCTTCGTGATGCAAATGCAGCCAGTCGTATTTCGGCAGGTCGCCTTTCAGGATTTCTTCATCATAAATAACCTCAAAAGGAATCTCGGCATATTTCAAAACCAGTAAAACAGCATCCGTATTCTCGAACTCGGACGGGCTGATTTTAATCGGTGAATAAACGGCGATTTTAGCGGCCTTATGCAGCTTGATCAGATCCATATTCACGTTCGGATCACTGATCTGGCTCACAATCTGCGCGCTGGCGGATTCGGATAGCACTTCATAGGAAACAGCGCGGAGCTTGCATTCATTCTCAATGGACTTGCTGTAAGCCACTTTGAAAGCCCCGCCCCGGTAGTTAAGCAGCCAGTCAACGTCAATTTCCCCATTCAGCAACATGTACGCGAGGCCATAGGCCTTTAAGTGATTTGTCTGCGTGTGATCCATCGGGATCAGGATCTGATTCGCAAGGGTGTTTTGCGAGACGAGCACCAAAATGAGTATTATAAACCTCTTCATCATAACGTGACAGGTTAAATTTCCAGCGCCAGAAAACAGGGGAGGGTAAAATCAAATTTAACGAATAATCACGATATTAAATGCTTGCCAGTAAGTGAATTAGTTATTTTTTTCTTAGATCAAAATTGGGTTTTAAAAGTAAAGAAGGTGTTACGAAAAGCGGATGATATGTTTGAAAGGCGTAAAGCCGGTCAGGAACACAGTGGGCGCTTCCACGGGCGGAAGCGCGCCGCGTAATGCAATGTTTTTGTGCAAGCCAATTCCCGGTTCAAAAGAAATGGTGTCACCATTCAAGCTATAACTCCCGGTCCCTTCTTTCAGCAGCCACGAATCTTTGGCTTTTTCAATCTGGGTAAGCCCGGTGAATGTTCCGCCCGGCCTGAAAATAAGTTCAAGAGCCAAAGGGACGCGTTCGGTGCCGGAGGTTTGGATCTCGATCTGCATGCCATCATCCGTTTCGCTGATCAGGATTTTTGTTTCCAGGGTCTGCACTTCACTAACAGGCCGGAAGAGGCGCGGCATTTTCTCCCAGTCTCCGTCTTTGGCAATAAAATCTTTGGGATAGGGTTGGTAATAAGGTCCTTCCAATGTCTGAATAAGTTCCCAGGTTTTTCCCTGCTCATCAATTTGCTCCGACTGAAACTGACCTTTGCCAAAAAACGAAGAGGCCAGTCGCACGCCCTGCAAAACCGCATTTCCTTTCATGAATGTAAACCAGGTAGGGTTGTTGGCGATCAATGTGCTGTCCCAGTTGCCCCGGCGGATGCGGACGAGGCCCGAATTTGGGAAAGTTTTGACATAGTTAACCGGCAGCGGCTTCGGAGCGGGCAAGTCTTTCCATAATGTCTGGTCGGCGAGGTAATAGTCCAGGAAACCGCCGATTTTAAGTCCGGCCGTCTTTTCGATCATCTGGCACATTGCTGCATAACCACCGTTTTGATCTTTCAAAGCCAGATAGCGATAAGGATAATAATAGTTTTCCAATGTCCCTATCAATGCCTTATCCTGCCGGCCTGACGCATCAGTGACGATCTCGCCATTGGGATGAACGTAAAACATCGTCATATCCAGGTTCTTCCGAACGTTGTCCAGCAGTTCCGGTTTGTTGAAGCCATTCGCAATCGTGATAAGCAGCCGATCGGTCAGTGAGGAATAAATAAAAGTGCTTTTTTCATTGTATTGCCCATCCTGATCCATGTCAATGTGTTCACCGAGCCATTCTTCCGCCCGGGCCACATACTTGGGATCGGGCCAGAGCGAGTTGAGCTTGGCCAGCGCCGCACACACCACCCATCTGTGATTGGGCGTGTGGATCCCACCGACCGACAATGCGTTTCCGCCCCGGATCAGGAAGGTTTTAAGGTTTGCGAGCATTTTTTCAGAACCTTTTGTCCCTGATTTCTGAATGAGCGTATATGCGGTTGCGAGGCGCTTCACGAGAAATCCTGTATCCGGGGTCGAATGAAAATTGGTGGAAAGCAAATCAATGGTTCCATCCGCATGCTGCGTTTTGACAAGATATAATGCTGCCAGGTCCATATCAGCCAGTAGTTCCGGCGATTGAAAAAAGCGGGAGTTTGAAGTCGAGATTGCATTGCCGCCTGCCTGGATCAGTGCGGATGTGGTGTGTGGATTAACAACGTCAAAAGCGTCCATCAGGCCACCATATGCGGGATTTGCAGCATCCTTAATCTGCAATTTTCTGATTGCCTCTACACCGACATCATTTTGTTTTACCAGCGTATCCAACCATTCCGGCATTTTTTGTATCTTCTTGGTTACAGTGCTGAATGCGAGCGCTGAGGTGATGGGTAATGTGCAGATTCCAGCAGCCGCCCCTTTTACAAATATTCTTCTGTTCATTGTAGGATATGGTTCTTATGACTTCAAAAGGAGCGGAAATGAAGGGGTTACTTGCTGATAGAACTTATACTACATTATTTCCAATATTTGTGCCGGATGCATTGGATTTGAATAAAAATTAGAACAAATTTGATCCCGATTTTACAACTAGTAAGAATGTTTTGTTTGCCGTATGCTAACTGCGTTTTCAAAAGCCCGAAGTTTTCGAGAGCTTTAATATGCCTTTTTGCCTTCTCCACACCATCTTTTACATTTTGTTTGCCGGAAATTTCAAATGAAAACAACGCTACTACGCAATTTAAGTTTGGGCTACCTTCTTTTGCCTAACCTGATTTTTTCGCTGGGATGGTTTCGGTTGCCTTTGTCGGTTATGCTTGCGCTGGCGATCATCTGTATATTCGTTTACAATTATCGCCTCGAAAAAAACAATCTGGCCGAACTCAGCAGCAAGCAGCTGGTTCAGATATCCGTTATTTCCTTGCTCATTATTGCATTCTCGGGGATAGGGGGATTTTGCTTCCAGGCATTTGATTACTGGGCACATAATTCAAAATACTACACGCTCTTCAATCATTCCTGGCCGGTTTTATTTAAGGCAAATGGTCGTTATGCTTGTCATTATTTTGGTTTTTTCCTGGTTCCCGCGCTGATCTCTAAAATGCTGGGCGAATTATCTGGAATAGCGCTTTATCTGTGGGCTTCTCTGGGGCTGTTTCTTGGGTTTTGCTGGATATTCATTTTTACGGGAAAAAGTTATCTGTCGCTCGTGCTGTTCCTTTCGCTGGGAGGCATAGGGCATTTGGTGAAAGTGGTTACTTTGAGGTTAATCGGTCTCAATTATCACGTGCCCCCGTTTTTCACAGAAATCTGGCCCGTGCTTTATCAGGCGCAATGGGCGCCTAACCAGCTAATCCCGATCATCATTGTTTCGTCCATTCTCTTCCATGACTATGTGTATTTGAAAAAGCCCGAACGCAGCTTCCTGGCCGTGATCGCCATTTTTATCTGGGGGATTTTCCCTTCGATCGTTTTTGTGATCATTTTCTCAATGCTTATCCTGCTGCGTTATGGCAGGGATATCAAAGCATTTTTCCAACGTCAGGTGCTGATTGACATTCTCGTTCCCGGCCTGATCTTCATCCCGACTTTCTTCTATTTCTTGTCTGGTAAAAGTTCGGTTATAGCAGGTTTTATATGGCAGTTCAATCCTTTGAACGAGATCGCATTTCACTATTTCTTCGGTGTGGTCATTGATCTGGGCGTGCTGATCGGCATTGTGTTCATCCTGAACCTTCATAAAAACATCAACCGGGACATCATAGTAGCATTGTTTACGCTCCTTATCCTGATTTCGCTGGTGAGAATGGGTAAATGGAACGACTGGTTCCTGAGAGGAAATACACCGGTTTTGACTTTGCTTTCGCTTTTTATCCTGCAAGGTTTTTCCACCTGGATCAAAGAGCATCCACATTGGTACAAGCAGAAAGTGGCATATCCTTTAATGATATTTCTTTTGCTGGGCCTCGTGGTCCCTATGTCGCAGATCCGGCGTGCCTTGCAGGAGAACGTGGTTACGTCCATGCTTTTCCCGGACAAGGTGAAATTCACTCCTTATCCTTACAATCAGTTTGAAGATTTTTATGAGCTGGGCCTGAGCATTTATTCCCAGCAGGAAGCCAATCAGTTTTTAGGCCAGAAAGGGTCTATCTACGAATTGTATTTAGCACGATAACACAAACCTTCTCATATCTCAGCCCCCGAGTGTTTTCAAAAACTTGGGGGCAATTCTGTTTTTAGAGGCCTGCTCGTACGCATAGGCCATGCGGATCAGGTCCGCTTCTCCATAAGCTTTTCCGAGAAACGAGATCCCGATCGGAAGCTCGTCCACGGAACCCATAGGAACGGTCACAGAAGGAAATCCCGAGATAGCAGCGGGTCCATAGCCGCCATATCCCGTCCAGAAATCACCATTTACCAGGTCATTACACCAGGCCGGGCCAGTCGCCGGGCCACATAAGGCATCCAGTTTTTCGGATTCGAAAAGCCGGTTTAATTCCACTCTTACATTCAATATTTTCTGTCGGGCATCCTGATATTCTTTTGATTCAAGATCACCTCTCGTTTGGGAAATTTCAAGCAATTCCTGCTGAAAATAGGGCATTGCTTTCTCCGCATTTGCTTTGTTGAATGCAATGAGCGCTTCGAGCGACTTTATCTTCGCATTGGATTTAGAAAGATATTTATTCAGTCCATCCTTGAACTCGTATTGCAACAATATGGATTCAGCTCCATCCGTACTTTGAGCCTTCATATAATCGACCTCCACAATCACAGCGCCTTTCTGTTTCATCTGGTCCAACGCTTTTTTCAAAAGGGCATCTACATCTTCGTGCTGTTTCAAAAATGCTTTTTCGATTCCAATGCGCTTGCCTTTCAAGCCATTGGCATCAAGCGATGAGGAGAAATCTTTAAAAAGCGCATAATCCACGCGGGTATCTTCGGGCTCGGCCGGATCGGCACCGACCATTGCTCCGAGCAGCATAGCCGCATCAGCAACAGTCCGGCCGAGTGGTCCGGCGGTGTCTTGCGTTGCTGATATCGGGATAATGCCCGTCTGGCTCACGAGCCCCACAGTCGGTTTGATGCCTACAACGCCGTTCATGGCTGCCGGGCAGGCGATGGAGCCATTGGTTTCCGTGCCCACAGCTACTGCGCAGAGGTTAGCAGCCACAGCCGCTCCTGATCCGGAACTCGACCCGCAGGGCGAACGGTCCAGGATGTATGGATTTTTGGTTTGACCGCCGCGGCTGCTCCATCCGCTCGTCGAACGTGTAGAGCGAAAATTTGCCCACTCACTCATATTGGTCTTTCCAAGGATCACCGCGCCCGCCTCACGCATTTTCTGCACGACAAATGCGTCCAATAATGCAATGTTACCGGCTAGCGCGATGGAGCCCGCCGTTGTCTGCATTTTGTCCTTTGTATCAATGTTGTCTTTGATTAAAACAGGAATTCCGTGCATAGGGCCTCGCACATTTCCTTTCTTCCTCTCCGCGTCCATTGCGTCTGCAATCGCAAGCGCATCGGGATTCACCTCGATCACCGCATTGATTTTCGGGCCGTTACGGTCCAGTAATTCGATTTGATCCAGGTAACTTTTTGTGATGGCGCGGGATGTTAATGTTCCTTTTTTCATTCCATCCTGCATTTGTGCCACCGTCATTTCTGATAATTGAAATGAATCCTCATCCTGTGGCTCCCTATTGCTCGTCTCGGAATTACATTTAAAAAGAGGAAATGCAGCCAGGGTAATTCCTGCCGCAGATGTGAGGCGCACAAAGTTTCTTCGTTTCATAGGAGCATTCGTCGTCAGTAGATTGCAATATAAAAAGTCCTTGAAGCATTCGTTTAGCTGCGCGGAATTTTTTCAGACAACTGCTTCCATATCCAGAAGATCAGCCAGGCGGGGGACAAAATGACAACGGTAATAATGGTCGCAATCGCGAGGATCGCTGCGAACAGGATCTTGAAAAACAGGACGAGAAATTTTGCCATGTTGCGTTATAGGTGTGTATGTTGTAGAATAAATTATTCTTATACTTTCTTGCGCCTCGAATGTGTTTGACAAGCATTGTAAAAATTGCCTTGTTATCATAGTCAAAACTGCCTAAAAGCCCTTAAATGTTTAAATTTATAAGAAAATTATCATATAAAATTAGGCTGGCATGGTTATTTATTTAATTTTGTCATTGAAAAATATCACATAAACAGTAACGGCTATGAACTTCATCACCAACATCATATATTACTCAGGTAAGCTTCTGTTCGCGACGATCTTATTTGTTGCGATGATCATTTCAACCATCATTTCCCTGCCATTTATTGGCGCCGGGATGATTAAGGACGCGATTGACTCTCATCCGCACCAGCATGCAGACCGGAATCACATGGCGGATTACTTTGGATAATAGCATATTGAAATAATTAATAGCCAAAAGGGGTGCGGATTCAGATCTGCACCCCTTTTTTTATGGTGTAAGCGGTACGGCAGCATGGCAACATTCGGCCGTAAAAAGCAGTTATTATCTCAAATCGAATACTTTTGAACATTCAAAATACAGCTTATCATATCAAAGTAAATGGCAGTAAAGTTTTCAGATAACAAATACAAATGGGCGATCGCTTTGGCATTGAGTATAATAGCCAGCTTTTGTAATGCCCAGGAAAGCCGGTATAGTTTCGAAAAAGGCATGATGGGATCTCCTTTCAAGCTGGTTTTTTATGCAAAAAACGACTCCATAGCCAAGGTCGCAGCACAGGCAGCATTCAAACGCATTGAAAAACTGAATGAACTATTAAGCGATTATCGCGACGGAAGCGAAATAAACTTGCTCTCGGCGCAGTCAGGCAGCGGTAAATGGGTCCATGTGAGCGACGAACTGTTCAACATTCTCGCCATCAGCCAGGATATCAGCGAAAAAACAGACGGTGCTTTCGACGCGACATTGGGGCCAGTGGTTCAAATGTGGCGCCATGCAACTCGGAAAGGGATTTTCCCCGCGGATTCTGCTATCAGGGACGCCATGTCCAGAACGGGCTATAAGAAATTAAAACTTGATGCAAAACGGAAAAAAGTGCTTTTAACACAAAAAGGCATGCGGCTGGACATTGGCGGGTTAGGTAAAGGGTTTGCAGCCGAGGAAGCGGTGAAAGTCCTGAGAAGCTTTGATATTAAGTCCATCATGATGGATGCGGGGGGTAAAATAGTCCTCACCAATCCGCCGCCGGGAACAAAAGGATGGAACATTACCATTTCAAATGGCAGCGATTCCCTCAAAACAATGCCTTTGTCCCATGTCGCGCTGGCGACGTCCGGTCCGACATATCGCTATATGGAATACAACGGGATCCGGTATTCGCACATTGTGGATCCAAAAACGGGCATAGGGCTGCTGTTTCACGTGCGTACCACGGTAATTTCACCGGACGGAACGGTGGCGGACGCACTCGCAACGGCATTCAGTGTTGCGGGAATAGAGAAAAGCAAACAAATGATAACGCAGTTTCCGGAAAGCAGGGTTTGGCTGGTGGAGAAGCAGGAGGAGCAAGTGGCGGAATGGAACACCTTGGAATAATTTTTTAGCTTTTGCCCAAAGCACAGCTCTTATCGCTTTTTCCGCTACACCTTATGACAAAGACCATTTTTATCGCTTCCGCCGAGCCTTATGCAGGGAAGTCAGTGATTGCATTGGGCCTGGTGAATATGCTTTTGTCCAAAACGCAAAAGATCGGTTTTTTTAAACCCATTATTTCCCAGCAGGAGCCGGGGCGAAAAGACAAGCACATTGAAGCCATTATCAACCATTTTTCGCTTCCTATTCCCTACGAGGATACATTTGCATTCACCCGTCAGGAAGTTTTGCAGCATCCCGAATCGGAAAACTGGGGCGAAATGATCAACACGATCATCAGCAAGTTCAAAAAGCTGGAAGAGGATTATGATTTCACGGTCATTGAAGGAAGCGATTTTCTGGGCGAAGGGATTGCTTTTGAATTTGAATCCAATGCGGCCATTGCCAAGAATCTGGGCGCACCTGTGCTCACGATCATTAATGGTGAAAATAAATCTACTGCGCAGATCATTAACTCGGCGCTGAATGTGCTCCGGAATTTCGAATCGCGTGAAGTGCAGGTGCTGGGCATTGTGGCCAACCGCGTGAAGGCCGAGCAGGTGGAAGATGTGCGTGAGTTGCTTCGGATGCAATTGCCAGCGGACATTATGCTCACCGTCATTCCCTGGGAAAAGGCGCTGCAAAGTCCGACCATGCGCGAGATCACGGATGCGCTGGATGCCAAAGTTTTATTCGGCGAACATTTGCTTTCCAGCCAGGTGGATAATTACGTGACGGGCGCAATGATGCTGCCCAATTTTTTAAACCATATCAAAGAGAATGTCCTGATCATTACGCCGGGGGACCGGGGTGACATTGTGATAGGTGCCTTGCAAGCCAACCTTTCGACCAATTATCCCAAAGTCGCGGGCATTGTCCTAACGGCCGGCACTGTTCCGGAAGAGCCTGTTATGCGGCTGATCGAAGGTTTGCAGACCCAGATTCCGATCATAGCAGTGCAGCAAGGAACATTCGGCACGACGACGGCCATAGGCGCGATCCATTCGCGGATCACTGCGGATAACACCAAGAAGATAGAGCTGGCTATCGACACTTTTGAAAAATATGTAGATATGAAGGTGCTGGACGACAAGATCATTACATTCCAGCCCGAAGGAATCACGCCGCATATGTTTCAGTATCAGTTGGTTAAATGGGCTAAAAGCCAGAAAAAACACATTGTGCTGCCGGAAGGAAATGACGACCGGATTTTACGCGCTGCTGCAAGGTTAATCAGCCAGAATGTGGTTGATCTGACGATTCTTGGTGATCCGAACGAAGTTGCGGCTTCTATCAAAAGGCTAGGCATAGATCTGGACCTGAATGTGGTCAAAATCGTGAATCCGGCTAACTCGGAAAATTATGAAGATTACGTGCAGACACTTTATGAGCTGCGTAAGAATAAAAATGTGAACGAGGAAATGGCTCGCGACCTGATGACCGACGTCTCTTACTTCGGGACTATGATGGTTTACAAAGGTCATGCAGACGGAATGGTGTCGGGTGCGGTGCATACGACGCAGCACACGATCCGGCCGGCATTGCAGTTTATCAAAACAAAACCGGGCGTTTCCATCGTCTCGTCTATTTTCTTCATGTGCCTGCCCGACCGCGTAGCGATCTTTGGCGACTGTGCCGTTAACCCGAATCCAACGGCATCGCAGCTGGCCGACATTGCCATTTCTTCTGCTGAAAGCAGTGCCAGGTTTGGCATTGAGCCGCGCATCGCCATGTTGTCTTACTCGTCGGGAACGTCGGGAGAAGGGGAGGACGTGGAAAGGGTGCGGGAAGCGACAGCCATCGTGAAGCAGCGCGCGCCGCAGCTGAAAGTCGAAGGGCCGATCCAGTATGACGCTGCTGTGGACCCGATTGTGGGCAATCAGAAATTATCTAATTCCGAAGTGGCCGGAAAAGCCAGCGTGCTGATTTTCCCGGATTTGAACACCGGAAACAACACCTACAAGGCCGTTCAGCGTGAAACGGGCGCTTTGGCGATCGGGCCGATGTTGCAGGGATTGAACAAGCCCATCAATGATCTGAGCCGCGGCTGCACCGTGGACGATATTTTCAACACCGTGGTAATCACCGCCATTCAATGTCAGCAAGAATGAACATTCTCATCATCAATTCGGGCAGTAGCTCGCTGAAATACCAGTTTTTCAAAATGCCCGATCAGCAACCGCTCAGTGCAGGGATTGTGGAGCGGATTGGAAAAGAAAACTGCTTTATCCGGCATAAGGTGCAGAAAGACGGCGTTGAGAAGCTGACAGAAAGCACATTCTTCGTAAAAGATCACGCGGAAGGCCTTCAAAAAGTCGTGCAGCTGCTCACTGATTTCGAAACCGGGATCATTGAAAACATAAATGAAATAGAAGTGGTCGGACACCGCGTGGTGCATGGTGGCGAGGATTTTACAACTGCTGTAATGGTGACGGATGAGGTGAAGGAAAAGATCCGTTCCTTATTCTCGCTCGCGCCGCTGCATAATCCGGTGAATTACAAATGCATTGAAATTGCGGAAAAAACATTTCCTAACGCAAAGCAGGTTGCCGTTTTCGACACCGCATTTCACCAATCCATGCCTGAATATGCCTTTCGTTACGCCATTCCCGAAAAATATTACGCTGAGATGCGCATCCGCGCTTACGGATTTCATGGCACAAGCCACAAATATGTGAGTGCTGCAGCGATGGCGTGGATGGGCAAGCCGGATGCCAAGATTATCAGCATTCACTTGGGAAATGGTTGCAGCATTACGGCCGTGGATAGCGGCAAGTCGCTGGATACGAGCATGGGTTTCGGGCCTTTGAGCGGATTGATCATGGGAACAAGGTCGGGCGACATTGATCCTTCCGTAATCCTGCATTTGCTAAGGCAGGAACGCAGGACGCCGGACGAAATGGATATTTTATTAAACAAACAATCCGGAATGCTCGGGCTCACGGGCCATAGCGACATGCGCGATGTGCGGAAACTGCTGGAAATGGGCAATTATGATGCGGAACTCGCCTCGGATATGTATGCCTATCGGATTAAAAAATACATTGGTTCCTATGCCGCCACATTGAACGGTCTCGACGCAGTCATCTTTACAGCCGGCGTAGGCGAGAATGATCCGCAGATGCGGGAGCGTGTTTGCAGGGATATGGAATTTTTGGGATTAAAAATCGATCAGGAAGCAAATCGCATCAAATCATCCGAGATTAAGGAAATAAGTTCGGCAGAGTCGCGGGTGAAAATCCTGGTTGTGCCTACAAATGAGGAGTTTGAGATTGCCCGGCAAAGTTTTGAGCTGTTGAGCGAAGAGCCGCCTTGTGAACAGGTGGAATTGTATTAATCAGATAAATATTAGTTTTAAATTATAGTTTTAAATGGTTGTTTAAATTATTTATTTAAAACAGTTGTGAGAAGGAATTTTTTTGCAGACCTTTGGTTTGTATTAATACATTGTGCGGTTTAGAATAACCTGACAGAAACTTAAATAAGACAAGCAAGTGAAGTGCATAGGAGAAAAAAGCGAGGACAAGATTAAGGAGGCGGCAAGAAGGGTTTTTCTTAAAAAAGGTTTCGATGGAACGACGTCGAGAGACATTGCCCGCGAAGCTGATATGAACATTGCATTGACGAATTATTATTTCAGAAGTAAGGAAAAGCTGTTTCTTGAGATTTTCAGTGAAGTGCTGGATATGTATTTTAACAGCACGCTCGAAATTCTCAATAAGAAGATTGACATTAAGAGCAAGATTTCGGAGATGATCGAAAACGATTTCAATATGATGAAAAATGAGCCTGATTTGGTGATTTTTATCATGAATGAAATTCACAAGGAACCGGACCGCTTGTTCTCTGGCATGTCGGTTTTCAAAAAATTACAGGAATCCTATTTTACAACCCAGCTGGAAGAGGGCATTGCGAATGGAACGATCCGGGAGCTCAGACTTGAAAACTTGCTGCCGCTGATCAAATGCTCTGTTGAATTTATTTTCCTGGGAAAACCCATTCACAAGAAGCTTTACAATATGACGGATGAAGATTTTGAAAAGTTTGCAGAAACTCAGAAAAACCACATTAAGGAAATGATTTGCAATTATTTGGTAATCAGTTAATCTAAATTTTTTTGCCCTCCGTTTAAACAAACATTTAAAATAAACATTTACTTGAAATTAGCCATGAAATTAAAATTTCATATCGCAGCCCTATTGTCTTTTGTGGCGATAGGCAGCACAAAAGCGCAGGAATATTCGCTGCCGCAACTCTTAGAATTAGCCATGAAAAATGATTTTTCCATTCAGTCGGCGCAGCTGGAAGAACGGAAAACAAACGCAAGGATTGACGAGGTGAAATCTGCTTTACTGCCTAATGTCGCGGTTTCCGGAGATTACAGACGTTATTTCAAAATCCCAGGACAGGTCGTGCCTGCAAGCGCATTTGGCGGGCCAGAAGGACAGTATAGCACATTGGCGTTCGGTTTGCCTTACAATTTGTCAACGACAGCGCAAGTGACTCAGAATCTGTACAATCCGTCTGTAAAATATGCTTTGAAAGCAGCTAATCTCAATCGCGAGCTGACTTCATTAAGCACGGTGAAAACCAAAGAAGATGTGGCTTACAATGTTACGGATGCCTATTACAATATCGTTACGGTGGTGCAGCAAATGGCTTTTTTAGATAGCAACCTCATTTCGCTGGACCGCATGCACAAAGTTTCAGACCTCCTTTATCAGAATAAGTTAGGCCAGCGCGTGGATGTTGACCGGATTTTAATCAACAAAACTACAACAGAAACGCAGCTGGCCACTTTGAAAGACAATTACAGCCAGCTCGTTAATCTTCTCAAATATTACACTGGCACGCCACAGACCGACTCGTTGCGTATAACAGTTAACGTTAGCGATGTTTCGCTGCCTGCACAAGCGCAGGATGCTGAATTAAGGCGCACGGATGTGGCCTTATTGAATAAGCAACGTGATCTGAATGAGTTGCAGGACAAGAACATTAAGTCTGGATTTATCCCCACTGTGAATGCCTACGGAGTCGCTAATATGGCGTTCTATGCCAAAGGGGGCGAGAATTCAACGTTTCAGGATGTGCCTGGTTACTGGGCTGGTTTGCAGCTAAACTGGAATGTGTTCGACGGAATGGCCCGACGCGCCAAACGCACTCAGAATCAGATTGATAATGACAAATTGAATGTGCAGTTGAGGCAAGTGAAAGAGTCAATCGCCATGGAAGAAGCCAATGCGCGCAACAAATTCGCCGTCGAACAAAGGAACATTAATGCTAAGAAAGACCAGGTGGCGCTGGCATCCAGGGTTTACAAACAGATCCAGCTGCAATTCAAGGAGGGAACGGTTTCGCTGACAGATGTAATTCAAGCTGAAAACAGCAACCTGGACGCGCAAAGCAATTATCTCACATCGCTTGTCCAATTGCTGAAAGCTGAGCTGGAATGGAAAAAAGCGACCGGCTCACTCATTCAAAAATAACACTCAACTACTACTGTACTAAACATTAACATCAAGATTATGAAACGTTTACTTATATTTTTAGCCGTGATTGCAGGCATTGGACTTACTGCGGCAAAATTGCTGGACAACAAAGAAAAGACAGCACAGAAAGTTTACATACCCGATACAGATCCCAAAGTAGGTGTGAAAGTTGCCGTCGCAGAAATACGGCGATTATCACAGGAAGCATCCTTTTTGGGATCTTTTACTCCCAACCGCAAAGTAGAGATCCGTCCGCAGGCAGGCGGCGAAATCGTTCGTCTGAACATTGAAGAAGGACAATTCGTAAAGGCCGGACAACTGATCGCCAAGCTGGACGACGAGCAATTGCGTTACCAGATCGAGGCCGCGCAGGTTACATTGGAAGGTTATCAGAATGATTTGAAACGTTACGAAGTGCTCGTAAAAGGCGACGCGGTTCCTGCGGTAAACCTGGAAAGAACGCAACTAAGCATTCGCAGCACCGAAGCGCAGATCAAGCAATTGAAAAAACAGGTTGCCAACACCAGCATCATCGCTCCTTTCTCGGGGATTGTGACGGCCAAAATGGTTGAAAAAGGCTCCGTAGTGAGCATAGGAACGCCTATGGCCGAGATTACAGACATTTCCCTGCTGAAATTGGTGGTGAACATTCCTGAAAAATCGGTAAATGAGTTTCGCAATGGCAAAACGATCGGCATCAAAACGGATGTTTATCCTGACGTAGATTTCAAAGGGAAAGTGACCATGGTAAGCGCAGAAGGCGATGATGCGCACAATTATCCGGTAGAGATCACGGTTCAGAATTCACAGAAAAATCCATTGAAAGCAGGCATGTATGGCTCCATCGCCAACACTGGCGAAGTGAAAGGCGAGGCATTGGCCGTGCCACGCCAGGCAATTACGGGTTCAGCGAAACAGCCACAGGTTTACGTGGTTGAAAACGGCAAAGCAAACCTGCGCGACGTAGCCATCGGCGCCACGACCAACGAATTTTATGAAATCACAAAAGGACTGAAAGCGGGCGACAAAGTCGTGACCAGCGGACAGATTAATCTGCAAAACGGAACTTCTGTTGTTGCACAATAACACTCATTAGCCAGAGAAAACATGAAATTTATTCAAACCATATTGAAACGTCCGTCGATGATCATCGTGCTGTTCGCAGTGCTGATCCTGGGTGGGCTTGTTTCCTACACGCAGCTGAATTACATGCTGCTACCGGAATTTTCCGTCCCAACGATCACAATCACAACGGTTTACCCAGGCGCAGCGCCGACGGAAGTGGAATCGGAGGTAAGTAAGAAAATTGAAGACGCTGTTTCCGGATTGGACAACATTAAGGAAGTGACTTCCAAATCTCTGGAAAGCGCATCATTGGTGATCGTGGAATTCAAAGCCGGAACGGACATTGATAAAGCCCTGGAAGATGCGCAGCGTGATGTGAACAACATGCTCAGCGACTTGCCGGACGACGCCGAAACGCCTTCCTTATCGAAAATATCACCCAGCGATCAGCCGATTATGCAGCTGCTCGCAACTTCAAGCTTGCCGAATGAAGTGTTTTATCAGCAGGTTGAAGACAAATATCTGCCAATACTAACACAGATCGAAGGCGTTGCTGAAATTACAATGACCGGCGGCGACCAGCGCGAAATCCGCGTAAATGTGAACAACGACAAGCTGAATTTTTACGGCTTATCGCTTTTGCAGGTTACCCAGGCGATTAATCAGGCTAACCTCGACTTTCCAACCGGAAAAGTAAAGAGCACGAGCGAAAACATGACATTGCGTCTCGCAGGAAAGTTTACTTCTATTGACGACATCAGAAATCTGGTAATCACCTCGCCAGTAACCGGCAGTCCCATCCGCGTGGGCGACGTTGCCAACATTACCGACGGACTTACTGACGCAGAAAGCATTAGCCGTTACAATGGCATCAACGGGATCGGGTTGTTTGTAAAAAAACAATCGGACGCCAATGCGGTGGAGATCAGCAAATCCATTCAGGCGAAGCTTTCGGAGATTGAAAAAACGAATGCAAAGGACAAGGTGAAATTTGCGATCGCGTACGACAGCAGCATTTTTACATTGGAATCCGTGGAAGCCGTAACGCATGACTTGATCATTGCGGTAATCCTGGTGGCTGCGGTAATGCTGTTGTTCCTGCACAGTTTCCGGAATGCATTCATTGTAATGGTGTCGGTGCCGGCATCATTGATCGCGGCTTTCCTTTTTATGTATTTGATGGGTTACTCGCTGAACCTGATGACTTTACTGGCACTTTCGCTGGTGATCGGGATTTTGGTCGATGACTCGATTGTAATCCTGGAAAACATTCAGCGACATCTCGAAATGGGCAAAAACCGCTGGGATGCGACCATTGAAGGGGTTACCGAAATTGGGTTTGCGGCATTGGCGATTACGCTGGTAATTGTGGTGGTTTTTGTTCCGATCACATTTGTGAACTCGGTAATCGCCGATTTGCTTCGTCAATTCAGCTTAACAGTTGCATTTGCGACTATGGTCAGCTTACTGGTAAGTTTTACGCTTACGCCCTGGATGACTTCCAAAATGGCGCGGATCGAACATTTGGATCCTAAAAATCCCGTACAGGCTTTCTTGTTATGGTTTGAAAAAGGCCTTACCAAGATGACCAAATGGTATCACGGCAGTTTGCAGTGGGTGCTTGGCCATAAGCTGGCGTTTTCAGGGATTTTGATAGCGATTTTTGGAATGACAGTTTGGGTAATGAGCCTGGGAATCATTGGTTCAGAGTTCGTGGCCGAAGGTGATCAGGGTAAGTTTCTGCTGACCATGAAATTGGATAAAAGTGCTTCATTGCAACAGAATAACCTCACATCCAGACAAATAGAGGATTATTTAAGACAAAAACCGGAAGTGAAAACGATCTTCGCTAATGTTGGCGGAGCGAGCACAGGTTTGAACAGCTCCGGCCGCGGCGAGACGAACAGAACCGAATTGACAGTAGAACTGATCCCCGCAGAAGAACGCAAGAATGCACAACCGACTGAGGATTACATGCTTGCTGTTCGGAAAGAATTGGAACAAAAATTCGCAGGCGTGGAATTCAACTCCGCAGCTGTGGGAATGGTGAACTCCGGCGCGTCTCCGATCGAGATTTTCCTGAGCGGCGATGATCTGGATAAGATCCTGGTTTCTGCCAATGACTTGGCTAACAGATTAAGAAAAACACCCGGCGCAAACGACGTGAATGTGTCCGTCGAGGCAGGTAACCCCGAAGTAAGGGTCGAAATTGACCGCGAAAAAATGGCGAAGCTTGGTCTGGACATTCAGACTGTGGGTGCGACCATGCAGAATGCATTTGCGGGAAATGACGATTCCAAATACCGGGATGGCGGTGAAGATTACGAGATACGCATCATGCTGGACGCGTTCGACCGGAAAAACCCGGATGACGTCAAAAACATTAATTTTTACAGTCCCGCCGCGAAGCGTCCGGTGCGCCTGGCCGAATTCGCAAACGTGAGTCTTAGCAACGGACCGTCGATTGTGGAGCGCAAGAACCGTCGTTCATCCGTAACTGTAACCGCTAATACATTAGGGATTGGATCGGGAACATTGGTGAGCAATATTCAAGCCGGGTTAGTAGAGAAGCCACTTCCATCAGACATTATTCTGACATGGGGAGGCGACGCAAAAAACCAGAGCGAAGGTTTTGGTTCACTGGGGCTGGCGATGCTGGCGGGGTTGGTTTTGGTATACTTTATCATGGTGCTGCTTTACGACAGTTTTGTTTATCCGCTCGTGGTGTTGTTCTCGATTCCGGTGGCCGTTGTCGGGGCGCTTCTGGCACTTGCATTGTCATCATCGAACATCGGTATTTTTGCCCTTTTGGGAATGCTGATGCTGATCGGGCTTGTAGTTAAAAATGCAATTCTGATCGTCGACTTTGCAAATCAGCAAAAAGAGCTGGGCGTGCCGTTCCGGGAAGCGATCCTGATCGCAGGAGAAGAGCGTCTTCGTCCGATTCTGATGACGACCATTGCGATGGTGATCGGTATGGTGCCTATTGCAACGGCAACCGGCGCAGGGGCAGAATGGAAGAATTCGCTGGCATGGGTTTTAATAGGCGGACTGACCAGTTCAATGCTTTTAACCATCTATCTCGTGCCAATGATGTATTACCTGGTCGACAGAGTGGCGGAAAAGTGGTCATCCGCTAAATTCCGGTCGGGCGCGGTAACCAAAAGTATAGTGGTGGAAGAAGCGTAGTTGGGATAAACGTTAACATGAAAAAATTACTGTTTGATAAAGTTCCCCATTTTGAAAAACTGAAAGGCAAGTTGGTCAGAACTTGGCGTTTTAGGGGCTAAATGGATGAAAAGTGCAAAAAGTTTTTTTTCATGTTAACGGTAAAATGCAAAATGAATAGGGAATTTGATGAACTAGTATGGCAGGTATCGGGTTTACCTTTTAACTTTGAATGCCAGTAGATAAATTCCGGTAAAATGTTGCGGCCGGAGTGTAGTTTAAGAACAGTGAAATTAAAGGCCGCGGCGACTGAAACTGACATTTTTATCAAACTCAAGTTCTAAAAAAATTAGCATGGAAAATAACCACTACAATACCAACTGATCGCTCTGATCACCCCCACAGCCTCGGCTTGAAAGCCACCAGGCACCCCACTAAAAGAAGCTGTTGATTCTGACATTAATTACTTATGGGTAAAAAATTAAATAAGCGCATCGCCGAATTTAAAGACGCGGCTAACATTCGATCCAAAGGTCTTTATCCCTATTTCCGCCCCATCGAATCCGGGCAGGATACGGAAGTGATCATCAATGGTAAGCCGGTCCTTATGTTTGGATCCAATTCTTATCTGGGATTGACCTCGCATCCTTACATTATTGAATCGTCGCAAAAAGCGGTTCAGAAATACGGAAGCGGATGTGCCGGTTCGCGATTCCTGAACGGAACGCTGGACATTCACGAGGAACTGGAAAGAAGGCTGGCCGCTTACACCGGAAAAGAAGCTTCGGTGCTTTTCAGCACGGGTTACCAGGCGAATTTAGGTGCATTGTCAAGCCTTACGGGCCGTAACGATTACCTGATCCTGGACGAAAGCGACCATGCTTCCATCATTGACGGTTGCCGGTTGTCTTTCTCAAAAGTGATCAAGTATGCGCACAATGATATGAAAGACCTCAGGAAAAAACTGAGCCTTTTGCCGGAAGAAGCCGTGAAGCTGATCGCTACGGACGGAATTTTCAGCATGGAAGGCGATATCGTTAAACTTCCTGAATTGAATGCCATCGCAGCTGAGTTTGACGCTTCGGTTTTGGTGGATGACGCACACAGCCTAGGTGTTATCGGCAAAAACGGAGCAGGAACAGCTTCCTACTTCGGCCTGACCGAGACTACTGATCTGATCATGGGAACATTCAGCAAATCGCTTGCTTCTTTGGGCGGCTTTATTGCCGGCGATGCAGCCACGATCGATTACCTGAAACACCGCGCACGGTCCCTTATGTTCAGTGCGAGTATGACGCCGGCAGCCGTAGGGAGCACATTGGCAGCATTGGACATCATTGAATCCGAGCCGCATCACATTGAACGCCTTTGGGCCAATACAAGATATGCGAAAGAATTGTTGCTGGTAAACGGTTTCGACCTGGGCAAAACAGAAAGCCCGATCCTGCCGGTTTACATCCGCGATAACGAGAAAACATTCCTGATGACCAAGCTGTTGCAGGAAGATGGCGTGTTCGTGAACCCGGTGGTTTCACCAGCGGTTCGTCCGGAAGATTCGCTTATCCGTTTCTCGCTGATGGCGACGCACACTTTTGGGCAGATTGAAGAAGCAGTTGATAAAATGGCTAAAATATATCGTCAGATCTGTCCCGAAGCTGTAACCGCAAAACTATGAAGCGCATTGCCCACGTAAACTCTCCCAAAGACCTGGAACTGTTCATTGATTTTCCCCACGAATTATATAAGGAAAATCCCAATTACGTTCCCGAGCTCTTTATCGCGCAAAGAGATATGCTTTCTCCGAAGAAGCATCCCTTTTATGAACATTCGGAGGTTAAGCTGTTTTTAGCGTACGACGGAGATAAGATTGTGGGTAGGGTTGCGGCGATTGATAACCGCAATCATAATGCGTTTACAGGCAGAAAAGATGGTTTTTTTGGATTTTTTGACACGATTGATGACCAGGAAGTGGTCGATCTGCTCATCGGGCAGGCGGCTGAGTGGGTGAAGGAAAGAGGAGCGGATAACCTGATCGGGCCGGTGAATTTGTCGACCAATGATACGGTGGGCCTGCTGATAGAAGGTTACGACCGGCCGCCGATGGCGATGATGCCTTACAATCCGCCGTATTACGTGCCTTTGCTCGAAAATACAGGACTTGTGAAAAAGACGGACCTGCTTGCTTACGAGATCAATGTGAACGAGGCGAACGATAAGTCGGTAAGGATGATCGAAGCGCTGGAAGGAAGGCTCAAAAGGAGCGGGATCACCATTCGCAAGATCAATCTGAAAGATTTCAAAAACGAGGTGGTGAAGATCCGGGAAATTTACAACAGCGCCTGGGACAAGAACCTTGGCTTTGTTCCGATGACCGAAAAGGAATTCGATTACCTGGCCAATGACCTGAAACTGGTCCTTGATCCCAATTTTTGTCTCGTTGCAGAAAAGGATAACAAGCTGGTCGGTTTCGTGTTGGGCATCCCCGACATTAACCAGATCCAGATCAAGATTAAAAAAGGACGTTTGCTGCCGACCGGAATTTTTAAATTACTGTTTGGCAAAAAAAATATAACCCGCATTCGCGTGCTGACATTGGGTGTGATTGAAGGTTACCGCAAAATGGGCATAGAAGCCTGTTTATACGGCCATATCATCAAAAACACTTACGGCACAAAAGTCACAGGTGGCGAATGTTCATGGATGCTGGAAGGCAATTATCTCATGAACCACGCCATTGAACAGATCAACGGCAAGCTGTACAAACGGTACAGACTGCTGGAAAAAGCAATATGAAAGAGAAAGTATTCATAACGGGGGCCAGCGGTTTCATCGGGTTTCACCTGGTAGAAGCAGCACTGGAAGCAGGCATGGAAGTGCACGCAGCAGTAAGGCCTTCCAGCGACCTGACCTTTCTGAAAAAGCTGCAAGGCGATTCGGGAAAAACCGGGAAAGGCCCGCTGACGTTTGTGAATACGAACTTTGAGTCAAGGGATACCTTAACAGAATTACTGGAAGATGGAGGCTATTCCTACATTATCCACGCAGCAGGAGTGACCAAGGCTAAAAAAACGGCCGTTTACAACAAAGTCAATGCAGAATATTCTCTGCATCTGGCACAGGCCGCAATGTCAGCCAATATTCCTTTGAAACGCTTTGTTTTTCTGAGCAGCCTGGCTGCTATCGGTCCGCTTGCTTATGCTGAGCAACAGCCCATTACAGAGGAAACATTGCCCATTCCTGTGACCGATTATGGCAAAAGCAAGTTGCTGGCCGAGCAATATCTCGCGCAGGTGAGCGGCTTACCGTTAACCATTATCCGTCCGACTGCCGTTTACGGTCCCGGTGAAAAGGATTTGTTTATTCTTTTCAAAACACTGAACAATGGATTGGATGCATATATAGGCAAGGGCCCGCAGCGGCTGAGCTTCGTATATGTCAAAGATCTTGTGGCCGCCACCATGGCTGCAATGCTGGAAAACCAGCGCGAAACAACAGTATACAACATTTCCGACGGGCAAGCTTACGACCGTTATGCATTCGCAGACCGGTTCCGGGAAATCAGCGGCAAGAACATTTTCAGGGCACATTTGCCATTGCCTTTGGTAAAATTGATGGCCGGCTTCCTGGACTTCGTTTACGGATTCACCGCCGCAACCCCGGTTTTGAACAAGGAAAAACTCAAAGAGCTCACGGCTTCAAACTGGATCTGCAGCATTGAAGCAGCCAGAAACAGCCTGCACTACGCGCCGCAATACGACTTACGGCAGGGCATGCAGGAAACCCTGATGTGGTACAAAGAAAATAAGTGGCTTTAGCAATCGAATGCCGGATTGATCATCGTGCTGGGTTTTGAGCGTCCGGGCCTTCGGGCTTCCGGGCTCCGCAGTCTGCACGATTTATTAAAAACGCATCCATGAAAAATACGTTATGACGTTCACAAATGAAAACAATAAGTAAGTCGGTATGGTTAAAAGTTTCCCTGATCCTCTGTCTCGTACAGACCCTTTCCGGAACTGCCATAGCGCAAAGCACCACGACAATTAAAGGAACCGTTACCGACGCGAAAACAGGCGAAACATTGCCTTTCGTATCCGTCCTGATCCCTGGCACGACCATGGGAACAGCCTCCGACGCAGACGGAAAATACGCAATGACATTGCGTGAAGAATATAAAACCGTAAAGTTCACATACGTAGGATATCTCAGCGTTGAAAAACCCATCACGCCCGGCATTGAGCAAGTGATCAATGTGAAACTGGCTGTGGATGCGTCCATGCTCAAAGAAGTGACCATTAAGGGAAGAGGCCGTTACCGCAACAAGGATAACCCGGCTGTTCAGCTGATCCGCGAAGTGATTGCGCATAAGGACCAGAACAAAATGGCCGCCAATGACTTTGTGGAATATGAGCAGTACGAAAAGATCTCCTTCGCACTGAGCAACCTGTCGGACAATTTCAAGGAAAAACGTATTTTCAAAAATTATCAGTTCCTTTTCGAAGATCAGGATTCTACGGCCATGGGCGGAAAGAATATGCTGCCGGCTTACATTCAGGAAAAGCTTTCGCAGATTTATTTCCGCAAAAATCCATATACCAAAAAACAATGGGTGCTGGCCAACAGAAGGGCAGAGTTTGATGCGAAATTTGTGGATAATGATGGTTTGAGCGCCTATTTCAACAGGTTATATGAAGATGTCAATTTGTATGAAAATGACATTTCCATCGCCACCAACCTATTGCTGAGCCCGATCGCAAATTCGGCGCCTACATTCTACAAATTCTTCATCCGCGACACGATCAAGACCGAAACGCCATGGCTTGTTGAACTGGGTTTTGTTCCAAGAAACAAGACAGATATGCTTTTTGAAGGTAAGCTGTACATTACACTGGACGGAAATTATGGTGTCCAAAATGCATATCTGACGGTTAATAAAGACATTAACCTCAACTTCATGCGTGACCTCGAAGCACGTCTGGAATATGAAAAAGGACCCGACGGACGCTATCACCCGACCAAGACAACATTGGGCATGGAATTCGCCTTAGGCGAGAAAAATGCCGGGTTTTATGGGCAGCGTGTGGTGAATTTCAAAAATTACACGGTTAATCAAACCCGCCCGGACAGCGTTTACAGCGGGCCGAGTGAGGAGGTTGCATTCAATCCCGACGTAAAAACGGGCGAAGCATTCTGGGCAGGCGCGAGACATTTGCCGCTGGAAAAAATGGAGCTGAATATTTACAGAAATGTGGACACGCTGCAAACGATTCCATCCTTCCGCCGTACGATGGACATTGCCACCCTATTATTGTCAGGTTACAAGTCTTTTGGCAAAGTAGAAGTGGGGCCGGTGAACACGTTTTACAGTTTCAACCCCGTGGAAGGTTTCAGGCTTCGTTTCGGCGGACGCACGACCACGGATTTCAGCAAGCGCTTTTACATTGAAACTTATGCGGCTTATGGTTTTAAAGACCAGAAATGGAAATATTTCCTGAGCGGCACTTATTCTTTCAATAACAAGTCTGTTTACCATTTCCCGCTGAATTACATCCGCGCCAGTTACCAGCGCGACACCAAGATTCCGGGCCAGGATTTGCAGTTTGTGCAGGAAGATAACTTCCTTTTATCATTCAAAAGAGGTGACAACAACCGCTGGCTTTACAATGATGTGTACAAGCTCGAATATGTCCGCGAGTTTGAAAGCCGCTTTTCTTACAAAATTGGTTTTACCAATTGGAGACAGACGCCAGCCGGAATTTTAAGATACGAAAAACTGAATAGTGAAGGCGAATTGCAGAATGTGGGCGGATTAAGTAACACAGAAGCCAACCTGGAATTACGCTATGCGCCGCATGAGCAATATTACCAGGGAAAACTGTATCGCACGCCGATCATTAACAAATATCCGATCTTCACAGTACGCTATAATGCGGGTTTGAAAGGCGTTTTTGAAGGTCAGAACCGCTATCATAATGTTTCAGCGAACATTGCAAAACGGGTTTACCTGTCGCAATTTGGTTATGCAGATGTGACGGCTGAGGGAAGTTACATTTTTGGTAAAAACGTTCTTTTCCCGCTGCTTACCATTCACCGTGCCAACCAGACTTACGCTTACCAGCTCAACAGCTATAACCTGATGAACTTCCTGGAATTCGTGAGCGATCATTATGCGAGTCTGGATGTGCAGTATTATATGAACGGCTTTTTATTTAATAAAATCCCGTTGCTGAAAAAGCTGAAACTGAGAGAAGTTTTCAGCTTCAAAGGACTTATGGGCGGGCTCAGGGACGAAAACAACCCGGCCAATAACCCTGCACTTTTCCGCTTTCCCGTAGATGAGAACGGCAAGCCGATCAGTTACACATTGTCGCGCGAGCCTTACATTGAGGGAAGCGTGGGTATAGCAAACATTTTCAAGCTGTTACGCGTCGATCTGGTGAAACGTTTCACCTATCTCGACAATCCGAATGTTTCAGAATGGGGGATAAGGGCACGGTTCAGGCTTGATTTTTAAGAGAGGTTTAGAAAAAGACACCAATAATATGAACTACGCAATTATAGCGGCCGGAGAAGGATCACGATTGGCAAAGGAGGGTTTCAAACTCCCAAAACCCATGGTGACGCTGAATGGCGAAATGCTGATAGACAGGCTGATAGGGATTTTCATGCGGAATGATGCTGAAAAAATCATGATCATTATCAATGAAGAATCAGCCGTGCTGGAAAGTCATTTGAACGAGCTTAGCCTGACATTGCCGATTCATATTGTGAAAAAATCAACACCGAGTTCGCTGCACAGTGTTTTTGAACTGTTCGGCAGCGACCCGGAACTGAAAGAAATTTGCCTGACGACAACAGACACTGTTTTTAAAGAAGAAGAGTTCACAGCCTACATTCAGGAATTTGCGGGAAATGAAGAATTGGGAGGCCTCATGGCTGTAACCACATTCATCGACGACGAAAGTCCTTTGTACGTAACTATTGACGAGGCCGGGAACATTACCGCTTTCACGGATAAAAATACGACGGAAACAAGCTTCATCTCGGGCGGAATTTATTGTTTGAGAAAAGAGGCTATTGCGCTGGTCAATGATGCCGTGAATGGCGGAGTAAGCCGGATGCGGAACTTTCAGCGCAGTTTGCTGGAAAACAACATTCATCTGAAAGCCTATCCGTTTTCCAAAATTGTGGACGTGGACCATGTGCAGGACATTGCAACAGCCGAGCTTTTTTTGAGCCCGGAAGCAGCTGTTTGATTGAAAAATTAATTGAGTAACCGACACCAAATAAAGGCAGGAGCGTTTGGCCTGCCGCAGCGTAAATGAGTGAATTAAATATCTTAGGCGTTCCGAGGAACCGCAAGTTCTCGCCTAACCACATTGGAAATGACGATGCGATTTTTTCTTTGACAGCAAAGGAATTAGAAAAAATGGGATGCAAAGTGAGAATCAGTTTTGAGGACGATTTTTTGAAAAATGAAAATATCGCCGAGCGGCATATCTTCACGATGGCCCGCCAGAAAGAAGTGGTTAAAAAATTGCAGGCGTTGGAAGAAAACGGTGCACAGGTCATTAACTCAGCATTCGGAATAGAAAATTGCTTTCGCACGAACCTGACAAATGCTTTAAACCAAAATAACATTCCCGTAGCCGAAAGCTACATTGTGCCAACGGATTACACAGGCGACGATGTTTTTGATGCCATTACAGGGAAAGGTTACTGGATCAAAAGAGGCGATTTTCACGCGATACACAAAGAGGACGTTTCATTTGCAGCCTCGCGTGAAGAAGCGAGGGAGATTTTGCGGGAATATGCATTGCGGGACATTCCGGATGCGGTGATCAGCAAACATTTGATCGGTGACCTCGTGAAATTTTACGGCGTGCGCGGGACGGACTTTTTCTTTTGGTTTTATCCTTATGATAACAACCATCATAAATATGTTGAATACCAAAACATTAACAGCGCATCGGCTTATTATCCCTTTGATGCGGGACGTTTGCAGCAGGTTGCTACGGACGCATCAGGAGCAGTTGGAATAGATATTTACGGCGGTGACGCCATTATAGGAAAAGACGGCAGTTTCCGCATTATTGATCTGAACGACTGGCCGAGTTTCGCGCCATGCCGTGACAAAGCAGCCGGACACATTGCCAGCATTATATACGAGAAATTTACAAAAAGCAATTAATGGATCCAGTTATAAAGCACAACGCCGCTCCCGAACCAGCGCCATCCGCATTTGAAAGCTCACTGAAATCCAACGATACAGAGGAGCAGATCGACATTTGGTTTTACCGCCCGATCGGCTATCAGATCGCATTGTTTTGTGCCAAAATAGGGTTGAGGCCCAATCCGGTTACGATTATCAGTATTTTCTTCGGCGTTGCGGCGGGGATCCTGTTTTATTATCAGGAATTGTGGATCAATGTGATCGGGATGCTGCTGCTCGTTTTTGCCAATTCGCTGGACAGTGCGGACGGGCAACTTGCGCGGATGACGAATGATAAAAGCCGGTTAGGAAGGATTCTGGACGGGGCCGCTGGTGATTTTTGGTTCATTGCCATTCACATTGCGATCTGTCTCAGGAGCATGAATGAGGGTTGGAGCGCGTGGATTTGGGTTCCGGGTGTGCTCGCGGGCGCGTCACATGTGGTCCAGTCGGCAATGGCGGATTACTATCGCAATGTGCATTTGTTCTTTATCAAAGGAACATCGGGAAGCGAGCTCGACAACAGCCGCGACTTGCAGGCAGAATACGACAGCCTTACCTGGCGCAAGAACTTTGGGATGAAATTCATCGCCCGTACTTACCTGAACTACACCAAGTTGCAGGAAAGCTTCTCACCCCATTTGCAAAAGCTCCTGACTTTGGTGCGTGAAAAATACAAAAATGGCTTGCCCACAGCGCTGGTAACCGATTTCAGGGCGCATAACAAGCCCTTGATGAAGTATACCAACATTGTTCAGTTCAACACACGTGTGCTTTTTCTGTTCTTATGGCTGTTTCTGGACCAATCGTGGATTTATTTCTTCTTCGATATGTTTGTCCTGAACCCGATCCTGATTTACATGATCGTGAACCAGGAGAAAGTGAGCCGTTATTTTTATCAAAAGATTTTGACTGAAAAAACGAATGAGTTCCAAGGCGTATAAAGCCCTCTTCATGGCGATCGGCATTTTGTCGTTAGGTTATATGATCTACGGCACGGGACCGCTTGTGATTTGGGAAAATATCAGCAGGACAGGCATCTGGTTCATTCCCGTGATCGGGAGCTGGCTGGTGATCTACATCCTGAATGCGCTTGCCTTTCGTTCGATCATCCGCGAGCCGAATTTACCTGAAAGCAATCTCTCGTTCTGGTCGGTTTTGAAACTGACAGTTTCGGGATATGCGATTAACTATATTACGCCCTTTGTGGCGCTGGGCGGGGAACCTTACCGGATTTTAGAACTGAAACCTGCATTAGGGATTCAGAAAGCAACTTCTTCGGTTTTGTTATACAGCTTAATGCACATGTTTTCGCACGTCATTTTCTGGCTCGTTTCCATTGTTCTGATTGTAGCCGTTGTGCCATTGAACAATGTCATGCTGGCCGGATGTGGGATTCTGCTCGTGACGGGGCTGGTTTTAGGTTACTGGTTTATCAATGTTTATAAAAAGGGATTTACTGTCAGCACATTCCGGCTTCTGGAAAAGATACCTATTGTCAAAACCAAGGCGAGGGCATTTGCATTAAAGAACTCTGAGACATTATACGAGGTCGATGAACAGATCCGCATTTTATATGCCGAGAGGAGAAACGTTTTTTACCTGTCGTTGTTCTATGAATTCGTAGCAAGGGTCATCGGCTGTGCAGAGATCTTTTTCACGGCCCACGCCATTGGATTAGGCATGTCGCTGTCGGAATCGCTGATCATCAGCTCAGGATCGTCGCTCTTTGCCAACCTGATATTCTTCTTCCCCATGCAACTCGGCACAAGGGAAGGCGGGCTGGCACTGGCACTCAGCAGCGTAGGATTTGCAGCATCACAAGGCATCTTTATTGGCATCGTAATGCGGATCCGTGAAATTGTCTGGATTATCATTGGATTAGCCCTGATTACCAAGAAGTCGAAAGTAAAGCAGGAAGCTGCATTAGTTGAGTGAAAGGGCCCTCAGCGGGTTAGGGTCATTAATAATATATATCAATTTAAAAAAAGGCCCAAGCCGGTTGCCGACAGCCAAAGTACAATATGATTAAAGGGATTTTATTTGATTACGGCGGTACGATCGATACCAACGGCCTGCATTGGGCCAATGTTTTGTGGGAAAGTTACCAGCGTAACCAGGTAAATGTGGACCGGGATGCATTTGCGGAGGCATATAAATTCGGCGAGAGAGCATTAGCGATCAAGCCGATCATTGAACCGCACCACGTGTTTTATGATGTGTTGTTTCTGAAAGTGGAGCAGCAATTCAGTTTTTTGAAAGAAAAAGGATTTGTTCTTCAAGATGAGGCAATAAGGCTCATCGCCACGGAATGTAACCAATTTGCGCGCACTAATGTTGAAAAAGCAGCGCCGGTTTTGGCACTATTGGCGCAAAAATACCCGCTTGTGATGGTTTCCAATTTTTACGGGAACATCAATCACGTTTTGGAGGATTTCAGCATAAGGGATTATTTCCAGGCTGTTGTTGAATCTGCTGTCGTTGGCGTCCGGAAGCCCAACCCGCAAATTTACCAGCTTGGCATTGATCAGCTGGCACTGTCTCCTCAGGAATGTGTGGTGATCGGGGATTCTTATTCCAAAGACATTCAGCCGGCCAAGTCATTAGGCTGCAAAACGATCTGGCTGAATGTGAAAGGGTGGGATGAGGCCGATACGGATTTTAAAGTTTCGGATGCGGATGCTGAGATTACCGATTTTGCCCGGATAGCGGACAGCATTACAAATTTGGGCTAGTTGTCAACTTTTATCGGGCACCGACACAAGCCTTGATAAAATTAAATTGAAAAAAAACATGTACGACATTTGTACCATAGGGCACATTACTTTGGATAAAGTGGTAACTGCCCAGTCAGTCAAATTCATGCCCGGCGGCACTTCGTTTTACTTTTCGAAGGCTCTGCGCCAATTCGATGTGGACTATATGCTGGTAACGGCGCTGGCTGAGAAAGAGAACCATATTTTATCTGCATTAAGGGATGAAAACATCCAGATCTTCTCGCAGCCGAGTGAGTTTACCGTGTATTTTGAAAATATCTACAGTGCCAACCAGGATCACCGCGAACAGAATGTGCTGCATAAGGCGGCGCCATTCACCACCACGCAAATGCCTGACATTGAGGCCAGGATATTTCATTTAGGGCCCTTGCTTTCGGATGATATCACTGTGGACCTTTTGAAATCGCTGGCCGCTAAGGGCACGGTTTCACTGGACATTCAGGGTTATTTAAGATATGTAAAAGATCAGAAGGTTTTGTATAAAGACTGGGCCGATAAAAAAGAAGCGCTTCCGCATGTTTCGATCCTCAAAGCCAATGAGTTTGAAATGGAAGTGGTGACCGGCACCAGCGACGTGCGCAAGGGCGCTGCATATCTGGCGGACCTTGGTGTAAAAGAAGTGATCATCACACTGGGCAGCAAAGGCTCACTGATCTATGTAGACAATGATTTTTTCCGGATTCCGGCCTATAAGCCAACAGCCATCGTGGATGCTACGGGCTGCGGGGATACGTATATGGCTGGTTATCTGAGCAAAAGAATTCAGGGAGCAGGCGTACAGGAAGCGGGTGAGTTCGGAGCGGCGATGGCCACTTTGAAGATCCAGTCGTCCGGGCCATTTTCGGGGAATGCCGCAATGGTTGAAGAAGTGCTTCAATATGGAGAATGTGACCGTGAAATGATTGCCCAGGCAATTTATCAATAGTACTCAACAATAGTCATGAAAAACGCAGTTAGAATGATGCTGGCTTTGAGCCTGCTGCTGTGTTCGTATTCAGGAAGTTATTCTGCTAATAAATATTCAAAGGAAGCCGTTGCGGAGCCCGATGAATTTCCAGTACCAAAGAACATCCCGGGATTGCTTTTCTACATTCAGCGTGATCCCAATGCGAATACAATTATTTACCACCTTAACATGGACGAACAGGGTCGGTTAAGTCAAAAGAATCCTGTTGATGCGTTCTGGATGAAGTACGCCGATGGCGGCGAGAAGAAGGATCTGAATTACCTGCAACGAAAATTTGCATACGGAATTAATTCCAAGGCTATCGGAAATGCTACTTACGAGCTGCGGTCCGTGGCGTACTCAAAATTGCCGCTTTATTTGAGGAAAGACAGCAAGAACGAGTATCACGTTTATGCAAATATCAACAAGAAAGAATGCATCCTGAGCCGGGTTTTTATCCGGATCGACGGGGGAACGTTCTGGTCGCCCAATGTACTTTATATTGAACTCAAAGGAACTGAGACGGCTACCGGCAAGACGGTAGTGCAGCGGATTAAGCCGGTTTGATGCGGTTTATATTAGGCAAGTGCACGTTAGTGAATGGAATTTATTTTTTATTTACCATTTTTATGGCTGAATTCCACTCCATTGCTTTTTCCCTGCCCGATGGCAGGATATTTGTTGGAGCTAACTGATAGCGAACCTAAATAACGCAAACCTAACGATGACCGAATCTCCGCATCCCGAGCGCGACAATGTTTTTGAAGATGAAATTACCAAAGTATCCGATTTTAAATTCGGTACAACAGTTGTAAAAGTTTTTGACGACATGGTCAGCAGATCCGTCCCGTTCTATAACGAGATGCAGCGCATGTTGGGTGAAATTGCGGCGGATCACGCCAAAGAAGGAAGTTCTGTTTACGATCTGGGCTGCTCTACGGGCACCACAATGATTGAAGTGGACAAGCTCATTCCTTCGGACATCCGGTTTATCGGCATCGACGAGTCGACAGAAATGCTGGACAAATGTGATGTAAAGTTAAAGGAAGCGGGTTTTGTCCGTCCTTATGAGCTGTTAACAGGCGATTTACACGAAAAGCTGCCGATCAAGAATGCGTCCGTTGTGATCCTCTGCCTTACATTACAATTCGTGAGGCCGCTGTACAGAGAGCGGTTATTGCGCAACATTTACGAGGGACTTAATCCCGGCGGCGTGTTGCTTTTGGTGGAAAAAGTGCTGGCAGAGAGCACGGTTTTCAATCGTGATTTTATCAAATATTATTACAATTATAAGCGCCGTAACCATTACAGCGAGATGGAAATTTCGCAGAAAAGGGAGGCCCTGGAAAATGTTCTGATTCCTTATAAGCTGTCTGAAAACCTGCTTTTATTAAAGGAAACGGGCTTTGGAGATTGTGAAACTTTCTTCAAATGGTATAATTTTTCAGGTCTAATCGCTTATAAAAAATGATGGTCACTATTGGCAATTTCTTTTTCAGGTTCAGAAACATTTTGTTCATTTTTCTTTACCTGCTTTTATTCTTACCCTCACCTTTGCTGTTCAAGCCGGAGCATTTTGGAGAGAAGTATTATTTGTTTCCGATCATTCTGGGCCTGTTAGTGACATTTTCTGGTGAAATAATCCGGGGCATTACGATTGGCCTTGCATACATTATCCGCGGCGGACGCGACAGGAGGGTTTACGCGGAGAAGCTGGTGACAGAAGGCATTTTTAAGCATTGCAGAAACCCGCTTTATGTTGGAAATATCCTAATGTTGCTGGGGGTCGGTATTTTGTCAAATTCTTTGGTTTATGTGGGCATTGTTATGCCGTCTTTTTTGTTCATATATCAGGCGATCGTGCTGGCCGAAGAGAATTTTTTACGCAACAAGTTTGGCGCTGATTTCGACAATTATTGCAGGAAAGTGAATCGCTGGATCATCAATTTCAGCGGCATGTCGGAGACATTCAATGACATGCGTTTTAATTATAAGCGATGGATTTTAAAGGAATATAACACGTTGTTCGTCTGGTTAATGGGGATCACTGCCATCATTTTGTTCAGATATCCCGAGCTGACGCCGGACAGCGATACGCGTATCAAACTTTTCATAGGCATAGGTGTTTTTCTCGGCCTGGTTTATGGTTATATCAAATATTTGAAAAAATCGGGGAAAATGACCGACAGCCTGGCCTAGCGTGCCTCTTTTGATAATCTTACTTGGGGTAAGCTTGCAGACTGTTTGCCGATCAGCGCGGCACAAATAATTAAAAACGATACCCCCTAATAAACAGTAAGCATTATGAAAATTGTAATCGTAGGTGGCGGATTTGCCGGTGTGAATCTGGCGCTTGATCTGGCCAAAAGCAATAAGTTTGAAGTAACACTTGTCGATAAGAACAATTACAATTTCTTCCCGCCGCTGATTTATCAGGTTGCCACGGCGTTTTTAGAGCCGTCCAGCATCAGCTACCCTTTCCGAAAGCTTTTCAGGGGAAAACCAAATCTCTTCTTCCGGTTGGGTGAGCTGCAAAGCGTGGTAACCACCGAAAACAAGATTATCCTTTCAAACGGCGAGCTGGAATATGATTACCTGGTGTTTGCCACCGGCGCAGAAACGAATTTTTTCGGTATGGAGAATGTCAAGCGCAATGCTACGCCGATGAAAACGGTGGAGGATGCCATAGGCATGCGCAACAGGCTCTTGCAGCAGATGGAGCAGGCTACAATTTCCGAGGATCCGGAAGAAATCAGAAAGCTCCTCACCGTAGTGATTGCCGGTGGCGGGCCTACGGGCGTGGAAATCTCAGGGATGTTCGCCGAGATGCGTAACGGCATTTTAAGAAAAGAATACCCCGAACTGGCCGGAAAAGGAAGCGAAATATACCTGGTCGACGGCGGCGATGCATTGCTTTCCCCGATGAGCGTTGCTTCTCAAAAAGATACTTACGAGGCTTTAAGAAAGCTCGGCGTGAAGATAAAGCTGAACACCCACGTATCAGATTTTGTTGACGATAAGGTGTGTTTCAGTGAAGGTGAATGCATTGAAGCGAAAACATTGATATGGGCGGCAGGTGTGACGGGCAAAGTGTTCGAAGGCATTCCCCCGGAAGCCTATGGGCGTGGCAGGAGAATGCTGGTGGATGCATATAACAAGCTTGTCGGGACGTATAACATTTACGCTATTGGAGACGCCAGCTTGCAGCAAACAGACCCTAACTTTCCAAACGGGCACCCGCAGGTTGCGCAAGTGGCCATTCAGCAAGGTAAAGCGTTGGCGCAAAATTTCAGAAGAGCAGCAGAAAATCAGGCTTTAAGACCGTTTACTTACCACGATAAAGGCTCAATGGCCATTATAGGCCGCGCAAAGGCCGTTGTGGACATGCCGTCGCCTAAGCTGCATTTCAAAGGCGTGATCGCCTGGCTTGCCTGGCTGTTTATACACCTTGTCTCGCTGATTAATCACCGGAACCGGATCAAGACGCTGTATAACTGGATGGTGGCTTATTTCACCAAAGACCAGTCGCTGCGGATGATCATTAAGCCATCTGTTACTCAGAAGGTTGCAGAGCCTGTTTTGAAAGAGTAATTAATATTTAACATTGGAGTTTAACAAAAAACGCGGACTTTTGGCGACCGTCTGTAAGTGAGCGCTTTTTAAAAATAATAATAATGGAACCGAAGATTATTGATGTAATCCAAGATGCACCATACGGTCTCCAGAAAATCGATTCTTCCGTCTCATTCAGGAATTTTATAAACTTCCTGGAAGAGAAAGCAGGTCAGGAACAAACAGTCAAAAAAACATTCTTCTCCATGGTGCTGGACAGGCTTCGGTCTAATCCGGCATTTTCCGCGGACATTGATCTCAACAACATTGCGGATTTCAAGGAAGAACTGAGTTTGGTCTATGGCATGCTGATGCCGCCCGTTACGAACGAAGATGAAGTTTTTTGGGCGCTGAGCACGCCTGTAAGCCCTGTCGTATTTTACGGCACATCAGGCTTTTATAAGCTGATGACGGATAATTCCGGCTGCGTCCGGTGCGAGATCGCGGATAAAACCGCGATCAATGTGAAGCAGAAGATGAAAAAGCTTTACTCGTTCATCCTCGAACGGCTTTATCATTTTCCGCCCATGCATGAAAACGACCTGATCATTGCGCTGAACGACGACAAGACCGGCCTGAAACGATATTACCGTGCAAATCTGGACACCCGTTTTGCAGACGTATATGCCAAGGGAAGCCTTCCTGAAATTGATGTGGAAGAAATCCGGAAGGAGTGGCAGGAATCCAGCGAAATAGATGTCCTGAGCCAGTTGCTTCCCCTTACCATGTTCCGGTTTGAGGGCTTTTCCGTTATTACATTCACGGATGTAACGGCAGAGCATGCCGTTGATAACATTAAAAGTGCCATCCTGGATCGCGCATCCTACGACGCGAACACCTATTTCAGCAATATTACCAATGCGCTGAAAATGCTGGCATGTAATTCGGACATTGATTTTGGCCTGTTACCCGTGCTGCGGGTAAACAAAAAACTGGTTTTTGACCGCAGTACCGTGCTTTTCAGCAAGCTGATGACCGCGGCGCTCGAAAATGATAAGGCCGAAGACATGTATTTGTCTATGGCCAATCAGTATTTTCAGGCCCCTAAGGTGGTGTTTATGAGAAATCTGGCTCTGGAAGATGAAAGCAAGATGGATTTCATCCGCACGCTCAAAGCTGATGGCGTAGAATCATATGCCTTGCTGCCGGTATATTATGATAGTAAAGCCATCGGTGTGCTGGAAGTGTATTCCAAATCCCAGAAGGCGATCGATGAGCGCGTGCTGGCGCGGCTGGATGCAGCGCTTCCGTTCATCGGGCAAATGATGAAATATTACATTGATGAATTCAATGTAGAGATCGACAATGTGATCAGGGAGAAATTCACTTCATTACAGCCAGCGGTGCAGTGGCGGTTCCGGGAAACGGCGTGGCATTACTTGCGTGACAAATCCCTCAGCCTGCCTGCGCCAACCATTGAAAATATCCAGTTCAGGAATGTGTATCCGCTGTACGGGGCCATCGATATCAGAAATTCTACACTCGAAAGAAATGCAGCGTTACGGGATGATTTGCACTTACAATTTGACTTATTGATAGAAACCTTTACGATATTAAAGCAGAAACTGGGATTCGGGCTGGCCGATGAAATGATCTATAAATGTAAAAAATGGATCGAAGAAATCAACAGTGACTCCACGGACAGCGATGAAATGCGTGTGCGGGATTTCCTCGAATACGAAGCACATCCTTTCCTGCTGCATTTCAAGGAAGCCCGGGCTTTTCAATCGGCCTCCGGTATGACGGATGATGACAATGAGGAACTGGTGGATGTTATTGACAAGTATTTTGAGATAACAGACGAACATACCGGTGCTGCTTTTTCGAACAGGCGTGCGCTTGAAGCTTCTATGCAAACGGTCAACTCGTCGGTAAACCTGTATCTGGACCTGTTCAGAAAGGAAATTCAACAATCTTACCCCTGCTATTTTGAAAAGTTCAGGACGGATGGAATCGAATACGATATCTATATAGGCCAGTCGATAGAGCCTGAAAAGAAATTTAGCGAGCTGTATCTTAAAAACATCAGGCTCTGGCAGCTGACTTCCATGGCAGCCATTTCGAAAATCACAAATTCGCTGATTCCCCAGATGGAAAAACCGCTGCAAACCACGCAGTTGATTTTCATACATTCCAGCAGCATTGATATCAGCTTCCGCGACGATGAAAGACGTTTTGATGTGGAAGGTGCGTACAATATTCGTTATCAGGTTATTAAAAAACGCATCGACAAAGTCCACGTCAAAGGGACCGGCGAGCGCCTTACACAACCCGGGAAAATAGCGCTGGTTTATTTTAATAGTAAATCTGCCGAAGAATATGTCGGTTATATCCGGTATTTACAGGAGAAAAAGACTTTAAATAGTGACCTTGAATTTCTCGATCTGGAAGAATTGCAGGGCGTTACAGGATTGAAGGCGCTCAGGGTGGGGGTTAACCTCGACTCCGAGTGGCTCTGATGCAATAAGGAATGCGGTAATAAAACTCTGAACCTCTATGAATTACAACCATCGGCTTGACAAGGTGAGGCATTATGTCCATCATTTTTTTGGTACCAAAGAACTGGCGCAACTCAGTTACCATAACCTGGTGCATACCGAAGCCGTTGTATCCAATGCAGTCAAAATAGCCAATCATTACCGGTTGGAGGACAAGGAAACATTCATTGTCGTTACCGCGGCCTGGTTCCATGATACGGGTTACAGCACCGGCGATGCGGCTGGTCATGAGCAACGCGGAGCTGCACTTGCCGCCGAGCTTCTGCGGTCGGAGGAAGTGGATGAGAGCATCATTGCGGAAGTGGAAGGCTGCATTCTGGCGACCATATGGCCACAAAATCCAAAAAACTTCCTGCAACAAGTGGTTTGTGACGCCGACCTGTTTCATTTCGGAACGCCGGAATTTTCGGATTGGAACAAGCTGGTAAGGAAAGAAGCAGAGCAGCGTGCCGGCAAAAAAATGGACAAAGCTCAATGGCGCAAAAGCACCATTGCATTGCTGGAATCGCACACATTCCAAACCGATTACTGCCGTGACGTGCTGGATAAGCAAAAACGCAAGAACATTGAAAAGCTGAAAGAAAAGGAGCTGGAATCATTACCTGCGGTAGAAGAGCCGGTTACTGAAACGGTTGCCGATACGTTTACTCCCGCAACAGCACCGGAAATCACCGATCTCAGAAAGATAAAAAATGACCGGCCCGACAAAGGCATTGAAACAATGTTCCGGATCAGCTCCAATAACCATCAAAGGTTAAGTGATATGGCTGATAATAAGGCTCATATCATGATCACGACCACGTCTATCATTATCTCCGTCCTGCTAAGCGTCCTCATCCGGAAACTGGAAGACAACACTTACCTGATCATTCCTACGATGCTTTTGCTGACGATTTGCATGATCACCATGGTGTTTTCAATCCTTTCCACACGTCCGACGATCCCGCACGGCACATTCACACAGGAGGATATTGATACCAAAAACGTGAACCTGCTGTTTTTCGGGAATTTTTACCGGATGTCGTATAATGATTATTCCAATGGCATGCAGCGCATGATGAACGACCGCGAGTTTTTATATGGAAGTTTAACTAAGGATGTATATTCCCAGGGCGTTGTGCTGGGCCGGAAATACAGGTTGCTGCGCATTGCTTACAATGTATTTATGTTCGGTATAGTCGTGTCCGTCATAGCTTTTGTGTTTGCCTCCGCACTTTTTGAACATTGATCAATGATGGAAAAGTACCGCTATTTCAACCGTGATATCAGCTGGCTTTCCTTTAATGGACGTGTTTTGCAAGAGGCTGCCAACGAGGCTGTTCCGTTGATGGAGCGTATCCGGTTCCTTTCGATTTTCTCTTCCAACCTGGACGAATTTTACCGGGTCCGGATGCCTTACCTGCAAAAAAAGGAGATCCTGGACCGCAACGAGGATGCTTACAGCAAAGCCGGGACGATGATTAACAAGCAGCAGGACGAGTTCGGAAGGATATTAAGCGAATCGGTTATTCCTTCGCTGAGCCAACTCGGCGTACATTTTTGCTACAAGAATGGAATTCCTAGCGACATTGCGAATGTTGCCGACGATTATTTCTTTGCGCAGGTTGCGGGTTTCTTACAACCTGTTGTCCTGGAAAAAAGTACATTGTTTTTCCCCGAAAACAATCAGCTATATCTCGTAGTTATTTTGCAATATTCGGCTGATAAGGAGCGGATTGCGCTGGTCAACATTCCTGCCGGTAACCTGAGCCGGTTCCTTAAAATCACAAGGGAGAAGCAGGATTACATTATTTTCCTCGAGGACATTATCAAGCGCAACCTGAAAAGTCTTTTTCCGGAAGCTATCAGTATGCAATCTTTCAACATTAAAGTAACGCGGGATGCCGAGCTGGACATGATGGATGAAGACGGGGACGACATTGCCGAAAAATTTGAAAAACAACTGATCAAGCGGGAGCTGGGTTTTGCTACGAGGTTGCTGTTCGAGCCAGGGCTGCCGCTGCGGCATTTGCAGAATATTATCTCTTTTTTTGATCTCAAAAGCGCTTCCGTTGTGCAGGGAGGCCGTTATCATAATCTCAAAGATCTGGCGTCGCTGCCGGTAAGCCCGCCTGCCGAGACATATCCCAAATGGCCTGCGGCAGAAGGCATAGAAGGTGTAAATGAGCATACATCGTTCTTTGACTCGCTTCTCGAACGCGATTTGATGGTCCACGCGCCATACCAGAGTTACGACACCATCCTGCGGTTCTTCAATGAAGCGGCTATTAATCCGCAGGTTGAAGAGATTTACACCACCATGTATCGCGTGGCGCATGATTCCAAAATTGCCTTTGCACTGATCAGCGCGGCCAAGAATGGCAAAAAGGTGACGGTCCTGGTGGAATTAAAAGCCAGGTTTGATGAAGCCAACAACATTCGCTGGGCGAAAAAAATGAAGTCTGCCGGCGTGAAGATCGTGCATAGCGTGAATGCGCTGAAAGTGCATGCCAAGCTGGCTTTGGTAAAGAGAAAACACGCTTCATGTCCATATCTGGGCTTGTTGGCGACAGGTAATCTTAATGAAGGAACGGCACGTCTTTACACAGACCATATATTGTTGACAGCCCACCAGCCTATGCTCCTGGAAGCAGAGACGCTTTTCCGTTTTTTGAGTAAAAAGAAAAAGCCGGACAGTTCCGACATTATCGCATTCCAGCATTTACTGGTGGCGCAGTTTAATTTACAAACCAAATTCCTGCAACTGATCGACCGCGAGATTGCACATGCAAAAAGTGGCAGGGAAGCAGGCATTACCATTAAACTGAATAACCTCGAAGAAGAAATACTGGTCAACAAGCTTTACGAAGCGTCGAATGCAGGCATTAACATCCGGCTGATCGTGCGTAGCGTCTGCCGGATTGTGCCGGGCGTGAAGGGGCAAAGCGAAAATATTACAGTAAAGCGGATCGTAGACCGTTACCTGGAACACGGCCGTGTTTTTATCTTTCACAATGATGGTCAGCCCGAGCTGTTTATGGGCTCCGCGGATTGGATGAACCGGAACATTTACCGCCGTATCGAAGTCTGTTTCCCGATTTACAGCGAAAAGCTCAAAGCGCAAATGATGGACATTATCGAGCTGCAATGGCAGGATACAGAACAAGCTGTCCTGATCGATAGTGACTTAAACAATATTTCACTGAAAACGGACAACAAAGGAATCCGTTCGCAGGAGGAAATTTACAGGCTGTTGTCAAAAGACATAGCCGAACTGAAAACGCATTAAAAAATATGGCAACATTCTTACAGCACATTGGTATGCTGGCCTTGCTCACGTTGGGCGGGTGCGACTCCACAAAAAAAGAACAGGTTGTTTACAAAGATTATGATCTGGGCAAGCCCGACAAGTTTAATATGCCGGAAAGCCTTTTCGAGATCTCGGGTATTACATTAAACCAGGGAAATCCCGACACCATTTACGCAATCCAGGACGAAGATGGCCGGCTTTACCGGCTGGGCTGGGACGAGCCGAAGCAGTTGAATGCTAAGTTTTCCAAAAAAGGTGATTACGAGGATGTTACCATTATCAGAAACAATGTTTATGTCCTGAAAAGCAATGGTGCCATTTATAATTTTCCATTGACCGAGGCGGTTTTTGAGGAAGTGGAGCAGAGTCGTGAAATGAAGAAAATATTGCCGAAAGGAGAATACGAAGGCATGTTTGGTGACGAGGCTTCGGGGAACATCTATATTCTCTGCAAAAATTGTGAGCAGGATAATTCCAAGCGCAGCGTTACGGGATATATTTTAGAGCCGGATAAGGATTCTGCGAAAATTTCAGAAACATTCTCGATTCAAGTCGACGAGATCAAAGCGATTACGGGCAAAGTAGAGCGCGGTTTTCGTCCGTCGGGCCTGGCCAAAAATCCGGTGACGAACGACTGGTATATTATCTCTGCGGTCAACAAACTCCTTGTTGTGACCGATAATCAATGGAAGGTAAAAGAGGCATATACGCTTAATGGGAACCAGTTTATCCAGCCCGAGGGCATTATTTTCGACAAGCAGGGAAACCTGTACATTTCCAATGAAGGTGACGATCTTTTTTCGGGCAATATTTTAAAGTTTAAAAAGAAAAGCCGATGAAGCGCGTGTTGCGGGTTATTACTTTTTTTGTTTTGCTGGTCGGGGTTTTTTCCTGCGCCAGCTATAAGACCCAGTTTTCAAAAGAAGCGGTTAACTGGGAACGGGATGCGCCGAGCCCCGATCTCGTCCTGAAACACACCATGTATCTGATCGGCGACGCCGGAAACGACTCGCCGGAAAGCCGTGCGCCTGTTTTGGAATTTCTCAAAAAAAAGCTCGAAACGGAGTCGAAGCATAGTTCTGCATTGTTTTTAGGAGACAACATTTATGAGCACGGTATGCCGCCGTCGGAGGATTCTGCGGACCGGAAAGTAGCCGAATTCAGGATCATTTCACAGCTCGAAACGCTGGATAACTTCAAAGGAACGCCCATTTTCCTGCCCGGGAACCACGACTGGCGCGGTTGGGGCGTGAAGGGTTTGAAGCGCCAGGAAAAATTTGTTGATAAATATATCAATGAAAAACGGGGGGTAAGCAATAAGGAAGATTACCAAAATTATTTCCTTCCACTGGATGGCTGTTCAGGCCCGGAAGTGATCGAACTCAATGATAATGTGGTCGTTATTGTGGTTGATTCACAATGGTGGCTTACGGATTGGGATAAGGATTCGAAGATCAATGACGGCTGTGAGATTAAAAACAGGGAGCAGTTCCGGTTTGTGTTTGAGAATGTTGTGCGCAAATACCGTAATAAGCAGGTTGTTTTCGCCATGCATCATCCGCCTTATACATACGGTCCGCACGGGGGCAGGTTCACCATCAAGCAGCACATTTTTCCACTCACCGAGCTGAATCCTGACCTATGGATCCCGTTGCCGGTTCTGGGCAGCATCAGCGCCATATTCCGCGCTACGATCGGCTCGAAGCAGGATGTTGCCAACAAGCATTATAAAGACCTGCGCACAGCTGTTATGACGGGCGCCAAAAAAAATGGTAAGTTCATTTTTGCCAGCGGGCATGAGCATGCATTGCAGTTTATAGAAAACGACAATCAGGAATTCATTGTCAGCGGAAGCGGGAGTAAAAATAGTCCGGTAAGCCTGGGTAAGGGGTCGCAGTTTGCTTCATCGCGGCTGGGATATTCAACCATTAACTTTTATGAAGGTGGTGAAGCCTGGACCAATTTCTGGGAAGTAACCGCTGACGGAAAAGAGGCGAAGCTGGTTTTTCGGAAAAAAATAAAGGATAAGCAAGCCGTTGAATTACCGGATTCGACAATCGCTTTTACCGAATATAACCAGCATAATGATTCCACGAGCCGATATGTGACCAGTAACGAGGTGAAACCCGTGGGCGGATTCCACCGATTTTTGCTTGGTCAGCACAACAGGGATCTTTACGTTGAAAAATATACATTCCCTGTCCTAGATCTGAATAAATTCAAAGGCGGCGTGACACCTGTGAAGCAAGGTGGCGGTAACCAGACCAACTCTCTGCGCCTGCGGGACAAAGACGGAAAGGAATATGCATTGCGCGGATTGACGAAGGATGTGAGCCGGTTTTTGCCATTTCCTTTTAATCAAATGATCGCAGCTAAATATCTGGTTGAGGATAACTTCTTGTCAACCAATCCTTTCGCGCCGCTCTGTATGCCTTTATTGGCGGATGCGGTGCAAGTTTACCACACCAATCCAAAGCTATATTATGTCCCTGCCCAACCCGGGCTGGCCACCTATAATGCGCTTTTCGGCGGCACCATGAACTTGCTGGAAGAGCGCCCCGACGGAAAAAGATGGAAGCAGGCAGCATTTTTTGGTAATCCTGATAAAATTGTCAGCACGCCCGACCTGGTCGAAAGTCTGCTCGAAAATGGTAAAAATAAAGTAGACGAAGCGTGGGCAATCCGGACACGTCTTTTTGATTTCATCGTGGGTGACTGGGACAGGCATGACGATCAATGGGCTTGGTCGTCGGTGAAGCAGCAGGACGGGACCACATTGTATCGTCCGATCCCGAGGGACCGTGACCAGGCATTTTCCATGTACGACGGCTTGCTGACCGGCGTTGCGCGGCTGACATTGCCGTTTCTGCGTCAGCTCCAAAGTTTCAGCCCTGAAATACAAAGCATGAAATGGACTACGTGGAGTGCGCGGCTTTTTGACAGGACATTCCTCACCCGGCTTACCTGGGAGCAATGGGAAGAGCAGGCGAAGTTTATCCAAACCAACCTCACCGACGAAGTCATTAACAATTCTTTTGCCAGCTGGCCGGAGGAAGCCAGGCAAAAATCCGCTGCTGCATTGATCCAAAACATGAAAAGCCGTCGGGATAAGCTGCTCACAATCGCCAGGACACATTATGAATTTGTGAGCGAGAACGTGAATGTCATTGGGACGGAAGAGGAAGAAAGGGTGGTGGTGGAAAGGTTGGATGAAAGGCGAACCAAAGTTTCTGTTTACGAAACCGGGAAGGACGGCCGTATCAAACATTTAAATTACGAGCGTGTTTTTAATGCTGATGTTACCAGGACAATCAATGTGTATGGCAATGGTGATGACGATGAATTTATAGTTAAAGGAGACGCCGGAAAGGGCATCAGAGTAAGATTGATCGGCGGACTGGGAACGGATGTATTTGCCGACAGCACGGGCACAAGTGCTGGAAAAAAGAAAACACTCATCTACGACGACCTGCGAAAAAACACAGTCGTTGCAGGGGCTGATACCAGGGACAAGCGCACGAATCTTTACCGTTATAATGTATATGACCGGCGCAGCGCTGACAGCAATTACGACATTGCCATTCCGGCGCCGATCCTGGGTGTGAACCCGGATGACGGGCTGTTGCTCGGCGCAAGCGCCACCTGGATGAAATATGGGTTTAAAAAGGAACCTTACGCCTCATTGCACGCATTTGGTGCCAGTTATGCCTTTGCTACCAGGGGTTTTAAAGTGAATTATACCGGTGATTTTATCAATGCATTTAAAAAGTTTGACTTTTATCTAGACACCTATTACCACGGCCCTACTTACGCATTTAACTACGCCGGATTAGGAAATGACACCGAAAGGCTGGTCAATGACCCTGATTTTTACCGGGTAAGACAAAGCTTTTTACACATTTATCCTGCATTAAAAAAACGTTTTGCCGGAACAGCCGGCTTTATTACCCTGGGGCCAACCTTTGAGCTTTCAGACATTCAGCCAACAGGCGGCAGGTTCATTACAAGTGCTGAAAACGAATTGTCCGATGATGTTTTTGAGACAAAAATGTTTGCTGGCGGCAACTTTCAGTTTGACTTCAACAGCGTTGACAACATTTTTGCGCCACATACGGGAATACGCTTTAACGCCGGTTTAAACTGGACAACAAACCTGGAAAACAAGAACAACTTTGGCTCATTCCGGGCCAGATTCGCCTATTATACCAGCCTTGATGCCAGGGAAAACATTATTCTGGCAACGCAAGTCGGAACGGGGCTGATATTTGGGGATAGTTATGAATTTTTTCAAATGCCAACATTAGGCGGAAAGCAGGGATTGCGTGGCTATCGGACGGAGCGCTTTTACGGGCATAGCAGCATTTGGCACGATACAGACCTTCGTATCCGGCTTGGCAGCAGCTATAACCCAACATTACCGCTCACTTATGGCGTATTTGGAAGTTTCGATTACGGCCGCGTCTGGCTTGATGATGAGGAATCCAAGTCCCTGCATTATAACTACGGCGGCGGCGTCTGGTTTGCACCGGTTGACATTCTCACCTTTGCCGTAGGAGCATTTATTCCAAAAGAGAAGAGGGAAGAAAAGCCCCGGATTGCATTCCAGATTGGATTTTGGTTTTAAGTTACTGAATCGAATCTCTCATGGCTTTCGCCTTTTCCAGATGCGCCTTTAACCTGGGCAGCTTGTCGGCAGCAAAGGTTTTCAGCTGAACATTGCTGGCAGACTTGTCTTGAATTTCGTACAGGTTCACCGCTTCTTCGTGCGAAATGGTCACCATTTTAATGTACGTCGTATCAAATGCGATTCCGGAAAGTTCCGACAGTGAATCCAGTTTCTGCTGCTTCCCACTCGACAATGTTGTTGGCAGGTCTACATTCGCATCCTTCGCGATTTTCATGAGCTCTTGTTTGATGCTCGTATGGTCATCAAGCATTTCCTGCCCGAACTGCTTAATGGTCTGGGTTGTGCCTTTTGACGATGCCACCTGGCCGGCATTGATCTCAAACAGACCCCCATCGGATGCAGCAAGCATGAATTGCTTATCGAGTTCGGCGGGTGCATTGGTCCCGGTTGTATCGTCGTCGCAGGCTACGGTTGCAAAAGAAAGTGCTGCTGCAAGGAAAAAGAATTTTGTACGCTTCATAAGTTATCTTGGCAATAATGCTGCTGTTGATTGAGAAAGAGGAGGCCGGTAATAATTGTGCCAATCAGCGGGAAATGATGGTTGCGAAGCGCGGATCATTTTTTTTAAATAACGTCGCAAGCAGAAAAATGGGGAATATGGGGATTTGGGGAAAGACGAAATATGCAATCCTGTTAGTCCGCAACGGCGTTGATAACGTAAATTAGACAAAAACATAATTGACACCTGATGAATAAGGCAGATAAAGTTAGAAGACATGATTAATGACCTCAAAATCCTTTTGGTAGACGATGATAAGATCATGTTGTTCCTCCACGAAATGTTTCTTAAAAAGTCCGGAATTTTAAACGATACGGTCTTGTGCTACAATGGATCAGATGCGCTGCAGTATCTGGACAGTTACCCTTCGCAGGAAACTAATTTCCTCGTGTTACTGGACATTAATATGCCCATTATGAATGGTTGGGAATTCCTGGATGCAATTGGCGGCCGTCCTTATCTCAATCGGGTCCATGTTGTGATGGTCAGCTCGGCCACAGAAGAATCAGAAATGAAAAGGGCAACCAATTATAGCCAGGTGATTGATTACCAGCAAAAACCGCTTAGCATTGAGAGCTGCAATAAAATTGTCAACAGCGAAATGCTGAAAGGTTTCTTCGAAAATCAGATTGCCAGATAGCTTTCTTTGCTATGGTGCCGGTTACAAATTAATGCCGTCGTTTCGTATGTTTGCAACATTCTCACGAAGCGTCAGGTATTCTGGCACGTAAAGAAACAATTATGCATGATGTTGAGCGTGCTCTGCAACGTTATTTCCCCTGGTTACTGATTATTGGCATTGCATTGAATGTTCCGGGCCTTTGGCTGGAAATTATTGAGCCGGACGGGGCGCTTTATGCTACAATTGCCAAGCACATGGTCCAGCACAACGACTGGATAAATCTATGGGGCGACGGCCACGACTGGCTCGATAAGCCGCATTTCCCTTTCTGGATGGCTGCGATCAGCTACAAGCTTTTTGGTATAACGAGTTTCGCTTATAAATTTCCGGCATTCCTTTTCTGGCTTCTGGGTCTTTATTACACTTTTCTGACGGGCAGGGACCTGTTTAATGTTACCGTAGCCAGGATTTCGGTCCTGATTTCCGCAGTAGCATTGCACAGCACGCTCGCCAACTTTGACGTCCGGGCGGAACCTTATCTCACCACATGCATCATTGCGGCTGTCTGGCATATGTTGTGTGTATATCAAAAAAAGAGTGGCATTCACATCGTTGCTGCGGCTTTTTTTGCGGCATGTGCTATCATGACAAAGGGCATTTTTGTGCTGCTTACCATCGGCGGCGGCTGGGTGCTGTTCTGGGTTTTTACTTCTCAGTGGCGGGAGTTCCTGAATTACCGCTGGTGGGCAATGCTCATACTCTGCTTCGTTTTCATTACCCCGGAGTTGTACAGTCTTTACGCGCAGTTTGACCTGCATCCTGAGAAAGTTGTATTTGGAAAAACAGGGGTTTCCGGATTAAAATTCTTTTTCTGGGACAGTCAGTTCGGCCGCTTCTTTAACACGGGGCCCATTAAAGGAAGTGGAAATGTTACTTTTTTCATGCATACAACCCTTTGGGCGTTTCTTCCCTGGTCTGTGGGTCTGGTAAGCGCTATTGTCTATCTCATTCGTTTTGACACGAACAGGATGCCTTTGCGCTGGATCATTTATGGCAGCACATTACTTACTTTCATTCTTTTTTCGCTGTCGAGATTTCAGCTTCCGCATTACATTGTGATCCTGTTTCCTTATTTTTCGATCATTACCGGTTATTTTTTATATCAAAAAGCGGGGCACATAAAGCTTTCGATTTTGGCAAAGGTGCAGCAGGTTCTGGTGTTCCTCGTCGCCATAGCGGTCATCGGTTTACTGTATTGGACCGGATTAAAAAATGAATGGCTCGCCACCGGCCTGACTTGCTTTATTGTAGCCGTAGTCAACATTATCCGGTTTGAGAATCCGTTGCAGCGGATTTTATACAATGGTTACGCAATGGCCGCCATCATTTACATATTCCTTTTCCTGTTCTTTTACCCATTTTTACTTCAATACCAGTCGGGCAGAAGTGCTGCAAGGGCGATCTGGGCAAATAATCCTGAACTTCCCGTTGCCGCTTACAAGTCGTTTTCCTATTCGCTTGAATTCTATGCTCCCGCGGATGTCCGGCTTGTACGTACAAGCCAGGATCTGGATGTCTTTCTCGCTAAGAAGCCGTGCTACATTTACACTTCCCCGGAGCTCGCCGACAGTTTGCTCAACGCAGGCATGAAAGCCGATATCCTGGCTGCACCCGAATATTTTCGCATTACGAAATTGAAAGGGAAATTTTTAAATAAGGACACAAGAAGCAGCGCAGTTGAGAAGCGGAGCTTACTATACGTCAGGTAATTACGCGGGGAAGAAGCGCTGCTGGAACAGTTATTGATATGATGTGGGGAAATTTAACTCATCAACAGATCAATACAATGAAAAAGCTCAAAATTAGCGTAGCACTGTTCATGCTGACATTATGCGGAACTGCTTATGCGCAAACGACAAATCAAAGCACGAAGTCATCCAGCTCAACGACCAAGGATTCGACTCAGTCACAAGGAAATAGTGCAGGAGGGACTTCGGCCTGGCCACAAAGCACAGGCACGGCAGGAGCAGCAAGACCTGGCATGGATACTACCGGAAAAAATGGTAAAATGCAGGGAACAGGAACGAGCGAAAGCACCGGACAATCGCAAGGCACCACCGGGTCACAAACTACAAGCGGTTCACAAGGAACAACCGGTTCACAAGGAACAACCGGATCGCAGAGCACAACCGGCTCTCAATCGCAGGGAAGCAGCGCTGGCGGCACTTCTGCCTGGCCACAAAGCACAGGAACAACAGGTGCAGTAACACCAGATTCTACCAGCCAAAACAATGCACAAGGCTCGTCGCAATCGACTACAACACAGCCATCTGAGGCTAATTCAAGCACTGGAACAAGCACATTGAATTCCAACATGAATGACAATCAGATGAAGGACAAGTCGGGTAAAAAAGACAAGAAACGTAAGAAAAAAGATCGGGAAGAAACGGGGACAAACGTTCCTAACTAGTTTCATTGGACGATAAAGAGACATTATATCTTGACTTTTTATACAACTATTTCTATTTTGCATGTATAATTCCTTCTAGTGGGTTTGAATATTACGCAATGTTGAAGAGGTGTTATCATGAAAAGGTTTAACAGATCAATGGCTTTGAGGTGGTTTATATATCTGCCCGTAATTTTTCCCTTGTGTGTTTTTCTTGGTGCTTTCAAAGGTATTTTCGAAACGACCGGGAAAGTTTTCAAAAGAATCCTGCTCGACATTGAGCTGATTTAGGGATCAATTAAGCTGAGAGAATGGCGTTCCGAAGGGACGCCATTTTTTTTGTATAAGAATTAATCTTGTAAATTTTGGCTCGATTGTAACAATGTTCAAAATCAGACAACTGACCTTACTAATATGGAATACAGACAATTGGGAGCATCGGGGCTGAAAGTTCCTGTGTTAAGTTTCGGAACAGGCACATTCGGAGGCGGCGGCGATTTTTTCAAAGCTTGGGGAAACACCCAGACTGACGAAGCGGCACGTCTTGTGAACCTTTGTATGGATGCCGGAATTACGTTTTTTGACACAGCTAATGTGTATTCACAAGGACTTTCGGAAGAAATTCTGGGGAAAGCCATCATCGGTTTGCGGGATAAGATCATTCTTTCTACCAAGGCAACTTTCAAAATGGGAACCGGGCCAAACGATTTCGGGTCGTCGCGTTTTCACCTTGTCAGATCTTGTGAAGACAGCCTCCGCCGGCTCAAAACAGACTATATTGATATTTACCACATGCACGGTTTCGATGCGAATACGCCCGTTGAAGAAACGCTCAGCGCTCTCAATGACCTGATTACCGCCGGAAAGGTGCGATACATTGCCTGTTCAAATTTTTCGGGCTGGCATTTAATGAAATCCCTGTCTGTTTCTGAAAAATATGGCTGGTCCAAATACATTGCGCATCAGGCACATTACTCATTGCTTAGCCGCGAGTTTGAGTGGGAATTGATGCCATTGGCGGTGGATCAGCACATCGGCACAATCGTATGGAGTCCATTATCTGCCGGAAGATTAGGCGGGAAATACAGAAGAAACCAGCCGATGCCGTCTGAGGGCCGCATCGCGCAGGGCGGGGGAGAAGGACCAGAGATCCCGGAAGAATTCTTTTTTCACCTCATTGATGTGCTGGACGAAGTAGCCGCGGAAACAGAAAAAACGGTTGCACAGGTTGCCCTTAACTGGCTTTTACAGCGGCCCACCATTAGTAATGTGGTCATTGGAGCAAGGAATGAAGAGCAGCTAAAACAAAATCTGGGTGCCGTAGGCTGGAACCTGAGACTTGAACAGGTTAAGAAACTGGATGCTGCAAGCGACAAGTCGCCCACGTATCCATACTGGCATCAGCGCAAAAACACAGCATTGAATCCGCTGCCGGACTTCTACAGAAAATTGAACCGTTAAAAATTGATATCGTTTGGACGGCCGGTAAATTAAACATTTGCCGGCTGCTTCATTTCCGGTATGTAGAGCCCGTGCTGCAAGGCGTAAACGATCAAATCGGTCGTCCTTTTCACCTTCAATTTATCCATAACGCAGCGGTGGTAATATTGGACAGTATGCGCGCTCAGTTTGAGATCGTAAGCAATTTCCTTGATCGTCCGGCCACTGCAAACCTTTTGCAAAACTTCTTTTTCGCGCGGCGATAGATGTAGTACAACCTGCTCATCGGTAAAAACGCTGTTGATGAGGTTATCCCGGATGCCTTTCCCAATATATTGCTTTCCTGCTATCACAGACACGATGGCTTCTTTCAGTTCTTCCAGCGATGCTGATTTTGGCAGGAAGCTGTTTGCGCCCCTTCTGATCGCATGTTTTATCGTTTGCACGTCTGTAACCGAGGAAATGATTATAATTTTTAGGTCCTTGGAAACAGCGCTTCGGGCTGAGTTAAGCAGTTCGAGACCAGTCATACCGTTGATAGCCCAGTCCATGATCAGAATGTCCGGCAAGAACATGGCATGGTCGGCCATAAATTCCTTCCCGTCCGTGTAGGACACCACCGCATTTACTTCCTGCATTTGGCATAAAACATTTCGCAAAGCGTCGGTAAGGAGCGTGAGCTGATCTACCAAAGCAATGTTGATCGAAGTATTTTTATGCTTTCCAGGAAAGTAATTTGTATTGTCCATTGTGTGCTTAGATCTAATATCCATAATACAATAGTCGCCGCAAGTTACTTACTGCGTCCTTTTCAGGAGATTTTTAACAACGCAAAATTATAATAGTGCTGAAATACAACTTAATAGCATCCAGAAGTCGTTTTCGGGACTAGATGATCCGCAATTTAAGTATAAGAAAGATAAGAAATATGTGGATAGAATTAACTCTATACCCCCTAAATTTTGGGGGTATCAGCATAGTACTATTATGCGGGTCTTTTTTGTGCTTTTAATAGATACATTTGCAAATAACTACTATTTGCAGTGAGTACTAGTAATGATTTTGTAACCAACTATTACTATGTGAATTGCGGGTATTTTGAATTTTTGTTTCAACTTAAAACCAGTAAATGAAGTAAACTTTACATCTGCATTTAAGAGTCTTCAACTCTTTTTACCCACTTCCAGCATTTTTACCTGGAAGCCTCCACGATAAAATAAGTGTCCCGGAAACGTCGGCCGTCTGGCTGTCGATCACTATTTCCATAGCGTATCAACGTCCTTTAATACACATAACGGTTTATAATAACTATCTAAATTCTACTACTATGAAAATTTCTATCCGTCAACTAATTAGAAAACTGGCCACGAAAGGTTCACGTTCAGGGTTAGGTCTCATCATGATTTTCTCGCTGCTTGCGCAGGGTGCATTTGCGCAGCAATATGCGAGTAGTGCAACATTTACGGCGGGCAACGAGCTCCCCGCGGTCGCCACAGGTACGACTCCGGAAAATGCAGCTGGCGGACCCGGCGGAGGTGTAGCCAGAATGAGGGTACAGGGTTTGACTGTTACTACTGGGATTCCTCCACTTGAAGTTACTATTGCGGTCTCCAGTAAGGGAACGCTGAACTTGAATTTCAATCCTGGCATAGCAGCAGGTGTTACAACATATGTGCGGATCACGGATATTGAAACTTCTATAATTGGTCTTGATCTTGACCAGCTGGTAGGGCTACTAGGCCTCCTGAATACGAATGCGCTGTCTGCAACTTCCGACGGTGGAGCAACAACTTCGAAATTGGTGAGAGATCCTTCCGGAGCATTGTTCCTGGCAGTTAAGCCTACTAATGCGTACACGAGGGTTAGTGTAACATACGATTTTGAGAAGATAGCGAATGTGGCAATTGGCAATGCGACAATAGACATTGATCATGCTGTTGCTTATACAACCACTACTTTCACGCCATGTGAATCTGTACCAAGTTTTACCAATGCTGCCGCGGAAGTAGAAGGTGTTAGTGTAACGCTTACAAATGCGCTGGTTAATCCGGAAAGGGCAATAGACGGTAACGCGGCCACATATTCGGTATTGAAAGCCGCAGAAGTAAGTGCGCTTGCTGAAATCTCTCAGGTGATTCGCTTGACAAAGACAGTCCCTTCGGGCACAGAAATAGTCGCTACGCTTTCCAAAATAGGTTTATTGGCCGACGTTACTTTATTGTCCGACATTAGGATACAGGCAAGATTGGGCAATACAAGAGTGGGTACGGTCCGCACACTCGAAAGCCTTCTGTTAGGTTTAAGATTGATTGATTTTAACGGTTCGAATCCCGCAACAGTAGCGTTCAATCCCGGGACAGCTTTCGACGGCATCGAGATTATCGTTGAAGGGGTTGCTAATGTGCTCAACAGTATCAACATTCACGAACTTAGCGCGCGCACACCCATCACATTTACAGGGGGGGACCTGGGCGTATACGATACGGATGACGTGATCTCGGTTGATCTTTCAGGTGCAGATGCCTTCTCTTTCGATGCAGCTTATCCTCAGTTCCCGGCCCAGCCTGGTTTTGATATTGAGTGCGGAGGATTTACTGACTACACATATAGACTTAGCAATGTTACGTCAGTCAATGGAAGGACAGCTGCTGGTACGCTGCCCAATACAATCACGCTATCATTGGAAGGACGTCTATCCGGAGGCGCTAATGAGAGTCAGACAGGTGTTTATTTCTTCGATGTTGAAGCAACAAATGCTTTTGGACAAACTGCGATTACCACTTTTAAAATTATAATTGAATCTGTTCTGCCGGTGACATTGGTAAGCTTCAAGGCAGCAAGTGAAGGCCCAACTGCATCGTTGTCGTGGTCTACTGCTTCGGAGACGAACAGTGATCGCTTTGACATTGAGCGCAGCGCAAATGGTAAGAAATGGGATAAAATCGGTTCTGTGAAATCAAATCATGAAAGCGTGACCCAGCAATTCTACTCTTTCCAGGATGCAAAACCTTTGAACGGCCAAAACCTTTACAGATTGAAAATGGTTGATCTGGACGAAACTTTTGCTTACAGCCACATCGAAAACGTTTCATTTGCAAGCGCAGCGTTCCTGTATCCAAACCCGGTTCGCAATGCTGAAAACATCAACCTTAGTCTGACCGACTGGTCTGATATCAAGCAGGTGAAAGTTGTAAATGCACTTGGCAAAACGGTGTTTGAAGCATCAAATGCATTAAGCACGGGTATCAGCACTAGAAATTTAAGCTCAGGCTCATATGTGGTGCAAATTATCCATAACAATGGCACGATTGCTACCCACAGATTTGTAAGACAATAGTCCTGTTCAACACGATACACATACAAACCGCTGGCTCAAAACCAGCGGTTTGTTTTTGTTTGTGCTACTATCTTGTCAAAAAAAAACGACATGAACAAAATTGCAGCCGCGGATCGGTATATTTGCGTATAACAGCACCACAAAAAAGTTAAGTACACGTTAACACAACATATATGGCAGGAAGAAGAGGCAAGAAGGCCAAGTTCAAGAAGTTCTTTATTCCTTTATTAAAATGGGTCAGCGCCATAGTTCCCGTTTGCGCATTCATTTACATCCTCTACTATTACAAGCAATTTGATTTTCTCAAAGAAAAGCCGATTGTGAAATCTAAAACAGAAGTTATCAGCCAGGCGGACTCGCTAAACGCAGTAGGTTCACAAAACAGGGAAAAGCTGATCGGCAAAATTAAAATCCTCGAAAACGAATGGCATTCTGTAGGTGGGATCGCAATTCACAGCATGGTGATCGAGAACAACTCGCCTACGGCCATCAAAAATATTGAGGTAGAATTCAAATATCTGTCCGACACACAGGCGGTGATCACTTCTAAGATCGTAACCATCAAGACGCCGCTGCCTTCCAAAAAGGCCACGAAAGTTTCGGGGATCAGCGTGGGCTATGTCAACAATTCCGTTGTGGGCTGCGATACAAAAGTGGTGAACGCCGTCATCTGAAAGTTTTTCCGGCAATTTTCAGCAATAGCAGGGCGGTTTCGATTACTCCAAATAAGGCATGATTTTAATTGTTAGTAAGTATCAACGCTTTGCTAACATTAAAATCATGACTGACCATTCTTCAACGATGCAGGATCTCTACAAGATCCAGGATTTTCTATTTCAATATGAAGGTATCGGCAAGAAGCCTGAGTATGACGAGAACAAGCAGGTATATCTGCAAGTCCTAAGATTGCTGGCAGAAGACAAGGGGCTGCATTTTATAAGCAAAGAATTAAGCGACCCGGAAATCAAATTCGAAGACACCCTGAACCGATGGAATCCCATCCTAACATTCCTCATTTCCGACGCTCTGTCGCAAGTGGAACCTGACAAAAAACACAAGCTCTTTTCAAAGCAGATCTCTGAAATGACAGGCTATGAGTTCCGAGAATATCTCGGTTATCTAAAAGAGGAAAACGTACTGAAACGCTGAAAGTAGCGGCTGATATTCCACACTTTTCACCACTTAACTGCCTGCAATTCTACAAGTTTGCTAAAATACACCCGACCACGCGCAGGAAGGCAATTACGAAGTTCTGGTACGATTATTTTTTATTTTCAGTCAAGATATCAGAAACCTGACTAACTACTGGAAATTATGACTCAGCTACTTCAAAGTATATACGCAATCGGACCATATCTTTTTATTGCTATACTGATAGGCGCAACATTTTGTGCCGTATGGCTGATCACCCAGTTGAAGAAATCGCCAGGGCATGATCGTTATATGGTAGACGAGCATATGTTTATCAAACGCAATGCGGCCAGGCTGAGAAAGGTAGAATGGCATTGATCATTTTCCCAATATAAGACATTCATACTCGACACTATATACCCTATGCACAGCCCGGCTGTGCATTTTTTTTGCCGAGAGGGTACAAAAAAACATCCCAAATACAGGGTATCCGGGATGTCTGATTTTACTCAACGTTATTTGATAATCAGTTGCCTGGTTATCAACACAAATTTAACGAAATCTTTACTTAAAACATTATTTTTTAACGCAGAAATATGTTTTTATAATTATCACATTAAATAAAGCATACTCAATCAAGGTTTTGAACTACAATTGGCTCTTTAACGCGACGCAGATCATTCATTCGTATCTAAAACGCTCTCTATAAACCGCTGTAAGTCAGATAGTGCAAAGTGACTATCCGCCGCCTTTGCGAGCTCCGAATACACAGAAAGCATCTTGTTGTATTTGATCATACATGAACTATTGTGTGATTTGAGCTGTCGGCCCTTATATTCTCCGTGCTCGTCCATCCGGTCTACAAGGTAAGACATCATATAATAATGCATGCCGCTGTCTTCGTCAAAACCTTCAAACTCGATTTTTGCAAGATCCAGCAATTCTTTCTCCTCATTTGACAACATTTTAATGGACTCATTGATGCGCCCATACATTTTCATAATGCTTGATATTTCATCATATACGCTGATAGGCACCTCTTCATATAATGAGTTGAACACTTTCGGATACAAGCCCGTATAACCTTTTTCGAGGATCTCGATTCGTTTTTCATTAATCTCCCTGTCCTTTTCATCACAAATAATTGAAAGTATCTTGCACTGATTGATCAGTAACTGGCGCTCAATCAATGGGATACTTTCCGGAATAGTAGTGTTGTTGGTCATTTTTGAATCATTTAGGGTCATTTAGGTTAATATTTGCTTATAAAGTTTGGCAATGTTTCTGATATTTGATCTATCAAAACCATCTTTGCGTAATTTAAACAATCTGTCATTTTAGTATTGCTTTTTGCTCTCAGCTTATGAAAAAGATCAAACCGATATCTGACGAAAACAATGCTGTCCGCGTGAAAGAGTCAGATGAAAATCTTGAAAAATTGGCGAAAAAGCTGAAAAAAGAATGGAACAAGCCGTTAAAGACGGACAAAGTTCCTGATTTGTCATTTTCTAAATTTGAGGAAAAGCTTAAAAGCAAAGATCAGTAACCGTACCAGTCGCCCCACCAGTGCTGCAATTTTTTGCGGATCTCTTCTTCCCTCGCATTCAGCCCCGGCTCGAACACTTTCCTGCCTTTCAGCTCGTCCGGCATGAAGTTCTGCTTGGCGAAATTCCCTTCAAATTCGTGTGAATATTTGTATTCTTTGCCATAACCGATCTGCTTCATAAGTTTGGTCGGCGCATTGCGCAGGTGCAGCGGGACTGGCAAATGGGCCGTGTTTTTGGCGAGCTCGATGGCGTCGCCAATGGCCATGTAACTGGCATTGCTTTTGGGGGAAGTGGCAAGGTAAATCGCTACTTGTGAGAGGATTATGCGGCATTCGGGATAGCCGATCACATTCACGGCCTGCATGCACGCATTGGCCATGATCATGGCAGTTGGGTTTGCATTTCCAATATCCTCAGAAGCCATAATGAGCATCCGGCGGGCGATAAAAGACGGATCTTCACCGGCCACGATCATGCGTGCCATCCAGTAAACTGCGCCGTTCGGGTCGCTTCCTCTTAATGATTTGATAAAAGCAGAAATGATATCATAATGTTGCTCGCCCGATTTGTCGTAACGCGCAATGTTCTGCTGCGCCACTTCGGTCACCCATTCGTCGGTAATGACAATGTCTTTTTCCTCGCCTTTTCCGAGAATCACCAATTCCAGGAGATTGAGCAGCTTGCGACCGTCCCCGCCCGAAAGGCGCATCAGCGCGTCATACGACTCGAAAGTGACATTCTTATTCTTTAAAAACTGATCTTTGGTAAGCGCCCTTTCGATCAGTTGTTTCAATTCTTTTTCACCAAATGCTTCCAGGATGTAAATCTGGCTCCGCGATAAAAGAGCTGAGTTGATCTCAAATGAAGGATTTTCAGTCGTCGCACCGATCAATGTTACCTGTCCTTTTTCCACCGCACCCAGCAATGCATCCTGCTGACTTTTGTTGTAACGGTGAATCTCATCAATGAACAAAATCGCCGGGAACAAGCCGGATGGCCTTGCCAGCACTTCGCGCAGATCTTTCACGCCCGAACTGATGGCGCTGAGGTTGTAAAATTGTCTTTTGGTAGTTTCGGCTATGAGTAATGCCAATGTTGTTTTTCCGACGCCGGGCGGTCCCCAGAAAATCATGGAAGGGATGGTATTTTGCAAAATAGCCCTGCGCAACGGGCCGTTCGGGCCTAATAGTTTTTCCTGGCCAACAAAGTCATCCAGGGTTCTCGGGCGCAGGCGTTCAGCTAATGGCGTGGAGTTCAGCGACATTCAAATGGTATTATTTCAGTTTGTTAATGATCGTAAATATTTAACAAAAAAAGCGTGGCTTAGTTCGCCACGCTTTTTGCAATAATAATTTTATAAAGAAATGTCAGAAGGTCAGTCTGTCCAGCGTCATTTGCTTTTTAAGATTGCCTAATGCACCAAAAACCAGGTTATAAACAGACTGAATGTTGATTTTCATCAGGTCTGCGATTTCGTGGTTATTCAAATTCATGTAAAATTTTAAAAAGATGGCTTCGCGCTGGCGGCGTGGAAGCCCGTTGATCGCTACGTTTAAATGCTGATTGGTTGATTCAAATTCTTCTTCGGAAATCAGGTGATTTTCATGAGAAGGCGTGTTGATATGCCAGTATTCTACCGGAATATCCTCGTTGCTTGTATGCTTCTGCTGTGCGTTCAAATGGCGAACCAACTTTCTTTTAATTGACGCCATAAGATAAAACCGAACGGAAGTGGTGTCACCCAGCGTCATTCGGTTTTTCCAGAGTTCAACAAATAAGTCGTGAATGCAGTCTTTAATCAGTGGTTTGTCAATCGTAAACTGTGAGCAATACTGATACAAAATGTGAACGTAAGAGCGGTACAGGCATGCATAAGCATTTTCATCGCCTTTTCTGAACTGATCCCAAAAACAGAGTTCTTCTTCTTGCTTGTAGCGTAGGTGAGCCATTGTTTGGAAAGGATTTTGATTGGGGTTAGGAATTGATATTTGTAATAAGGGTCATTATTACACTTGTAAATATATTTATAAAAAAACGTATTTAAAAAATATTTTCGTCAGAAAATTCTATTTCAAAGGTTAATGTTACTATTTCGTTAAATATGTCACCGTTTAAAGACTTACCGAAACAAAATTGAAGTTTTCACCATCAAAAAGGCCTCTATCGCTCAATTTCAAACGTGGTATCACGAGCAGCGCCATAAATGACAGCGTCATGAACGGAGATTGCAGCGATGACATCAATTCCTCTTTCACAAAATTGTCGAGCAATGTGTAAGCCGCCGCCACTTCATAGCCATCCGAATCCGTCATAATTCCTGCGATCGGCAACGCGATTAATTGCGTTTTTCCATTCCCTGCCGCCGAAATTCCACCCTTCGCTTCAATGATCATATTCACGGCCATGGCTATACTTTCATCGTCGCAACCCACACATATAATGTTGTGTGAATCATGCGCAACGGACGAAGCGATAGCGCCTTTTTTCAACCCGAAATTTTTAATAAATGCGATGGACGGAAGCGCGTTTTCATAGCGGTTGATCACGGTGACTTTCAGGATGTCATTGTCCGGATCAGCCATAATTGCATCGCCCTGCACTTTTGCATTCGCAATGATTTCATTCGTAATCAGTTGACCCTCTAATGCTTCAATGACCCTTATCTGGGATTCAGAATTTTTTTCATTTTTTAGAACAAAATCAGCAGCTGTCTTTGGGGCGCACACAAACCGGTTGGGATGCGCGCTTCGCAGGTCCGGGATCATCGAAACTGAATCTTTGGCCACAAGCACCCCATCAATCCAGGTTTCCTGTACATGAAGATCACTCAGGTTATCAACCAAAATAAAATCGGCCGGATCATTTAATCTCAGCAAACCAACATTCAAACTATAATGCAACACAGGATTGATGCAGGCCGCCTGCAGAATGTTCCAAATGTCATAACCCAGCGACAATGCCCTCTTTACCAGTACATTAATATGCCCCGCCACAAGGTTATCCGGATGCTTGTCGTCCGAACAGAACATGACCAGTTCGGGAAACTCATCGATCAGCGGAATTAATGCCGCGAAATTCCGGGCAGCGCTGCCTTCCCGGATCAGTATTTTGACGCCGTAATCAATTTTTTCTCGGGCTTCGTCATAGGTAAAGCATTCATGGTCAGTGGTTATGCCGTGCGATGCATATTTGCGCGCCGCTTCCCCGCGCAGGCCGGGCGCGTGGCCGTCGACAACCTTATTATAATGTTTTGCCCAGTTGATCTTCGCCATCATATCCGGATCTTCATTGATCACGCCCGGAAAATTCATGACTTCGGCCAGGTAACCAATGTCGTCCTTTGCCAGTAACTGGCCAACCTGTTCCGCATCAATCACAGCCCCGGCCGTTTCAAAAACCGTCGCCGGAACACACGAGGGCGCTCCGAAGCAGAATTTAAACGGCACACGCTTGCCATCTTCAATCATGAATTCCACTCCTGCTATGCCGAGCACATTCCCGATTTCATGCGGGTCCGAAACCGTGGCAATGGTTCCGTGCACAACCGCGAGGCGGGCAAATTGTGCGGGCGTTAGCATGGAGCTCTCTATATGTACGTGCGCGTCCGTGAAGCCGGGCAGCGCGTAAGGCAAAGACGGATTTTCGGGTCCGGTAATGTCGATTTCCTTAATGATTCCATCGGCAATGCGCAGTTCTGCCTCTGAAATGGTTTTTTCAAAAATATTGACCAGGTTAATTTTCATAATGCGACTTCCAGGTTAGGCAGGTGAACGGCAATTTTTCGGAATTCCTTTTGATAAGCCAAAGGACTCTTGCCGGTGTGGATTTTGAAATATTTATTGAAATTGGCAAAATTGTTGAAACCGCTTTCATAGCAAATCTGCGCCACAGGCAGCTTGGTTTCTGAAAGTAATTTGCATGCATGCCCGATCCTTAGTTCCAGCAAAAACTGCGAGTAAGTCTTGCGGCTGCGGCTTTTGAAATAACGGCAAAACGAATGGGGGCTAATGTTTGCAATCTCCGAAATCTCTTCGATCGAAATCTTCTTTTGGAAATTACTGATCGAATATTGATAGATCTGGTTGATCCGGTCCGTGTCGTATTGATCGTATTCTTCGTGATAATGTGTGTTGGATAATGTTCTTTTTTCTGAGCAATGCGCGAGGTTTTCAAGGATTTGCAAAAGTGAAATCACTGCATTCCCGCTTTTTTGATCCAATAGATCCTGCAAAAGTTTCTTGACATTTTCGGTCTCTTCACCCAATAGTTTCATTCCAAACTTTGCTTTGAGCAGTAATTCACGGATGGCCTTGTTTTCAGGCAATTCCAAAAATGCATTACCGAACAAGTCCAGCGAGAAATGCACGACGGTGGCTTGTGCATATAACTGACTTTCGCGCTGAAAATATTTCTCGTCGCAGCGCCAGTAATGGGGCAGGTTAGGGCCGATCAAAAGGAGGTCGCCACTCTGGAAATTCTGAATGTTGTCACCCACAAACTGCGTGCCCGAACCCTGCTCAATATGGATCAGTTCGAGCTCGGGATGGTAATGCCAGCGGTTGTAAAAGTAGAGGACCACATCGCGGCGGATACTAAACGATTTTTGCAGGCCTTTAGGGACTTTTAGTAATTGCGGTTTCACTAATAATTACAAAAAGATTCTATTAAGAGGAAATATATGCCAATATAGTTGAAAACTTTGCTAGTATTGCGAATCAATGTATTGAAATATTTCAGTTCATTTGTTGATAAATTCTATTTAAAATACCCGGCGAAGCAAAACCAATTTGAAACTGACTATGGCGTCACAGCTTTTAAAAATACATCCTTCTGATAATGTGATCGTTGCATTGCGGGACTTGCCCGTGAATGCCGACGTGGCCTGGGCAGGCAGTCATTATTCGCTGCCTTACGGCGTTTCTGCCAAGCATAAGTTTGTGACGGAAGACATTGAAACCGGTGGCGCTATCATCATGTATGGCGTGCTCGTAGGACGCGCATCGCAGCCCATCCGCAAGGGCGAGCCCATCACGACATTCAATCTCAAACACGATTCACAGGATTACAGCACGGCCAATCGCCAGCCTTATTCTTACGTTCAGCCGGATGTAAGCAAATGGCAAAACAGAACATTCAAAGGTTATCACCGGGAAGACGGCCGCGTAGGTACATATAATTACTGGCTCGTGGTGCCATTGGTATTTTGCGAGAACCGCAATGTGCTGATTATGAAGGATGCGTTCGAGCGCGAGCTGGGTTATGCGCAAACCGATATTTATAGAGAACACGTCAGGGATTTCCTGCATTTATATCAAAGCGGCGACTTGCGAACCATTAAAAGTATGGAAGCATTCACCGAGCGCGAACCTGTTAGAAAGAAACCGGAACGCCCGTTCCAGAATGTGGACGGAATCAAATTCCTGACCCACGAAGGCGGCTGTGGCGGCACAAGAACGGACGCCAACACGCTTTGTGCTCTTTTTGCTTCCTATGCAGTTCACCCTAATGTGGCCGGCATTACGGTGTTAAGTCTGGGTTGCCAGAATTCGGAGTTGAAGACATTGGAGGACGAGATCAAAAAACGCGATCCGAATTTCAATAAACCGTTCTTCGCATTTGAGCATCAGAAAGGCACGGAATATTCCTTAATGTCGGGTGCGATTAAGGAAACTTTCATGGGTGTTACCAAGATCAATGAGTTCGAAAGAAGCGACGCGCCTCTGTCCAAACTTTCCGTTGGCCTTAAATGCGGCGGTTCAGATGGATTTTCAGGCATTTCTGCGAACCCCGTTTTAGGACATCTTTCGGATATCGTTGTCGGCTTAGGCGGACAGACATTATTAGCAGAATTTCCCGAACTCAATGGTGTTGAGCAAGAGCTCATTAACCGTTGTGTGACCGAAGAGAAGGCCGCCAAATTTGAAAAACTAATGCGCGACTACGCCGGCAAAGCAGAAGCAGTCGGTTCCGCGTTCGCATTCAATCCATCACCCGGAAATATCAAAGACGGACTCATTACAGATGCCATAAAATCAGCCGGAGCAGCCCGCAAAGGCGGTAATGCATATATTTCGGATGTGCTAAACTACACCGAAAGAGCCACGGAATCAGGCTTGCAACTCGTATGCACACCAGGCAATGATGTAGAAGCAACCACCGGGCAAACAGCCGCAGGCGCCAACATTATCCTTTTTACAACCGGATTAGGAACGCCCACCGGCAACCCGATCTGCCCCGTTGCCAAAGTCGCAACCAACACCACATTAGCCAACCGCATGCCCGACGTCATCGATTTTGATTGCGGACCGGTTGTTGACGGCGCGCAAAGCCTGGAACAAAACGCAGAAGCATTGCTAGAATATGTTATCCGAGTAGCCAGCGGAGAATTGACCAAAGCACAGCAACTAGGCCAGGATGATTTCATCCCCTGGAAACGCGGCGTCTCTCTCTAAATTTTTCTTAATTGAATGACAAAATCAGAGATTGAAAATATTCTCATTTGATCCCCGGGTTGAAACCCGGGGCAATGCTGATTGATGGGGATTTTGAAAGGCTTTATAACTAATAAAATCATTGCCCGGGGCAATGCTGATTGATGGAATTTAGAAAGGCTCTTTAATTAATAAAATCACTTGCCCAGGGCAATGCTGATTGATGAGAATTTAAAACAGACTCTATAATCAACAAAATCATTTGCCCCGGGTTTCAACCCGGGGACCTTTGGAATTAATTTAATATAGATAAAAATTCAGATCAGAAGAAATAATGCAAGTAAAGGCCGCTGGAAAGGCCCTTTTGTTTCAATAACATTCAAAATTTCATGTTTGATTTAAGCGGAAAAACAGCATTGGTAACCGGGGGGGCGAGCGGCATTGGCCTGGCGATCTCTCAAACTTTTGCGAAACAGGGCGCATTTGTCCATATTCTTGAACTGAATTTTGATCTGGCCAACCAGGTTGTAAACCAGATCATTGCAGATGGCGGTCGAGCGGAAGCACACGCCATTGATATCTCCAAACAAGCCGACGTGGTCAATGTGATCAATGCCATCGCGACCAATCACAAGATCAACATTCTGGTTAACAATGCCGGAATTGCGCATGTAGGCAAGGCGGATAACACGGCTGAAATTGATTTTGACCGCGTTATTAATGTCAATGTGAAAGGTGTTTACAATTGCCTCATGGCGACTATTCCGCATTTGAAAGCCAATGGCGGCGGCGTGATTCTGAACATGGCATCGATTGCAGCCACGGTCGGCATTCCGGACCGGTTTGCTTACTCTACCGCCAAAGGGGCGGTTTATTCCATGACATTGTCGGTTGCCCGGGACTATCTGGCGGATGGCATTCGCTGCAACAGCATTTCGCCGGCGCGCGTGCACACGCCTTTTGTGGATGGATTTATTTCCAAAAATTATCCTGGCAAAGAAGAAGAAATGTTCGAAAAACTTTCCAAAACACAGCCTATTGGCAGAATGGCCAAGCCCGAGGAAATCGGTGCAATGGCATTGTATCTCTGCTCAGACGAAGCCGGTTTTGTCACGGGCTGCGACTATCTGATTGACGGTGGATTTGAGAAGCTGAATAATTAAGCGACTGTTGTTGACAGGCTTTTGAAACATTGAGAAATAACTAAAAAAAGGCGTAAAGCAAACCGCTGCAAGCCGTATAAAACTTATGAAACTTTTTCGATTTGGTGCTTTTGAGCAGGAAAAACCGGGTGTGGAACTTCCCGATGGTACGAAACTGGATGTGTCTGCATTTGGTGAAGATTACAATGAGAAGTTTTTTGCAACCGACGGCTTAACTCGCCTTACAGAATGGCTAAGTGCCAATCAATCAAGCTGCCAGGAGGTTGTGGAAGGTTTCCGTTACGGTTCTTGCGTAGCTCGCCCGTCTAAAATTGTGTGTATAGGCATGAACTACGCCAAGCACGCTTACGAATCCGGTGCGACAGAATTGCCAAAGGAACCGATCGTATTTTTTAAATCAACTTCTGCATTGTGCGGGCCTAATGACCAGGTGATTATCCCAAGAAATTCGGAGAAAACGGACTGGGAAGTGGAGCTGGCTGTGATCATTGGCAAGAGAGCCAGTTATGTAGAAGAAGCAGATGCACTAAGCTATGTAGCGGGTTACGCAGTCCATAACGACTATTCAGAACGCGCGTTCCAAATTGAGCGTGGCGGACAATGGGTGAAGGGAAAAAGCAATGACACATTCGCACCATTGGGGCCTTACCTGGTGACAGCTGACGAGGTGGGCAATGCAAATGACCTCGAACTCTGGCTGACATTGAACGGTAAAAAAATACAGGATAGCAGCACCTCGGACATGATTTTCCAGGTTCCCTTCCTGATCAGTTACCTGAGCCAGTTCATGACATTGCTGCCGGGCGACATGATCACAACCGGAACACCAGCAGGCGTGGGCTTGGGCATGAAGCCACAGGTTTACCTGAAAGCCGGTGACGTTGTTGAGCTCGGGATTGAAAAATTAGGTTCGCAAAAACAGGAAGCAATCGCCTGGAAGCCACTATAATATGGTTATCGACGCACACCAGCATTTCTGGGTTTTTGACGCTGAACGCGATGCATGGATCACGCCCGAGATGCAGGCAATCCGCAAGAATTTCCTGCCCGAAGATCTACAACCGGTTTTGAAAGAAAACCGCGTGGATGGCTGCGTGGCCGTGCAGGCTTCGCAGTCCCGGTCGGAAACGGAATTTCTGTTGCAGCTTGCTGAGGCAAATGATTTTATCAAAGGCGTGGTGGGTTGGGTCGATTTGCAGGCGGAAGATTTATATGATCAGCTTGAAAAGTATTCGCAATTTGAAAAGCTGAGGGGTTTCAGGCACGTGGTGCAAGGTGAGGCGGAAGGATTTATGCTGCAACCTGCATTCATTAAGGGCGTTGGTCAGTTGGTTGCTTTTGATTTTACCTATGACATTCTGATCCGTCAGGACCAGTTGAAAGAAGCATTCAATTTCGCGGTTAAGCTGCCTAATGTGCATTTTGTGCTGGACCACATTGCCAAACCTTTGATCAAAAACGGCGAAATGCAGCCCTGGGCAACGGACATTCGCGAGCTCGCAGAACTTTCCAATGTAAGCTGCAAAGTGTCCGGAATGGTTACCGAAGCCGATTGGAAAAACTGGGAAAAAGCAGATTTCCGACCTTACCTGGACGTTGTTTTCGAAGCATTCGGAACGGACAGATTAATCTATGGTTCCGACTGGCCGGTCTGCCTCATTGCCGCTGAGTATGAAGGTGCAAAGGGCATTTTGACCGACTATCTGAGCATGTTTTCAGATTCGGAATTGCAGAAAGTGATGGGTAAAAATGCAGTGGAATTTTATAGTCTTGATGTTTGATTTATGAAAAAATACTGTCTTGCGGTGGATCTGGTGAATGATCCGGTGATGATTGCCGAGTATGAACAATATCACAAAAAAGCCAGGCCTGAAATTGAAAAAAGCATTCTGGATGCCGGGATCACCCAAATGGAGATTTACCGGATCGGGGAGCGCCTTTTCATGATCATGGAAACGGAAGATGATTTTAGTTTTGAAAATAAAGCCCGGATGGACGCCGCCAATGCGCAGGTCCAGGAATGGGAACAGCTCATGTGGAAGTATCAAAAAGCCCTTCCATCCGCCAAACCAGGCGAAAAATGGGTGTTAATGGATAAAATATTTGCCCTCAAATAAAAAAGAAGAAGGAAAGATTGGTGACTTAGCGTTCTGAATGGTTTGAGTAAATTAATTTATCTGTTACTAATTGCCAGTTTGTCTTGCACATTGTTTTCTTCCCGGCCGCGCAAGCCTGTGGAAATCAAAGTGATGAGCTTTAACATCCGCCATGGGCTGAACCGGAGCGAGGAATCGAACCTGAGGGATATCCTGAAAATTATCAAGGAACATAAGCCGGACCTGATCGCCCTGCAAGCGGTTGATAGCCTGGTTGGTAATGGAAAAGTGCAGTTTCAGCTCCGGCAAATTGCCGTTCAGACGGGGATGCATTATTTATATGGTGTTGCGGACAAGTCTGAAAACGGCTCGCAGGGCGTAGGAATTTTATCCACCTGGGAATTTGAAAAAACACAAACCATTGACCTGCCGAAAACAGCAGGCGCGGATCCCAAAGTGCTGTTATGTGGATTGGTAAAACCAGCCCGGGGACTCACATTCCGGTTTTGTAATGCGCGGTTAGAGTACGCCTCGGTTATGGACAGGGCTTTGCAGGCAGCCTATATTAATCAAATGCTCGTCAACAGCATCCAGCCTGTGCTATTGGGCATGGATATGGGTGCGCGACCGAATGAACAGCCTTATTTTTCTTTCCGGAAGAACTGGCAGGATGCCGCGCAGGGTTCACAGCTGGAAACCTGGAACGAGGGACTGCCCGGCGACCGGCTCGACTATATTTTTGCTTTGCTGAATAATAAAGTAAGGATCAGAAATTACAAGGTAATCAGGAATTACCCACAGGTTTCGGACCACTACCCCATACTTGCCACCATTGAATTTTGGTAAAAATGAATCACTCGGATTTGAAAATCGGATTGTTTATCCCCTGCTATGTCGATCAGTTTTATCCGCAGGTGGGCATAGCAACGCTCGAACTGCTTGAAAAACTGGGCTGTAATGTAACATTCCCGTTGAGCCAGACTTGCTGCGGGCAGCCAATGGCCAACTCAGGTTTCGAACATTTGACAAAGGATTGCGACAGGTTATTTTATAATCAATTCGCTGATTGTGATTATGTTGTGTCACCGTCTGGAAGCTGTGTGCTGCACATTAAGGATCATTTGAAGGTGGAAAACAAACCGGATGAGTCCAAGGTGTTGCGTAAGAAAGTGTACGAGCTGGTGGAGTTTATCGTCGATATTTTAAAAGTTGATTTTATCGAAGCTGAATTTCCGCACCGTGTGGGCTTGCACCAGGGTTGTCACGGCCAGCGCGGGCTGCATTTGTCACAAATGTCCGAGTTGAATGCGGCGCCGTTTTCCAAACCGGTTTCACTTTTGAAAAATGTCAGAGGATTGGAATTGGTTGACCTGGACAGGCCGGATGAATGCTGTGGTTTTGGCGGTACTTTTTGCGTTAGTGAAGAAGCGGTTTCTGTGAAAATGGGTAAAGACCGCGTTTCGGACCACATTCGCCATCATGCCGAATACATTACGGGCTCGGATATGAGCTGTCTTTTGCATTTGGAAGGAATTTTGAAAAGAAGCAAAAGCAATGTGCAGGTGAAGCATATCGCAGAGATTCTGAACAGCGCCGTAAAAAAACAAATGCCGATCCCCGCATAGGAACCGGCATTTACAAAGTTTATGGGTGGCGCGTCGCAAAGGAGGGTTTGCAGGCTTGCCAAAGAGGCACAGAATCTGAGAAGCGCTTTGTTGTTAGTTGATAGAAGAAACAACGCGGCTCGTTGTAGTCAGAATATCAAACGATTGTGTAGCCTTCTCTTTACCGTCCGTGATTTCGAATGTGTAAGTTCCATCCATCAAAGTCGATAAGTCGAAATATTTCAAATAGCTGTTGTCAACGCGTCTGTTTTCTGAAAAAAGAACATTGTTATCAGTATCCAAAATGCGAACTGCTACATTTTTAGAAACTGGATTATTATATGAAACGCGGAATTGCATTGGTTTGATCTGAAGAACAGTCAGTTTGTTAGAAACTGTTTCCGTTTTTTCAGTTGCGATGGCGGTTTGTGCATGAACTGTCAATGCTGAACCTGATAAAAGCAAGCCAGTCAAGGCTGCGATGAGAAGCGTGTTTTTAGTTTTCATAAGAGTGAAAATTTAATTGTGTCTAAAAAAAGTTAAACTAAACTTGTTTCAAACTCCGATGCCCTGATCGAATAACTTTGTGATTCAAAAGTATAAGATATTGCATTACAATAAAATAGCTTTTTTGGGTTAAGTAAAAAGTTGTTTATTAAACAAATAGCAAACTTGGAATAGTGCAATGAATGTGAAAAGTACAATTCTTATTCTTTATAAAATACTATTATCAAATTGTTAAGCAAATTATGTCTAAGGCGATAATTGAGCATTCGGTGGCTTCGGAGACTTTTAATAAGGACGAGCCCTATGTAGATTGGCATGATGAGACGCTCTGGTTTGTGCGCCAGAAAAGGGATAAATCCTCGAAATTATTGCCGGAATGGGAGCAATTGCGGGAAACGGCGTCGGGCATTAAGAATTATGTCCTGTCGCATATGGATGAGCTGCTCATTTCTTTTGAACAAAAAGCGAAAGAAAACGGCATTCACATTCACTGGGCGGCGGACGCTGCGGAGCATAACGAGATCGTCCTCAATCTTTTGAAGCAAAATAATATCGACAAGATGGTCAAAAGCAAGTCCATGCTGACCGAGGAATGTCATATGAACGAGTTTTTGTCTAAGAACGGGATTGAGGTCATCGACACGGACCTGGGCGAGCGGATTGTGCAGTTAAGGAATGAGCCGCCGAGCCACATTGTGCTTCCCGCAATACATTTGAAAAAGAAAGATATCGGCGACCTTTTCCACGAGCATTTAGGAACAGAAGCCGGCGCCACGGATCCGCAATATCTAACAGAAGCTGCCCGGCAACATTTGCGCGACAAGTTTTTGACCAGAAGAGCAGCATTAACGGGCGTAAACTTCGCCATCGCCGAAACCGGCGGATTTGTTGTTTCCACCAATGAAGGAAATGCGGATATGGGCGCACATCTGGCCGACATTCATATCGCCAGCATGGGTTTTGAAAAAATAATCCCGAAACAAAAAGACCTCGCCGTTTTTCTGAGGCTTTTGGCAAGAAGTGCAACCGGCCAGCCCATCACCACTTACAGCAGCCATTTCAAAAAACCACGAGAAGGTCAGGAAATGCACATTATCATTGTCGATAATGGCCGCACGACTCAATTAGGACGCGCCGATTTCAGAAATTCACTCAAATGCATTCGCTGCGGCGCGTGTATGAACACTTGTCCGGTTTACCGCAGAAGCGGCGGGCACAGTTACCACAATGCCGTTGCAGGCCCGATCGGATCGATCCTCGCGCCAAATCTGGATATGACCAAGAATGCGGATCTGCCTTTTGCAAGCACATTATGCGGCAGCTGTTCCAATGTTTGCCCTGTTAAAATTGACATTCATGATCAGCTCTATAAATGGCGGCAGGTTTTGGTAAAAGGCGGGCATGTGCCGCAAGCGAAGGAACTGGGCATTAAGGCCATGTCTGTGGTTTTGTCTCAGCCGAGGTTTTATCAATGGTCGGGCAGATTAGGGCGCTCCCTGATGCGTACAATCCCTTTTGTAGTGAATAATGGAATGAATCCCTGGTTCAAACAACGCGAAATGCCCGAGCCGCCTAAGGAAAGTTTCCGCGACTGGTATATCCGCAATCGAAAAGAATAATACAATGACCTCACGGGAAAAAATATTGCAGCAAATAAAACTGAATAAACCAGCCGAAACGCAGCTTCCGGAAACCACGCGTTTTGACAGTTTATATGAAAATACAGAAGAGAAGTTCATAGAAACGCTCACCGCGATTTACACCGAAGTAATCGTGGTGAAGGATTTAGCGGCGCTTGCACGGAAGGCCGACGAGCTTTACGCTTCCGTTGTCAACCGCGCAACCACCATTCCAGCATTGAGCAACTGGGCCGATTTTAGTCTCAATAACCCGGACCCGCACGCATTGGAACTGATTGAAATTGCAATCCTGCAAGCGGAATTTGGTGTGGCTGAAAATGGTGCGATCTGGATTTCGGATGCGCACTTGCCGCATCGTGCTCTACCTTTTATTACGCAGAATCTGGCCTTTGTTATTCCACGAAAAGCGATTGTGAACAACATGCACGACGCATATGAGCGCCTGACCGAGACGACGGGTTGGGGTTGTTTTATTTCCGGACCTTCCAAAACGGCTGACATTGAGCAATCACTCGTCATAGGTGCACATGGCGCGAGAAGTTTGGTTATATTTCTGCTGGAAGAAGCCTGATATGCAGCGGATAATGTAGCAACCGGAGGAAAAAATTGCGTAAAAGCGGCTTCCCGCCCATTCTTTCTTCTATTTTTGCAAATACAAGATTCATCCATATGCCCAAAATAATTGTTGCGATTGATGGCTATTCCAGCTGTGGCAAAAGCACAACTGCGAAACTGGTTGCAAAGCAGCTGAACTACCCTTATATCGACACCGGTGCTATGTATCGGGCTGTTACACTGTATTTTATACAAAATCACGTCAGCCTTACCAATCCCAAAGAAACTGAAACAGCGCTGAGCAACATTCACATTTCCTTCCGCAGGCATGCCGAACTGGGGCGTAACGACACTTACCTGAACGGGCTCAATGTAGAAGATGAAATCCGCAAAATGTATGTTTCTGAAAAGGTGAGCGATGTGAGTGCGATCGCGGAAGTAAGGCACGCGCTGGTGGCGCAGCAACAGCGCATGGGCAAAACCAAAGGCATTGTTATGGATGGCCGGGACATCGGGACCGTCGTTTTTCCGCAAGCGGAATTAAAGATTTTCATGACCGCTGATCCGCTGATCCGCGCGCAAAGAAGGCAACTTGAATTACTCGAAAAAGGAGAGCTGATAGGACTGCCGGAAATTGCCGAAAACCTGAGAATGCGCGATCACATTGATACTACCCGTGCAGAAAGTCCGCTGCGGCAAGCAGCAGATGCTGTTTACATCGATAATTCCCTGATGACGCTGGACGAGCAGGTTGAAATGGTTGTCAGGTTGGCCGATGAGCAGATCGGGTTGTCACTTCGCCGAAGAGCGAGCCGGGCCTGATATGGAAGAGCACGATTATGACTATCTGATTGTAGGGCAAGGCATTGCGGGCACTTCGCTGGCCATGCATTTATTGGATCTTGGTAAAAAGATCTTAATAGTAAACGATTCACGAGCACCTTCTTCCTCAAAAGTTGCGGCGGGGATATTTAATCCTTTAACCGGTAAAAAGCTGGTAAAAACCTGGCTGGCGGACGACCTCTTTCCCTATGCAAAGGGCTTCTATGGTTATCTTGAAGCAATATTTGGTGAGAAATTTGTGCATCCCGCACCTATTTATCGACCATTCCGCTCGATAGCCGAACAAAACACTTATCTCGCCCAGACAGCCGATCCGAAAATCGCTTCCTATATAAAGCAGGACGGAGATTCCGCTGATTTATCCGATTATATTCATGCCGACTACGGCGGTTTAGAAGTGATCCGGTCTGGCTGGATTGACCTGCCTGTGTTATTGGATCAAAGCAAAAATTATTTTCTGGAATACGGAATGCTTGTTGATGAAGCATTCGATATCAATGCATTGTCTGTTTCAACGGATGGGATAGTTTGGAAAGACAAGACATTCGGAAAGCTGGTTTTATGTCAGGGATTCAAGGCTTTGGAAAACGACTTTTTCAACTGGCTTCCTTTTACGCCGGTGAAAGGGCAAATCCTGGAAATTGAAACGGAAGTTGCCTTGCAAGACTACATTGTGAACCAGGGAATTTTCATGTTTCCGGTGGCTGAAAAAGTAAGCCGGGTAGGAGCCACTTATTCCTGGGATCCGCTGGATTGGGAGCCCACAGAAGAAGCCACTGCTGAACTGAAAGAAAAGCTCAGTGCGCTGCTGAAAATACCCTATCATATTCGCTCGGAAGTGGCCGGCATCAGGCCGTCTGTAAGGGATCGCAGGCCGTTGATCGGTGTGCATCCTGCATACCATAATGTTGCTATTTTCAATGGATTAGGCACGAAGGGTGTTACGCTGGCGCCATTTTTTGCAAATGAGCTCGCCCAACATTTGGAAAACGGTAAAGAATTGAATCCGCTAGTTAATATTCAGCGGTATTTTTCGTTATATTTCCGTTGAAGTCAGCCTTAGCACTATGAGCATAAAATCTATATACAAGTTAACCTTTTCGGTCGGTCTTTTAGCGGTTTTAGGATTATTTACCGAATCAGTAGCGCAACGCTACCCCTCCCAGGAAACATTTGGAAAGAACAGGGTCCAGTACAAGACCTTTAACTGGAAAATATTCAGAACAACCAATTTCGAAATCTATCACTACCAGGGCGGAACTGCGCTTGCCAAGCTGACGGCGCAATATGCTGAAAGTGAATTTGATAAGATCACCGATATCCTGGGCTGGACTCCTTACAGCCGTGTAAAAATCTTTCTTTACAATTCTCCTGCCGAGTTGGAACAGAGCAACATGGGGCTGTCCACATTGGATAACCTTAATGAGCAGAAACTGGATCTTTCCCAGTCGCGGGTAGAAGTTGCATACACTGGAAACCAGGTCACATTTCGCCAGAAACTGGTAAAAGACATTAGCCTATTGTTTGTCTACGACATGCTTTACGGAGGAAATATGAAGGAAGCGCTGCAAAGTTCATTGCTGCTGACGCTACCAGAATGGTTCATGTCAGGAACTGCTGCCTACATTGCAGAAGGCTGGTCGCCGGAATTGAATGATTACATGCGTGATTTTTTCAAAAACCGCAATGTGCGTAAGCCGACATTAATGACTGGCAATGACGCTACACTAATCGGCCACTCCATTTGGAATTACATTGCTGAACGCTACGGAAAAGACAAGATTTCAGATATCCTGAACCTTACCCGCATTATCAGGACCGAGCAAACCAGCATTACCAGCACCTTGGGAATTCAGTCTTACAACCGTTTTCTACGTGATTGGAAAGCGTATTATTTAAACCAAAACAAAAACGCCGAGCAGTTTTACGCTGATCCGGCTCCAACCTGGAAATATAAGCTGAATGAATTCGGCGTTTCCGATGCAAGCGCCGTGATTAAGGTGTCTCCGGATAAGAAATTTACTGCCGTCAGTGAGATCAAGAATGGTCGTTACAGGGTTTATTTGTTTGATAGTGAGACCGGTAGTAAGAAAATCGTTCGTCAGGGCAAGCTTGATTTCATAGGTGGAAGGGTGAAAACGCAGCCACCGCTTTTAGGCTGGTCCCGGAATAATGTGTTATCGATCCTGGCTACTGAAAATGACCGCAAGAATTTTTATCAGTATGAAAACCTGGGCACGAAAAAGGTCAAGGTGAAGCTGAAACGAAATATTCGTGGTCTGGATCAGATTGTGGATATGGATGTTTCGCATGACGGAACAATGCTTGCCGTAAGTGCGGATAAGGGCGGACAAAATGACCTTTATCTGATCAGCGTTGCGCGGGCTTCTGCATTGCCATTAACCAGCGATCTTTACGATGATCTTTCCCCACGTTTCGTGCAAGGATCGTCGCGCAGGGTGGTTTTCTCTTCAAACCGATCTGTGGATTCGCTGGGAACCGGCGATAAGGGAAATTACAAATCAATTTCGGGCTCATTTACGATTTTCGAGCATGATGGAACGCCCAAGTCGGACAATCTACTGAAACTCGTTCAGGCGGATGGAAAAACCAAGATACTGCCGGTTTATGCGGACGAAAATGACATTGTTTACATCTCCAATGAGAAAGGCGTAAGCAACCTTTTTAAATTTAACCGTGCAAGCAATACAAATTCCCAGCTCACCAACTACATTCAAGGCATCAGAAATGCGGATTTGACAACCAAGTCGGGTGGAGGATTGGCTTACACTTATTTGAACGACGGTTATTACACAGCGGCTTTCAAAAATGGTTTTAATATCAATGCAACAGTAAACACACCGCCATTGACCAATGGTGCTGCTGCGGCTGCCCCGGCTGGAACATCAGCTGCTGGTGCAACAACAGGCCAGAAAGCAGATTCTGCACAGCAGGCAAAACCTGCCGGAATGCCTAAAATCGCTCTGAAAGAAGGCGAAGTGGATACCGATAATTACGAATTTGACGAGGACGTTCTGAAAGCTTTCGAATCAAAACAGCGCCGGGGAACATTCCCGACATCGCCAAGCACATTGTCGAGGTCCAAAGCGACAAGGGAGAACATTGCTATCAAAGGGCCATATCCTTACAAAGGCTTATTCATTACCAATGACGCCAATTCGGACTGGCGCATCGACCCGATCAGAGGATTTGGTTACGCTCAGTCCATTTCGATGAATGATCTGCTTGAAAACCATGTGATCAAAGCAGGACTTTTCATTTCCTCGAATTTCCGCAACAGCGATCTTTTTGCAGAATATAATAACAATACATACCGCATTGATTTCGGGCTTCGCATTGACAGAAAAAGCCTTTACGTTGATTCTGAGGGAGCGCCGCAGAAATACCGGTTTAACCAGCTGATGTTTACGGCATCCTATCCATTTTCGACGACAAGCCGCTTCTCGCTTTCCCCGATGTTCAGCTCTACACGTATGATCGATGTGTATTTGCTGCCAAATCCTGACCTGGCCTCCAACTATGGCGGTTTGCGGAGTGAATATGTGTTTGATAACACGCGTGTAAACGGTATGAATATGATGGAAGGAACGCGTTTCAAGATCCGTTATGACCTACAACAAGGCCTGTCAAATGGCAATGAAAGTTTCAACCGCGTAAGCCTCGATTTTCGTCATTACCAAAAAATCCACCGCGACCTGATCCTGGCGGTTCGTGCTTCGGCGAGTCATTCGGGTGGTAAGGCGCCAAAACAGAACATTCTGGGTGGGATGGAAAACTGGATCGGAAACAAGAAGGAAGTACGCACCGGTGACAACCCGCTCGATTTCCAAAAAGACAACCGCGACATTTTCTTCGCAGATTTCGCCACTAATTTGCGAGGCTTTAAGCTGAACCGATTATCCGGAACAAGCTATATGTTGCTGAATGCCGAATTGAGAATTCCATTGGTGAAATATCTTTATCGCGGTGCGATCACTTCCAGCTTCCTGCGCAACTTCCAGATCGTCGGTTTTGGCGATATCGGAACTGCATGGACGGGTAAGGGGCCATTCAGCGAAAACAACAGTTTGAATACGCAAATCATTGGAAGCGAGGAAGATCCTTTCCGTGCAACGGTTACCAACTTCAAAAATCCGTATTTAATGGGTTATGGAGTAGGCGCCAGAACGACGTTATTCGGCTTTTATGCTAAGTTTGATTACGCCTGGGGTGTCGACAACGGTTATACAAATAAGGCCGTTCCTTACGTGACATTAGGCTATGATTTTTAATTAAAAAATCAGTATAAATTTTAAATTCACGGTTCTTATTGGTGGCAAGGGATAACCTCTCTTGCCATTTTTAGTTAGTAATTGATTTAAATGAATCTCATGAACACACAACTTTTCCGGATCAGATTAAATGTTTGCCTTTTGCTGTTGGCAGCCGCAAGTTCACAGCCTGTTTTGGCGCAAAGAGAAGTCCTTTACGAACAATACGTGCAAAGCCCGATGACCATTAACCCCGGCTTTACAGGTGTGCGGGAGACTTTCAATATGACGGCAATGTTCCGCAGAAAATGGTTTAACATTCAAAACTCCCCATCCAGTCAGACATTCACCGCAGACGGGACCGTTGCCAATGGCAAGTTTGGAATAGGCTTTATGGCATTGAATGACCAGACGAGTTTTTTCACTACCACGGGCTTTTCCGGCTCGTTCGCCTATCATCTCGGTATTTCGGACAATTGGAAGCTCGGGCTTGGTGCGCAGGGTGGAATTAATGTGCTTCCGGTTGTGGATTTGAGCTCTCCCAGGAATAATACGGTGTTAGGAAGTTTCGGAATCGGGGCATGGCTGCGTTCGGATCGTCTGTATTTCGGGATATCAAAACCGGAACTATTGACACAGAATTTCGGCAATCAGGCAATAACCAGCGTTTATCGTCGTCCCTTATATATAATGGCTGGTGGCAGTTACTATCTAAATGATGATCTGATGATATTGCCGCACGTTCTGTTTGTCCAGGAGAAGGACCATGCATTGCGTTTCGACCTGGGCAGCAGGTTTTGGTTTAATGAAAAAGTCGGCATAGGGGCGTCATACCGCATTGGGGGCGGATATCAGTCTTTTTCGCAGAAAGTGGATTATTTGCAGATCTCGGCAGAAGTGCAGGCAGGAAAGAATATCAGATTGGGATATTTTTACAGCACGCGCCAGGTTGAGCAACTTTACGCCAACTATTCCGGCCCGAAAGGCATACATGAACTTATGCTGAAATTTGTCCCGAGTCCGAACGGGTTTCAGAAAAACTAGTGCGGCTGGACGGTCAGAGATCGTTTTTGGCCTAAGTTAAAAGGATAATTTATTCGTAATGTTTTAATAAGTCTCGTACCTTTGTGCGGTAAATGAAATACTCACTTTTGTGATGGATAAATACACATATATAGCAAATTCCGACGGCGCTTACATAGAGGAATTGTACAATTCCTATAAGCAGAATCCAGCTTCAGTAGACGAAGGCTGGCAGAAATTTTTTGAAGGCTTTGACTTCTCACAAAAGTATCCTGTCAACGGCAACGGCCACGCGAACGGCGCTGCTAATGGCAAGGAAGCAGCCACAATTTCGAAAACCGATCCCTCCCGTATCCGCAAGGAAATGGAAGTTGTTCACCTAATCCGTGGATTCAGGTCAAGAGGCCACTTACTGGCAACTACCAACCCCATTCAAAAACGCAAGGATCGTCAGCCTCAGTTAGATATCGCTGATTTTAATCTTGGGAATGAAGATTTGGACACGGTTTTTGAAGCAGGCGTTGAGCTTTTCGGTCGTCCGGCATCACTGCGTGAAATCGTCGATTCGCTTAAAACGATTTATACAAGAAACATTGGTTTCGAATATTTATACATCCGTGACCGCGAGCAAAAAAGCTGGTTGCGCAAGAAAATTGAGAAGGAAGCATTGAATATGAGTTTCTCGATTGATGAGAAAAAACATATTCTTTCAAAGCTGAACGAGGCGGTTGTTTTTGAGAATTTCCTTCACACAAAATATTTAGGTCAGAAGCGTTTTTCTCTGGAAGGTGGCGAAACTACCATCCCTGCATTGGACGCGATGATCAACAAGGCTGCTGAGATGGGCGTTGTTGAAGTGATGATCGGGATGGCACACCGTGGCCGTCTGAACGTGCTTGCCAACGTGATGCAGAAAACTTACGGCCAGATCTTCAACGAGTTTGAAGGTAACTTGCCGGATCAGGTTTGGGGAGACGGCGACGTGAAATACCACATGGGTTTTGCGAGCCAGATCACAACCAAGAATGGTGAAAAAGTACACTTGAAACTGGCACCTAACCCATCTCACCTTGAAGCCGTTAACCCGGTTGTAGAAGGTTATATCCGCGCACGCGCCGATGGCATGTACGACAGTGATTACGACCGCGTTCTGCCTGTTCTGATTCACGGTGATGCAGCGGTTGCCGGTCAGGGGATTGTTTATGAAGTGACCCAAATGTCTGCTTTAAATGGCTACTACACAGGTGGGACCATTCACTTTGTGATCAATAACCAGGTTGGTTTCACAACAGACTTCATTGACGCAAGGTCCAGCATTTACTGTACAGACATTGCTAAGATTGTGGATGCGCCTGTTTTACACGTAAATGGGGATGATCCTGAGGCAGTTGTGTTCTGTATGCGACTGGCTGTGGAATATCGTCAGACGTTTAATAAGGACATTTTCATTGATATGGTTTGCTATCGTCGTCATGGTCACAACGAGGCGGACGAACCGAAATTTACGCAGCCGGTTCTTTACAAATCCATTGAGAATCACCAGAATCCGCGGGAGATTTATCAAAAAACGCTTTCAGATCGCGGCGATATAGACGCGCAGCTGGCGGCTAACATGGACAAAGAGTTCAAGCAGCTTTTGCAGGAGCGCTTGGATATGGTGAAGCAAAAAGCATTGCCATATATCATGCCGAAACTGGAACAGGAATGGCACACATTGCGCAAATCGAGGCCGGAAGATTTTGAAAAATCGCCTGAAACCGGTGTTCCATTGGAAACATTGGAAAAGATCGGGAAGGCATTGATCAGCACGCCTGAGAATTTCAGCCGTCTGAAACAGATCGATAAGTTGCTCAAAGATCGTGAGCAAATGATTTTTGATAAAAAAGAAGTAAACTGGGCAACAGCCGAATTGCTTGCTTACGGTTCCATTCTTACGGAAGGGAACATTGTCAGATTAAGCGGCCAGGATGTGCAGCGCGGAACATTCTCTCACCGTCATGCGGTGCTCAGGGATGTGGAAACGAATGCAGCTTATAATAGTTTACAGCATATTCAGGAAGGTCAGGGGCCGTTCATGATCTATAACTCGCTGCTATCAGAATACGGCGTTTTAGGTTTTGAATTTGGTTATTCCATGGCAAACCCTAATGCATTGGTGATCTGGGAAGCACAGTTTGGTGACTTTGCAAATGGTACGCAGGTGATCATTGACCAGTTTGTTACTTCAAGTGAAACGAAATGGGATCGCTGGACAGGATTGGTAATGCTGCTCCCTCATGGATATGAAGGCCAGGGGCCGGAGCACTCCAATGCACGGCCGGAACGTTATTTGCAGCTTTCTGCTAATTACAACCTGATTGTAGCAAATGTAACAACGCCTGCAAACTTCTTCCACCTGATGCGCAGGCAGTTGAAATTCCCGTTCCGCAAGCCTTTGGTAGTAATGTCGCCAAAGTCGATGCTGAGACATCCATTGTGTGTTTCGCCGATCGACAGCCTTGTTAACGGCTCGTTCCAGGAAACGATAGGAGACACTTTTGCAGATCCGAAAAAGGTGAAAAAAGTGTTGCTGTGCACAGGAAAGCTTTATTATGAGCTTTACGAAAAACAGCAGACAGACAAGCGCGACGATGTTGCCATTATCCGTCTTGAACAAATGCATCCGTTCCCGCAGACGCAGATTGATGCACATTTGGCACAATATACCAATGCAAAAGTATATTGGGTGCAGGAAGAACCTTTCAATATGGGTGGCTGGACATTCATGCTGAGAATGTACAAAGGCGCAAATCCATTGCAGGTAATTGCCCGCGAATCAAGCGCTTCTCCTTCGACCGGTTTCTCGAAAATCCATGCGAAAGAGCAGGCAGAGATTATTAGCAGAGCTTTTGAATGATATTCCTATAAAATTTAGACACTTAGTTCGATAACAAGATTGCACATAAAATGGCTGAAATTGAGATAAAAGTACCGCCCGTTGGCGAGTCCATTACAGAGGTTACAATAGGGAATTGGTTCAAAAATGATGGCGATTTTGTGAAAATGGATGAGGTCATTTGTGGACTTGATTCGGATAAAGCGACATTTGAACTGACAGCAGAAGCAGAAGGCACCCTGCACATTAAAGCGCAGGAAGGCGATACGCTGAACATTGGCGACCTGATTGCAACCATCGATTCAGCCGCGAACGGTGCATCGAAAGATACTGCTCCGAAACAGGAAGCTGCCCCTGCTGCCAACGCCGCTGCACCAGCTGCGTCCGCCGCTGAGGAACCAGCTGCCGATAAAATTGAAGACAAAGCAGGTGAACCAGCCGCTGTTGCGCCAGCACAAGCTGCTGCCGCTCCTGCAGGAGGTGGGAAACCATATGAAATGAAAGTTCCGGCAGTAGGAGAGTCTATTACGGAGGTTACCATTGCTTCATGGAGCAAAAAAGACGGTGATCACGTAGAAGTTGACGAGATCCTATGCGAACTTGAATCGGATAAAGCAACATTTGAATTACCCGCAGAAGCAGCAGGAACGTTGCGGATTGTTGGAAAAGAAGGTGAAACGTTGTCCATTGGTGCGATCATTTGCACCATTGAGCCGGGAGCCGGCGGGGCACAGGCATCCGCAGGATCTTCCCAGCAAGCTGCTGCACCAGCCGCGGAGACAGGCGGATCAGATAAAGCATACAGCGAAAAACACGCATCACCTGTTGCTGCCAAAATTTTAGCTGAAAGAGGAATTGATCCGAAAGACGTGAATGGTTCAGGATCAGGCGGACGCATTATGAAAGACGATGCATTGAAAGCAGGCAGTAAACCAGCTGAAACTGCTGCACCGTCACAATCAGCTGCTCCGAAACCTGCAGCACCTGCCGCAGCGCCAGCCGGAGCAAGAGGTCAGCGTCGTGAGAAAATGTCTTCACTGCGTAAGACCATCGCACGCAGATTGGTTGCAGTGAAAAATGAAACGGCCATGCTTACCACGTTCAACGAGGTGGATATGAAGCCGGTTATGGACGTACGTTCGAAATTCAAAGATAAATTCAAAGAGAAGCATGAAGTTGGTTTAGGCTTTATGTCATTCTTTGTGAAAGCAGTAACCGTTGCGTTGAAAGACTTCCCGGTTATTAATGCCTATATGGACGGCGATGAGCTGGTTTACAATGATTATGCAGACATTTCGGTGGCAGTTTCTACGCCTCGCGGCTTGGTTGTGCCTGTGATCCGCAATGCTGAAACATTGTCATTTGCAGCAGTTGAAAAAGAAATCGTTCGCTTGGCCGTTCGCGCACGGGATGGAAAACTTGGACTGGATGAAATGTCCGGTGGAACATTCACGATCACCAACGGAGGAACATTCGGTTCGATGCTTTCAACACCGATCATCAATGCACCGCAGTCAGCGATTCTGGGAATGCACAACATTGTTGAACGCGCAGTTGTGGTGGACGGCCAGATCGTTATCCGTCCTATTATGTACGTGGCACTTTCTTATGACCACCGCACCATTGACGGTAAAGATTCTGTAAGCTTCCTGGTTCGCGTGAAGCAGCTTCTGGAAGATCCAATGAGATTATTGCTGGATATGTAATTCAAGCATTGCATTATAAATGAAGAAGAGAGCCTGGGCAACCGGGCTCTCTTCTTGTTTTTAGAAGAAATTGAGAATCAACATTACAAGCATATCTAGTCAATTAACTTCTCATTATTCTTATGCCGGTCCTTATCGCGTTCCGTTTTCTTCGCCATGTTTTTTTCAAAAGCCTCGGTCAGGTTAACGCCCGTTTGATTAGCAAGGCATATCAGCACCCACATTACATCCGCCATTTCATCGCCCAGGTCTTTGCCCAAATCCGATTTCTTGAAGGACTGATCTCCATATGTCCTCGCCATAATGCGGGCAAGTTCTCCTACTTCTTCCGTCAGGATCGCCATATTAGTCAATTCAGAAAAATAACGGACGCCATAGGTTTTGATCCAGTTGTCAACTTGTGTTTGGGCTTCTTGGATGGTCATGGGGTTAATGAGTGAATTTTGAATGAGTGAATGTTTGAGTGATATGATATTTGATTCTGACTATGTGATTGCTGATTGCCTTTTATCTCAAATCCTGTTTTTTGAATCTATGATGATGGTTACTGGCCCGTCATTGAGCAATGCCACTTTCATATCGGCACCGAAGATTCCACGTTGGATGGGTTTTTCTATTTCTTTTTCCAGAAAGGTGATCATTCCTTCGTAAAGTGGGGTTGCTATTTCAGGTCTGGCTGCTTCGATGAAGGAGGGCCGGTTTCCCTTTTTTGTGCTCGCATGCAGCGTGAACTGGCTGATCAGCAAAATGTCCCCGTCCACAGCTTTGAGGTCAAGATTCATCTTATCATCACTATCCCCAAACACCCGCAGACCAACAATCTTCCTGCCCAGCCACTCGATATCTTCCTGACTATCAAGATGTGTAATGCCTAATAAAACCAGAAAGCCCTTTTGTATTTCCTCTTCAACTTTTCCTTCAATTGTAACAGAAGCGCTGCTTACGCGCTGGATTACTGCGATCATTTGATTATGCTTGAATATTCGAATACCGTAAAGGTAACCCAAGAATTTCCAAGTTTCCAAAACCTCAAAAAGTCTCGCTAACTTTACAAAGGTCAAGTCAACTATCCAAAAATGAAAGAAGAACGCATATCCGTTTTTGATATTTTTAAGATTGGGATTGGGCCTTCTAGTTCGCATACGATTGGGCCCTGGCGGGCGGCTCAGCAATTTTTGCAGGCTGTTCAGGCGAAGGATGCCTTGGACGAGGTGCGGGCGGTTGACATTCATCTTTATGGTTCACTGGCCAAAACGGGTAAGGGGCATGGGACGGATATTGCGGTGATCCTGGGTTTGAGCGGTTATGATCCGGTTACGGTGAAGACAGAACATATTGATGAGATCCTGGCTGAAATTGCCACAAAGGAATGCATCGTGCTCCCCGGTGACTTACAGGTGGTTTTCTCTCCTAAGGAGAACATTATCTTCTATAAAAACGAGACACTTCCATTTCATCCCAATGGCCTCACATTCATTGCAAACTGCGGAAACAAAGGCTTGATTGAAGAATCATATTACTCGGTAGGCGGCGGTTTCGTGATTCAGGAGGGCAAGGCGGGGGACGAGGTGAAGCCATGCGTGGATCTTCCTTACCCAATCGACCAGGCTGCGGATTTGCTGAAATGGCATCATGCTTCACAAAAATCGATTTGGGAGATTGTTTTAGAAAATGAAAAAGTTTGGAAAGACGAAAAACTGGTAAGAAGCAATTTAATGAACATCTGGCACGTGATGCAGCAAAGCATTTTCCATGGTTGCCAGACGAACGGTGTTTTGCCGGGTGGTTTGAATGTGCAGCGGCGGGCGGCAGCATTAAACGAGAAGCTATTGAAAGACTTTGTTTGCGCTGGCTGTGACGACTGGATGGACGCGATCCGCCGGAGCGGTGCGGGGTTTAGCTATACATTGGATTGGGTAAGTTGCTTTGCCTTAGCAGTTAATGAAGAAAATGCATCATATAGCAGGGTTGTTACTGCGCCAACAAACGGGTCGGCAGGAGTGATTCCGGCGGTGATTCAGTATCATCTTACTTTTTGCGGAGGGACGGAGGAAGATGTGTTTCGGTTTTTACTGACAGCCGGTGAGATTGGGAGTATTTTTAAAAAAGGAGCCACACTTTCGGCTGCTATGGGCGGTTGTCAGGCTGAAATTGGCGTTTCTTCGGCTATGGCTGCTGCTGGATTGGCGCAGGTTTCCGGTGGCACGGTTGAACAATGTTTGATGGCTGCTGAAATCGCGATGGAACATCATCTGGGCCTTACTTGCGATCCTGTGGGCGGTTTGGTGCAGATTCCCTGCATTGAGCGGAATACAATGGGAGCGATTAAGGCGATTACTGCCTGTCAGCTAGCTTTGCAAAGTAACCCGGATAATGCGAAAGTTTCACTGGACAATGTGGTGCATACCATGTGGGAAACGGCACTGGATATGAATAATCGCTATAAGGAGACGTCGGAAGGCGGGTTAGCGGTGAATATTCCGATTAGTTTGAGTGAATGTTAAAGATTCAGCAGCAAATGTGCCAGCCCGAAATATACGCCGTAGCCGATGAGGTCGTTGGCTGTGGTGATGAAGGGGCCGGATGCTACTGCGGGGTTAATGCCTATTTTTTCAAGTAAAATCGGTGTCATGGTCCCCATAAATGAGGCGAGGAAAACGACGGACATTAATGCTGCCGAGACGACCAATGCCAATTGTATATCGTTGCCAATCAAAAGATTAAATCCGAAAACAATGGTGCTGATGATAATGCCATTGATAAATGCAACGGCAAACATTCTGATCAGTCGCTGCCCAACCGTTGTGTCCAAGCCGGTTTTATCAGCCAGACTTTGAAGAATAATAGAAGAGGTTTGAATGCCCACATTCCCGCCGGTGGATCCGATAATAGGAATAAATGCCGCCATAGCGGGAATAATTTTCAAATCTCCTTCAAAAAAACTAATAAACTTTGCGGCCAGAATTCCTCCCATCATGCCCACCAGGAGCCACGGTAAACGTGCTTTGGTCTGCTGCCAGATTGTATCGTCCTCTTCCACATCACCCGTAATACCCGCCATCGCCAATGTGTCCGAGCTGGCTTGCTCTGTGATCACGTCGATCACGTCATCAATGGTGATCCGGCCCAAAAGTTTTCCCTGCACATTTACAACAGGCAGTGCGTCAAGGTCGTAACGCTGCATGAGCTCGGCTACTTCTTCGGCCGGGCGGTAAGTTTCCACGAAAATCACATCTTTGTCATACAGACTTTCAATGCGCGTATTTTTATGTGCCAGGACGATTTTTTTAAGTGAAAGAAGGCCTAGCAGTTTGCCAAAATCATCAACAACGTAAACCGCATACACTTTCCCAACATCCTCTGCTTGCTTACGGAGCTCTTCAATACATTGATTTACATTCCAATTGACATTGGCTTTTACCAACTCTTTCTGCATCAAACCACCCGCCACATCTTCGTCGTAATGCAGCAGATCGAGGATAAAACGCGCTTGTTCGCGGTCTTCCAGCAAGGCAATCACTTCTTCGCGAACACGGATAGGCTGCTCGTTCAGCAAATCCACCGCATCATCAGAATCGAAAAGATTGACAAAATGAGAGATTTCTTCTGACGTGAATGCTTTCAAAAACTCACGACGTTCATTCGGATCCATATCCGCCAGGATTTCCGCCCCGCGTTCCACATTCAGCTGCGTGATCAGGAATTTGGCACTCTCTGTTTCCAGCTCTGACAAAAGACCGGTGATATCTGCCGGAAAAAGGCTCTCCGTTTCCCTCCTGATGGAAGCAGAATCCTGTTTTTCAATCAGTTCCAGAATGTGCTCTACGTAATCTTTGGTTAATTCAAACGTCATTGGTCACTTAGCTTTTAGCAATTAGCAGAATGGCTCCTAGCTACATTATATACTATCAAAAGGCATTTTCAGATTTGCGGCTGCAAATCCTGGGCAAGTCTGGTCAGCTCCACGAACTGCGCCACGCTCAGCTGCTCCGCCCGTTTGGTCAGCAGTGGATTTTCAGGAAATTCACCGATGGGTTTCAATGCATTGCGAAGTGTTTTTCTTCTTTGATTAAAAGCCGTTTTCACAACTCTGAAAAACATTTTTTCATCACAATCCAATGCTGCGACCGCATTCCTACGCAAACGGATCACGCCGGACTGCACTTTGGGAGGAGGATCAAATGCACCCGGAGGCACGGAAACCAGGTAATCTATATCATAAAATGCCTGCAATAGAACGCTTAATATACCATAATCCTTATTTCCCGGAGGCGATGCAATGCGCATAGCCACTTCTTTTTGCAGCATACAAACGATCTCGGGGATCTGATCGCGGATTTGTAATGCACGGAAAAAAATCTGAGAGGAAATGTTGTAAGGAAAGTTGCCAATGATGGCGAAAGGCTCTGAAAAGTAATCGGCCGGATTGAATTTCAGAAAGTCGCCTTCAATGATCCTGGGCGTGAGGTCTTCGTAATGTTTCTTCAAATAGGCAACAGATTCGGTGTCGATTTCAATCACGTGTGTGCTGAATGCATCTTTTGTGATCAGAAACTGGGTGAGGACGCCCATCCCGGGGCCGATCTCTAAAACCGTGCTGTAACCGTTATGTCCGGACAGTCCGTCGACGATCCGCTGAGCAATATTTAAGTCTTTCAGAAAGTGCTGGCCCAAATGCTTTTTGGCCCTTACTTTGGAATCGTCGCGCTTTTTATAATTTGTTTTCACGAACCAAAATTACGGCTTAATTCGTAGATTTATCGAATAAAGAATAGGAAGGAATCTTAAAAGTGCGATTATCAACTTACTATGGAATTGATCTTGTCCCAGACCGATTGGCAGACTATACACGCTACACTTCAGCATCTCAACCTGATTGGAATTACCTTTTCTCCGGACTTCATCATCCGTAATATCAGTGCGCATGCTTTGATGAAAACAGGCTGGCAGGAGTCGGACCTGGTGGGACACAGCATTTTTGACAGACTCATTCCTAAGGAAGAAGAACATGAAATCCGGCAGATGCTGGAAGAAGGCATTCAGGGAAAAAGGAAATTGGAACAGAGAGAAGTGCCTTTTCTAGCTCAAAAAGGAACATTAAGGACGTTTTCAATCAACAGCGTGCTCATGCACAGCGAGCACGACGAGGTGGAATGTGTGACATTGGTTGGTGATGACATCACCCGCCGCCGCCGAATGGAATCATCCATTGCCAAATCCAACTCGCAGTTACAGGATTTGGTGGACAACACCAGCGATCTGATCCAGCTGGTTGCGATTGACGGGAAATTTATATTTGTAAACAAAGCATGGCGCGAAGTGCTGGGTTACGGGCTCGACGAAATTGCGTCCATGCGGATGGAAGACATTCTGCATCCGCAGCATAAAGAGCAGGCACTGGCGCAGCTGAAACTGATTGAGCAAGGCTATTCCAATCCAAATTTTGAAACGGTTTTCCTTAGTAGGGAGGGAAAAAAGGTTTTTGTGGCAGGAAGTGTCAATTGCCGTTTTGATAATGGTAAACCAACTGCTTTCCGCTGCATTTTAAATGATTATACTGAAAAAATAAGGGCTGAAAAGGCGCAGAACCTGTATTATAGCATCGCCAACTGGACTGTTAACACACAGAATCTGGACGATTTTTACCACAGCATCCATGAAGAACTTGGTAAGATTATTGATGTAAAAAACTTCTTCATCGCGCTTTACGATCCAAGCAAAAGCTACATTTATTTCCCTTACTATATCGATCAGTATTTTAAAGGGAATGTAAAATTTACAAAAAGAAAGCTGGGTAATGGTTTGACGGAATATGCGATTGCGTCTAACAAACCACTGTTTCTGTCTGGTGAAAAAGTCGAAGAACTGGCTAAAACAAACAGTTTGCACCTATACGGCGTAACGCCAAAATTGCTCCTGTGCGTGCCCTTGCGCGTAGGCGACCGCGTCACGGGGATCATTGGTGTAAAATCCTATGATGATCCTAACATGTTCGATGCTAGGGATTTGGAGTTACTCGAATTCATTTCAGGGCAGGTCGCGATGGCGATTGCCAGGAAACAGAATGAAGAAGAACTGAGTAAATATCTGGCACGCCTGAATGCGATTTTTGACAGCAGTTCTCACCTGATCTGGTCGGTTAACAAATCCTTACAGCTAACTTCATTCAACAGGAATTACGCAGATCTTATTCAGAATCAGCTTGGTATAAGGCCTTCATTGCAGTCCAGTGCGGAGAAATTTGGCTGGCGAATGGTGGGCAACAGCAATCGCAGGACGCTGGAAACAAAATACAGGCAGGCTTTAAAAGGCGAGCCGCAATATTTTGAATTTAAAATAGACCGGAAAGGCGACGGCGAAATGTGGCTCGAATTTTACCTTAACCCCATTCATTATGCGGATGGCGTAATTGAGGAGGTTTCGGGCATCGCACGCGACATTACACGGCGTAAAGAGGCTGAGCTGTCACTGCGGCATAGTGAAGAGCTTTTTCGGGGGATTTTTGAAAATCTGCAAGACATTTATTGTCGGATTAACCGCCTGGGTGAGATTACCATGATCAGCCAATCTGTGTTGAAAAGGCTCGGTTACTTGCCGGGTGAAGTGATCGGACACAAGATCCTTGAATTTTTTCCAGATAAAAAACGGATACATTCAGCATTGATCCGGTTGAGGCGGAGCAAGAGCCTTCGCAACTTCGAGATCTCGCTTTACCGCAAAGACGGCACCGAAAGGCAGTTCATGATTAACATGCTGATGTTTACCAACGACAAAGGCAAGCCAACCGAAATTGCTGTGCTGGCGCGTGACATTACCGAATTGAAGCGTAACGAGCAGGAATTACTGAAAGCGAAAGAACATGCAGAGCGGTCATTAAAGGTGAAAGAAGGGTTTTTGGCCAATATGAGCCACGAAATCCGGACGCCGATGAATGGTGTGATCGGAATGATCGATTTACTGGGCGAGACTCCGCTGAATGTGGAGCAAAAGGATTACGTGCTGACAATCAAGCGCTCATCGGAAACATTACTGAACATTCTGAATGACATTCTGGATCTTTCCAAAATCGAGGCCGGAAAGATGGAATTGCACGAGGCGCCGATCGCGACGGAAGAGTTGTTGCTGAAATTGGTTTCGCTTTTCGGACAAACTGCTAAGAGTAAAGGAAATACGCTCACCTATCACATTGCCCCCGACATTCCGAAGTTCATCATTGCGGATCAAACCAGATTATTGCAGATCTTGTCGAACCTGACTTCCAATGCATTGAAGTTCACCGAACACGGGGCAGTTACTGTGTTCCTGACATTGGTTAAGAAGGACGGATTGTTTCATAAAATAAAAGTTGAGGTTCAGGATTCGGGCATAGGGATCAGTCCGATGGACCGGCAGATCCTGTTCACCTCATTTACACAGCTCGATAACTCTTCCCGTAAATCTTTTGGCGGAACGGGTCTTGGATTGGCCATTTCCAAGCAGTTGTGTGAGTTAATGCATGGGGAAATTGGTGTGGAATCGACCGTGGGAGAGGGGAGCACATTTTGGTTTACATTTGAAACAAAAGAAACTTCCATCGCTCAGGCCAGCACCATTGTGCAGATGGAGGAAACGCCGATTGAGAATGTTTTCACAGACTATCATCCGACCATTCTGCTGGTGGACGACAATGCGGTAAACCGGAAAGTGGCGAACGAAATCCTGAAAAAATCGGGTTGCTACGTGGATCTGGCAGAGAGCGGGTTTAAGGCGATTGAAATGGTGGAAGCGAAAAGGAAAGTTTCGGATGTGAGCTACGACATTATATTCATGGATATCCAAATGCCCGATATGGATGGCGTGGAGACTTCCCAGGAGTTGAAAAAGCGTTTCCCGGACACTATGCCGCCGATTGTGGCCATGACAGCCTATTCCATGAAAGAGGACCGTGACCGGTTTATGAGCCAGGGCATGGACGATTACATTGCCAAACCCATTCGCGCGCAAACATTGATCCTCAAAGTGAAAGATTTGCTGAGTAATGTGGAAAGCCGCAAATTGGAATCCAAACAGCGCGAAATTGCCCAGGAAGTGGTGTTGCCGATCTTGGACAAAGAAATCATCGATCAGCTGAACGGCATTGGCGGCCCGGATCTCGTATGGTCTGTGTTTGAAGATTTCGTTACAGAATCCAATGAGCTGGTTGCGGGTGCTTTGGAGGCATATGCCAGTGGGGACATTAAAACGGTGAAAAGTAATTTGCATACATTAAAGGGAAGCGGCGGAACTGTGGGCGTGGCACAGGTTGCTGAAATAGCGCGCGACGCGGAATGGCGTTTGAAATCGGATGATACGAGCACGCTCGGCGAGGCGCTTCCAAAGCTGGAAAAAGCTTATCAAAAATTCCTGGATGCGTATGAAGGGCTTTTAAAGGACTGGTTGAAGTGAATTTTCTCGTCGGGTAAATCCCGGCGTTGATCTATAAGTGTGGTGGTTTTATCGATTGTAGGGGTTTATTGCTGAGTCTTATTAAACTATAATCAAAAAGGAGGCTCTAAAATGCAATTAACCTTTACAGAAACCATGAAAAAATTCGCATCCCTACTCTCGCTGCTGATATTATTTTCCCTCTCAGCATTTGCACAAGACCCAACCGGCCGGATCACCGGCGTGGTAAAAGACAGTGTTACCAACGAGCCGGTTGTGGGCGCATATGTTGCAGTAAGCAGGAACCTGCCCGATGCGAAACCCGAGTATGTAACGACTGATATAGACGGTAAGTTTTCATTCAGTGGTCTCGCCAAGCAAGCTGTTTATCTTGTGAAGGTTTCCTATCTGAGTTATAAAGATGCTTCCCGCACAGTCACAGTGCAGGATGATACGCAGGATGTCGGCACATTTCAGTTGAGCGAAGCCGTTGCGAATTTGAAAGAAATCAAGGTCGTAGGGCAAGTTACTGCGGTGCAGCAAAAAGGCGACACGACCCAGTTCAATGCTGCTGCCTATAAAACAAACCCTGACGCAACTTCCGAGGACCTCATCCAGAAAATGCCCGGCATAACGGTCGCTAACGGAACGGTAACGGCCAATGGTGAGACAGTTAACAGGGTTTTGGTGGATGGTAAGCCATTTTTTGGGGAAGATGCTGCACTAACATTGAAATCGCTTCCTGCCGAGATCGTCGATAAGATCGAAGTTTTTGACAAACTGAGCGATCAGGCGCAATTCACAGGATTCGACGATGGTAACGGCCAAAAAACCATCAACATTGTCACCAAAGCCGATCGCAAAATGGGCCAGTTTGGTAAGGTTTTCGCCGGGTATGGGCTGGATAACCGTTATCAGGCGGGTGGAAATGTGAGTTTTTTCAAAGGCGATCAGCGTATATCGGTGATTGGGCTGAGCAATAACATTAATATGCAAAACTTTTCAAGCCAGGATCTGATCGGTGTTTCCGGTGGAGGGGGCGGGGGAAGAGGCGGTTCGGGAGGTGGCTCTGCGGGTAATTTCCTGGTGGGTAACCAAAGCGGGATTACCGGAACAAATTCTTTCGGATTGAACTATGCCAACAAGTTTGGGAAAAAAGTGGATATTACCGGAAGCTATTTTTTCAACCGCACGGGTAACAGCAATTTGCAGAGCATGCAGCAACGCTTCATTTTGCCTGGTGATACGGATTCTACGGATCAGATTTACAATGAAAACAGCCGTACAAACAACACCAACGCAAACCACAGACTTAATTTCAGAATAGAATACAACATTAATAAGAATAACTCGCTGATCGTGACACCGCGATTCAGCTTTCAGGACAACAATTCAGCTAGCACAAAGGCCGGACTCAACACGCTGAACGGCCTGCGGATCAACAGCCTGGATAACAGCCAGCGTAATGCAACCAATGCGTACAACTTCAATAATGACGTTTTGTTTCGCCATTCATTTGAAAAGAAGGGCCGGACCCTTTCTGTGAATCTGAACACGCAGCTGAATGATCGCAACGGACTTGGTAATCTGTATTCCAAAACCATGTTTTTCGACAGTCTGGGCCTGGCGGCACGAGGCGATACGCTGGATCAGGAAAGTTATACCTATTCCAACGGCCTGACATTAGGCGGAAACCTGATCTACACCGAGCCTATCGGGAAAAACAGCCAGTTACAGTTCAACTACGGTCTGACGGTGAGCAACAGCGATTCGAAAAAAGAAACTTACAACATGAGTTTCGATGAAAACACTTATTCGGACCTTGATTCGCTGCTTTCCAATACATTTGACAATCGTTACGTGACCAACCGGGCAGGAATCGGCTACCGTTATCGCAAAAATAGCTGGTCGGCGAATTTGGGGCTGGATTTCCAAAATACCGGCTTGTACAGTCAGCAATTGGCGCCTGTCAACGCCAAAGTGGATCAGTCATTTACAAATCTGCTGCCTAATTTTATGTTGAGTTACAGATCCAAAACCGGTACGCAGTTCCGTACTTTTTTCAGAAGTTCAACAAATCAGCCATCGATTTCCCAGTTGCAGAATGTGATCGATAACAGTAACCCGCTCGCCTTAACTGCTGGAAACCCGGACCTGAAACAGGAATATCGCAACAGTTTTAATATTCGCTATTTGCTGGCCGGCGCAGAGCGTCCGTACAACCTGAATGCAATGGTTTTTGTAACCCAAACCAATAACGCAATTGTAAACTCAACATTGATTGCGCAGGAGCCAACCGAAATCGTCGACGGAATTATTCTGGAACGCGGAGCGAAATTTACAAAGCCTGTGAATGTGGACGGAAGCTGGAATGCACGAACTTTTCTCGCTTATGGAAAGCCCATTGCGCCATTAAAACTGAATGTAAACCTGACTACCGGCTTCAACTATGTGCGTTCCCCTGGCTTGATCAACAACATTTCAAATTACTCCAACACCTACGCGGTTTCGCAGGGTTTGGTTGTCAGCAGCAATGTCAGCGAGAACCTCGATTTCACAGTTTCTTATTCAGGAAACTACAATATGGTCCGCAATACGATCCAGCCGAATTTGAACAATAATTATTATACGCAGGGCATTACCGGACGTGTGAACTGGATTTTTGGAAAAGGGTTTGTTGTGCAAAGTGATGTGAGCAACCAGTCGTACCGGGGTTTGGGAGAAGGTTATAACCGAAACTTCACATTGTGGAATGCCAGCATTGGGAAGAAATTCCTGAAAAACAATGCCGGCGAATTGAAACTAACGGTTTTCGACATCTTGAAACAAAACAACAGCATTACCCGGAACGTGACGGAAACCTACGTGCAGGATGTTACCAATCGCGTTTTGACCCAATATGCAATGCTGACTTTCACTTACACGCTGAGAAACTTCGGAAAAGCGCCGGCTCCGCAAAACAACCGCCGCAGAGATTTTGAAAGCGGTGATATGCCTGGTGGTGGAAGAGGAGGAAGAGGTGGTTTTTGAGCTGAAAAGTGCTTAAATCAAATATCAATGCCAAAAAAGCGCCCGGAACGAAGAGTCGTCCCGGGCGCTTTTATATGTCTTTATTTTCAGAATCTATTTTCTGGACGGAAAAGGAATGATGAGTTTTTCACCTCTTTCGGAGAAATCTCTGGTTCTACCATTCGCTTTCATGATTGCTTCTTTGGTAACTCCATATTTGCCTGCCACTACCCTCAAAACATCGCCCGGGCCCACAGTATGCACGGCCTGAACTTGAATTTTGAGCTTGGTAACGTCCGACTTCAACTCGGGAGTGGAAGCATTCAGTCCCTTTAATGTTTCCGTTTTCAAATTGTAGCGCGATGCAATGCTTGAAAAAGTTTCACCGCCTTTCACTGTATGCGTAATTTGCTCTCCACCAACTGAGGACGCCGAAATCGCAGGCGTCGTTTCTTTTGGAGTCTCTTTCGGTTGGTCTTTCGCTGCCGACGGCTTTTCCGAGGCCGGTGTTTCTAATGCTTCGGCGGGCTCGTCGGTTATCGGCTCGCCTACACTGGGTTCTTCAAGCGTTGAGTCCACAACGACCGAAGTAAGCTCTTCGGAATTGGAGGAACTGTCGGAAATGTATTCATACCCCACGTACAACATTGCTAATACCAAAAGAACCAACACAAACAGGGTAACAATAGGAAGGTTGGACTTTTCGGTCGGACGGACATTTCTTTTCTTAGGGAATTCGTCTTCCATAGCCGGTAATCGAGGTTTTTTGTGGTGCTAATTAATTTTACGAAAATACTAAAGACCTTCTAACTTCCAAGGTGATTTCTCAATTCCTCATTCATGACCGCAACTTTTTCTTTTAGGCCTTCCTTGAATGCATCAAGCCTTTTTCCGACCTCCGGATCGCTCGCTCCGATGATTTGGGCCGCCAGAATTCCAGCGTTTCTCGCCCCATCCAGTGCCACTGTTGCCACCGGCACACCCGAAGGCATTTGTAAGATGGAAAGCACTGAATCCCAGCCATCTATCGAATTGCTGGACAAAACCGGGACGCCGATAACAGGCAGTGAAGTGAGTGAGGCAACCATGCCCGGCAAGTGTGCCGCGCCGCCTGCACCGGCGATAATAACCTGTAACCCGCGACTTCTGGCCGATGACGCGTATTCCAGCATGCGTTCGGGCGTACGGTGTGCCGAGACGATCTCCATTTCGAAAGCGATCCCAAGCTCGGAAAGTGCATCAGCTGCCTGCTGCATGATTTTCCGGTCTGATAAGCTTCCCATTATGATTCCAACCATTACTAAACGAAAGATTACTTACTAATTACTCTGATATTCTTTTTAACAAAATCAACCTTTCTCTTTAAAGACGCGATATCGGCATCCATAATGGTAATATGGCCCATTTTTCTAAATGATTTTGTAATGGCCTTCCAGTAAAGGAACGGGAAAACCTGTTCAGTAGCCAACAATTTCTCCATTCCTTCATAAATCGCCGGACCTTCGTAGCCTTCTTCACCCAGCAAGTTTACCATTGCGGATGGCCCATAAGCTTGCGTGCTGCCCAGCGGTAAGTCCAGAATGGCCCGCCAGTGCTGCTCGTATTGTGAAGTCGCATTGGCGCGGATGGTGTGGTGGCCACTGTTATGTGGCCTTGGCGCCACTTCATTGATCAGGATCTCGCCATCGGCAGTCATAAAAAGCTCCACAGCAAGCAACCCGACGATCTGGAAAGCTTCTGCCGTTTTTCTGGCAATTTCCTGCGCTTTTTCGTCTATGGATTTTTCAATTTCTGCTGGTGCAAAAAGATATTCAACCAGGTTCAGTTCCGGATGAAAAACCATTTCCACGGTCGGGAATGTGGTGATTTCGCCTTTTACATTCCGCGCCACGATGACGGCCAGTTCCTTCTCAAAGTGCACTGCCTTTTCCAGAAGTCCGGGCTGTTCGAAAGCCTTTTCAATGTCTGCTTCGGAAGTAAGCCGCTGCACCCCACGGCCATCGTAACCATCTTTTCCCAGCTTATGAAATGCGGGTAAAAAGGATGCGTTTTTATAGACATCTTGCCGGTTCTCTGTTAATATAAAATCGGCAGTTGGGAGGTTATGATCTTTGTAAAACTGCTTTTGGACACGTTTATCCTGGATTTGTCGGATAACAGAGGGTTGAGGGAAGATTTTCTTGCCTTCCTTTTCCAGTGCTTCCAAAGCCTGGACATTGACTTTTTCAATTTCTATCGTGATGACATCCAGGTCTTTGCCGAAATTATAAACCGTGTCATAATCCTGTAACGAGCCTTGCTGAAAGTGAGGGGCAATTTGTTTGCATGGGGCCTCTGCGTCGGGATCGAGGACGTGAATGTCCAGATTCCAGTCCACAGCGGCTTGTAAAAGCATAAGTCCTAGTTGGCCGCCGCCAAGAATTCCTATTCGCGATGAAAGCATTTAATGTTCCGGTAGTGTCACACAAAATTGGTGTAAAAACCGCTAACATAAAACTGAACCGAAATCTTTTGACAAGATACTTTTGAAAAATTCATATCATTATGGCAGAATGAGCGAGTTGGAAACGCGAAGTCCGGGAATCATTTTGAAATCCCTGAGATTTAATGTCCGCAACTCTAAATCATATACCAATGCCGTTGCAGCAATCAGCGTATCCGCAACGCTTAACTGGTGCGATAATGCGAATGTATGACTGATATCAATTGCCGCTTTGGCAACAGATTCGTTAAGATCAAAGTGAATAAAACCATTGAGCGTTCGCTTGATTTTCGCAAACTCTGCCCGATTCAGGCAACCGTTATACAGTTCCAAAACAACGATGGTGTTGATGCCTAGATTGAATTTTCCTGTATAATGTATGAAATGAATGGCTTGCGGCTTGTCTCTCAAATAGTCGATTAGAATGTTTGTGTCAAGCAGCAACATCTAAGGCTTCGATGTTTTGCGGATTTTACGAACATACGCTGCGGAATCGGAGACGTATGCGAAGGGCTTGACATTAGGATCATTCGCCATTTCCAGTTCTTCATCCGAAAGCTCGCAGCTGATCAAGCGGCCATATTTAGCAGGATCAAGTTTTTGATAGCTTACGCCGGGCTCATGAAGGGTGGAAGTTGTTTCGAAAGGGCGAAAATAGTCCGCAGCTTTTATAGTACCGGGAGTTGCAGATTTTGATTTTATAGTGCGCATAACTGTTAGTTTTTGTCAAAAATAACAATTTATTCGTGAAACAAAAACTACAACTATTGTTTAAGCAATCATTTCAATAACCGGATCAAGGCTACCTCTACTAAGAGAAAGAAAAGGGCTCCGTATAGGAAATATTTCCAGAGGTTGGTTCCCATGTTTTGTTGCTGGAAGGCTGTGGAGAAGGCGTCGTCGTCGATGCGGTCGAAGATTTGGACGTTTTTTTGTCCGGCGAAAATGGTTCTGAGCTCGTCAGGGGAATAGTATTGCAGTTTTGACTCCGCATTGTTGTGGTTCAATGCGATGATCTGTTCTACTTTGTTGTCTTTTATTAATTCAAAATATCCCGCATCCAATCCCTCTCCAAGCTGATCGCCCTGGGGAATTTCAAGTAAAAGCTGATTTCCCGCGATCCGCTGCACGGGAATGACTTCTTTCTGATTTCTTCTCAATTTATAAACCGTATTTGGCTGCGCTTTCTCAACATTTAATGTTATCGGATTCTCATCAAACTTGAAAGATGTACGCTGCGCGCGGACGCTGGATGCAGCGATTTTATACATGATAGGCACAAAAATGGCGTGCTGCGCAATGTTGCCGTATTCCGGATTTAAAGGTGCCGCAAAGAGGTAAACCTTGCCCGTTCCGAAAGTAACCTGGTTCAGATACGTCTGTCCGTTGCGCAATGCCAGCACCATTTGCCCTGCATTGGCCCAGCTCCACACAGGCGAAGCGGAGGGTAGATTAAGGTTCAGTTCCTGCCGGACGGATTCTTCAAAAACATCGCTGAAAAACGGATTGTTACGATCGGGCGCTGCAAGTGCAACCGGTGCAGGTTGAGCATTCTGGGTGCCGGACAAACCATTAATGCCGATCCGCGACAAAAAGCCGCTATAACTTTCAGTATTAGGTGCGGCGGGAGGGATTATTGTAACACTTCCGCCATTTCGGATGAGCTCCTGCAAATCCTGGGGTAGGGAACCAGATAGCGAGGTAACGCCCTCTAAAACAACAAGATCTGTATTTTTGATTAATCCCGGATCAACATTACTGGCGCTGTAACTTTGCAAAGAAAAGAGGCTGTCGTTGGCGTAGACGTTTTCAATGTAGTTGCCAGCAGACTTCTGCCCGTAAATGTGCAGGACGCGGATCAACGGCGAAGCATTGAGCACGAAATAATAGTTGTTATCAAATGTAACCGGGAAATCGTCAAATGTGATCTGCCCTTTTTTATAGCCTTTTCCTTTTAGGTTAAAATTGAATTTGGCGGTTGCGCTGCCGTTGGCAGGAACATTTACGGACGCCGTCGAAGCCTGCATATTATCCAGACTCAGCTTCAAAACAACATTGCGGGCTGCTTCTGATCCGGAATTGCTAACCTTAACGAAGAGAATGTTGTTCTGCAACTCGCGGATAAAAGGCGTGTTAAGCCAGGCAGAATCCACGAAAACATTCTTCTCCGCCGCAGCCTGAACAGGCACCAGAAACAGCTGATTTGTCGTATCGGCTTTCAATCCTGAAAGATTTCCGGAAGTGCTTTTTTGAAAATCAGAAAACCAGAAAAGCTGATTTTTGCCCGCCTGCTGATGCCGGGACATGAGGTTTTCCTGGCGCTTATAAACCTGCTCAAATGTGCGTGGTGTATTAGATAACCCGATGGTTGTCAGCCTGTCGCGTAATTTTTCGGACGCGTACAAGCCTTGTTCCTGGGCTGAAAAATCGTTGGTAACCAGTTGGAGAGAAGTCGCGTTCCTGAAAAGCCCCAGTAACTCGCTCAAACGCGCGGTTGCAATGTCCAGATAGCGTTTGTTATTAAGCTCGCTTTCCATGCTTAGCGAGTTGTCGAGATAGAGGCTTGTAATGCCTTTGCGGTCTACCGAAAGATTGTTTTGAGCAGGCAGAAACGGCTGGGCAAATGCCAGCGCAAGGCATATGATCGCCAAAATCCGCGCCGCAAGCACCAGCCAATGCTTCACCTGTCTTACCGAACGCGTTTTTGTATCTACTGCCTTTAAAAATGCAACGTTGGTAAAATAGACCTTTTTTGTACGACGGAAATTGAAAATATGAATCGCAATTGGAACCGAAACAGCCAGAAGACCCCACAAAAATGATGGAAAAAGGAAACCCATTTAGTTATGAATATTTTCGTGTTTCATGTTCAACGCAGTTAAGAAAGGCAAATTACACTAAAATCTCATAACAGTTTTTTATTTCAACGGCATTCTGATATGTCGACTCCTTTTTTTCTAACTTTGCACTTCATTTTCCGACAGCATGGCGACATGCCGGGAATCCAAGAAATTGTTAATTTAAACTGAATTATGGCCAAAGTTTCGGTGAATAAACACCAACCCGTGTATCAAATGCCGACGAACCCTGCGGCGGTCCGTACAAAAAGATACGCTTTACCAACGAAGAAATACATTGCCCTTGCCATGCGTCATTTTTTCAAAACGCAGCTGAAATGGGGATTAATACCACTCGCGCTTATCCTGATCAACGCCATTTTGAACCTTACCGGGGTGTATCCTAACTTGTGGATCTACATTACCGTGTTTGTGGGGGCACTTCTTTATGTGCTTTTCTGGCTGGTGCAGTTTACAGGCATTACGCAGCTTGCGCAATACAAACCCATGTTCGAAAAATTCTCCTACGAGATTGATAATCGTCAGATACTGATGAAGTTAAACCAGAAGGAGGGAAGTGTTATGAAATGGGAGCAGATCATGGACGCTTATAAGGATAAGGAAGCCTACGTGCTGGTGATTTCAAAAGGACAGTTTGTATATCTTCCTTTCAGCATTTTTACTTCTGAGCACGACATTAAAGTTTTCGAGCGGATTATGAAGCAGAAAGAATTTTTGAAAGCATAATAATTGGAGCATAAAAAAATCCCGGTCTGAACAGATCGGGATTTTTTTATGCTATTTCAGTTGCGCTTGCTGATGGTCTTTTCCGAACTTCTTTTCTCCGGCTGTGATCGCAATCGGCAAATGATTAGGCGCTGGCGGGATCGGGCAGTTGTATCCGTCACTGTACGCGCAATAGGGATTGTATGCCTTATTAAAGTCCAGCACCAGTTGGCCGTCTTTTATGTCTGTGGTTTTAAGATCGAGATAGCGGCCGCCGCCATAGGATTCGTCGCCATTTGTTTTGTCTTTAAAAGGTATGAAAAGATAGTCTTTGTATTTCGCGAGCTGCTGCAAGCTCAGGCTTCTGTAAACTGTTAATGTCTGCTTTCTGCCGTTAATCCGAAATTTCACCTTTCCATATTTTACGTACGTTTTATTAACTCCGCTGTAAGTAGGCATTTCGAAAGATTGCCCACGGCTCTTTTCGAATTTTGCGATAACCCTATACGACGAATCTGGTTCGTAAAACTGCAAAAACGGTAGATCAGCTTCTTTGAGGGGAGAGTTGGCCGAACTCAGAAATTCGTCTTTATACTTCTTTCTGAACTTGTTAGTCTCCTTCTTGAAATCCTGCGCAGTTGCCAGCGAAACTGTAATCAGCAGTAACCCGAGTGTGTTTAAAACGCTTTTCATACTTAGTAAAAGTAAATCCGGTAAAAAATTACCGGATTTTATAAAAAAATATCCAGAATGCCTACACAACTAAAATACTGTGCCTATTTCGCTGAAATCTTCCGAACTTTTGAATCATCAATGTTAAATGCTTTCACAACAGCATTGTAATCATTGAAATCCACTGCGGCATTTCTGCGTTGGACAAAATCGGCTGGAATGATAATCACCCGGAATTCCTGATCTCTTGTATACGTGGCAGGCACTGTGGCAAGGTTAGCGGTTCCGTCCAGGAAAATGGAAAAATCCTGCACAGTGCGGTCAAAGTTGTAAGTAAGGATGCCCTGATCCAGGAATGCGGTTTGTGGCAATGGTCTATATGCTGTGAGTGGCTGGCCGTTCACATTTTCACTTCCCCAGTTGATGTACACCAATACTGCGTCTGATTCCAGCACCTCAAAGCCCAGTTTTGCAGCTGCGAAAGTGAGGCCAAACTGATAATCTTCTGCGGCTACAAAATTCACATCTGTAAGGTCAAATGTTTTTCCGAGTGCTTCCACATCTGGCCCCGGAGGTCCTTGTAGGCCTTCCGGACCTTCGCAGCTTTGAAACAGAACAGCTACAATTAGCAGGAGAGGCATTATTATCTTTTTCATGATTGAATAGATTAAGTTGAATTATGGTTTGTAATTTGGTTTTTAGATTGCTGCGCAATAATAAAGTTTAATGCCCGATTCGCCATTAACATTCCTTAACTAAAACAGTAGCCTCCGGCCGGGAATGCGCATAGTCTGGAACAGGCAAAAGTGCCCATTTATTGCACAGGATATAAATTTAATAATTTGCGTAAATCGCCGATGCTTGTTACTTTTCGATGAAACGATCCTGCAACAAGGGATTTTAATTTAAACTTTAAAACACATTCAAGATGATCAACCGTAAAGCAACAGCCGTTTGGAAAGGAACTGGAAAAGAAGGAACCGGAACCGTAAGTACACAAAGCACTGTATTGGAAAACACGCAATATTCATTCAACACCCGTTTTGCTGAGGGTAAAGGAACGAATCCTGAGGAGTTGATCGCAGCTGCTCATGCGAGCTGTTTTGCCATGAAACTTAGCTTTGAGCTTAATGCAGCAGGTTTTACAGCTGATGAGCTGAACGCCACTGCAACTGTAACATTGGATCCGGCGAAAGGACAGGTTACAAAAAGCGCAATCGAATTGAAGGCGAAAGTGCCGAGCGTTTCCGCAGATGAGTTTGCGCAAATTGCTGATAAAGCGAAAAAAGAATGCCCCATTTCACAGTTGCTGAATGCAGAAATTACATTGAACGCAGAATTGCTTTCATAAGCAAAAGACGCGTTTTTGAGTTATCGGGCCATACGCAATGAGCGCCCGGTAACTCATTGCCCATTCCACTCAATAAAAAGATCGCTGGCAATCCGGTCCGCAAAAAGCTTCCCAGAATCAGTCAAATACCAGTTGTCTGCATCTTCCCTGATCCAGTTTTTCTTGGCCATCTGTTGCAAATCGGCTGTATGGATCAATGCGAAAGAGCCGCCCGATAACAACTCCAATTTTTCCTTATTTACGCCCCACTTCGTTCGCAGGCCTGTAAGCAAATATTCATTCGTCTGATCTGCCGGCGATAACGTTTCCACCGTTGTGGGAATGATCCGTTTTTGAATGGCCTCGACATAGCGCGCGTTATTTGAAACATTATACTCACGGCTTGCACCATTATAGGAATGCGCACTCGGGCCAACGCCTAAATACGGCCTTTGCTTCCAATAGGAGCTGTTATGCATGCTATAATGTCCGTTACGGGCAAAATTCGAGATCTCGTACTGCTCATATCTGTTTTCTGCCAGGGTTTTTACAAGAAGTTCAAACTGCTGCGCTGCATATTCTTCGTCTATGGGCTTGATTTTCTTCTTTTTAAGCCAGCTTCCAAATGCAGTCTGCGGCTCGATAGTAAGGCAATAAGCTGAAATATGGGCAATGTCCATCGCAAATGCTTTTTGCATATCCTGCATCAGAATGCTGTGATCCGGTGAGGGAATTGCATAGATCAGATCGATGGAAATGTTCGTAATGCCAATTTCCTGCGCAGTTCTGACGCATATTTCACCTTCACTAGCAGAATGTATCCTGTTCAGGAATTGAAGATGGGGCTCGTGGAAAGATTGTATGCCAATGCTTAGCCTGTTTATTCCGGCATTGTAAAATTGCTGCAACTTCTCCCGCTGCAAATCGTCCGGATTGGCTTCTAATGTTATCTCAGCATGGGGAGAAACCGTAAAATGCTGATTGATTGTATTGAGCAACAAATGCAGCTCCGCCTCGTCCAGCATCGAAGGCGTTCCTCCGCCGAAGTAAATGGTTTCAATGTCTGCTTTGGGCAGATAATCTTTTCTGAGAATGATTTCATTTGCTATGGCTTCCACCACAGCCCGTTTGTTAGTGGTGTTGGTGCTGAAATGGAAGTCACAGTAATGGCAAGCTTGTCTGCAAAAAGGAATATGAAGGTATAAATGCATTATTTGGAATTTTTCTGCCACTCCCAGCCGATCTTCACACCAGCCCATAAATTGTCTTTTGGCGCACTGTTATAATAGCGGTTGCCAAATGCATTCAGGTCATAACCGAGGCTGTAAATGCCCGCATTCACTTTCTCTGCGGAGGCTGAGAGCTCGCTGTAAAAATGCTGACCCCAGCTTTTCTTCCAGCTTACGCGCGCAATCCATTGATTGTAAGGTGTGTTTTCAACCGTGTTGGCATCGTTCAGGTAAAACGAACTTCCGTGTTGATAAGTTACAAATGCGGCAAAGCCATATCTGAAAAGTGCATCCAGACCGGATGTTTGTGAGAATTTTGGAATTCCCGGGATTCTCTTGCCTGTTAGATCCACATCAGCCTGCTGGAAATCTTCAAATGTATATTTCGTTGCCGTGCCGGTGTTCCATAATTTAAGCATTACAGGCAGTTTTGGGTCGGATAGGATGTCATAAGCGACAGTCCATTCCACTCCCTTCTGACGGGTTTTTCCTGCATTAATAAAGAATTCAGCGCCCGCTTCATTAGTCCTGCGAACAATGGTCTCACGTAATCCGAAATGATACAGACTGATTTCCCCGGTGATCACTTTTCCGGTTTTTCTGATCCCAAATTCAGTGTTCATCCCTTTCTCAGCCTCCAGATCCCGGCGGAAGCCACCTGCCGATGGGCGCACTTCCTGCAATGTGGGTGGCGAGTAACCACCACTGTAAGACGCTACAACCGCCCAGTTTTTGGCTATCACCTTGTTTGCCGCAAATCTTGGGACGAAAATGCCGTCAAACTTACGTTCCTCCTTGCTGTATGGAAGGGCGAAAAACCTTTCGTATTTGTATTTAAATGTGTTGTAACTCGCGCCGGCGCTTAATGTAAGGTCGGTAAAGAGCACCGCTTCCAGCTGGCTGAAAACAGAAAGGCTGGTTGTCCTGATGTCCTCCACTGTTTGCTGCTTGTCCGGTCTGCCGCCAATGTTGTCGTAATTCCGCTGTGCGGATTTCCCATATTGCCATTCAAATCCCGAGGTCCAGCTCGTTTTTACATTGCCGATCTGCGAGCGGTTTTGCCAGATATTCCTTCCGCCGATTCCATTCTCATCGCGTTTTTCATAATTTGAAATAAAAGGATTGGCAAAGTCTGTGAACGTCAGATACAATGCATTGGATTGTGTCCAGCTGTCGGAAAGCTGTAATGTATAGTTTCCGCCGATTAAGGCCAGCTTCGTGTAAATAGCAGCCTGCTGCGCCTCGCTCCCCGGCACCGTCGGGGTAGATTGCCTGGCCAGTTTCGGGTTACTCTGGTATTGTGCAAGATTAATGCCGCCCGGGGTTTCATATTTCAGGTCAGAAAACATGCCGAGGATCGATAATGTGCTGCGTTCGCCTAATCGTGAAGAAGAAGTGAAACGGAGTGCATCCCGCACCATATTGCTGTGGTTGCGATATCCATCTTGCTCGCTATGTCCATATTGTACTGAAATGTCGCCCACCTGAATGGTCGAATTTCTGCTTTGAAAACCATATTTACCAAAACTTACGCTTTGCTCAATGCGGTTGGTGAAATCATTGTCTGTCTGACTTTGCAACAACACTACGCCGCCCGTCCCGGCCCCGTAAATGCTGCTTCCGGGTCCTTTAATGATCTCCATATTCTGTACAGCACCATAATCCAGCGAGTTAAGCGGCGTATTCCCGCTCGCATCCGTGAAAGGGATTCCGTTCCAATAAAATTTCACATTACGCACCCCAAATGGCGACCGGATCAGGCTCCCGCGAACCGAAAAACGGTAACTTCCGGGTGAACGCTCCTCCATTTTTACGCCGGGAACTGTGTTTACAGCATTCGCCCACGTATAAGTCGAGAATCTTTCCAGCGACCGGGATGTGATCATCCCCACAGTTGCGGTGGTCGTTAACGGGTTGGTTCTGGATTCAAATGCATTGACGGTTACTTCTTCCAGCTGCCGGGCGTTCAGCGAATCGCTTTGCGCAACGGACTTTCCCGGATTAGTAAAAATAAGAATCGAAAATAAAAGGCTGGGGATATAAAATTGGCGCATGTTGAGTTGAAAGGCTATCAATAAAATACAAATCTGATTATTAAAAGGATTACTAGCAAGCGTTATACCAACCTTATCCTTTTGAAGAAACACGAGGTTCTGGCCAAACGGTTAGGACTGTGAGCATAAAATTCTACAACCCATAGGCTCAATCGCGTATAGTGGTCTGGTAAGATTTTTGATATGTAATTTTTGGAATGGACGATCATTCTTTTTTCAAATAATTTAAAACACCCAATTATGAAAAAGATCACCTTAATGGTTGCTGCAATGATGACCATGGGCATGCTGAGCCTAACCAGCTGTTCCGAAAAAACAAAAGACTCTGCTAACGAGACCGTTGAAGAGGCAAAAGAAGATATGGATGATAATGTAGCCGAAGCAAAATCGGATATCAAAGACGCAGGCAATGATTTCGAGGCGAAAGTGAAAGAGGATAAAGAATCGTTGAAAGCAGATATAGATGAGGCTGTTGCGAAATTAGACAAGAAGATAGAAGACGCGGACGCCAAAATGGAAAAAGCCACTGACAAGGAAAAAGCGAAGTGGAGAGACCGCAAGAAAGAACTGAACGAAGAAAAAGAGGATTTGCAAGCTTCCTGGAAAGATGCTCAGAACGAAACTGCTGACAAATGGGATGCATTTAAAGCAGAAACAAAAGAAAAAATCGCAAAAGCGAAAGCCGATATTAGGGATTAATTGTTTTATGAGGGTTACAAATTACAAAAATGCTCCCGATGAGGAGCATTTTTGTTTTATAGTGACTTCATTTTCTCGGAAGATGAATTTCCGTCATCATACAGCGCGCCGAACCTCCGCCGTTGCCCTCAATAACACCAAGATCAGTATGTAAAATACGTGCATAGTCGCTCAATGCCTGCCGCTGGTGGCTGGTAAGCGAATCGTAGGCTTGCGTGGACATGATCAAAAACTTGTCTTGCTTGGTATTTCGTACCATTAACATGTTCCCCGCAAAATGCCGCACCTGATCAAATGATATTTCAATAATGTATTTTTTTGTTTCTTCGAGCGCCGCCCTTACCATCTGTCGCTCGTCCGGATTTTTGATGGCTTCCAGGCAAACCACCGCAAACACATCACCTACGCACATGATCACATTGGTGTGGTACACAGGCTTGTCATTTTCATCCGAAGCCGAAAATGCAACAATTTCGTATCCCAGTGCATCCGCAAAGGCTTCCAGAACCTCCGGATGCGTGCGAGGAGACAGGCAGGCATAAGCAATTTTATAACGGCGGTCCAGCACCATGCTGCCAGTCCCTTCGAGAAATTTTCCCTGCTCTTCGAAATAAGAAAGGTCTACGATTTCTTCAATTTTAAAATCTTCCCTCAATCGCTCGATAATGTCCAGTCTGCGTTCCGCGCGGCGGTTTTCGGCCATCATTGGGTACAGAACCACTTTTCCGCTTTGGTGAAAAGACACCCAGTTGTTGGAAAAAACAGCGTCTGGCCTCAGAATGTCCTCATTATCATCAAAAATATGGAGATCGATGCCCGCTTTTTTCAGCTGATCGATCATCAGGTCAAATTCTTCCTTTGCCAGGTCGCCGGCGGTTTCCTGTGTGTTTTGCGCAAATGCTTTTTGCTGAAACTCGTTGCTTTCCGCAGTTTCTGCATTAAAGCCAAATTGAACCGGCCTGATCATCATGATCCGGGAGGTCGATTGAGGCTGGATCTGGGCGGATGATGTGATTACGCGCATAGGAGTGTTGGGAATGAATGTCTACTGCAATTTACAACCGAAACGCCGCGATTACAATATAAAATTTACCGGCCCGCGCTACGCAAAATGGGCATACTCATGCAATGCGAGCCGCCCCGTGCACGTGAAAGTTCAGCGGATGGAAGCGTGATGAAAGTATCTGTTAAGGTTTCCACCGACAGCTCATCGTCTTCCAATTTTTGTATCAAATCCTTAGCACTTATCACCTGATAACCGTGCTTCCGGAATGCATCCAGTGTTTTATCATTTCTATCGTAACCCACAACAACGCCGTCTTTTAATGCTAACAGATTGCAGGAATCCGTCCATTGCTCTCGCTCGCCGTAAGGGAATTCGTTATCGCCCGAATAAATGAATCTGACAGGTTCCGTAACACCCAGATCATTGACGCTGATTGATGTAAGCAGATCTTCCAGGTTTTCTATCTCAGTCGGATTGTGTTCCTGGCCTTTTACAAATTGCAAGATCCTGAATTCCTTATTTGTATCCTGCGGGGCAAAAAAATGAAGCACATCCTGTTTTTTTGCTTCATCACCTAAGCGCGCCAGCGAGCCCAGCAACACCCAGACATTTTTTTTGACTTGCGTAAAAATCGTGTCAATATGCATGTAATCCCGCTTTTTGGGGATTTTTACGATGGTAATGGTGGTCACGACATTTTTTTCGAACAACAATTTCATTACCTGCTGCGCGGCATAAAGCGAAGTCCGTTCACTGCAACCGATCACCAAATGGTTAGGCGCCACCATCATTACATCGCCGCCTTCGAGCGTGCAGCGGTGGTAATCGCTCGCTTTCTCATCATCCGGCAGCAAAAAGTGACGTTCATTTTCGGGTATTTCAATGATGCGGCTTTTAATGTCGGCAAACATCGGGTGATAAAAGAAAACAAACTGCGCAAGTATCGATTCCCTTGTCCTCGCATTTTTAGCTGGTTTGTTCAACAAAATATGATCATTGATCACAATGCCGATATCCCGCATGAAGATGAGGTTGGGCAGTGGGGCAAAAAGCATTCGTTTATCGGAATAGGAGCCGGAAATGAAGATTTTGGCCAGCTCGTGCGGATCATACTGGTTGAGCTCTTCCTGCGTATGGTAGGAACATCGTTCAATGCCGCAAATCGCCGCTGTGAGTTTGACACGAACCTCACCATTTTCCAGAGTTTCCCCCAGCAGTTTTTGAATGTCAACTACACAGTCGGAATCGAAGTATTTTTCAGAACCGGGGATGAAAAATGAGCGGGTAGGGTCATTGTCAATGTCGGCCAGTTTTCCCTTGATTTTTTCCGGGTCGAGGAAGTAAAGCAGCAGTTTTACATAGTAGTCATATTCGCCCCGACGCATCGTGTCCAGGTGAACGATATCTTCAAAAAGCCAATCCTGCGCTTTGCTGGGCACAACTTTACCGAGGCCGCGGTCGGGGCTGTGGATCAGGAGGCGTTTTAATGTGCCGGTTTCGGAAGCCACGTTTATGGCCGTGCCGGCGGTGATTTCTGTATGCATAAATGATTTCTGGACGTGTGTTGTGCGCAAAGTAAATGTTTCTTTTCCAATTAAAAACCGGCCTACGGCGTATGTGCTTACAGGCAGGGTTTTAACACTAGAAATATCCAAATCCGGGGAACAAGGCGCCCTTTAAAAAGGTTGTACATTATATGCAGGATATAACTGCACACATTTACCGCTATTTTCTTTTACGCCCAAAGCGTGTTACTTTTGCGGTAAATTTACCACGAACTGTATTTTAAGTATAAATAAGTTATGCTCTCTATTAATGACTTGCGTGCCTCGATTGAAGGTAAGGAAATATTAAAAGGCATCAACCTGGAAGTTAAGCCAGGTGAAGTGCATGCGATTATGGGACCTAATGGGTCTGGTAAAAGCACTTTGGCATCTGTTCTGGCTGGAAGAGAGGAATATGAAGTTACTGGCGGCTCGGTAGTTTTTGACGGAAAAGATATCCTTGAAATGGCGCCTGAGCACAGAGCTGCGGAAGGTATTTTTCTTGCATTCCAATATCCTGTTGAAATTCCTGGTGTTACCACCATCAATTTCCTGAAAACTGCTGTAAATGAAATCCGTAAATATAGAGGCGAAAGCCCGCTGGACGCTGCACAATTCCTTAAAATGGTGCGTGAAAAGGCGAAGTTGGTAAGCATGAACGATTCGTTACTGAAACGTGCTTTGAATGAAGGATTTTCGGGCGGTGAGAAAAAACGCAACGAAATTTTCCAGATGGCCGTGCTTGAACCTAAACTGGCTATCCTCGACGAAACCGATTCTGGTTTGGATATTGATGCATTGCGCATTGTGTCAGAAGGTGTTAATTCATTGCGTTCTCCTGAGCGTGCAACCATCGTGGTTACGCATTATCAGCGTCTTCTGGACTATATTGTTCCTGATTATGTACACGTGCTTTACAGAGGCAGGATTGTGAAATCCGGTCCTAAGGAGCTGGCGCTGGAATTGGAAGAAAAAGGTTACGACTGGATCAAAGCGGAAGTAGAAGCCGTTGGTTAAGAATACATTAGGGACTACACCTGAGCACTCTTAACATTTAAAGTAACAACTGATACATCAATGAGTACCGAAACAATAGATTTAAAAACCAGGCTGGTCGCGGATTTTCATGCCCGCGAGTCCGTAATGAATGGGGAGGCTTCATCGGCTTTTCACCAGAAAAAACGAGCAGCACTGGCTGAATTCGATAAGTTGGGTTTCCCGACAACCAGAAACGAGGAGTGGAAATATTCCAATGTAAAGGATCTGATCAGCGTTTCTTATAATTTTAATGCAGGCGGCTCGCTTGAACTGGCTGATCTGGAAGATTTGAAGATTCCGGCACAGGTTGCGAACATTATCTATTTTGTAAACGGACATTATAACGCCGAGCTGTCCCGCATCATTTCATCTCAGGATCAGATCACGATCAGCTCACTTTCGGAAGCTTATAAAAGCAAGCCTGCTTTGGTCAATTCTTACTTTAATGAGTTGGTAAAAGATCAGGATGATGCTTTTACTGCGCTGAACACGGCTTTTGCGCAGGACGGCATTTTCATTCACATTGCTGATAATAAAGTAGTGGAGCACCCGGTAATCCTGCGCTTCCTGAGTGACGCGAGAACCGAGCATGTGGGTAGCCAGCCAAGGAACATTATTTCTGTTGGCCGCAATGCACAAGTGAAGCTTGCCGAAGCATTCCGGACTTTGGGAACGCAGCGCTCTTTTACAAATGCAGTTACAGAGATTTACGTTGCAGAGGACGCGAACGTTGAATATTACAAAGTTCAGAACGAAAGCGATAATGCTTATCATATCGGCACAACGCAGGTTCGGATGCTTGACCGCTCGCACTTTTACGCAGGAACGGTTACGCTTAACGGGCGTTTTACCCGTAACAACCTGAACATTATCCTGGATGGGGAGCGTTGCGATGCGCATATGTACGGTCTTTATTTTCCGGACGGAACGCAGCACGTTGATAACCATACAGTTGCAGATCACCGCAAACCCAATTCTGAAAGCAATGAATTGTATAAGGGGATTTTGAGGGATAAATCAAAAGGTGTTTTCAACGGAAAAATATTTGTTCGCGAAGATGCGCAAAAGACCAATGCTTTTCAATCCTGCAAGAACATTGTGCTTTCAACAGAAGCGACAATGAACACGAAGCCGCAGCTTGAAATTTTTGCTGACGACGTGAAATGTTCACATGGAACCACAACCGGGCAGATTGATGAGGAAGCGCTATTTTATATGCGTTCACGCGGCATTTCCAGACCAGAAGCGATGGCGTTGTTAATGTTTGCCTTCTGCGCTGACGTGGTTTCGCAGATCAAAATTGACTCGGTCCGTGAATATCTTGAAAACGTAATTGCTCAGAAACTAGCTTCAAAATAATCGTCTGACATTAATCGGGCTTCATCTTATTGCTACCCAACCTGTCATTATTGGGTTGGGTATTTTTCTTAAATACCTGTCATAATGAGCAACAATCTTGATATAGCATCCATCAGAAGTGACTTTCCGATCCTGAATGAAATTGTGAACGGAAAGCAGCTGGTTTACTTTGATAATGCGGCAACAACGCAGAAACCGCGTCTGGTTTTGGATGCGCTGTCGGGTTATTATGAGCATTATAATGCCAACATTCACAGGGGGATCCATCATTTAGCCGAGAAGGCAACGTCTGCATTTGAGTTGTCGCGCCGCCGCTTGCAGACATTCCTGAATGCGCCGCTTCCTGAGGAAATTATATTTACTTACGGAACCACAGACGGGATCAATCTCGTGGCATCGAGTTACGGCCGCACGTTCCTGAAAGCCGGTGATGAAGTGATCATTTCAACCATGGAACACCATTCCAACATTGTTCCTTGGCAGATGCTTTGCGAGGAAAAGGGTTGTATTTTAAAAGTAATTCCGATCAATGATGAGGGTGAATTGTTGATGGATGAATATGAGAAACTGCTGACAGAACGGACGAAATTTGTGTCTGTCGTGCATGTTTCCAATTCGCTGGGCACCATTAACCCTGTCAAGGAGATCATAGCCAAGGCGCATGCTGTTGGCGCGAAGGTGCTCCTGGACGGCGCGCAGGCGAGCTCGCATTTGCATTTGGACGTTCAGGACCTGGATTGCGACTTTTATTCATTATCCCTGCACAAAATCTACGGCCCGACCGGAATGGGGATTTTGTATGGCAAAAAAGAGTTGCTGGATGCCATGCCTCCTTATCGCGGTGGTGGGGAAATGATTAAAGAAGTGACTTTTGAGAAAACAACATATAATGAACTGCCGTACAAGTTCGAAGCAGGGACGCCTAACATAGCAGACGTTGTGGCCGCGAAGTATGCATTGGATTATGTGGATACATTGGGCAAATCCAACATTGCAGCGCACGAACATAAGTTGCTGGAATACGCAACGGAGGCTGTAAAGGACATTCAAGGATTGAGGATTATCGGTCGGGCAAAGGAAAAAGTGAGTGTGCTTTCGTTCGTAATTGATGGCATCCATCACCAGGATATGGGCGTGTTACTGGACCAGCAGGGCATAGCAGTTCGCACAGGGCATCATTGCACCCAACCACTCATGCGACGCTTCAACATTACCGGAACCACCCGCGCCTCATTTGCTGTTTACAACACGATAGAAGAAATCGATCTTTTGATACAGGGCTTGCACAAAGTGAAAAGAATGCTCGGATAATATCATTAAATTAACCTCCGAATTATAAACCAAACCTATATACACCTATGCCAAATACAGTACAAGAAGCAAAGCGTTACCTGGATAACGCGAAAGAGATTCTAAGAGAGAAAGCGAAGAAAGAGGATGGGTTTTATCAGGATAAAAAATATGTAAAGCTTGCAGGACATGCAGCTTATACGGGTGTGTTGGTGGCGCTGGATAGCTTATTAGGCAAAAAAACCAAAGGCCGCAAGAGTGTAGAATGGTATCAGAATGAGTTGAGTAAGGTTGATAAAAAGGCACTTACAACTTTCAATGATGCCTACGACACATTACATCTGGCGATGAGCTATGATGGCAACCGTTCAGCAAAGTTGTCGGCTGAGGGATTGGAGTTAGCCGAATCGCTGATTAATTGGGTTAGTACGCGAACTGCTGCTGCATAATTTAAAAATACAAATGACCATAAACGAGATACAGGACGAACTAATTTCGGATTTTGAATTGTTTGATGATTGGGAGAGTAAGTACGAGTATATTATAGATCTCGGAAAGCAGTTCCCGCCATTGGAAGAGCAATATAAGACTGAGGATAACATTATCAAGGGCTGCCAATCCCGCGTGTGGCTGAATGCTTACATGGATGGCGATTTGCTGAAATTTGAAGCGGATAGCGATGCAATTATTGTTCGCGGACTGGTCAGCATGCTTGTGAAAGTTTTGTCAGGACATACGCCGAAGGAAATCGCCAGTGCGGACCTTTATTTCATGGAACGCATTGGATTACACCAGCATCTTGCGCAAACCCGGTCAAACGGCCTTGCGTCAATGTTGAAACAAATGAAGGCTTATGGTGTGGCTTTTCAGGCAAGTTCTTTTAATACAGCGAATTAATTCAGATCAGTAAATTTATATAAAATGTCAGAGTCAGAATTAAGGGAAGAAGTTGTTAAGGCCATTAAGACTGTGTACGATCCGGAGATTCCGGTGGATGTGTATGAGTTGGGGCTGATTTACGATTTGAAAATCTTCCCTGTCAATAACGTATTTGTTTCCATGACTTTGACGTCGCCTTCATGCCCGTCTGCAGGAACATTGCCAGGCGAAGTAGAACAGAAGATCCGTGAAGTGGAAGGGGTGAATGATGTAAGTCTTGAACTGACATTTGATCCTCCTTATACAACAGAAATGATGTCGGAAGAAGCAAAACTTGAACTTGGGTTCATGTAGTTTCCGGCTGAGAAGAATATAATTTTATCATAAACTTTAATTTTTAGAAAATATGTATCCACCACAATTAGTGGCTCCGATGAAAGCTGAACTGGTTAATGTTGGTTTTCAGGATTTGACAACGGCTGAGGAAGTTGACAATTTTATGCAAACCACGAAAGGAACAGCTCTGGTTGTGATCAATTCTGTTTGCGGATGTGCGGCTGGTGCTGCCCGCCCGGGTGTAACAGCAGCTTTGTCACGCAGCGAAATTAAGCCTGATCATTTGGCAACCGTTTTTGCAGGAGCTGATCTGGAAGCAGTCGCTAAAATGCGCGAATATACATTGCCATATCCTCCGTCTTCACCGGCAGTAGCGCTTTTCAAAGATGGTGAATTGATCCATTTTGTTGAGCGTCATCATATTGAAGGCCGTTCGGCTGAGATGATTGCACAACATTTGCAAATGGCATTTGAAGAGTTCTGCGCAGAAGAAGCGTAGTCTATTAAAATATGAATGAATATGCGGCTACTTTCGATTAAATTTGAAAGTAGCCGTCTCTTTTTCGAGATCTTTTAAGCCCGATTTATATATGCGCGGACATCGTTTTTCAAAATTTATTCCAGCTGAACAAGGCCCAAACAGCAAGTTTGAGCAATTGTTCGACATTTTTCAGCAGTTATTGTTAATGACTTCCGGCGATGTGAGTGAGGCAATGTCATGGCTTAGTGAACTCGACCGTCAATATAATCTGACCAATGATTCGTATGGCATCGGTGATTTCTTCGATGACCTGAAAAAGAAAGGATATATCACGGAAGAGAAGCAGGAGGGTGAGAGCAAGATCATTATGACGCCAAAAGCTGAAAAGAGCATCCGTAAAAGTGCTTTGGACGAGATTTTTGGCAAGTTGAAACGCTCGAAAACGGGCGGAAACCATCACACGCCGCATATGGGCGTCGGCGATGAGCTGAGCAGCGACATTCGACAATTTCAGTTTGGCGACACGCTGGACCAGATCGCAATGACGGAATCCATCAAAAATGCGCAGGTTAACCACGGAATAGGGGATTTTATGCTGATGGAAAATGACCTGGAAGTGGTGGAACGCGAGCAAAAAACGACCACAGCAACCGTCGTAATGATTGATATCAGTCACTCCATGATCTTGTACGGAGAAGACCGCATCACGCCTGCAAAAAAAGTAGCGTTGGCACTGGCCGAGCTCATCAGAAGTAAATACCCAAAGGATTCGCTCGACATTATCGTTTTTGGTAATGACGCCTGGCAGATCCAGATCAAAGATTTGCCTTACCTGGAAGTAGGCCCTTACCATACAAACACAGTGGCGGGTTTGGAGCTTGCTATGGACATTCTTCGCCGGAAAAAAACGCGTAACAAGCAGATTTTCATGATCACGGATGGTAAGCCAACCTGTCTGAAAGAAGGAATCCGTTATTACAAAAATAGCTTCGGCCTCGATCGCAAGATCATTAGCAAAACCCTGACCCTGGCAGCACAATGCAGAAGGCTGAACATTCCCGTGACGACATTCATGATCGCCACGGATCCCTACCTGAAACAATTTGTACAGAATTTCACCCAAGTGAATAATGGGCGTGCCTATTACAGCAACCTGCAAGGCCTGGGCGGATTTGTGCTGGAAGACTTCCAGCGTAACCGCAGAAAAAACGTTAAGTAATGCTTACTTTTTGCCAGCAGAAATCATGTTGGCAAAAAGTCTGTATGCTCCCGTAACGCCTGCCGGAAGCTCCCGGAAAAAGGACAAACCTGTATAAATGTAGTGTCCCTTGCCATATTGAGCATAAAGTACGCTTCCTTCCTTCAAAGTTTCATCTTTGTCATTGGCTGAAAATAATGCCTGGTAATTCTTTTTGTCCCAGGTTTGTGCGAAATAAAGCCCGCGTTCCTGGATCCAGCCATTGAAATCTTTCTCTGTTATCTTGTTGGGATAATTAAGTAATGTGTGTTCAGGCAATAGAAAGCGCATTTCTGCGTCCTCTTCGGCAACGCGGTCTCTTCCCAGTTCCATGTCGTAAGGTCCGATTTGCTTTACTTTTTGTCCACCCGGAATGGTGTATTGAACGACCATCGTGCCGCCGTTCTTAACATAATCCATCAATTTGGATTGGTAATTGGCCAAATAATTCTCCGTATTATAAGCCCTGACGCCCACAACAATGGCATCGTAAATTGCCAGATCCTTCGCCAGACCAGCTTCATTCAACATGGTAACCTGGCAATCCATTTGCCGTAAAGCTGTTGGCACATCATCACCGGCACCGGCAATGTAACCAATGTTCTTGACGGTTGTCTTTACATCGATTTTGGCCAGTTTCGCTTCCGATGTCGGGAAAATCGTCTGACTTGGAATGTGCTGGTAAGCGATGGTTTTAACAGATCTATCAAGCATCCGGCCGTCGACCGTTGCGATTGCTTTTAACTTTACTTCCTGATTATCAGCCGGGGGCGTAACAATGAATGAGAAATATTGCTGCTGATATTTTCCTTTCAAATCAAAACTTGCAGACTCGGGAACAGACTTCCAGCCAGCAGGAATTTCAGGCTTAACCGATCCTTTCACATTTTTCTGCTGTGCTTCAACGACGATGGTAACCGTTTTGGGTTCCATTGATGAGAATATGAAAACGGGCTCTGTAATGGTTGTAGTTACAGCCGGGCGGATTTCAAATGGACGGTAAATCTCACCTTGTGCCGGATCTGTGCTCTTGTAAATCCAAGGCCGCGAAAAGCTGAATTGCTGGCCGCCGATTTCAAATGTAAATCTGGTAACGGTTTCCGGGCGGTTTTCAGGGAATCCAATGTCCTGCTGATTGTCAATTTGGAACAAACCTTTGTCAATCGGCTTTTCCAGCCAGTAGGGTTGGGTAATTTTCAGACTGGCAGGTAAAACCGGGTTCAATGCCATGGAATTCAGCTCGTTATCTTCCAGGGACATGTTTAATGTGCTGTCTTTTTTGTTTCCTGTCCATTGCAGGGAAAGGAGTTTCACAGGATAATCAGATCTTTTGACAACAGACACCTTAACAGAAGCCGTATCGCCTGCAACCTGAGAGAAATCATCCGGATTGGTTTCAAACCAAAGTCCGGCACATTGTAATATTAGCTCTTTAACTTCTTCCTTTTTGGCCTTGATATAAATGTTCGCCGAATCCAGCTTGTTCAGTTCGGCATTGATTTTCAAGAGCTCGGTAACGGATGCGGAAGGCTTGTTTACGGAGAAGTTCTTGATCGCGGTTGAAACCATAGCCTGCACTTTTTCGCTTCCTTTCACGCGTTTCCAAGAAACGTCAATGCCGTCAAACAGGGTTTTTTGTGCTGGTTCGCCCACTTTATGCAGGAAATAATCGATCCTGGCGCCACGCTGAGGTGCACTTCCAAATCCCTGGCTTCTGTGCTGGCTGCGGCTTTCTGCTGCTATTTCTGTGTAAGATTTGCCTAAAATCGGATTGTAACCGCCTATTTCAACGGATATGAAAGGGTTTTTCTCTTCTGTGGGCTGCTTGTTTGTAAAACCAGGCGTGTACGTGTTCCAAACCAGTCTTTTCGCTTGCCATGGTTTTACAAATTTCAGTTGACCGGGGTAGGATTTCGGATCGGCGGCCATGATGAAACCTTGTTCGGCCAGGAATGCGGAAGTTTGGTGATGGCCGTGTCCAGCGCGTGGATCGGGTGGGAAGCGGGTAATGATGACGTCGGGCTGGAACTTGCGGATCATCCAGATCACATCTCCCAGCACTTTGTCCTTATCCCAAAAATTCAATGTTTCTTCGCGTGTTTTGGAAAAACCAAAATCATAAGCCCTTGAAAAAAATTGCTGTGCGCCATCAATGCGGCGTGCAGCGAGCAGCTCCTGCGTCCTGATAACGCCAATGTTATAGCCCTGTTCCGCACCGATCAGGTTTTGCCCGCCGTCGCCTCTCGTTAATGACAAATATCCCGTCCTCACAAGTTGATCTTTGGACAGATAGGAAAGCATCAGCGTGTTTTCATCATCCGGATGCGCGGCAATGTAAAGCACTGAGCCTAAGACGTTCAGTTTCTTAATGTTCTGAAAAATTTCACTTGATGACTGTGAAGGAACCTGTGCGGAAATTTGGAAAGCAATTAATAAAAAGAGGATGGTAAGAACTCGCTGCATATAGGGATTAGGTTTTAAACTTTTGCAAAATCAAATGGTCCAGGCCAGTAAGTAGTCTTCAAATGCGTCATAATGCACTTTGACAGACCTGTTTACATTTTCCTTTTGAATACAAACCTCAATTGTTCCATTTTGGTTGCTCTGAAAAGGATTTGTAATAATATGTTTTTTCAAGTCCAGATCCGCATCGCCTGCATATTTAAATACCGCCTCCTTGGCACACCATATCAGATGCAGCAAAACGTTGTCGTTCAGATCCGTCCACTGCATTTCGGCATCGTTCAGGAAATAATCGGCACCTTTGGAAATAGATGGTTTCATTTGCTGTAAATCCACTCCAACCGGCTTACTATCATGCACGTACACGCAGGCATAGGCACCCGAATGCGACATGGAGAGTTGCCTTGTGCTATCGTTTATATGTGGCTTGCGATTTTCATCATAGACAATGATAGGTTGCATTGGACTCATTTCCTGCAATAAAATGCGGCAGGCCAGCCATTCCTGCTTTCTCCGGTCGGTTTTTTTATCTTCCAGCGCCAGCAATTCCAAGTCGGGGAGGTTAACCATTTCTTTCAGCTCCTGCCAACTTTCCGACATATGCCATAGGCCCAACGTTGAATCATCCGAGATGCTTTTTATGTAACAGATGGCCATTTATTGTTAATTTTGATATTCAAACCGGGCATAATAACTGCATTTGCCCGTCTCTGCTCATTATGTGGCCCAAAAATAGAATTACGAGGAACGTCCTGAAAACCTTTGGCATATTCCTGCTCATTGCGGGTATTCTCTTTGGCCTTTTCCTCTGGCGCATCCGCGTGCCGGCTCCCGAGCTTGAAAGTAATAAAACAACCGGGAGTTACAAGCGCATAAAGGTGGCCGAAGATCATTATACGGTCGGAAATTGCTGGCTTAAAAAGAATAAGCAGGGGATATGGGAAATGTATCTGGAAGGGAAGCCTTACGAGCGCGGGCTCATTTACGGGATCCTTGCAAAGGAATTAATGGAAAAGCAGGAAGTCCATTTCGTAAACCAGATCAAGGAAATGATTCCCAGCAGCGTGTTTTTGCAGGTGCTGAAAGGATTTGTCGGCTGGTTTAACCGGGACATTTACAAATATATTCCCGAAGAAAACCAGCAAGAGATTTACGGCGTTTCGCAGTCATTTTCTGAGCAGTTCAACTACATTGGTCCTAAATATTACCGCATTCTCAACTACCACGCGGCCCACGACATCGGCCACGCGCTTACCGATCTGAATATGGTAGGCTGCACGTCTTTTGCAGTCAATAATGCATTGACGAAGGACTCCACACTGCTGATTGCCAGGAACTTCGATTTCTATATGGGCGATGCTTTCGCCGAAGACAAGCTGATCGTGTTCATGAACCCGGATAAGGGCTACAAATTCGCTTCCTACGCCTGGGCGGGGCTTACCGGTGTGGTTTCGGGAATGAATGAAAAAGGCATAACCGTTACATTAAATGCTTCAAAATCAGACATTCCGTTTGCGGCGAAGGAGCCGATTTCTATTTTGGCCAGGGAGATTTTGCAGTATGCAGGCACCATTGAAGAAGCCAGGAAAATCGCGCAGCGTAGCGAAACATTCGTTTCCGAATCCTTACTGATCGGTTCCGCGGCCGATGATAATGCGGCTATAATTGAAAAATCGCCACAGAAAATGGATGTTTTTGAATCGGGAAAGGATTATCTGGTTTGCGCCAACCATTACCAGGGAAAATCTTTTGTTACTGATTCTGTGAACATTAACAACATCAAGGATACAGATTCCAAATCTCGTTTTGATCGCATGAATGAGCTGATGAACCGGTCTTACCCGCTCGATGTGGACAAGGCTGCGGCTATTTTACGCGATCAGAAAGGCGTTAATGATAAATTCGTGGGTTATGGCAATTCAAAAACACTGAATCAGCTCATTGCGCATCACGGGATTCTTTTCAAGCCGGAAAAAAGAGAAATGTGGATTTCAACGCCGCCTTACCAACTGGGGGAATTTATTTATTACAATTTAAATGATGTTTTCTTGCGGAACGGAACATTCCAACCTGTTGATTCACTCAAAATCCGTTCAGACCCTTTCCTGGCTTCCAATGATTACAAGAAGTTCGAAGCGTTCAAGGTTACCAAGCAAAAGATCAGTAAATATGTGATGCTGGGCGTTCCTTTCGAGCTCTCGCGCGAAGAAGAGGTTGCTTTTGTGGCCAATAACCCGGAAAGTTATCTTACCTATTTGTTTTTAGGTGATTATTTCAAAAAGAGTAAAAATTCAAAGAAAGCGATCAGCTATTACAGGGAAGCCTTAAAACACGATGTAGCGTCTCTCAAGGAAAGGAATGTGATCAAAGACAAAATCGCCGAAAGCCAAAAAGTCTCCTTTCTGATTTTTAGTTATAAACCTGATTCCAATGACCATTAGTATGATCCGCGAAACGCAGGAGCAAAAATTGAAACACTTGCTGGCTTACGTTTCGGCACATTCTCCTTATTATCAGAAGGTTTTTCGGAAACACGGCGTGGATGTGGACAGCATTGTTTCAATTGCAGATCTGGCAAAGCTGCCTTTCACTACGAAGGACGATCTGGCTGCGGCCAATGATGATTTTTTGTGTGTTCCAAAAAGCAGGATCGCGGATTATGTAACGACTTCGGGCACATTAAGCGATCCGGTGGCATTTTATCTTACAGACTCCGACATTGAAAGGCTTGCCGAAAATGAATCCGAATCGTTTCGCTGCGCCGATGGGAGCGAGCATGACATTTACCAGCTCATGACCACCATTGACAAGCGGTTTATGGCCGGGCTCGCATACTGGATGGGTGCCCGGAAACTGGGAGCCGGAATGATCCGGGTAGGGCCGGGCGCACCGTTTTTGCAATGGGAATCGATCCAGCGTTTTTCACCTACCGTTATCATCGCCATCCCCTCATTCATTCCCCGGCTCATCGATTACGCCATGGCTAATAACATCGATTTCGCCTCTTCCAGCATCAAATCGGTCATATGCATCGGTGAACCGATCCGGAATCCGGATTTTACCTACAATGAACTGGGTAAGCGGATCACTTCGCAGTGGGATGTGAAACTTTACTCCACATATGCGTCAACGGAAATGGGCGCGGCTTTTACGGAATGCAGCGAGGGTAAAGGCGGACATTTGAATGAAGATCTGCTGATCCTGGAAGTGGTTGATGAGCAGGATATTGTGGTTAAAGAAGGAGGACTTGGAGAGATTGTCATCTCAACATTAGGCGTGGAAGGAATGCCGCTACTGCGTTACCGGACGGGCGATTTATGCCATGTGCATTACGAAAAATGTGCTTGCGGCCGTACGAGCCCGCGCGTGGGTCCCGTTGTGGGCAGAAAGCAGCAAATGATTAAATTTAAGGGGACGACCATTTTTCCGCCTGCGATTTTCGATGTCCTGGATATGGTGCCCGAAATTGACCTTTATCAGGTTGTCGTTGCCAAAAATGAGTATGGGAATGATGACATTTCGATCCAGTTGCCGGATCATCTGGACACTGCCTTTTTTCGCGAAAAACTGCATTCCCTGTTCAAATCCAGGCTTCGCGTGACCCCGTCATTTGCGTTCACAACCGCTCACGAACTCAACCTCAGAATATACAAACAGGAAAAACGCAAACCTGAAAAATTGATCTATATTTGACGCCTCTATTACCATATAAAAATAAAATTACGAACATGAAAAAGACCATTTACGCAGCAGTTTTTGCCATTGTTACGATCGGAGCAACAGATACATTTGCTCAGAGAGTCGAGCTGAAAAGCGGAGACATTGCCGTATTATCAGGCCAGAAAACAGTAAACGTTGAATACGATTATTCCGAATTCGGGGTTGGGAAATTTGCAACTGAAAAAGAATATCTGGACAAGAAATCTGCTGAATACAATGCAAAGGAAGCAGGCAAAGGTGACGCCTGGAAAAAAGCGTGGGTCGATGACCGCAAAAACCGTTTCGAACCCAAATTCGAAGAACTTTTCAATAAGGGAATGGCCGATAAAGGGCTGCAAGCCGTTCAGTCCCGTCCGGATGCAACTTACACATTGATCGTTCGCACCAAATTCGTTGAGCCCGGCTTTAATGTAGGGGTGATGCGTAAAAATGCCTACGTGGATTACGAAGTGGATCTGGTTGAATCTGCAAATAAATCTGCCAAAGTTGCTCAGCTGAATATGCGCAATGTTCCCGGCGGCCAGTTTGGCGGCTTCGACTTCGACACCGGCGTCAGGATCGCGGAATCTTATGCAAAAGCAGGAAAATCTCTGGCTGCATTTTTGGATAAAAAGCTTTAATAACAATCCATAGTCACAATTTTAACATTCTTATGTTATGAAAAAGCTGTGACTTCTTGCATTCGTTCTCATCCATACTGGCTTTACAAAAACCTATAAGGTTTAAAAAGTAAACAGAATTGCCTATTTTTAAAGTCCATTACCGATACCATAGCATATTTTGTAAGCTGTGATTTGTTCGCCAGACTGGACGAGCGCTTCACAGCTTACTGTTTAACTGATAACCCATAAACGTGCGGATTTTACCTCTCATTTTCCTGGCGCTCATTACATTATCATTGTCAGGATGCGGAAAAATGCTATACCGGTCGGCTGCAAAAGCATTCAATAAAGGAATCAAAGAGTCGCCCTATGATGCCGTCATCGTTCCCGGATTTCCGCACAATGGCGAGAAATGGGATATGATCCTGCAAATGCGCATCCACTGGGCACATTACCTTTATTCAAAGGGATACACCAAAAACATTATCTTTTCAGGCTCTGCCGTTGCTACGCCTTATGTAGAAAGTAAGGTGATGGCCAATTACGCACACGCATTAGGCGTACCCCGCGAAAATATTTTTACCGAAGAAAAAGCCGAGCACAGCACGGAAAACGTATACTATTCTTATCGCCTTGGAAAAGACCTGGGTTTTACGAAACTTGCACTCGCTACCGACCCGATCCAGACGAGCTACATGCGCAAATTCATTAAGCGTTTCGACCTGCCGATCGGGCTTCTGCCGACTGTCATCGATACGTTAAAGGGGATGAACCTTTACGAGCCCAAAGTAGACAACACGCTGGCCGTGCGGGAAGGATTTGTGAAGCTGTCGGAAAGGGAAAATTTTTTCCAGCGTTTCAGGGGCACCATGGGCAGATACATTGTCTGGCATGAGGAAGACCTCAAAAAGAAAAAGCACAGAAGGAAGTTTAAAGATAGAATGATACCCGCCTCTTCGGCCAAAAATGAACCTTAAAAGCGTATAATGAAAAAAGAATTGTCGGCAATTGACGCCAAGTATGAAGCACAAAAAATAGCATTTGGTCCCATGTATTTTCAAGCGGTCGTTGCGCTTCGGGAATTGGGCATTTTGCAGTTTATCAGCAACAATCGGAAAGGTGTCAGCATTGAGACGATTATTGAAAAAACCGGTGTGTCGGAGTATAGTGTTACTTTGTTGCTGGAAGCCGCTGAGGTTCTTGGGGTTGTGGAAGTGGAAGACAACATTATTAAAATTTCCAAGATCGGTTTTTTCCTCCTGAAAGACGAAATGACGCGGGTCAATATCAACTTCATGAATGATGTTTGCTATCTCGGTGCAAAAAATATGACCGAAAGCTTCAAAAACGGCAAACCTGAGGGCCTGAAAGTGCTGGGCGGCTGGCCGACCATTTACGAGGGACTTTCTGTATTGCCGGAGCCAGCCAAAACTTCCTGGTTCGAATTTGACCACTATTATTCGGACAATGCATTTCCCGAAGCATTAAAAATTGTGTTCAGGAACAATCCAAAATTGATTTTTGACGTAGGCGGAAACACAGGTAAATGGTCATTTGCATGCTGCAAGCACGATCCGAATGTCAGGTTAAAAATACTTGACCTTCCGGTTCAGCTGAAAGTGGCACAGGCCAATGCAACGGAGCGAAATTTACTGGATCGCATTAGTTTTCACCCGATTGACCTCCTGGATCGTTCGCAGGAAATCCCCAAGGGCGCTGATGTGATCTGGATGAGTCAGTTTCTGGATTGCTTTTCAAAAGAGCAGATCATTCAGATCCTCGAAAATGCGTGCAATGCAGCTTCCGAAAACACGACGCTCTACATCCTGGAACCATTTTTCGACAACCAGAATTTCCCGGCTGCTCATCATAGCCTCGTGGCTACATCGCTCTATTTCACAATTATGGCAAATGGAAATAGCAAAATGTATCGTGTGGAAGTAATGAAGGATCTGGCTCGTCAGGCCGGGTTCGAAATCGTGGAAACCTATCCGTTGATCGGCGATAGCTATCATACTATTTTGGAATGCAAAAAACGGGATTAGGAACATCTGGTTCTGATCATTTGTTTCAGCAATAGTCTACGATTAGTTACATGAAAAGATCCCTTGTTATCATACTCGTTTGCCTGGCATCCCTGACTACGTTTGGGTTTGTTCAGTCGGAAAAAAAAGATTTTTATAAAGCATTGTCGAGCGGGGAAGAATCCGCTATCGATCAGGCACTTGCAAATCTGGAAAAGGAAAAACCATCTTCCCGGATCAACGCCTACAAAGGCGTATTGACAATGAAGAAGGCCGGGTTTCAGAAAAGTGTAAAAGTGAAAGTCAAAACTTTCAAAAAAGGTGCTTATATGCTTGAAGATGAGATTAAAAGCAATCCGGCTAATACAGAATACCGGTTTCTGAGACTAACCGTTCAGGAACATGCACCTAAGGTTTTGAAATACAATAAGCAGCTTGACGAAGACAAGCAGGCAGTGATAGCGGGTTTTGGCAAGCTGGACAATGATTTGAAAACGATTGTTTCCAATTATGCCAAGGATTCCAAGGTGTTGAAAGAGAATGATTTAAAGTGAGAATTCAGGTAAACAGGAATTGTTGATCAATGGCAAAAATACTAGTCGTAAACTACTCGCAAACCGGACAGTTGAATGAAATCATCGATCAGTTTTTAGCTCCATTCGATCCAAACAGCATAGAGAGGCACCAGATTTTCCCGGTCACACCTTACGTTTTTCCCTGGACTACGGAAGAATTCTTCGATAAGATGCCGGAATGTGTTGAGGAAGACACCATTCCACTAAAATCAATTACCTACACAGCTGAGCATTACGACTTGATCGTATTGGGTTATCAGCCCTGGTTTTTGTCGCCTTCGCCACCCATTATATCCCTGCTTAAAGACCCGACCTTCCAGTCTATACTGCGCGGCACGCCCGTTGTGACCGTCATAGGAGGAAGAAATATGTGGCTCAACTCTCAGGAAAGCGTTAAAAAGTTAATTAAGAATGCAGGCGGCCGGCTGGTAGGCAACATTCCGCTGATGGACCGGACGTCAAATCTGATCAGCGCATTTACCATTTTACATTGGATGCTAACCGGCAGAAAAGACCGGAAATGGAATATTTTCCCACTTCCCGGCGTTAGTGACCAGGATATCCGAAGCGCATCGCAATTTGGCGCTATTGTGAACAACGCAGCAGCAAAATCAGATTACGGCAATCTCCAGAACGAGATTCTGGCAACAGGCTTGATCGCGATCCCGACAGACATTCTGTTTATTGAACAACGTGCCAAAAAACTTTTCAGGATCTGGGCAAAGCTGATCAAAACAAAAGGAACGACTCCTGCTAAGCGGAAAAGACTGGTTGGTTTTTTCAAATATTATCTGCTGATCGCCTTGTTTATGGTCGCTCCCGTGATCCTTTTCGTATATAATTTGCTGATCGTGCCTTTTACCGGAAATGCGATTAAGAAGAAAAAACAATACTTTTGTGGTGTAGAAACCAAATAATAATGTCAGACGCATATATTACCAGAATTGCCAAGTTTTTGCCGAATGAGCCCGTTTCCAATGATGAAATGGAAGCATATTTAGGATATATAAATGGAAAGCCTTCCAAATCAAAAGCACTTGTTTTACGTAATAACGGCATAAAAAACAGATATTATGCGCTGCTGAAAGATGGCACAACGACGCATACCAATGCAGAAATGGCGGCGCTGGCGGTAACAAAACTTTTTGAAAAAAATACATCGGAAATAAAGGACGTGGATCTGATCAGTTGCGCTACGTCGAGCCCGGACCAGCTGATGCCTTCGCACGGTTCAATGGTGCATGGTTATTTGAAAGACACCGGCCCTGTTGAGGTTGTGTCGCCTTCGGGCGTTTGCTGCGCGGGGATGCACGCTTTCAAATATGCCTACATGTCTGTAAAACTGGGTGAAAAGCAAAAAGCGGTGGCCTGTGCTTCCGAAAGGCTTTCTCCTGTTTTGCGCGCGGATCAGTTTGAGGACGAAGTGCAGCAGCTTTTAAGGCTTGAAAAAAATCCTTATCTGGCATTCGAAAAAGACTTTCTACGATGGATGCTGTCGGATGGTGCCGGCGCTTTCCTTGTTGAATCCGCGCCCAACAGGTCCGGTATATCATTGAAAATTGATTGGATAGAAGGCTGCTCCTATGCCAACGAGGAGGAGGCATGCATGTATATGGGCGCTGACAAGCAGGAGGACGGTACGCTTAAAAGCTATAAAGATTTTAAAAGTGAGCAGGTCCTGGAACAGTCTGTGTTCAGTATCAAGCAGGATGTGAAGCTTTTAGGAGAAAAAATTGTTAAATTGGGTTTTGCCAAATTAAAGGATATCCTCGACAAACGGTCGATCAGCATGGATGAAGTGAGCTATTTCCTGCCGCACTTGTCCAGCTACTTTTTTGAAAACAAAATCGAAGACTTCTGTAATGAGAACGGCATGCCGATTTCAAAGGAAAAGTGGTATACCAACCTGGTTACCAAGGGCAATGTAGGTTCGGCATCGATTTATATGATGCTTGAAGAAGTTTTTTACAGCGGGGCACTGAAAAAGGGTGAGAAGATACTTTTAGCAGTTCCCGAAAGCTCCCGCTTCTCTTATATGTTCTGTATGTTGACCGTTTGCTGATCTAATTGCTGATCCATGAAAAAGGAAGACCTTCCACAAGACCCGGGCGCGCTGGATAAATTTACCAGGGAAGTATGTTACGTCAAAAATCAGGACGGGAAATACGAAACCGCGTTGAGCAGAGGTTGGGAGGTTAAAAAACAGGCGCTGGACAGCGCATGGGACGATGTGAATGAACGGATAGCGGACGCTAGAAAAGCCGTAGCAAACGGTGAGAAAAGTCCGATCTACTACTATATGGAACTCCGGTTGATGGATCTGTCGGTTCTGTCGGGTTACACAGGTTTTTTTCCTTTTTTTATCAAAAGACATTTAAAACCATCTGTTTTTAAAGGATTAAGCGACCGGAAGCTGGAAAAATATGCCAGCGCATTCGATGTTACATTGCAGGAATTGAAAAATTTTAAAGGTTGATCCAGTGAATATTGATAGCCATACGGATGAGTTCCGCCACGTTCAGACCGCACATTGTGAGAATGGGGTTACCACGGCATTGTTGCGTTATCACGGTCTGGATTTCATGACCGAGCCGCTGGCCTTTGGAATGGGTTCGGGGCTTTTTTACATTCAGATTCCTTTCCTTACTGTTAATAACGGCCCTGCGATTTCTTTCAGGACCATGCCGGGCGCTATTTTCAAGCGTACTTGCAATTCACTTAACGTGGATGTGACGCGGAAAAAATTCTCAAATGTAGCCTCAGCGGAAGCGTTCCTGGACAAAAAAGTGCAGGAAGGGGTTCCGGTGGCCTGCCAGGTCGGCGTTTTCCACCTTACTTATTTTCCAAAAGAATACCGGTTCCATTTCAATGCCCATAACCTGATCGTTTTCGGGCAGGAAGACAATAATTATCTGATCAGCGATCCGGTCATGGAGGATGTGACCACATTATCCAAGTCGGATCTCAGCCGCGTTCGTTTTGCGCAAGGCCCGTTGGCTCCGAAAGGACACATTTACTATCCTGAACGGGTGAAACCGGTGACCGATGACATGATCCGTAAAGGGATTGTAAAAGGAATCCGTCGGAATGTGCGTGATATGCTCAAAATTCCGGGCAGCTTTGCCGGCGTGGATGGCATCAGGCACACAGCGGGGCATATCCGCAAGTGGCGCGATAAGCTTGGGCTGAAAAAAGCCAGCCTTTATCTGGGACAAATTGTTCGGATGCAGGAAGAGATTGGCACAGGCGGAGGCGGTTTTCGGTTCCTATACGGTGCATTTCTGGAAGAAGCGTCCGCTTACATGCAGGATGATCGCTTGTCCGCTGTTTCTGAGGACTTTACCAAAGCAGGCGACATGTGGCGCGCGAGTGCGATCAAAATGGCGGGCGTTTACAAAGGCCGGTTGACGGAACAAAAAGATTTTGATGAAATAGCCGATATGCTGGTTGATATCAGATTGGTAGAGAAAGAAGCGTTTCAGAAACTATCGCGCATGAGTCTTGGTAAATGAGCATTACGATATGACCGAACCGGTTAGCATTGAAATACAAAACGTTTCTAAAAAATATAAAACTGCGCAGGAAAACAGCCTCACCGACGTCTCCCTGAACATTGGTACGTCTGATATTTTTGGCTTGCTGGGACCTAATGGGGCCGGCAAGACAACATTGATCTCGATCCTTTGCGGCATAATCCCGCCATCATCCGGAACAATTAACTTTTACTACCAAAACCAATTTATTTCCGAACAGGAACGAAAAAGCCACATAGGATTTGTTCCTCAGGAATATGCTTTCTACCAAGAACTTACTCCGCGGCAAAACCTGGATTACTTCGGTGCCATGTATAACCTGGGCAAGGAAGAGCTTGAAGCGCGTCGCGAAGATCTGCTGGAAATTTTGGGATTGGCTCGCTTTGCGGATAAAAAAGTCGGGTCGTTTTCAGGCGGGATGAAACGCCGGGTTAACCTCGCGATCGGCATTATTCACAAACCCGATATCCTTTTCCTGGACGAGCCAACAGTGGGAGTCGATGTGCAAAGCCGCAATGCGATCATCCGCTATTTGCAGGAAATAAATAAGGCCGGTACGACCATCATCTACACTTCCCACCACATGTCGGAAGCAGAGGAGTTCTGCAAGCACATTGCGCTCATTGACCATGGTAGGGTTATTGCTAAAGGCGACCTTACAGATCTGAGGAAAACGCATGACGCTCCTAATCTGCAATCATTATTTATCAAACTGACAGGGGAGGAGTACAGGGATTAATATGTTCAAGGTTTTTTCATCATTACGCAAAGAATATCTGCTGCTGATCAACGACAAGGTTGGCCTGGCGCTGATGTTTTTGATGCCGCTGCTGCTGGTATTTATCATTACCATTATCCAGGACAGTGCGTATAAAATGGTGAATGAGAACCAGATCCCGCTGCTCGTGGTCAATCACGACGCGGGTAAGGAAGGTGATAAGCTTGTTGACCTTCTCAAAAAATCCGGCCTTTTCGAGATCGATTCGCAGGATGCAGTTCCTGAAAAGTCGTTGAAATCCGAATTGCTATCAAGAGGAAAATTGATCGGGTTATACATTCCTAAAACATTTTCCTCGGGGCTTGAAAGCAATGCAGCCGATGTAAGTAACATTCTGATGGACGATCTGGGGCTGGAACGTGATTCAATTAACACGGAGAAGGTGTCGATGCCGACGCTTTCCTTCTATAATGACCCGGTTTTGCAGGAGAATTACAGCTTTTCGGTCATGGGCATTATTCAATCCTACATGAGTGTTATTGAAAATTCGCTGATGATCGACCGGATGTACTCAACGATGGACCTGGGTGGACAGTCGGAAGAGTTGAAAAAGAAAATGATCTCCAACCGGGTTAAGATCAATCAGATCGTGGCCAGCAACAATAACTCGACGGCTATTCCCAATTCTACACAGCATAATGTGCCTGCCTGGACGATTTTTGCGATGTTTTTTATGGTCGTCTCGCTGGGCAGTAACATTGTAAAAGAGCGCATTAACGGCAGTTTTCTGCGACTGAAAACCATGCCTACGACATTCATGTTGGTGATGTTTAGTAAAATGGCCATTTACGTGCTGGTAGCAGTGGTGCAGGTAGCATTGACATTTTCCATGGGAATATGGATCCTTCCCGAGCTCGGGCTTCCCAAACTAACCATTCCTACTAACATTTTTGCATTCGCCTGTGTGATCCTGATCAGCAGCATGGCCGCCGTGAGTTATGCATTAATGATCGGCGCCTATGCACGGACCGAGCAGCAGGCAAATGGTTTCGGAGCGATTTCCATTATTATTTTCGGGGCAATAGGCGGAATACTGGTGCCTACATTCGTTATGCCTGGTTTTATGCAGTTTGCCAGCAACTTTTCACCTCTGCACTGGTGCCTGGAAGGTTTCTACATTCTTTTCCTCAAAGGCGGAAGCTGGCAGGAGCTCAAAAATGTCTTCGCCTTTTTAGGGATATTTATCCTGCTTTGTCAACTTGCCACTTATTTTAAGCTTAGGATGGAAAGAATTATTTAAGTTTGAATTCAGAAAAGAAATTATGGACATAGAAAGTTTAAAACCCGTCATTAAAGGTCAGATTGTACAATATTTGAATTTACTTGACATTAATCCGCAGGACATTAAGGATGACGAACCCCTTTTCGGAGGCGACCTGGGCCTGGATTCAATTGACTCGCTGGAACTGGTCGTGCTTCTTGAAAGAGAGTACGGGATCAAAATCACTAACCCTGCCGAGGGAAGAAAAATCCTTGTGGATGTAAACCACATGGCTGAATACATTTTAGCAAATACAAAAACGGCCTGAATATGAAAAAGGTGTTGGTGACCGGAATGGGCATTATATCAGCCATTGGTGAAAACCTTTCGGAGAACCACGCCAGTTTGCGTCAGGGAAAAACGGGCATAACCGCCGCAGCACATTTTGATTCCCGCTATGCCGCATTGCTTCCTTTTGGCGAAATTGCATGCAGCAACGAACGACTGAAGGAACTGCTCGGTTTGCAGGATAGCGTAGGTTACACGCGCACCGATTTGCTTGCTACCAAGGCATTCGACGAAGCAATTAAAGACGCTAGTCTTTCCGCAGACCAGCTTTCATCTTTTGATACAGCATTCATCTCCGCAACGACAGTCGGCGGAATGTGCCTCACTGATCAGCTCTATGAAGATGCCAATCTGAAAACGAGCGGATCGGAATATCTGGAATCATACAATTGCGCAGCGCACACCATTACCTTACTCGAAAAGTATAACATCAGAGGCTTTTCCGACACCATTAACACAGCCTGTTCGTCATCTGCCAATGCCATTTTAATGGGCGCGCGACTGATCCGGTCCGGACGGGCAAAAAGGGTTATTGTCGGCGGCGTGGATAGTCTTGCCAAATACACGGTTAATGGTTTCAATTCGCTTAAAATCTTATCTGCTTCCGCGTGTAAGCCATTCGATGAAAACCGGGATGGGCTAAATCTGGGAGAAGCGGCGGCTTATCTTGTGCTGGAAGCGGAGGACGTCGTTGGTGATAAACGCGTTTATGCGGAAGTCGCCGGATATGGCAATGCAAATGATGCGCATCACCCGTCGGCCATGTCCGACGATGCCATAGGCGCCATGCTCTCCATGCGTGAAGCCATCGAATCCGCAGGGATTGGCTTCAATCGCATCGACTACATTAATGCCCACGGAACGGGGACGCCCAACAATGATGAAGTTGAGTTAACCGGAATGTCGCGGTTATTCGAAGAAATTCCGCCTTTTAACTCTACCAAATCTTACACGGGGCATACATTGGGAGCGGCTGGTGCAGTGGAGGCGATTTTCAGCATATTAAGCATCGTCCACGATGAGATTTTCCCGAGTTTACATGTGGAAACAGCCATGAGCTCACACAAGGCGCAACCGGTGGCTGCATTGATTCAGGATAAAAAAGTGGCCTATGCGCTTTCCAACTCGTTTGGCTTCGGAGGGAATTGCACTTCCCTGGTTTTTGGAAGCGTAAATTAAGCGTCCTAGGATTGCATGAGCTCTTTCAGGATCTTTTGTGCGGCAATTGAGATAATGGTTCCGGGGCCGAAAATGCCTTTAACACCCGCATCATAAAGAAACTGATAATCCTGCGCCGGAATAACGCCACCGGCAATCACCATAATGTCTTCCCGGCCAATGTTTTTAAGCTCGGCGATGAGTTCCGGGATAAGTGTTTTGTGACCTGCTGCCAGACTCGATGCGCCGATTACATGGACATCATTTTCTGCTGCTTGTTTGGCGACTTCTTGGGGCGTCTGGAAGAGCGGGCCAATGTCCACGTCAAAGCCGAGGTCGGCGAAGCTCGTTGCAATCACTTTGGCCCCGCGGTCATGGCCGTCCTGGCCCATCTTTGCAACCAATATCCGTGCACGCCGGCCATCCATTTCCGCAAACTGATCAGACAATTGCAGCGCTGCGCGGAAATTTTCATCATCCGAAGCTTCTGCCTGATAAACACCCGAAACAGACCGGATGGTTGATTTATAACGTCCGAATTCCTTTTCCATCGCATCAGAAATTTCACCCAATGTAGCCCTTTTGCGCGCCGCCTCGACGGCCAGCGCCAACAAATTTACAGACATGTCCTTGCCGCCCTTTTGCTTGCAGGCTTCCGTGATAGCATTCAGCGCCAATGCAACTGCCTGCGAATCGCGTTCCTCTTTTATTTTAATCAAAGAAGCGATCTGCGACAGCCGAACTGCCTGGTTATCAATCTGTAAAATGTCAAATGTCTCCTTGCTTTCTGTTTTGAATTTATTAACCCCGACAATAATGTCCTTGCCCGAATCAATGCGGGCCTGCTTTTTTGCCGCTGCTTCTTCGATCCGCATCTTTGGCAGTCCGGTTTCTATGGCTTTGGTCATGCCGCCGAGTTTTTCCACTTCCTCAATCAGCTGCCATGCTTTTTCTGCGAGCTCTTTTGTCAGATCTTCGACATAATAGGAGCCGCCCCACGGATCCACGGCCTTGCAAAGATCCGTTTCGTGCTGAATAAAAAGCTGTGTATTGCGCGCAATGCGGGCAGAGAAGTCGGTGGGAAGCGCCATGGCTTCGTCGAGCGAGTTGGTATGCAGCGATTGCGTGTGCCCCATGACGGCGGCCATGGCTTCAATCGTTGTCCGGGTAACATTGTTATACGGATCCTGTTCGGTAAGGCTGTAACCACTCGTTTGGCAATGTGTCCTTAGTGCCAGCGATTTTTCATTTTTGGGATTAAACTGATTTACAATTTTTGACCAAAGCAGCCGTCCCGCACGCATCTTGGCAATTTCCATGAAATGATTCATCCCTATGCCCCAGAAAAATGACAGCCTGGGTGCAAAATCATCAATCGCGATGCCAGCGTTCAGCCCGGTCCTGATGTATTCCAATCCGTCTGCGAGCGTATAGGCAAGCTCAATGTGCGCCGGTGCGCCAGCTTCATGCATGTGATAGCCGCTGATGCTGATGGAATTAAACTTTGGCATAAAACGCGAAGTATAGGCAAAAATATCGCCCACAATCCGCATGGAAGGCGCTGGGGGATAAATGTAGGTGTTCCGGACCATGAATTCCTTCAAAATGTCGTTCTGAATGGTTCCTGACAACAACTCAGGCTTAATGCCCTGTTCTTCCCCAGCCACAATAAAAAAGGCCATAACCGGAATAACAGCCCCATTCATGGTCATGGAAACCGACATTTGATCCAGCGGAATTTGGTCAAAAAGCATTTTCATATCCTCCACCGTATCAATCGCAACACCTGCTTTGCCCACATCGCCGGTGACACGCGGATGATCCGAATCATATCCTCGATGCGTGGCCAGATCGAATGCAACAGAAAGGCCTTTCTGGCCAGCGGCCAGGTTGCGCTTATAAAATGCATTGGAATCCGAAGCAGTCGAAAAGCCGGCATATTGACGGATTGTCCACGGTCGTTCCAGATACATGCTCGCATAAGGCCCACGTACGAACGGTGGAATTCCGGCTTCGAATGCTAAATGTTCGGCGTCTTCGAGATCATTTTGGCTATAAATGCTTTTCAATCTGATTCCTTCTGAGGTAAACACAGGTTTGCCAGCCCGTTCCTCTGGTTGAGCGGATTCGTTATGATGGGTCGTCTGAATGTTCCTGAAATCCGGTTTCATGGCTTTGATGCGGTTAACACGGATGTTCGAGAACCTCCCGATTCTTCCATTTCCAAAAACAGCTCCCAGGCCCTGGCGGCCATATCCAGGGACATTTTTTCGAGCATGTATGAGCCCGCCGCCGGATCCGCAACATACGCCAATGCACTTTCGTGGGCAAGAATGGAGGATACATTGCGCGCAATCCGTGCTGAAAAGTCACTTTGCTTGTTGGTTGATTCATCGTATGGCCTCACTGTCAGCGCATTGCATCCACCCATTACTGCGCTCATGGCCTCGGAGGCAGAGCGGATCATATTGGTGTAAGGCTCGGATGCGGCATCATTAAATGTTGAGGTTTGCGCTTGTATAAATGGCGTGCAAAGCTCAGCAGGCAGTTGATAGGCGTTTGAAATTTTTCGTAATAAAGACCGGAATGCTCTCAATTTGGCGATCTCCGAAAGGAAGTTGGTGCCGATGGAAATGGTGAAAAGGGCGCGGTTGAAGGCTGTTAATGGTGAAATCCCTTTGTCTGTAAGCAGATCCAGGTAATTGACAGTGGCCGAAATCAGCATGGCCAGTTCCTGCACTGGTGTCGCGCCATTATTGTGAAAGAAATGACCCTCAACCATATATGCCCGAAATTCCCGCATATTCCGGCTTTGGTTTAGAACAGAAACAATAGCGTCAATGCTGTTACCAATTGATTTTCCCGTGCGCATCTGGTGGGCGACCGGGTCGAATGCGATGCCGCCTTTGAAATAATAACCGGCGTTTTTGGATATTTCCTTGAAAACGTCCGCAGCATTTTCCTGTGTTTGAAAATAAATAGCGGTGTCGCTTAGCCGGATTCCGTGAAGCAATTTCGGGAATTCACAATGTGCTATGCTGGCATTTCTGAGGTCCAGCATAATCGCATCTGCGCCGTTTTCCAGGGCATGCTTCATGGCTGCATTGGTTGCGCGCGGTTCTGAGAATTTCACCATAGGCAAGTTTTGCCAGCCTGGTGTTTTTTTCTGACAAGCCTGCATAGACGCCATTTTTTCAGGAGCAATTTCCGATCGCGTCACATAAGGTTGCATATGCAGATCAGCCCCGATTGTCCAATCAGATAATGTTTTAAGCCTTCCTTTCAATTCTTTGTCAGCCCGTTGTTCCCAGGCGTTTTTATCGGAAGGGCTGAATTCTGAGAAGTTAAGGACAGCCATTTCTTGACGGATAAGGTGGAAGTGAGCGATTTTCGCTTGCTAACAAAGCTACAAATTTGAAGTTACTTTTTCAGTTGTCGGGGCAAACCGTCCCTTCGGCGGATCAGGAACATAAAGTCATGCGATTTTATTTTGTGGGTTTGCAGATAGCCCGCCCGGGTATTAAATTGAACCTTGGTTTTAATCTGCAGAGATCAGGTATTTTTATATCTTTGCCGTCCTTTTAAATTTCGACATTCTGAATTCCTCAACTTATACATTGGAAAGAGTTAGCACACATAGAGAAGTAGACCAGATCTGGGATGCCTGCCTGAGAGTGATTCAGCAGCATATTCCGGATCAAAGTTTTAAGACGTGGTTTGAACCGATACGGCCTTTAAAACTTTACGGTAAAGTGCTTACGATTCAGGTTCCAAGCCAGTTTTTCTATGAATGGCTGGAAGATAATTATGTCAATCTTTTAAGGAAAGCACTGGATTACGCGATCGGGAGGGATGGTTTGTTGGAGTATTCCATTATCGTAGACAAAGGCAATGATAAGCATCAGCCACTTACGATGAACGTTTCTACGCCCAAGTCTCCGAATTCTTCCAAGCCGGATAATTTTGTAACGGACCCAAGGCTGGGTTCCAATCACCGGGATAAGGACCACGATTCCATGAACCTGGACACTTACCTGAATCCGAATTACTCGTTTGATAATTTCATTGAAGGCGATTGCAACCGTCTGGCGCGGTCTGCGGGATTTGCCGTGGCGCAGCGGCCGGGACTCACGTCATTTAATCCGCTGATGATGTACGGCGGGGTAGGGCTGGGCAAAACGCACCTTGTGCAAGCCATCGGAAATTACATTATGAACCACTTTGACAACAAGCTGGTGTTATATGTGTCTTCCGAAAAGTTTACCAATCAGTTTATTAATTCCATTAAAAACAACACGTTACAGGACTTTACCGATTTTTACATGAAGGTGGATGTGCTGGCGATTGATGACGTTCAGTTTTTGTCGGGAAAGGAAAAAACGCAGGATACATTCTTCCATATATTTAATCATCTGCACCAGCTAGGCAAGCAGATCATTATGACCAGTGACCGGCCGCCGCGCGAGCTGCAAGGCTTGCAGGACAGGTTATTGTCCCGTTTTAAATGGGGATTGACAGCCGATTTGCAAACGCCTGACTTCGAGACGCGTATCGCCATTATTCAAAAGAAGATCCAATCCGAAGGAATTTCGATCGATTATGATGTGATCGAATACATTGCGCACAGCGTGAATTCCAATGTGCGTGAACTGGAAGGTGTGATCGTTTCCCTGATGGCCCAGGCTTCGCTGACACGCCGGGAAATAGACGTGGAGCTGGCCAAAAATACATTGCGGAACATTGTAATGAACGAGGATAAAGAGGTGACCATTGATACAATTCAAGAGGTGATTGCCGACTTTTTCCAGGTTACGATTGCGGACCTGAAAAGCAAAAGCCGGAAAAAAGAAGTCGTTTACCCACGTCAATTAGCCATGTTCCTGGCCAAAGAATATACGGATCTGCCTTTGAAATCAATTGGTTATCATTTCGGTGGCCGTGACCACAGCACGGTAATTCACTCTATTCAAAGCATTAACCTGCTGATGGGCGAAACCCCAGACGTGGAAGAAACGCTGCAAAAATTACGCAGTTACTTTAAATAACAAATGGCGTCTAAAGGGTTTGAAAACTTATTTTAAACCTGAAAAACAAGATGACGCCCTTACTGATCGAACGCGCGCAGATCTGTGACGCAAAATGGAATGAACACATTCGCGAATCCCTTCAATGTGTCATTTACGCTCAAACTTACTATCTCGACACGGTCTGCGAAAGCTGGAAGGCGCTTGTTTGGCCCAATATTCAGCATCCGGACATTGTCATGCCGGTTCCCATTCGCAGGAAATGGGGTTTCCAAGTAGTTTATCAGCCTATTTTTTGCCAATATCTGGGTTTATTCTCCTTAAAGCCACTTTCTGGATTGCAGTTGGAATCATTCCTTCGGGTTGTTTCAAAAGAATTCTCCTACATAGCATCTTATCAATTCAATCCAGAGAATTCAATCAGGTTATCTGCATTAGCTCATACTTTTCCGGATTTTAATTTTTCACAAAAGCATACGTACTGGCTTCACTTGAAAGGTGATCTCCAACAACTGGATGCGGGCTATTCCAAAGACAGAAAGCGGAATTTAGTGCGTAGTAAGGGTTATAACTGGCAGGTGCAGAGAAGTACGGACATTCAGCCATTGATCAAATTATTTAAGGAAAATCAAACAGCGTGCATTCCCGGCGGAATTGACCCGGATGCATTTAATCGTTTGGAGGCACTTTTTAACGTCTTAAAGGCCAGGCAACAGGCGGAGTTATATTATGGCGTATCCAATGACCATATTCATGCGGGACATATCCATGCAGGAATACTCATTGTAAGGTTTGGAGGAAGAGCAATTTATCTTTTTAATGCAGCGGATCAGAAAGGAAGGAAAGGCAATGCGCGGACGCTCATGCTGGATCGCTATCTTCGTTTCATCCAAGATGAAACGCTGATCTTCGACTTCGAAAGTCCGGAGGTTGGTTCCATTGCCCAATTTTACGTTAGCTTCGGAAGTTTTCCGGTTTCATTTTATGCCATTAGCCGGAATGAGCTTTGGTTTCCCTTAAAGCACTTCCAGGAATGGCGGAAGCGCTTTTTCAGAACCAGACAAGGTCTTTTTTGAGCCCTTTATATGATTTCAAATCCATCTCCAAAGATCCGATTTTCAGTTCCACTTCAACTTTCAATGGAATCTTATTAGAATCATCAGAAACCCACAATTTCATAGCGCCTTCTCCTTTGAAAAACTTATTGTCAGGAATCAGGGGGTTGATCCTGAGCACTTTGGTTTTGCCATATTTGGTTTTGATCACATCTTTTCCCACATAACGAACGCGCAGCTTATAAACCTCCCCGTCGAAAAATGTGGGAACTTCAATGACTTCGCCTTCGGAAATGCGTTCGAAATTGATCGTTCTCAGATAAAAATAGCCGCTGATAATGTCATGAATGTTGTTGGGGACATTGTAGGTTTTGGTCTCGTCCTTCACACTTGCGACGGCCTGGTCCCTGTGGTGGTTGAACATGACGCGCTCGTCCTTGCGATATTTGTTTTCCTGGATCTGACGCTCAAACATATGCGGCAGGATCGCCGTTGTGTCAATGTATGACCTCCACGTGTCGCGCACCCGTGAAATGAGGTCGAACGCGCCTACTGTACGTCCCGACACATTGACCCGGTAGCAGGGCCGGTTGTTAATCATGGAAACCGACTTACCTACTTCTACTTTGGCTTCGGCAGCATTGATAAACCCGTAATGCACTCTGTATTCGACCCTTTCGCCCGTCCCAAAGCTCTTGTTATTGATAACCCTGTTCTGAGCTGCCTGCTCTTCAAACTGCCGAAATGAGAAAAAAAGCGAAAAGGTGATTAAAGCAATTATAACGATGTACGATCTCTTCATGCTAAAACGGTAATTATAGAGAGGGATATTTTTCTTTCAAATAGGTCAGGTATTTCTTGATATTTCCTCCAAATTTTTGTTCAAACTCAATTTTAAAAATGTCCTGTTTCGACTTATAAGTCTGATAACTGATGAAATATGCATTATTCGGTAACTTCCCGTCAGGCCAGCGGCCCGCCCGGCGGCCCGGCGCCCCACGATTTTTGTTTGTTAACGTCCGTTTCCCCGAAAGCAGTGTATCTGCGTCTTCAAAGATGTTGGCAATGAGCGCCGTCTTCAAAGAATCGTAATGCGCGCTGGCGACGGGGTTTGTCCCGAACGTCTTATAGAGACTATCCAACCGGCCTATTCCCCTGAGCATGTGCCGCGAATAGGCATCATTGTACTTTTTTGAATATTCGTATGTACGTAATTCCGGTGAATCCAGACCATACTTGAACTTCAAAAAGCGGATAGCGCCCTGGTCGCCGATAAAACTGGCCAGGTTCTCATTCAGTTCCAGATTATTTTTCACAAAAAGTGTTCCATGCGTGAGTTCATGCAGGATCAGATTAGCAAGACTTCCCACCCGTCGGTTCAGCATGCTCGATAAAATAGGGTCTTTCAGGTAACCCAGTGTAGACCACGCCGAGACATCTCCGATATCCGTATCCAGGCCCTGCTTGATCAGTTCACGCTCCTCGATCACCGCACGTGTGGAATCAAAAAAACCTTTGTAAGGAAAACTACCAATGATAGGAAAATGCCATTTGTATGGCTCAATCTTATATTTCTCTGATGCGGTAATGAGCCAGATCAATGGTTTTCCATGCTGATTATAGAACGTTGTGTAGTTTTTTGAAGGCGTCAGCCCGAGTGAATCGACGCCGAATTTTTTGATTTCCTCAATCAGCCGGATCCTTGCTTTAAGCGAATCGGGGAATGAAGGATCGGCGAGCACGTCGGTTACTTCCTCCACATTCATAAGGATCTTTACCTGACCGGAAGCCTGCATCCAGCCATAGCTGAGCAGATCACGATAATAAATCCCTGCAAGGACGCAAAGCACTATGATGGCAATAAAAATCTTTTTAAACACAAACGCGGTAATTAAGTAAGAAGGCGGAATGAATCTCTACAACAGATCCTTGCGCTGCAAAATTATAGAAATGGGCCATTAATTATTCACCGTTTATCCTGCCAAAAAGCCGGTGGGTAAATGATTCGCGACGCAGAATAATTCAATGTCCTAAGTTGTAAAATCCGCTTGATATTATCTGTATTTATCATGCCTGAAATTATATTTTTAAAAGAAAAACCCGTTGGATTTTTGCTTGGAATTTGGTATTTTTACACAACAAAAAGACCAAGTATCTAGCGGTTTTTGGAATCAGAAGCCGCTTTTTTATGAACAAACTAAATTATTGTAACCGTTTTTATGGCACAACCAACCACTGATAAAGACAACAAACTGAAAGCACTACAAACCACGCTCGAAAAGCTGGACAAAACCTACGGAAAAGGCACAGTAATGCGCCTGAGCGACAGTAAGGTTTTGGATATTCCTGTTATTTCAACAGGTTCGCTGGGGCTGGACCTGGCACTTGGAGTAGGAGGCGTTCCGCGTGGCCGTGTCGTGGAAATCTACGGACCGGAATCTTCCGGTAAGACAACGTTATCAATGCACTGCATTGCCGAGGCTCAGAAAAAGGGCGGACTTGCAGCGTTCATTGATGCTGAGCACGCATTCGACAGGTCCTATGCTGAGAAATTAGGCATTGATACAAGCAACTTGCTGATCTCACAGCCAGACAGCGGTGAGCAGGCATTGGAAATCGCAGAACACCTGATCAGCAGCGGTGCTGTGGATATCATCGTTATTGACTCTGTTGCAGCACTCGTGCCGCGCGCTGAGCTTGAAGGTGAAATGGGTGATAGTAAAATGGGTTTACAGGCCCGTTTGATGTCTCAGGCATTACGTAAGCTTACGGGTGTAATCAACAAAACCGGATGCTGCTGTATTTTCATTAACCAGTTGCGTGAGAAGATCGGCGTAATGTTTGGTAACCCTGAGACTACAACGGGTGGTAATGCATTGAAATACTATGCTTCTGTGCGTTTGGATATCCGTCGTGTGGGTCAGATCAAAGAAAGCGCTGACCAGATCCTGGGTAACCGTACACGTGTGAAAGTGGTGAAAAACAAAGTTGCGCCACCTTTCAAAGTTGTGGAATTTGATATTATGTATGGCGAAGGAATTTCCAAAGTAGGAGAGATCATCGACCTTGCAGTTGAGCTGGATATCGTTAAAAAAGCAGGTTCATGGTTTAGCTACGACGGTAACCGTCTTGGACAGGGCCGTGACGCCGTGAAAGCCCTTATTAAGGACAATCCCGAGTTAATGGATGAACTGGAAGCGAAAGTTCGCGCGAAGGTCAACAACGAGCCGGATGCGCTGATTGACACGAGCGAACCTAATGTTGTAGACGAAGGCGCTCCGCTTTAATGTTGGAGGAGTAGGTTCTGATTCTGTAATAGCTTATAAAGAAAATGCCCGGTGTTTGCCGGGCATTTTTTATTGTATATCAAAATGGTTTTCGATCATCATCATCGTCTTCGAAATCATAATCATCTTCTCCCGGGCCGGAGAACATGCTGCTAACCAGGTCCTGAAATTTCATTCCCTGATCCAAAGACATTTTCCCGATCAGCGAGAACTCCGCCATGCCGTGCAATGCGAATTCCATCATAAAAAGCTTTTCTTCCGCTCCCGAATAAGCACTTAGCATATCCACGAAATCGTCCAGTCCGTCAATGGTTTTCAACCGCGCCATATACTCGCGATCGGTCATATCGCCGGGCATTTCCATTTCATTGCCTGAGCCAAACCATTCTATCACTTTCGCGTATGGATTGATCTTGCTTTTCTTACTCTTTTCCGGATCAGGGAAAAAGTTAAGAAACTGGGTACGGATCGCTTTTCCGATCAGGTTCTGGGCCACGATGACTGGTCCTTCAACCTCGCCTTCATAAACAAGCTCAACTTTTCCGCAAATGGCAGAAACAACGCCGTATAGGTCAGAAATGCGCACGTAAGTACTTTCCTCCCCGTTGATCAGCGCTCGCCTCTCTGCCGTGCTCAAAAGGCTTTCATAAGCCGAGATCGTCAAACGTGCAGACACGCCACTTTTGCTGTCCACATATTCGCTTTCTCTTGCTTCAAATGCAATCTGCTCGATCAATGTCTTAGCAAGCTCATTGACCTTGATCATGCCCACTTGCTCCGTTTTAACATTCGCTTCCTGTTCTGTAATTTTTTTACCCGTTTCAATTGTTTTCGGATAATGCGTTACGATCTGGCTTTCGATACGGTCTTTCAGTGGTGTTACAATGCTTCCGCGGTTGGTATAGTCTTCCGGGTTGGCCGTGAAAACAAACTGGATATCCAGCGGCAAACGCAATTTGAACCCACGGATCTGAATGTCGCCTTCCTGCAAAATATTGAAAAGTGCAACCTGGATCCTGGCCTGTAAATCGGGAAGCTCGTTGATCACGAAAATACCGCGATGTGAACGGGGAATAAGCCCGAAGTGGATCACCCTTTCGTCCGAATAAGGCAATTTCAATGTTGCGGCCTTGATAGGGTCTACATCACCGATAAGGTCGGCCACAGAGACGTCCGGCGTTGCCAACTTCTCGGTATAGCGCTCACTTCTGTGCAGCCAGGCAATTTCTGTCTGGTCGCCATATTCTTCAATAGCGTCTTTTGCCAAACGGGATAATGGCTCCAATGGATCGTCATGCAGCTCCGAATCCTTTACATACGGAATGTATTCATCCAGAAGACTGATCATCATTCTGGCAATACGCGTCTTGGCTTGCCCGCGTAACCCCAGGAAGTTAATGTTGTGCATCGAAAGGATGGCACGTTCCACGTCGGGAATGACCGTTTCCTCATAACCCCAGATGCCGGGAAAAATATTTTCTTTGCTTTTAATCTTAACGATCAGGTTATCACGCAGTTCCTGTTTAATGGAACGGGATTGATAACCTGCTTTTTTCAGTTCACCAAGCGTTTGGATATCCAACAGCTCTGAACTACTAAGAAGTGAGTAACTCATGTATTTTTTGGCTGATTAACGCGCATACGCTACTGAACGCATCTCACGGATTACTGTAATTTTAATTTGTCCGGGATACTGCATTTCTTTTTCAATTTTTTGTGAAATATCAAAAGAAAGCATCCCTGCCTTTTCATCCGAAACATTATCTGCATCAATGATCACGCGCAGCTCGCGGCCGGCCTGGATCGCATAACATTTTTCAACACCGTCAAACGACAATGCCATGTTTTCAAGATCACGCAGCCTTTGAATGTAAGACTCCATCATTTCCCTGCGTGCTCCCGGGCGAGATCCTGAAATCGCATCACACACCTGAATGATCGGGGAAAGGATGCTTGTCATTTCAATTTCGTCGTGGTGGGCACCGATTGCATTACACACCTCAGGATTTTCTTTGTATTTCTTGGCAAGCTCCATCCCTAATATTGCGTGTGGAAGGTCGGATTCTTCCGGCCAGACTTTGCCAATATCATGCAGCAGACCGGCTCTTTTCGCCAGTTTCGTATTCAAACCCAGCTCGGAAGCCATCGTAGCGCACAGCTTTGCTACTTCACGTGAATGTTGCAGCAGGTTTTGTCCGTAAGAAGACCGGAAACGCATCCGGCCGATCATTTTAACAAGCTCAGGATGCAGCCCGTGTATGCCCATGTCGATCACAGTTCTTTCACCGATCTCAACTATTTCATCGTCAATGTTCTTGCGTGTTTTGGCAACAACTTCTTCAATTCTGGCCGGGTGGATCCTTCCGTCCTGAACCAGGCGGTGCAGCGAAAGTCTGGCAATTTCTCTCCTTACAGGATCAAATCCGGAGATCACGATCGCTTCCGGGGTATCATCTACAATGATCTCAACGCCAGTTGCAGCTTCCAGAGCACGAATGTTACGTCCTTCACGACCAATGATCTTTCCTTTAATATCGTCGTTTTCAATGTTGAAAACAGAAACGCAGTTTTCAATCGCATGTTCAGCAGCCGTGCGCTGGATGGTCTCGATAACGATCTTTTTAGCTTCTTTGGTGGCAGTAAGGCGGGCTTCTTCCATCGCACTTTTTACATACGATCCGGCCCTTGTATCAGCCTCTGCTTTTAATGCGTCTATCAACTGCTCACGCGCCTGATCAGCGGTAAGGTTCGCGATTTTTTCTAATTGGGTAACCTGTTGTGCAAGTGACTTTTCTGCTTCTTCGCGGCGTTTTGTGGCCGTTTCAAGTTGCGAGTTCAAGTTTGTTTTCAGCGCTTCCAGCTCGTTTTCACGGCGTTTGTTTGCCTCAATGGTCTGGTTAAGGCTTTGCTCGCGTTGTTTTAATTTCTGTTCGTTGGTTTGAAGGATCACGCGTTTCTTGTTGGCATCCTCTTCAAACTCGCCTTTAAGTCTCAGGTATTTTTCCTTGGCTTCAAGGATTCGGTCTTTCTTTATGTTTTCGGCAGCACTTTCGGCATTACGGAGAATTTCGGCTGCGCGCTCCTGCGCTTCCTTTTCTTTCTGGTCAAATGACCTCTGAAAAATGAATTTTCCTGCGAAAATCCCCACACCAATGGCGATAATGTCGGACAGGACAAGGATGAAAATTAATGAATTTGACATTTCAGTAAGGTTATATATAGTTGGTTTTACCGACTAAACCGCGTGAAAATGCCGAAGGTGGAAGTATTGAAAGAAGATAAAGAGTAATCCGTATAAAATAAAGGTTTTGTGGTGTTGAGCTTTTAGCTTTCTATTGCGCTGGTAATGGTTTCATCAAGCTTTTCTACCCTGTTTTTAAAAGCCATCACCAAATTGTCCATTTGCTCCTGGTTCCGTTGTAATGCTACAAGGCATTCAATAGAAGTAAGTGCAATTGCTTCAATGTCACCGTAAACTTTTCCCTTTAATTTATGCTGCTGCACGCGTTGCATGAACACCTCATACCCATCCCTGTAGAATTTCTCCTGATCCGCCGGAACGCTCAGTTTGAAACCCCTGTCCAGCAGTTTTATAAAGACAGAAACGTCCGGATTGGGTATGTTATTTTTTTTCATAAGGTATCTTCAAGCAATTCTATGCACTTATCGATCTCTTGTATATATCTTTCAACTGAGTCTTTCAGTTCGGCGATTCCGCTTGTTGGTGTCAGTTTACTAGTGACAATTTTAGCGAAACTTTTAGACTTATTAAAGTCTTTTTCCAAACTAGTGTATTTTTTCTTTATTTCTTTTGCTTCTTCCTTGAGTTGGTTATTCGATGCACGCAGTTCCGCATTTTCGCGTTGCAGCTCTGATATTGACCAGTTTAGTTTCTCTTTAATGTTGATCAGGAACTCGAGTTTTTTCTCAAGGTCGGTCAACTTATGCTCAATGATGCGCTCGATGCTCCTTTCCATTTTTTTGGCCTTAATAATGCTATCAACCAAAACTCTTATTTCCTGATCACGGCCTCAAATTCCCTTTCGTAAGCAGAAATCAACCGCTGCATGGTTTTGTCAATCACTTTGTCGGTCAATGTTTGCTGATCGTCCTGTAAAATAAAGCTCACCGAATACGATTTCTTACCTTCCAGATTCGCGCCTTCATACACATCAAACACGTTTACTGCGCGCAAAAGCTGCCTTTCGGTCTTATAGGCGATCTGGCGGAGCTGGTCGAAAGTAATTTTCTTGTCAACCACAACAGAAAGATCCCGGCGCACTTCGGGAAACTTCGCCACTTCTTTGTACTGAACAAACGCATCGTATTGTTTGAGCATATAATCCCAATCAAAATCTGCGTAAAAAACAGGCGCCTTAATATCAAGCTTTTTAGCAATAGCCGCTTGGAGTTGTCCAAATGTGACAACAGGCTTGCGGTTTAATGTTAATGTTGTTCCAAACTTAAAAATCGCCGCATCCGCCTCAGTCCTTTCCACATCCCTGATCTTAACCGCTGATAAAACCTGCATTACAAAGCCTGCCAGATCATGGAAAACGACTTCGCGCGACTTTTCAAACCAGCTTTCCTGTCCGATGTTGCCCGTCAGGAAAACAGCCAGTCTTTCTTTCTCCACATATTTTTCGCTGATCTCATTATATGTTTTGCCAAACTCAAAAAGCTTCAAATCCTTTTGGCGGCGGTTGCTATTGTAAGCTATGACCTCCAAACCGGAAAAAATCAGCGTCTGACGCATTACGGACAGATCTTCGCTCAGATAATTCAGGATTTTGACCGGATTCCCCTGAATGCTTTCTGCAATTGAAATGTGGTAATCAGGTTTTGTCAGCGAATTGTTGATCATTTCGTTAAAACCATTCGCTACCAGCAGTTCAGCAACGCGCAGTTTCAGTTTTTCAGGATCGTTAACGGGGAAATCAGACAAGTAATCAGAGCTAAGCGCATCGGAAAGCTCCACTTGGCCGAAACCGTAAATGCGCAGAATTTCCTCGATCACATCGGCTTCCCTTTGCACGTCCACGCGGTAAGGCGGCACGATAGCAGTAAAACCAGCTTCGGTTTGGTCCTGAATTTTAATGTCTAGGCCATTCAGAATGTTAGTAATGAGTGTTTTATCCAATGATTTACCAATCAACCTGTCAATGTTGCGGTAAGTCATTTTTACTTCAAAATCCGCAACCGGATCTGGGTAAATGTCTGTAATGTTGGACGAAACGGTGCCGCCTGCAATTTCCTGAATCAGTAATGCTGCCCTTTTCAATGCATACAAAGGCATATTAGGATCCGTTCCGCGTTCGAAGCGGAAAGAAGAATCCGTTTTTAATGCAAACCGCTGTGCCGTTTTACGCACCCATACAGGCGAGAAATAGGCAGATTCAAGGAATATGGAAGTGGTTTCATTGGTAACACCAGAAGTGATCCCGCCGAAAACCCCGGCAATGCACATAGGCTCCGGATTGCCGCCTGTGCCTGCATTGCAGATCATCAGATCGGAATCCGAAAGCTTCCTTTCTACGCCATCCAGCGTCACGAATGTTGTCCCGGCCGGAAGGGTGGTAACGATCACCTTGTTGCCGGTAACCTTATCTGCATCAAAAGCATGCATGGGCTGGCCAAGCTCATGGCAAATGAAATTCGTAATGTCAACAATGTTATTAATCGAGCGGATTCCGATTGTTGCCAGTCGCTGTTTAAGCCACTCGGGCGATTCGGCTACCTTCAAACCAGTGAGGGTCAGGCCGGCATATCGTGGCGCCGCTTCCGAATTGCGAACTTCGACTTCAAATGGCAGGTTTTCGTTGTTGACGGCGAACGCATCAACGGACGGAAGTTTTATCTCACGATTAAAATAAGCTTTCAGATCACGCGCAACCCCATAATGCGATGCCGCATCGGCGCGGTTAGGCGTAAGGCCGATTTCTATTAAATAATCAGAAGAAATACCAAAATATTCGCTGGCCGGTGTGCCATTAGGAAGATCAGTATCCAGCACTAAAATGCCGTCATGCGACGAGCCGACGCCTAACTCATCTTCTGCGCAGATCATTCCTTCCGACAGTGCGCCTCTGATTTTTGATTTCTTCAAAACCAATGGCTGGTCGCTTCCCATTGGATATAGTGTTGCGCCTACGGTTGCTACCACAACTTTCTGACCGGCAGCCACATTAGCCGCGCCGCAAACAATGGATAATGGATTTTCACCACCCACATCAACAGTCGTAAGGCTCAAACGGTCAGCTTCCGGATGTTTTTCGCGGGTAAGCACCTCACCGATCACAACGCCTTGCAGACCTCCTTTGATGGATTCAATCTCCTCAATGCTTTCAACTTCCAGTCCGGTTGCGGTCAGTATTTTGCCGATTTCTTCCGGAGATTCTGTTATTTCTATTAATTCTTTAAGCCACTTATAGGAGATCTTCATGCGAATGCTTTCAAAAAAGGTTTTCAACCGACATTTAAGCCGAATTACAAAATTAAGGATTTAAGTCGAACAGCGCCGTCAGACTTGAAATAGTCATTGGTTTTTTTAACAAAACACAAAAAGCGTAAAGCGGCTTAATTATGAACAGCCGATTCGAGCTGCTCGCCAGCCAAAATGGCCACAGAAAGCGTGTTTTCCTGGGGCGGAACGGGGCAGGCGTAACTTTCCTGGTAAACGCAGTAAGGATTATACGCTTTATTAAAATCCAGAACAATTACATTGTTTTTGATTTCAGAAACGGGATAATCCAGGTAGCGGCCGCCACCATACGTTTCCTTTCCGCTGGTTGCATCTTTGAAAAGAACTGAGATAACACTTTCATTTTTAAGCAATAACAGCTTCTGCTCCTGGTCGCCGATCTTGAAATTGGCATAACCATACTTCTCATATTTCTCCGAAGTGCCGTCCGTGTATTTCACTACAACTTCCTTATCATCATTCATATAAGGAGAAATATTGGCCTTAATGCGATAGGTCAGGTCGGGTGCAAAGTAATGCAGTCCGTGGAAGCTTTCTTTGTCTGCGATTGGAGAGTCCTCGGTGGTGCGGAACTGCTCGTCTTTGGCCGCGCGCTCGTTGAGTATGGTCGTTTTGTATTGCTCGGGGTTGCTGGCGATCTGATCTTCGCTGGCTCCATCAAGGCCTCCGATAGAGAAATTTTCAACAACAAAATAGGCCAGGATCGCAATAACCATCGCGATTGTGCTGTACCGGATTACCTTATTTTTAAACATGAGACTTCGAAATTTTTGAACGGATCACAAACTTACACCCGAAAGTGTGCTTTGAAAAAGTATAAGATGTTTATTTACTTTTTTATGATAATTTTGAATCTTCGCACCGCGCCGGGTTGCGACTTTGGATGAAATATCCCTAAATTGAGCCTGGCTAATTATTAAACACAATACCTGACCCATCATATGTCATACACCAAGCGAGTACTCATTGCCGAAGACAGCTCAGTTATTCAAAATCTGGCAAGGAAGATTCTGGAATTTCAACATTACGAGATCACTTCTGTCAAAAACGGAGAGCAGGTTTTGCAGCTTCTTGAAAAAGAGGATTTCGATATTATTTTGCTGGATATCAATATGCCTGTGATGGATGGAATGGAGTGCGCAAGAAGCATCCGCAAATTGCCTAACGAGAAAAAGGCCAAAACGCCCATCGTTGCCATTACCGGAAATGCCAAAAACTATTCGGAAGAAGACTTCAAACAAGCAGGATTTGACGATGCGCTGATGAAACCTTTGAATTTTGACCGTCTGGTTGAAGTGGTCGCGCATTTGACAGAATAAACCTGATGAGGATTACATTTTTAGGGACCGGCACATCACAGGGAATACCGGTTATTGCCTGTGAATGTGCCGTTTGCCGATCTGATGACCCGCGCGACAAGCGTTTAAGGACTTCCGTTTGGATCCAGGTTGATGGCAGATCTTTCGTTATTGACACCGGTCCCGACTTTCGTCAGCAGATGCTCCGGGCCAATGTAAAGGACCTGGACGCAGCTATTTTTACGCATCAGCACAAGGACCACACCGCCGGACTTGACGATATCCGTGCATTCAACCACCGCAGTCAGCGTGATATTCCGCTTTACGGAAGAGAATCTGTTTTAATGCAGATCCAAAACGAGTTCGCTTACGCTTTTTCTGAAAAAAGATATCCGGGCGTGCCGCACTTTGAGCTTCATAACATTGATAATGAGCCATTTGATGTGCAGGGTGTAAAATTTACGCCTATTGAGGCCATGCACCACAAGTTGCCGGTTTACGGCTACCGGGTTGGCGATTTTACTTACATTACCGATGCCAATTTTATTGCTGAAAAAGAGCAGCAAAAGATCATTGGATCAAAGGTCCTGGTTTTGGATACGCTGCAAAAAGAGCCGCATCTTTCTCATTTTACATTATCCCAATCTTTGGAACTGATTGAAAAACTGCAAGTTCCAAAGGCCTATCTGGTGCATATGAGCCATAAACTGGGAAAGCATGCCGACATTGAAAATGAGCTGCCTGCTCATGTGCATCTGGCCTATGATGGTCTAGTGCTGGATTTGTAGGTCAGCCCTCACTGATCCATTGCATAACCAGCGCCGTAAGATAACCCCCATAAGTGCCGATTGCATAGCCCAGAATTGCAAGCAAAACCCCGACGGTTGCCAGTGAGGGGTGAAAGGCAGCAGCCACCACAGACGCCGAAGCAGAACCGCCCACGTTCGCCTGACTTCCCACCGCCAGAAAAAAGAAAGGGATTTTAAGCCATTTGCAAACCAGCACCAAAATTATCGCATGCGTCAATATCCAGATCAGGCCAATAGCAAAAAGTCCGGGATTCCCTGCCACCGCACCCAGATCCATCTGCATTCCGATCGTGGCCACCAGCACATATAGGAACACCGAACCGAGCTTGGAGGCGCCCACATGTTCCAGTTTTCGGACAGGCGTCAGCGACAGCGCGATGCCAATGAATGTGGCAATGGTTACCACCCAGAAAAAGGGCGAGGTAAGGCTGTATTTATCTAAAAAAGGATAGTTTCTGGACAGATAGGGCGTGATAATGTCTGCCAGAAAGTGGGCTGCTCCCGTGGCACCGAAGCCTGCTGCTCCCAGGAAAATATAATCCCGCATGGCAGGCGTGTTCTCGTTGGTTTTGTTTTGTATATCAAGATGTTGCTTTATCATCTCAATGGGCCGGCTGTCAGCGCCGAGCCAGCGGTCGATCCGTGTGGCATTTCCTGCGCCGTAAATCAAAAATGCCATCCATAGCTCTGCAACAAGCACATCCACGGCCACCATTTGTGAAAACAGCGCGTCGCTGGGCTGAAAAACTTCCTTTAATGCAGTCTGGTTAGCCCCGCCGCCGATCCAGCTTCCGGCAATGGTGGCAAGCCCGCGCCAAACCGCATCGGCGCCTTCGCCGGCAACAGTCTGCGGACTGATCAGCCCCACGATCCACAAAGCAAATGGCCCGCCCACCATGATCCCCAGCGTTCCTACCAGCATAGCAATCAACGCTTTTGGCCCTAACCGGCTCAATGAGCGCCAGTCCATGCCGATAGTAAAAAAGACAAGGCAAGCGGGAAGAAAATATTTGGAAATAACCGGATAAAGCTGCGAGGTCTGACCATTGACAATGCCAAACGAATTCAGCAGGCCGGGAATAAAATAGCAAAGCAACAGCGGAGGGACTACTGCATAAAAGCGTTTCCAGGCGGCGTTACCATCGGAAGCTGTATAAAAAATAGCAGCTAAAATCAGCATTAGTAAACCAAGAACAACTGCGTCGTTTGTAATCATAAATAGGGTCTGGGAATGAGATTGGGTAAAATTAACGTTGTTTTTTGTCCCGACGAAAGTCATTTGTCCGCTTATCACGTAAAACGCTGGTTTTGCGAAATATAAATTTGAAAAAATTTCCTTTTTCGTAATTTAGATGGTCATTTTTGCGATTAATGTTAATAATATTTTACTATGGCGATATACAATCTATCACTGAATGGAAAGAAGGTAAAAGTTGATGTCGAGCCCGATATGCCTCTGCTATGGGTTGTCCGCGATTTTGCCGGGTTAAAAGGCACCAAGTTCGGCTGTGGAATGGCCCTGTGCGGAGCCTGCACGGTGCATCTGAACGGAGAGCCTACGCGCTCCTGCCAGCTGCCGGTTTCGGGCGTGGGTAAAAATGATAAGATCACCACCATCGAAGGCATCGGAGATGGCAAGATGAATGTGCTTCAAAAAGCCTGGATCGAAGAGCAGGTCCCGCAATGTGGTTACTGTCAGTCGGGCCAGATCATGTCTGCCGCGGCGCTTCTCAAATCCAAACCCAATCCAACTGATGCCGACATTGATGCGGCTATGAGCGGAAACCTATGCCGGTGCGGCACATATGATCGCATCAGGAAAGCCATTCACCGGGCTGCCGAGGAGATGAAAGTCTCGGAAAACGGCATTGGAAAGCGTTAACAGGCAACATTCAGTCAAAATTAGCTTTAAAGACATTGAAAAATATACAAACATCACGACGCGATTTCCTGAAAGCTTCGGGCATCACCACTTTCGGGCTTGCATTAGGCATTTCGGGTTTTACCAGGGACGCATCTTTAAAAAAGATTACGCCTGCTGTGCTCCGCCTGGAAATCAATCCCTTCATTATCATTGACACCAACGGCAACATTACCCTTGTTAACCCAAGGCCTGATATGGGCCAGGGCTCAACGCAGGCCGTGCCGTCGCTTCTGGCCGAAGAGCTGGAAGTAAGCCTGGAAAAAGTGCTCATCGTGCAAAGTGACGGAATGGGCAAGTATGGCAGCCAGACTTCGGGAGGCAGCAGTTCGGTGCGCGAACTATGGTTTCCGATCCGAAAAGCCGGGGCCGCAGCCAGGGAAATGCTTACAACCACTGCCGCCAAAAGGTGGAATGTGCCTGTTTCGGAATGCCACGCCGAAGATGCCAAGATCGTCCACAAGGCAACAGGCAAAAGCCTGACTTATGGTGAGCTGGCCGATGAAGCCTCGAAGCTGGAAATTCCTAAAAATCCCAAGCTTAAAGATGCCAGCGATTTCAAGATCATTGGTAAATACAATAAAAGACTCGATGTGCCCGAGCGCGTAAATGGCAAGGCGGTGTATGGCATCGACGTGGATGTGCCGGGAATGGTGTATGCAAGCATTCTACATTCCCCCATGATCCACGGTAAAGTGGCTTCCATCGATGATACGGAAGCAAAAAAGATCAAGGGCGTTTTGCAGGTTATCAAAACCGAAAGGACCATGCCGCACCGCACTTCCGAAGCCGTAGCTGTGGTGGCCACCAATTACTGGGCGGCTCTGAAAGGCAAAAAGGCGTTGGTTGTAAAATGGGATAATGGTGATCTGGAAAAATCTTTAAGCACAGCCAATTATTTCGCAGCCACCTATGAAGCGGCCAAAAAAGAGGGCATTAACGCTGAGGAGAAAGGCGATTTTACTGCAAAATACGCTTCTGCCCAGGAAAGGCTCGAAGCGAACTATGAAACGCCGTTTTTAGCACATGCACCCATAGAGCCTGAAAATGCAATAGCGCATGTCAAGGACGACGGAACAGTGGAAATTTGGGCGCCCGTGCAAGGGCCCGACTGGGCATTGCGAGATGTTTGCGGCTATATGAAAGTAAAACCTGAGCAGGTAAAAATCAATGTTACGCTGCTGGGAGGTGCATTCGGCCGGAAAGCATATCACGACTTTGTGCTGGAAGCCTGCCACATTTCAAAAGTGGTCAAGAAACCCGTTAAGGTGGTCTGGACGCGGGAAGATGATATTTCGCAAGGCCCTTACCGGCCGGGAATGCTCAGTCATATGCAGGGTTTTGTAGAAAATGGTAAAATCACGGGTTTTCACCATCATGCCATTGGTGAATCCATTTCCGGTCAGGTTTTTGGTGGATTGAAAGAAACCGACGCAGATCCCTGGCTAAGCGGCGAGCTGGCTACAGAAAATAATAAATATCGTTTCGACGGCGCTTCTAAGGTAAGCTGGACGCATGTTAAAACCGACATCCCGGTGGTGTGGTGGCGTTCGGTTTATGCGTCAAACTTCGGATGGGGGCAAGAATGCTTTGTGGATGAGCTCGCCCATCTGGCAAAAAAAGATCCTTTACAAGCCAGAATGGACATTCTTACTGATGACCGGTTTAAGAAAGTGCTTCAAACATTGGCCGAAAAAGCAAATTGGGAAGAAAAATTGCCTGACGGTTCGGGAAAAGGGCTTGCCATATTCAGCTCGTTCAGCAGCATTTCGGCATGTTGCATCACAGTTTCCAAGAAAGACCAGGGAGTAAAGATTGATAAAGTCGTCTCTGTCATCGACTGCGGGCATTATGTAAACCCGGATAACGTGAAAGCGCAAACCGAAGGCAACATTGTCATGGGCATTACGGCCGCCATCAAAGACGGCATCACATTCACCAATGGTATCAGCGATCAAAACAATTTCCACCAATACAACATCCTGCGCCTCAACGAGATGCCGGCCATCGACATTCACATTATAGACAGCGGCGCAGCACCAGGCGGAGTAGGAGAGCCCGGCCTGCCACCCATCGCCCCGGCCCTGGGCAACGCAGTCTTTGCCGCCACTGGCAAACGCCTCCGCAAGCTTCCTTTTGATATCGGGAATCTGGGGTAGGTAAGCGAAAGCTCCTTTTTCTAAAGAGCAATAAATATTACGATATTATTAGAATAACATTAAACGCCCGTAGCTAACCTCAGTCGGCTACGGGCGTTTATTTATTTATAGCTGGGGACAAAAATTTAATAGATGGCAATGCTTTCCGTCTTCACTTCCCCTCCCTGCATGGTAATTTGTACATGATATAGTCCGGTAGCTATTTTTTCTATTGATAACCCTTCATTGGGCACCTTTTTAGTTTCGAAAATAATTCTTCCACGTAAATCAGTAATGCTAAGCCAAGTGATATTACTGGCATTCTTTGCAAACAGGAAGTCAGAAACAGGGTTTGGGTAAACGAATGTTGAAGCCTGATTCAGCTCGAATCGGAGCATATGCTTCTGGCTGTATGAATAGGTGCCATCGCGGTCAACCATTTTCAAGCGATAGTAATTAAGGCCATCGAGCGGGTGAATGTCCGCCCACTGGTAATTGACAAGCTGGGTACTTTCACCTTTTGCAGCATGTTCACCTATTTTCAACCAGGCTTTGGCATCGAGACTACGTTCAATTTCAAAAGCGGAGCTATTACTTTCGTCTGTTGTTGTCCATTTTAGGATGGCTTGTTGATTTTCATCGGTTGCAGTAAAATGGGCAAGTGTTACCGGAAGGGACCCGCAAGAGCTTTGAACGGCTGCCTGGCTTTCACAACCAATGCCATTACCACTAATGCTGGCAGTACTTTGCCTGATAAAAATACAGACCGGCTCAATAGCACACATCGTTAATTTTGGATTGTTAGTGATTGCCAATCCTCCGATAGCAAGCGAAGCCGAAATTCTCCCGGTTTCATCATTGCTCTGTTCACCAGCGCCCAAACCATCAAGGCTTTTCAACTCTGCATTGCCGGTAATCTGGATCCAGCCAATATCTGTAAGGTTATCGAGACCTGCCAAGTCGGTTAACAATGGGTTGTTCCTGATAATAAAATTTGTTGCAGAATTCAGATTGTTTAATCCGTTAAGACTGCCAAGACCTTTGCTGTCGCTGATAACCAGCCAATATACGTAACCAATACTTTGCAATCCAGTCAGATCAGTCAATAGATTATTATCACTAATATAAAGCTCACTCATAGATATGCTGGCGGGTAAACCAGCCAGACTTGTCAGACTTTTGTTAGAACTCACGTGCATTTGGTAGGAAACGGAAGTTAAACTCGATAGTCCTGTTAAATCTTTCAAAAGATCATTTTCACCAATAAGTATGCGGCTCACATTGCTTAAATTGTTAAGGCCTTCCAGATTGACAAGACTCTTGTTGAGGCTTATCATCAAGACATCCGTGATGGTAGTCAGACTGGCTAGCCCATCGAGATTTTCTAACAGCGCATTATCCGTAATGTAAAAGATTCTAGCGGTAGCCAGGTTATTTAACCCGGTCAGACTTGTTAGATTTTTGTGAAAACGAATGTGAATAGAACCTGAATTCGATGTTAATCCCTCTAAACCAGACAAATCGGTAAGAAGATCATTGTTATAGATCAGCAAATTCCTGGTGCTTGTTAGGTTTGCCAATTGTTTCAAATTCGGCAAAATCGTATTGTTTTGGATCGTAAGCGTACCATCGATCGTTTCAACGCCCGCTAAGGGTGCCAGATCAGTAATATCCGCGCCTGCGATAGAAATGTTTCCAATCACACTCGTGCATGATGCGTCAAAATTGTTGACAGCAGATTGTGAGTTCAAACGCAGTTCTGTAAAGCGGCACGTCCCTGCGAGCGCTTGTGTTGAGAGGGCAAAAATAAAAAGGCAAAATCGGGCTGAAATGAGTAGAATTGGTTTCATAATAGAATTTGTTTAAACAGTTGAGTAACATTTAATTATACAGATAAAATACTTCAAATACTACTTATAAATATGGGAATTACTATTAAACGGCGCGCATTGTTTTAATCGGACTAATACCAAAAAAAACGTCCCGGCTACAAGGAAGGCCAGGACGTTTTTTAGTACACAAACTATCTTTTTACTTCGCCCCGTCCGCTTTTGCTCTGGCGACGGCGTATTCGCCGATTTTGTGGCCCGATGCCAGACCTGCTTCGCAGTCGAAGCGGTAATGGATCAATCCGTACATTCTGGATACGGAGGCTTCTTGTGCCATTTCGTCGATTTTCTTCTTTTCTTCCGGGAAAATGTAGGCCAGCAATTCAGCCGCGGCGCCCGAGAAGGTGGAGTGTCCGGATGTGTAAGACGGAAAGTTAGGTAAGCCCACAGAGGTTTTGATTTTGCTGTTCATCTGGTTTGGGCGTGGGTAGTAATAGAAATATTTCACGTCCCAGCAGCAGATGCCCGCATCCTGCAATGTAGTGCCCAAAAGCGCCAGCGTTCGGGCTGTGCGCACCTCGCTGTACGCATTTTTATGGCAAAGGTCAGCTGCTCTTCTGTGCCAGTGACCAGGAGGCGTGTAACTTCCTACACCATCTGACCAGAAGCTGGCAATGCGCGCCTGTTCACGGGTTTGCTTTTTGGCGATTTGCAAAAGCTCATTGATATTTTCCTGGTATTCAGCACTTCCGATCGTTGGCGGCGGGCCGGGACGCAATGTTTTAACAGTTTCTTTGTCAAAGTTCCAAGGCGTTACAAATCCATATGTAGGAAGCATAGGCGGGCGCGCAGGCATCTCCTGGCTTACCCAAGGCTCAGAAACGCCGAGTTTTTTAGCATTAGCGACCATTTCAGCTGTTGCTGCCTGGTTGTTTGCTGTGCCCATACCATCCGTTTTCGCTCTTGCCATAACTTTGGCGCCTACCGCTTTTCCAAGTTCTGCACCAGCGGCAATATCACTTTCCACATTCATACCCGCCCATAAACGGCTGTTTTTATGCTCTGCAAGTTTCTGTTCCAAAAAGGGCACTTCCCCAGGAAACATGGCTTTCAAAACCAAAAACGAGGCTTCGGCCACAACCGCATCCTCAGAAGGATAGGAAGGAAGATCGGTAACCGGCAAAATAGCCTGCACGGAAGCATCTGTTTTCGAAGGCGCCTTGCGGTTGTATTTGAACTTATAATTCCAGGCACTTACCAGCGCATCATACTGCGCAACGCTCAGGTAAGCCAGCGCGCGCGCCGTGTAAGGCGGGTTAGCGAATGGAAACTTAGGGTCAGCCAATGGGTTAGCCGGGTCAGGCAGCGGATATTTGCCGTCCTGGTTGGATGCAGGCGGGGTGTTATAGCGGGCAGCAAGCTCACGGCCAATCTCATTCCAGCGAAAAGCAGCACCGGCTCCCCAGAAATTAACGATATCCCGCTGCTGCGGCGTGATTTTAGACGTCGTCTCTTTTAATTTTTCAATTTCTGCTTTATACTCGGCCGACGCAGCATTCTTAGGCTCAGCTACTTCCACTTCGCTGGACGAAGTAAGCACGTAAGGTTTCCAGTTGCCTGCATCGGCATCCATACTGGAAGGGTTGTTAACCGAAGCCGTCGGTTCATCAATGGTTTTGGTACAGGAAGAAAACCCTAATGTGATCAGCAATCCGCACGCAATCAGCAGTCTGCTCTTTGATATATATTTTACTTTCATTGTTATTGATGCATGTTTGGGTTTTTGTCGGCTTTGATATACCGGAACTGGTACAGCACGCCAACAGAGAAAGATGTACTCTGGCCAACATTAGCTCCGTCTAAAACGTAAGCGGCCCGGGCATTAATGCCGATATTTTTCGGCTGGAATTTGGCATAAACCCCGCCCACAGTGCTTTTCATATTATTTGATGGAAAAGGCATATCGTTGCGGCGGATGTTGTCGCCGCCATCGCAGGCGCCGTATTCAGCGAAAACTTCTGCCTGAATGCCCCTTTTCAAGTATCCGAGTCTCACAGATGCGTCATAAGCATTGGGAACGGTAACTTTATTAGTGTTATGAAGCTTTCCGTCGGCCAGGTAAGCGTCGCGATCGATATCGATGTTGCTGCGGAAAATGTAGCTTCCCGAAGCGGTCATGTAAATGCCTGTCGGCTGATGACGGTAACTGGCTAGTAGTCTTGCTGTTGCAGTTCTACACTGCATACCAATGGACATCGGCATAAAATCGGCAATGTAATCGCCCGTAGGGATGGAGGCGCCGCCAATTGCGTGCAGGGAGAATCCTGCTTTGTTGATAAAACGAAATTTAAGCCAAAGGGAGGCGTCCTGAAATCCTTTCTGCCATTTTAGATTGCCAGCGCTGGTTTGCGTCCATACGTAAGGAACGCCTACGATCACATTCAGGTTTTTGGTCACACCTACTGCCAGCATAGCCATGGCACTTTGCGTTGTGTGTGTGCCAATGTTCAGGTTTTCGCGTTTGAGCTGATTTTCCCAATACTTGTCCCAGGAACTGTGCCCGTAGGAAAGAGCCAGGCAAGCCGTGTTTTTCGACATATAAATGGCGTCGTTGGGCATTTGTGCGAATGCTTTTCCTGTCACGCACAGCAGGATTATAAAAAGCAACAAGACCAGTTGCTTCAATTTCTGTAAAGAATGTTGCATTTGTTTTAATAAGGAATAGTGCCGCGCCGGTGCGATCTCCAAAAAGGACACAGCGTTTTTGTGGGCAATGGTATAAATGAAATAGAAGGCTTGCGGCAGGAAGATGAGTGATCCGCTAAGATTCAGCTAAGCTCGGGAGGCGGGCTTGTTAGCTGAATGAAGTTGGCTGAATAGATATTTTTCGAATACAAGGCCATCGATAAAGGCGCTTGTTCGGTAAATAACGCGGTTTGAAAGCTTATTTCATTGATGTTGGAAACATAGTTTTTTAGCAGATGATCCACCATTTTCATGGCTCTGCTATACGGATCCTCAGGAAGTTTTGCATTGGGATCCGTCAAGATCTGCATGGCATTGGCTAATGCGAAAAAATCGTCCCTGGCCACCTGGTTGGATTTCAAAGTGACGTAAAGCGTGTCGTTTTGATGCAGGACATTGGTGGGATTGTAAAACTGGTCGTTTTGGCGGATAAGTCCCTGAGGCAGATCAGTAATTTGCAGATCGCCCGAATAGGGAAGTGATGGCAAATGCATTTTCACAACCACCGTTTCATCGTTTAAGGACGAGATGGGTGCTTGTAGGTGATGATTATCAAAGAAAAGTACAGCGAAAGTCAGCCCGAACGTGTTGTAGAGCAGCAGAACCAACAATCCGATTGGTAACAGTCTTTTCAATTTCAAGAGGATTTATATCCAAATGTAATCAAGTTAAGTGCAATTCTGCAAGTGTTGTTTAAAATACTATGGTATCAAATGTGCAGTAAAAAGCATCCTGCGGATTTTTCTTATATTTTAGCTTAAAAAAAAGCGATTGCAGCCCATGAAAAAATCAATGATCAACCCAATGCCCCAGTTTTTTGACCGCTATATCAATTTGGTCGAAGACATTAACATTTTTGAAGCATTTGACCGATATGCACCAGACAAAGTGTATACTGACATCACAAAACTAGCCAGTCTTCAAGACCGGGCTTACGCCGAAGGAAAATGGAGCGTGAAGGATATTCTACAACACGTTATTGATAACGAGCGCATTATGTCCTACCGCGCTATGCGTTTTTCCCGAAACGACAAAACCACCCTGCCGGGCTACGACGAGGAGCTTCTGGCAGCAAACACAATCGCCTACCAACGCAGCATTGAGGACCTGATGGTCGAATTCAATCAGGTAAGGCAGAGCACCCTCTCACTTTACAAAAGCATGAATGATGAAATGATGCTCCGCTCCGGCTTCGCCTTCAAATCCGAAATTTCCGCGCTCGCCCTAGGCTTCGTCATCATCGGCCACCCCATCCACCATATGCGCGTGCTTGAAGAGCGGTATTATCCGCTTCTGGGTTAGTAGGCGTCCAATTTATAGGCTGTTAAGATACAAATACGACTAAAATACGGATCAGAATTACAAACAACTGATCCGTATCACGCTTTCATTTGAGCTGTAAGATATTTACGGCTCAATTTTGATTTTATTACAGCTCATTTTTGTTTAGATTTGAGCTGTAATCATATGTTAATAATGAGCTGTAATAGTGCCAAGAATAGATTCTGAAGTTTTATCCTTTGTTAGGGATCATCCCCTGTGTTCATCTGTTGAGATACATCAGGCGGTTGGAAAGGGTTCTTTTGCAACAACCAAAAGAGCGATAGCAACATTGGTTGCAACCGGGCAACTTCTTGCTGCGGGGCAGACTCGCGCTACAAGGTATACCATAAGTCCAGCCAACCAGCTGTTTAGTCACCTGGACATGGCAGTTTATTTTCAGCAGGAAATAGACCAGCGTAATATCCGGGAAGAATTCAATTTTCAGCTGATTAATGAGATATTGTCCAGTGTTAATCTGTTCACTACGGACGAAGCAAATTACTTGCGACAACTACAGCAGGAGTTTCGCCGCAATGTAGATGATATGAGTCCCGCTGCCTATCAGAAAGAGATGGAAAGGCTGGCGATTGATCTGAGTTGGAAATCATCACAAATTGAGGGAAATACTTATTCTCTGCTGGAAACCGAACGCTTGTTGAAAGACAAGGAAACGGCCGCAGGTAAACCTAAGGATGACGCGACCATGCTGCTAAATCATAAAGACGCGCTCAACTTTATCATCGAGAACCCTGACTACGTGGTTCCATTATCTATTGCACGCATAGAAGATATACATAGTCTGCTCATTAAGGACCTTGAAGTTGAACGCAACATCAGGAGGCGGCGTGTCGGTATTTCCGGTACGAATTATAAGCCGCTTGATAACGAACATCAGATCAGAGAAGCATTGGAAGATATGTGGCGGCTGATCAACCGCAAAGAAAATGTGTTTGAGAAATCGCTGCTGGCGTTGGTGTTACTGTCCTATATTCAGGCGTTTAATGATGGGAACAAAAGAACAGCACGTATAGTAAGTAACGCAATACTGATTGCTCACCAATATTGTCCTATCTCTTTCCGAACTGTCGACGCAGTCGAATATAAAAAAGCGATGCTCATCTTTTACGAGCAAAATAATATCAGCGAGTTTAAGAAAATATTTATAGAGCAATTCAGATTCGCTGTGAAAACCTACTTCTAGATAAGCACATTTTTGTAAATGTTCTCCCGGTGCTTTGACGCCAACAACCCCAAATCAAACCCCAGCCAGCTGATCGAGCGCTGATTCAACTTCCGTTACGGGCAGTTGGCAGGTTTTGTCGTAGCATACGTAGATTGCCGTTTTCCCGTTAATGTCGGTTCTGTTTTGGAGCAGGGGGAGATCGGAGCGGGTTGTGGTTCCCATGACGAGTTTGTTTGGGACGAAGAAGCGGTCGAAGTCTTTGCGCATTTCGTCTGCTTCCGGGCCTGCAATGATGATTTCGGCTGTTGGTGTGGCCCGGATGCAGTATAATGCGGCCCAGTTGGTGACCCATTGCACGTCGGCAAGCATCACTTTGCTCATTTTGGAGAGCATGGCATCTGAAATTTTGCTGTATTGATCATCATCCAGCATCATTCCGAGCAGATAGAAATTATGCGCCATGATCGAGTTGGAGGCCGGAATTACATTGTCAAATAGCTCTTTTTTACGGGTTATCAGTGTTTCTCCCGAAATGTCGGTGAAATAAAAGAAACCTTCCTGCTCGTCGTAAAAGTTCTGGATAGAATAATCAGCCAGGTTTTTAGCCAGCGTGATCCACCGCTCATCGAATGTGATCTGGTAAAGAGCCAGGTAAGCTTCGATGACCGCTGCATAATCTTCCAGAAAACCTGTTACCGTGGCCTGACCGCTTTTATAGCTATGCATAAGCCGGCTTTGCTCCATCATATTGTCCCGGATAAACACACCCGCTGACACGGCAAGCGCCCGAATATTCTCATCTCCCAAAGCCCGGTAAGCATCCGCCAGTCCTTTAATCAATAACCCATTCCAGGAAGTAAGCGTCTTATCGTCCAGACCAGGCCGGATACGCTCTGCGCGCTTTTCGGCCAGTTTTCGAAGAGCCGCATGGTATTTTGTTTCAAGATCAACCACATCAAGCCGCAAAGCGCTTGCTGTTTGCAAGACAGGCCGGGTCAAATGCAAATGATTGTGGCCCTCTTCCCAGTTGCCATGATCGGAAACATTATAAAGCCTGGCAAACCATTCAAAGTCTTCACCCAGGTTTTGCTGCAGTTCTGCTTTTGTCCAGATATAAAATTTGCCTTCAACGCCTTCACTATCAGCATCCAGTGCCGAATAAAAGCCGCCGTGCTCGTTTCGCATTTCAGTCTGCAACCATTGGATTGTGCTGTTAAGGCGATCGGCATAAAGTGGGTTTTGGGTAAGCGAATAGGCTTCGGCGTAAATGCTGAGCAGCTGCGCATTGTCATAAAGCATTTTTTCAAAATGGGGGATAAACCACTCGTCATCAACGGAGTATCTGGCCCAGCCTCCGCCAACGTGATCATATATCCCGCCCAATGCAATGCGGTTCAGCGATAATTCCAAATGGGCAAGCGCCTCCGGATTTTGGCTTATATCATAATAGCGCAACAAAAATTTGTAAATAGAAGGCATAGGAAACTTGGGCGCCCGGTCCATCCCGCCTTTTTCTGTATCAAAATTCCGCTGCAAATGTTCGAACATTGAATCGAGCTCGGCAGTTTGATAACCATTGCTGCTGGCTATAAGGCCATACTTTTCTGTGTCCGATATCAGCATGTTCTGCACAAAACCTTCTGCCGAGCCAGCCAGCTCATCGTAATGTTTGTCAAATGCATTGTTAATGCTTTTCAGCAGCTGCACCCAGTTTTGCGGTGGCAAATAGGTAACCCCGTAGAAGGGCCGACTATCCGGCAACAAAAAGACATTCAGTGGCCATCCGCCCCGCACGCCCATGGCCTGCACGGCGTCCATATACACAGCATCCACGTCGGGACGCTCCTCACGGTCCACCTTGATGCATACGAAATGCGCATTCATGACCTGGGCAATGTCCTCTTTTTCAAAACATTCCCTTTCCATCACATGGCACCAGTGGCAAGCCGAGTAGCCAATGCTGACCAGGATCGGCTTGTTCTCCGTTTTTGCTTTGCTTAATGCTTCGTCGCCCCAGGGATACCAGTCAACGGGGTTGTGTGCATGTTGGAGTAAATAGGGGCTGGTTTGCTGGCTCAGGCGGTTCATAGTTGTAAGTGCTATTGATGAATGACCACTTTTTTGGTAATGGTCCGGTTTTGGGTTACAAAGCGGGCAAAATATATGCCAGCAGATAACCGCGGCAAATCGATCCGCTCACGCGTTTCACCCGCGACGGCTTTGAGCTCCTTTGTGAGCACAACCTGACCTTTTGTATTAAGCAGGGAAAAAGCCACATTGGAAACACCATTCATGCCATTCAAAACAACATTCATTTCAAATGAGACGGGATTGGCATAAACATAAGCATCCGATAGGATAGGCTCGGTGCCTGTGACCGTATCATTAAGATCAAACTTGCAGAGAAAGACTTCTTTTCCTTTCAGCTTAATGTTTTTAAGCCACTTTTGATGCGAAACCACAATCTCGGTTTCGGCATTATCAGCCGCATAGGGGTTTTGGGCAGCGATGAGAATGTTGCTGCCTTTTACTACGCCGCGCCAGATCGGGTTTTGCCGCTCCATATGATCGCGCGCCGATTGCGGAATGACCAGCTCATATGTTCCCTCAAACATATCCTTGAAGGCCGAAAGCCGGTAAAGTCCGTAAATAAAGCGCTCATAAGGCTCGTAGTTTTCCTGGCGGCTGCCCGGAAAGCCGGGGTTTTCCCAAAGCCATAAGCCCTTTGCTCCCGAGAAAAAGGGGAAAATAGCAGTTGCTTCGGCCACAAATGGCGCAATCAGCGGCGTGTTGGGATCATAACTGTCATGAATGCGCATCCATACAAACGGAATGATGGGTTTATCGCTCCAAGCGCGGTTGGCCTCAATGTTAAAGAGCAGATAGGACAGGTAATCCTTGCCGATCGGGTTATCGTAGCCGTAATAATAGTAAGGCGAAGGTGTCAAAAACTGCTGCGCATCGTAAAAGCTGCCGCCGATTTTGCCAGCATTGTCCTGCACCAGATAATGTGTCCGAGCCGGGTTGGTAGTCCAGTCCTGCCAGCTGTTGGAGGTGATATTCAGCCAGGTGTTTCGCACGGGAACATCGCTGTAACTGCTCAGCGGAGCCGTAACACCCTTGGCCCTGAGCCTTTTGGCAGCTTCTGTATACCACCAGCGCATGTCTCTTTTATAAGTTGCCAGAAAGTCTGCATCCGGCAAGTTCCGGTAATTCTGCGGGATCTGGCTATTGGATTTTAAGGCAAGAATGTCGCGGTCTTCACGCTGCATGCGCTCGATGTCCATACAAATGATATCGCTTCCTTTGGCTGTTTCGGCATAGTTATCCCAAAAACTGCGGTAAGCAGCCGTATCGTTTCCCCATGGGCTGCGCAGGGCATTGTCTGCCCAGGGCTGGTTGCCGCTCGATGTGGCAACACCATACCAGATCAATGCGCGCTTGGCAACAGGCAATGTTGCCAGCTCCGATCCGCTGAATGTGGCAAGATGGCTAAACCCGTGTTTGAGCGGCTGCGACTGCGTATCGCCAAATCGCGTAGCATTGTAAACGATCGTAAAGGGCAGGGTGAATTCAGGGATTTTTCCCCATTCGATCGTGTTATTTGCCTTGACCGGATTTAGTATATAAGCGGGCTGGCAATCCTGCGCTAAAACAGCAACAGCTTGGGCCAGACAATAAAATAAAGTGGTGTAAAAAACCCTCACATACATATTGGTAAAATGGATCATAAGAATTGACCAGACAAATTCGTTACTTTTGCAACATTGAAATTTGATTTTTTCCGGGAAACGCTTTCCGGGAAACGCTTTCAGCGAATGGCTCAGATTTCAACATAGTAATGACAAAGTAAGAAAAGAAATTGCCTGGAACATAAAATATAAACCTGATATGAGACGATTACTGCTTATTGCCCCTCTTTTTCTGGCCTTATTTCTGGTGGCTTGTGATAAAGACAAAAAAGAGAACCCGGATCCAAACCCGCAGCTATCTGAAAAGGACAAGATCCTGATCAATTATCCATGGCGGATGTCGGACGTAACTGACCTGAACGGTAAAACCATCCCATTAAATCTTTTGAACACGCAGACGCGCGCCATTAAGGAAGTAATGGACATTCAGTTCCTTCAAAACAATGTTACCAAAGCCATTGACCAAGGCTCAAAGCAGGTTATCAACGGCGGGACGTGGTATTTGAAAAATGATGATAAAATGCTTGACATTAAGATTTCGGGCTTTTCGGGCGAATTTGGTGTGGTGGAAATATCCAACAGCAAATTGAAGTTGAAAAGCAAAATGCCTGTTGACAAAGTTGAGCAGGAAACGATCATGGTTTTCGAGCCTGTGATCAAGTAAACAATTCACTTTTTGGTATAATTCAGTAAAAGCGGCCGATTAAATCTGCCGCTTTTATTATTTTGTACCAAATTCAATCCTGAATGAAAAAGAACGACCCAAAAATTATAAACGCCTGGTATATGTACGACTGGGCTAATTCGGTTCACGCCCTTGTTATCGTATCAAGCATTTTTCCCGTTTATTTCAGCGCCACTGCCTTAAAGGCTTCGGGAAACCTTTTCACTGATTTTTTTGGGTTTCAAATCAAAAGTTCGGTGCTGTTCACCTACACCGTTTCGGCCTCTTTTCTTATCACTGCGCTGCTGATCCCCCTATGCACTGCTGTCGCCGATTATAGTGGCAAGAAGAAAAGATTCATGAAGTTCTTCTGCTACCTGGGCGCTGTCAGCTGTATGCTGCTTTATTTTTTTACCAAAGACACCCTGGTGCCTTCCATCATCCTATTTGCCCTGAGTCTGATCGGGTGGAGCGGAAGCATTGTTTTTTACGATTCCTACCTGCCCGAAATAGCCACCGAAGACCGGTTTGATGCATATAGTGCCCGGGGCTTCTCTCTGGGTTACCTGGGAAGCGTGCTGCTGCTGTTGTTTAACCTGAGCATGATCTTAGCGCCCGGATTTTACGGCATTACCGACAAAGCGCTTCCTGCCAGGATTTCTTTTTTTACAGTCGGACTTTGGTGGATACTTTTTGCCCAGATCCCATTTAAATATTTACCCGCCAATAAAGCCGCAAAGCAAAAGCCTGGAAACTGGATTTTCAACGGCTTTGCCGAGCTTAAAAAGGTGTATTTTAATTTGGGTCAACAGCCCTTTCTGGCCAAATTTCTCAGCGCTTTTTTCATTTACACCATGGGCCTGCGAACGGTTATGTATGTGGCAACGATCTTTGGGGCAACCGAGCTGAAACTGCCATCGCAGAGCCTGATCGTGACAGTTCTGCTGATTCAGATCGTGGGCATCATCGGCTCATTTGCGTTCGCCTGGCTCTCGGGAAAAATCGGCAATATTTTCGCTCTGATGGTTGGCGTTTCTATCTGGATCGGAATCTGCACAGGTGCCTATTACACCACTGAGGCCATGGAATTCTATTTTGTTGCCTGCGCTGTCGGCATGGTAATGGGCGGAATACAATCCCTTTCTCGCTCGACCTACTCTAAGCTGATCCCCGAAAATATCACTGATACAGCCTCTTATTTCAGTTTTTATGACGTAACCGAAAAGCTCGCTATCGTCGTAGGCACATTCATCTACGGCACGGTCGAATACCTGACGGGAAGCATGCGCAACAGCATTCTGGCCCTTTTAGTGATTTTCGTTTTCGGACTGATCCTGCTTTCCCGCATCCCATCCAAAAAAGCCTATCATTACCAGGTCCAGGATCAAGATCGGTAATTAGCATGTTTGCAGAACCTTTTTTCGCTCAGGCTTACGTTACTATTAAAGCATAAGAAAATAATATTAAACGAATGCGCTGGTGAAAAGTAAACAATCCTTCATAAATCTCATATTTGTCCTGATGGTGGGGGTGCTGTGGAATCCATGCTCGGCACAGAAAAAGTATGAACGCGAATTCAGCATTAAAACCGACGCAGTCCCGCAGGCGGCGGCTGACTTTGTCAATTCGGTTTTTACGAAATCAAAAATTCATTGGTACAGGGAAGAAAGCCTGACTGGAAATTCCATCGAAGCGAAACTGAAACATTCAAAAAAGCGGTATAGCATTGAATTCGATGAATCGGGAAATATCCAGGACGTCGAGATCGTGTCGAGTATAGATGCTATGGAGGGAGGTAGCAGTGCCACATTAACGGATAATCTGGGCAAAGAATTTTCACATTATAAGATCGTGAAAACGCAGCTTCACTGGAACGGGCCAGTGGCCGCATTGAAAAAATCCCTGCTCGAAAACGTGGCTGCAAAGGGCGTACAGACCAGATATGAGCTGGTAGTCAAAGGGACCAGGGATAAACTGGAAAGCTATTTTGAAGTACTGGCCGAAGAGAACGGAGCGATTGTGAGCATTCATCAGATCGTTCAGCGCAACACGGATAATCTGATCTATTAATGTACAGATACGCTCTTAACTGTCTTTTTCTGGTAATGTTGCCCTTGGCTGTATTGGGTCAACGCAATTTCAGGACCGGTACGCTTCCGCAAATTAATGTGAATATAAAACTTGGACCTGGCTGGAAGCTGAATACAAAGCTGGAAGCAAGGCAAATATTCTTCGAAAGAGAGCCTGAAACAGCCCTCAGCCGCCGGCTGCGATATGAAAGAACCGATTTAAGCACGGTAATCACCAGGAAAATCTCGGCAGACAACACCTTGGGAGCGGGCTATCTGGCCAGGTGGGATGGCAAGGAATTCACCCACCGCCTCATTCAGCAGTTCAGTAATGTTCAAAATCTGGAAGTAATCAGCCTGGCCCACCGGGTTGTTACCGATGAAACATTCAGACCATCGGAATCCTCGGAGTTTCGGGCGCGGTATCGGCTGGGGCTGGAATTGCCATTAAGCGGCCGGCAAATCGACCCCAGGGAATTCTACAGCAAAGTCAACAACGAGTATCTGGGCATATGGTCAGAGGGCGATGCGGATCTTGAAATTCGCGGATTACTTGCTTTGGGCTACAATGCTACCGACAACAACAAAATAGAGCTTGGAGTCGAGTACCGTGTCAACGAATTCGACAATCCTTCAAAAGCCCAGCAGTTCTGGCTTACAATCGGATGGTTTGTTAGCATTTAGGTCTTAAAGAGCTCAATGAGCTCAGAGAGGGCCGGCTGCGCTGAGAATTTTTTTGCTGAGCATTATCACCCGCGCGCTATCCGTGCAGCTTAATCTTGCTCTTTCACAGGCAGATATCTACATTTAAAAGTATCGGAGGCGCGATGATGGAACGGTTTTTTGATAAAGCAGAAATTTTCACCTAAAACCGAAATTTATGAAAGCGATCGTAAGAGTAGTTTCATTCCTGAGCCTGAGTGCACTTTTGAGTCTGGCAGCTTGTAATGGAAACAAAAACGCAGAAGGCACTGAGGGAAATATGGATTCAACAGGTGTGGATACCATGCAGACAGAAATGGGGACAGATACAATGTCCACGGATTCGGCGGGCAGAATGTAACCGGGATCTATTATAGCGGACGTGGCGTGCTCATCGGGCCTCCGGGCTGGGATAGGGGAGAAACCTGTACAAGTACGGAGCCTTATGAGCACCTCCCGTCCATTTTTTTGCGATTCGTTCCAGTATCCCCAGGCCCAGCATTTTGCGCTGGAAGGCTGCCCGGAGCAGCTTTTTGTTTAAAATAGTCTCATAAAGTCCTTGCAGCTCGCCCATAGTGAACTGCTCTGGAAGTAAGTTAAAGCCGATCAGTTTGTGATCTAAATCCAGCTGAATGGTTTGCAGTGCTTTGGCCAGAATGTGCTCGTGGTCCTGCATGAGCTTGGGAAGCTCGGTTAGATTGAACCATTCACAGCTGTCCGAAATGCTGTCGGGTGTGGGAATCGCTTTGGTAAAATCCACCAGCGCATAATAGCCCACCGATACGAAGCGGGCCAGCAGCCAGTGCTTGTCGTCCGGAACAAAGCCGCGGGCAGCCATAATTTTTTTAAGCGGCTCAGTATCATGCCGACTTTTCTCCCCGAACGTGTAAAATTGTTCAAGAAAAATATCTTCCAGTCCCGTCCTGTGCAAAAGGATGCGTCGCGCGGCTTGATTAATGTCTTCATCTTCATGTACAAAGCCCCCGGGCAAGGCAAAAAAACCTGTGTTCTTATAGGTTAGCAGCAGTACTTTCAGCTCATTTTTATGAAAACCAAAAATGACGGTGTCAATCGCGATGCCTTGTAAATAACCGGCTCCTGTAAAGTTTGTTTCCTGTTTTTTAAATTCCTGATCCATGGCTTGCCTGCATTATATGGGCAAGTAACGAAAAGATTTGCTAACAGGCAGAATTTAAATTATCATTGTAACATATTGATACAATATGAAATTAATGTATGATTTATACTTTAAATGTTGCAACATGTCAAACCTTTATATTATGCCAAAACAGTTAGTACTAGCACTTTTGCTCTGCGTAACCACTTCTATGACACTCTTTGCCCAAAAAAGTAGTCAGGTAACCGTCGAGAATGGGACTTTGGAGGGAATCAGGGAGGCCGGATCGGGGCTATTGATTTTCAGAGGCGTTCCATTTGCTGCGCCGCCGGTTGGTGAGCTGCGGTGGAAAGAACCGCAGCCAGCCCAGAACTGGCAAGGTGTGCGCAAAGCGGACCAGTTTGGTAATAAGCCCATGCAGAAGCCGATTTTTGGGGATATGGGCTTCCGCTCGAAGGACATGAGCGAAGATTGTCTTTACTTAAATGTCTGGACGCCCGCCAACACGATGAAAGAAAAAATGCCGGTCCTGGTTTATTTCTATGGTGGAGGCCTTGCAGCCGGTGATGGTTCTGAGCCCCGGTATGATGGAGAGACATTGGCCAAAAAAGGCATTGTGGTAGTAACATTGAATTACCGGCTGGGAATTTTTGGCTTTTTCTCACATCCCGAGCTGACGCAGGAATCTCCCAACAAATCTTCGGGCAATTACGGCTACCTGGATCAGCACGCAGCATTGCTATGGGTGCAGAAAAACATTGATAAGTTTGGTGGCGATCCCAAGCATGTGACCATTGCCGGTGAATCGGCAGGCTCGATTTCGGTTTCGGTTCAGATGGCTTCGCCTTTATCTAAGGACCTCATTGTAGGAGCGATAGGAGAGAGTGGGGCAGGAATTAACCCTACATTAGCATCTATTCCTTTGGCCGAAGCTGAAAAGATCGGTGAGGCATTTGCCAAAGGCGTGAAAACGGGCAGTTCGCTAAAAGAGCTCAGGGCTTTATCTGCCGCGGATCTTTTGGATGCAGCCTACACACCCGGCCAGACGCGCACGGCTACTACGCCTACGATTGATGGTTATTTCCTTCCGAAAACATTGCCTGAGATCTTCCAGGCTGGCCAGCAGGCAAAAATCCCCATCCTGGTTGGCTGGAATTCCGCCGAAGTGCCTTACCAGGTTGTTTTAAAGGCCGATGCGCCAACGCTTGAAAATTACAAGAAAGCTGTGAGCGGTTTGTATAATGACAAAGCAGAGCAGGTTCTGAAATTGTACCCGGCTGCCTCGGATGCTGAGGTTGTCAAAGCGGCAACAGCCCTTTCCAGTGACCGTTTCATTGTTTACAGCACATGGAAATGGGCTGATCTGCAAATTCAAACCGGTGGTAAACCTGTGTATCGATATGTTTTCTCACGCATTCGCCCGGCTATGTCGGCAGCGATGGGTAATGCGAAGGCAGGTCTTGCGGGCGGGGTTATCAAGGGCGATGCTGCCAAAGCTGCACCCGCGGCGCCCGCGGCAGTAGGAGCAGCCCACGCTTCTGAGATTGAGTATGCATTAGGAAACCTGGCTAGCAACAAGGTGTACGAATGGACGCCGGACGATTATAAAGTATCTGCAACAATGGTAGATTATTTCGCCAATTTTATAAAAACGGGTAATCCCAATGGCAAAGGGCTTCCTCAGTGGGATGCAAATACAGGCAAGGCTCCTGTTAAGTTCATGAACATTGACGTAAAAAGCGAGCAGCAGACAGAAAGCGACAGGGAACGTTATCTGTTTCTTGACAAAGAATACATGAAGTAAATTATAGTGTAAAACAGCAAAATGCCCTGCATCCAGTTTTGGAGCAGGGCTTTTTTATATTCGCTTAAACTATTAAAGTGTTCTTTTCACTTCACGAAGCTCAAAGCTTTCGATGATGTCACCCACTTCGATGTCGTTGAAGTTCTTAATGCTCAAACCACATTCGTAACCGTTTCTAACTTCCTGCACGTCGTCTTTGTAACGTTTCAGTGAGTCGATTTCACCCGTCAGCAATACGATTCCTTCGCGAACTACGCGGATTTTATTGCTGCGTTTCACATAACCATCCGTAACATAGCAACCTGCAATCGTTCCAATCCGGCTGATCTTGAACACTTCGCGGATCTCGATATTTCCGGTGATGATCTCTTCGATAGAAGGAGCAAGCATACCTGTCATCGCATCCTTAATCTCATCGATCGCCTGGTAAATTACAGAGTAATGACGGATTTCGATCTGATCCTGCTCTGCCATTTTCTTGGCATTCGAAGAAGGACGAACCTGGAAGCCTATCACAATCGCATCAGAAGCAATGGCCAGGTTGACATCGGATTCGGAGATCTGACCCACTGCTTTGTGGATAATGTTCACCTGCACCTCAGATGTTGATAGTTGCAATAACGAATCTGAAAGGGCTTCAACCGATCCATCCACGTCACCTTTAACAATCAGGTTCAACTCGCGGAAGCTTCCGATTGCCTTACGACGACCGATCTCTTCAAGGGTAATGTGCTTACGCGTCCGGATCGACTGCTCGCGCTGGATCTGCTCACGCTTGGTTGCGATATCGCGGGCATCACGCTCGTTTTCAAATACATTGAAACGATCACCTGCCTGCGGGGCACCGTTAAGACCAAGCAACTGCACTGGCATGGATGGTCCGGCTGATTTAAGCTTTCTTCCCAGATAGTCAGTCATGGCTTTCACCTTTCCGTAATGCGATCCTGCAAGGACCACATCGCCTACTTTCAAGGTTCCCGTCTGTACAAGGATGGTGGTAACATATCCGCGGCCCTTATCAAGGGATGCTTCTACTACGGCACCTGCTGCACGACGGTCCGGGTTGGCTCTTAATTCAAGCAGCTCGGCTTCAAGCAATACTTTTTCAAGCAGCTCGTCTATACCCATGCCCGATTTGGATGATATTTCCTGGGTCTGGTATTTTCCACCCCATTCTTCAACCAAAAGGTTCATATTGGCAAGCTCCTCACGGATTTTTTCCGTGTTGGCCCCAGCCTTATCTACTTTACTGAATGCAAATACGATAGGTGCACCGGCAACCTGCGCGTGGTTGATCGCTTCACGTGTCTGAGGCATAACGCTGTCGTCAGCTGCAATCACGATGATAACCACGTCGGTAACATTGGCACCACGGGCACGCATCGCTGTAAATGCTTCGTGACCCGGCGTATCCAGGAATGTTACCTGTTTGCCTGTTTTGGTTTTTACACTATATGCACCAATGTGCTGGGTAATTCCACCCGCTTCACCACTGGCTACATTTTCCTGACGGATATAATCCAGAAGCGAGGTCTTACCGTGGTCAACGTGACCCATAATGGTAACGATCGGCGCTCTTTCTTTCAGGCTTTCTTCGTCATCAACTTCCTCCTGCACATCATTCTGCACTTCTTCTTCGGCAGAAATAAAGGCAACTTCAAATCCAAATTCATCAGCGATGAAAGTGATCGCTTCTGCATCCAGACGCTGGTTGATGGAAACGAACATTCCCATGCTCATACAAACCGAGATTACTTCCTGAACTGTTACGTCCATCAGTGAAGCCAAATCGTTTGCGGAAACAAATTCTGTTACGCGCAATACTTTTGTTTCGTCCGAATCCAGTCCGTTCGGATCATTCTGATCTCCGCGGTCCCTGCGACGGGTTCCTTTTCCACCGCGACCAACATTTCTGGTGTTACCACCACCCATGCGGGCCATTGTAGCTTTAATGTTATCTGAAACTTCTTTATCTGAAACTTCTTCTCTTTTAACACCGCGGCGATTATTGCCTGCTGCGCCACTGCGGTTACCCGGGCCGCTTCTTGCAGATGCATTACCTGCTGCCGGCGTTGCGCCTGGGGCAGCTGGTGCTCCCGGTGCAGCCGGACGGTTTCCGGTGCGATTTCCTGCTGGTGGAACATTGGCTTCCTTAGGCCTTGCAGGTGCATTTGGATCTGCTGCTGTTGTCGCGGGGCGGTTTTCACCGGCAACCACAACGCCATCACGGATTCTCTTGCGTTTTCTGCGGCGTTTTTTATCTGCTGCTGTATCACTGCTGGATGCAACAGGGTCTTTTTTCTTGATCTTATCAGAGGGAAGCTCAATCTTACCAATCACGCGAAGACCGCGGAGCTGCTCTCCTTTGGCCTCGATCAGGTTCGACTCAACCGCTTCTTCGGCAGGCGCCGCCGCAGGTTCGCTTGGAGCCGAGGCTGTTTCCGGGGCCTTAGGCGTTTCAGCCACAGGCGCTGGTTGCACTGCTTCTGCTTGGGGTTTTTCTTCCGGCGCTGGGGCAGGAGCTGGTTTTTGCTCCTCAGCTGCCTTGGTCTCCTGCGGCTGTTCAGCCTTAGGCTCTTCTTTAACCGGCTCTTTCGGCGTTTCAACAGCTTTTGGCTGAACGGGCTCTGACTCTTGTTTTACCTCTGCAACAGGCTCTGATTTAGGCTCTGGCTTAGGTTCAACAACAGCGACTGGCGCTGGGGTAGCTGGTTTTTCAGCTACAACTTCCTTAGGCGCTTCCGTTTTAGGTTCTTGCGCAGCGGGTGCCGGCGCAGATCTTTTTGCGTCCAAATCTATTTTACCGACTACCTTAATTCCAGGCAGGCGGTTCTCAAAAGCGGATGGAGCATTTGATTCAGCTTCTTCAACAACAGGTTTCTCTTCTGTTTTAGAAGCACTGTTACGGAAGTATAGAATTCCATCAACATCACTTTTTACTTTTTCTTCCCTGGTTTCTACCGGAGTTTCAGTCTGAGCTGGTTTAAAGGAAAGGGATGATCTCAGATCATCAGATTTGAAATCTTTCGCAAGAAATTCAATCTGATCAGAATTAATCTTTGTATTCGGGTTACTCTCCACCTTATACCCTTTGGCAGACAGGTGATCCACGATCGTAGTAATTCCTACGTTCAGGATCCGTGCCACTTGGCTTAGGCGCATCATTTTATCTTCTGCCATATTAGCAATTAGTAGAAAAAGTTTTGCATTGGCAGATCTAACCCCTGGATTAAAACTGCCGGTTATTGTAAATTATTCAAACTCTTTTCGAAGAATGTCAAGAACTTCTTCAACCGTTGCTTCTTCAAGATCGGTTCTTCTGACAAGCTCTTCTTTATTAAGTGCCAGCACGCTTTTGGCTGTATCCAGACCAATTTTGTGCAGTTCACTGATAATCCATTCATCAATTTCATCGGAGAATTCGGTCAAATCGACGTCTTCATCGTTTTGCTCTTCAATATCTCTGAAAACATCAATTTCCATTCCAACCAGCTTACCGGCCAGCTTAATGTTCTGGCCACCTTTACCGATTGCAAGTGAAACCTGATCGGGTTTAAGGAAAACAGAAACACGTTTGGTATCGCGGTCAATCTGCATCGAACTTACTTTGGCCGGACTCAAAGCCCTGCTGATAAGCAGTTCAAGGTTGTCTGTGTAGTTGATAACATCTATATTCTCATTACCCAGTTCACGTACGATTGAATGGATACGTGATCCTTTCATACCTACGCAAGCGCCTACCGGATCGATTCTATCATCGTAGGATTCTACGGCAACTTTGGCGCGCTCCCCTGGTTCACGAACAACGCGTCTTACTGAAATAATTCCATCGTAAATCTCCGGAATTTCAACTTCGAAGAGTCTTTCAAGGAAAACAGGTGAAGTTCTTGATAGTGTGATCTTTGGAGAACCATTATTCATTTCCACTTTGTGGATCACAGATTTAACGGATTCTCCCTTGCGGAAGCGGTCTTTTGAAATCTGCTCGGTGCGTGGAAGTGAAAGCTCGTTACCTTCCGAATCCACGATGATCACCTCGTGACGTAATGTCTGATAAACCTCTCCGGTAATCATTTCACCTACCTGATCCTTGTATTTCTCGAACATGATTTCTTTTTCCATGTCCTTGATCTTCTGGATCAAAGTTTGTCTTGCCGTCTGCACCAGCCTGCGGCCGAATTCAACCAGCTTAACTTCTTCAGCAACTTCTTCACCTACTTCAAAGTCACCCTGAATTTTGCGGGCTTCTGCAAGTGGTATTTTGTTGTAATCCCAAATGTCCTCTGAGTTGTCGTCAACGATCTCACGTGTCCGCCACATTTCAAGGTCACCGCTTTCTGGGTTAATGATTACATCAAAATTATCATCAGTGCCGTATTTCTTACGAATCATTGTGCGAAACACTTCTTCCAAAACACTGATCATCGTTGGACGATCGATGTTTTTGGAGCTTGCGAACTCGGCAAATGATTCAATTAATATTCCGCTATCCATTGCTTATGTTATAGATATTTGCTGATACTAAGTTATACATATTATATAATTGATTACAAATCAGAAAACTGGCTCTGGCTTGTAACTTTATTTAAAAGAAATTTCTATTAAAGCCTTTGAAATATCGTCAAACGGAATATCCCGGATCAACTCAGCTGGGTCGATGGGCGTTTTCGTCTTCTTTTTAGGTGCAGGTAACTGTAATTTTACAATTTCTTCATTTGCCTCCATCAATGTCCCCGAAATTACCTCTCCCGTTTTCAATGTGACCTTTAAATTTCTGCCCAGGTTTTTTTGATATTGCCTCAACAAAAGCAAAGGTTGGTCTAATCCCGGTGATGAAACTTCAAGTGTGTAGGCATCTGCAAAAACTTCCAGTTCTTCCAACTGCTTTGCCAATCTTCTGCTGATGGATGTACATTGCTGAATGGTTATCCCCTCATCACTATCGACAAGAATTGAAACTTTTTGACTTACCTTGGAAGGCTTAATGATGATATCTACAAGGAAACAGTTGCCATCCTCAAGAAGGGGTTCCAGCAAAGCTTCCAACTGCTCTTTTATTGTCATGTACGGCTCACTGCAAATAAAAAAGGGGATTTAAGACCCCCTCAATCAATCGATCAAAATAGAATTATTTGCAAAGGTAAAAATATTTTATCATTTGTACAAGTTAAAGCAGATGTCTTCTAAATTCATCTTGATCCCCTATTTTTGTTAAAAAATGCGATATTTGACTTAATGAAAGGGTTTAAAAATTTCCTCTGGTTCCTCTACAAGTGTTTTGCGACTTATACCCTGCTGATTTACATCATGATACTCTGGATCCCGCTCCAAGGGTGGGTGGCTGGTTTTATGATGATGTCTTTTCCGGTTGTCGTCATCATTCATCTGGTCAGTATCCCCATTTGGTTTATTGTTGAAAGAAAAAGGGCTTCGATGCCGCTGATTATGGTCAGCCTGGCCGTTCTTTTTCTGCCCAGGACTTATTCTTTCGGCAACGATACGGATCCGGATGTGCTGGCTAAGTCATTTTCTGTCATGAACTATAATGTACACAGCTTTCAAAGGAACGAAGATTTAAAAGATCGCCAGGTCAGAAAGAGCGTAAGTGATATGAAAGCCTGGATGACTTCTTCGGAGGCGGACATTCTCTGCATGTCTGAATATTTCAGTGACCGCGGAAACCTCTTTAACATTAACAGAGCCCTGGACAGCAGCGGATATGACCACAGCGCCTTTTACACTAAGAACACATCAGGAAGCCCCACGCAGTCGGCCGGGCTGGCGATTTTTTCCAAATACCCCATCATTGCAAAAAGGGATACAATCTTTGAAGCGCAAAACGGTCTTCTTCAAGCGGATATCAAGATAAAGGGGGATACGGTGCGCATCATTGCCGTGCACCTTTATTCCATGACTTTAAAGCTCAGTACATTGGTGCGCCAAAAGCAGGTCGAGGGCGTCAAAAAGGAAGGGAAAATCACTTTCCAGCGCATGCGCAATGGCTTTGTAAGAAGATCGGTAGAGATGGGGATACTCGAATCCTGGATCAATGCTTCGCCGCACCCGGTCATTGTATGCGGCGACTTCAATGAGATTCCCTACGGATATGTTTACAGTAAAATGCGTGGCTTGCTTAAAAACGGGTTTGAAGAAAAAGGGGAGGGTTTTGGCTTTACATTCAACCACCTGCCTTATTTTATCCGCATAGACCACCAGTTTTATAGCGGCGACAGGCTTCAAATCCAGGACTTCACTACATTCAATAACGTCGACTATTCAGATCATTACCCGGTAATGGGCCATTACCAGTTTAGTAATGCGGGTGCAAAAGCGACTGAGAAAGCAAAAAAGGATTAATGATAATTGACGCGGCAAGATAGCCGACAATCAAGACTACTGCCCGTATTGAATCCCCAGGCTATCCAGCTCGCCGGCTGAAACCGAGGGTGGGAAAATGCCGCTTTGCAACTTGCGCTCAACCAAATTCCCCGTTTTAAGGGCCGACTGCTCGTTCTGAAAGCCTTTGTTTCCTGCAATTCCCGGAATGCTGCGCTGCTCAATAATGGGCGTGCCGTTGTCAAGAATGCGGTAACCCCAGCCTGATTCAAGTTTGAAGGCTTCTACGCTAAGACGGCGAAGGCCTTTGCCGTCTGCACCGATATCTCCTTTGTAAAGAAAGATATAAGTTACAGCAGCAAAGGCCAGTACGCTTATAATTAAAATGAGTTTTTTCTTGCTACTCACAATTACAGGTTATCATCATCATTTTTGGCGGCAGTAGGATCAAAAGCCCAGAAGTCGTCAACAATGTTTCCGCCTGTTCCTAAATAACCCGTGTTACCGATTGCAAAACCAGCGGCAAAACCTCTCTGGCCACCTTCGAAGCTTGCAACCTCAGTCCATGTGTTGGTGCCGGGGGTATATTCCCATGTATCGGACTTTGCATTTCCACCAACAATGTAAGCTTTATCATTGATAACCAAGGGCAAAGCGTAAGTTCTTCCGGTGAATTTATCATCCGTATTGGTTTCCATTCTGGTCCATGCGCCCGTTCCGCTGTTTCCAGCCGGATCGAAACTGTAAAGATCTTTTGGCTCGGATCCGGCGCCCGAGTTGCTCTGGCCAAAGCCTACATAAGCTTTACCGCCCACTGTGAATGCCAACGCGCCTCTGCGTTTTCCACCTGTGAAAGTGGCAACTTCCGTCCACTTATCAGTTTGTACATTATACTCGTAGAAATCCTGATAGTAACCACTTCCATTCCATCCAAGGCCCACATATGCTCTGTTATCAGCAACAAAAGCCGTTGCATACTGGCGCGTTCCGCCTGCATAATCCGCCTTTTTCGTCCATTTGTTGGTCGCAGGATCGTATTGATAGAAATCCTTTTTGTATCCGCCGTCTACTGTGGTCACACCGTCGAAACCTGTTCCGACATAAGCCTTTCCATTTACAACGAAGGCAACAGCATCATTTCTTCCTGATCCTTCGAATGGAGCAACTTGTGACCAGATTTTGGTTGTTGCATCATAGGACCAAAAATCCTTTACTCTTTGAACAGTCTCATTTGTAAGACCTGTTCCGATATATCCTTTATTTCCAATGACAAAGCTTACTGCACGTGCCCTTGCAGATCCACCAAAATTGGGAATGCCTGCTCTGTACCAGTTTCCAATTTTATCTGCTTCGGGATCATCCTTACTGCAACTGAACGAAAGTAATGCGGTTGACGCAACCAGAAGGGCTAATGAAGTCTTTTTTAAGGTATTAAACATGTAAAAAATATGGTTTGACTAATTGATACAAAAGAATATTGGTGAATAACACGGCCCTGAAATCATGCCTATCAGAAGGATTAGTGCTTTAAAAACAGCAAACGCAATTTCAAATTTTTTGCAAACATAACATCTTGATACTGCTAAGTAAAATTATATGTTACTTTTTGTCTAAAAGTTTGGCCCTCTCTGTTGCATTCAACGTTTGTAGTATCCGTAATGTTGTCATAAGGCTTTGTTGTGTTTGGTTTAAAATAGGCTGGTCTGTTTTACGTTTATCATCAGGTTTGCCACTGTTTGCTGCCTAGGTGCGTAACTACAATCGGCAGCGTAGTTCACGCTGATGGCAGGCGCTGATTGCTGCTATTTTTAACCCTTACGTAACGCTTTGCCTTTTTGTTGCAACATGTGAATGCACTTTTAAATTGGCGCATTTATCCTAATGATGTTGTAATTAAGATTACATATGATAATTTTGCACTTTTTACTGTTCTTGCACTAAATGAAATTCAATTCGCATTTTCTTAAAAGATCTTCAACGGTTTTTAGATTACTGATTATATTGGGTGTAACAGCCTCAATGTCTGGTTGTGAACCTACCGGTGATCAGATTGAAGCGATCGTCCAGCCTAATGTTGATGACTTTTCCGTGGTGTTTTCAGATACGGCATCGGTTTCACTTTCTTCGGTTGGAACAGACTCGGTATTTACCGGAGGCCCGGGAAGACTTTTGCTGGGAAGAAATATTGATCCTTATTTTGGTAAATTTCAGGCTACTCCATTTTTCCAGCCAACCATTCAAACGGCGCTTGTAGTTCCTGAACTTGCTGTTTACGATTCGCTTGTACTTTCTCTGAGATACGATAATTATACGTACGGCGATACTACGATTGCCATGAACATTGCCGTTCACAAGCTGCTGGCCAACATGCTTGACAAAAATGCTTATTACAACACCGATGCGACGCCTTACGAGGCGACGCCACTGGGCAAAGTAAAGGTAGTTCCCACGCCAAGATCCAGCGGAAGAATCAGAATCAAGCTTTCTGATGTTTTGGGAAAGCAGATTTTTTCGATGAGTAAAAACAATCAGCTGCCCAGCAACACCGAATGGATCGACCTTGTTAAGGGGCTCGTACTGGTACCGGGAGCCTCGGACAATGGTCCACTTGTCGGATTCAGATTGTTTGATGATCACACATCCATTCAGCTGCATTATCATTTAACAGAGGATGATGGCGTAAAGCGGGATTCAACTATCATCAAGTCCGGCATTGGCTATAATCAGATTCTGAGCGACCGGAAAGGAACGCAGCTGGTTAAGCTTCCTAATACGAAAAGAATTTCCCTGCCATCTGAGCAATCGGGTAATATGTCCTTTGTTCAGGCGGGCCTGGGTGTGATGACGCGCGTTGATTTCCCAACCATTATGGATTTGAAAATTAACCCTTATACGGTTGTTAATAAGGCATTTTTACACGTAACGCCGCTGGCTGGCTCGGTGACAAATTTTTACCGCGCGCCTGATACATTGTATGCCTATCTGGTTGACAAAAACAACGAATACTTTCAAGGAAGCACGGGCTTTCCCGAGCCGGCAAGGACTTTGGCGGGAACGCCCGTCTTTGGCAAGTATCAGGTTGATCTGCTTAATAACACTGCTTTTTACCTTTTTGATGTAGGCGGTTATATTTCAAGTGTTTTAGCCGCCGGTGGTGAAAATACAACTGGTTTGATTTTCAGAACTTCACCATTCAATACCAGCGAGACGGCCGCGCAGCCCACCTACGATACGGAATTTACCAAAAGCGCCCAGCGTCTGGTAATCGGCAATCAGCGACAGAGCAACAAGGGCGTCAAATTGCAGCTTTATTATACTTCGGTTAACACCCGGTAAGGCTTATCAGGTAAGGATTTAAAATATGAAAATAAAAAACGGAGCTGCTCTTTATAGGGCAGCTCCGTTTTGTTTACCGGCACGATCAAATGTCGGAAAAGAACAGTTTCAAGCATCATCAAAGCAATGGATCTGCTGGTGTAGCAGCATGCACTGCGTGCTTACAGCAAAATTAATCGCCTTTTTTATGTTTATGTGGCTTCAATGAAGGCGTGTTGCCGGGTGACTCCTTGTTATCCCTTTGACGCTTATCGGGCTCTTCGGTAGACTGGGCAGTTTTTTTAGGTCCTGGCTTGATTCCCATGGTTTATAGTATTTGGTGTACAATGTCAGGTTGTTAAAAATTTATGCCACAGAATCTATTCGCTTCGTAAAGACTTCACTGGGTTCATTAAGGCGGCTCTGACACTTTGAAAACTTACAGTGATCAGTGCAACGACAACTGTTGCTAAAAGTGCTAACAGAAAAACAAAAGGATTAATCGATATCTTATATTCGAAATTTTTCAGCCAGCTATTCATTGCCCACCACCCGGCAGGTGCTGCAAGGACAAATGCAATGCCAATCAGTTGAATAAACTCCCAGCTGAAAAGCCAAAGGATACTCCCGACGCTGGCACCCAGTACCTTGCGAACGCCCACTTCTTTCGTGCGCTGAGTGACCATAAATAAGACAAGTCCATATAAGCCCATGCAACCTATGACCAAGGCGATGCCTGTGAAAAAGTTAATGAGCTTGCCCATGGTCTGCTCTTGCTGGTAAAATTCCTGAATCTGTTCATCGACAAATGCTGGTTCGAAAAAGCTGTCGGTATACACCTGATTGTAGGCCTTTTCTAATCGAGCCAGCACATGAGCGTAGTTGGCAGAGCGAAGTTGAATATTTGCCGAGTAAAACCCAGTAGCCATAGTGGTCAGAAATAAGGGCTTAATGCGCTGTTTGAGATCTGATTGGTTATAATCTTTTAAAACGCCTACAATTTCCAAAGGAGCAAAGCCAGCCTTATGCAAGACCTTGCCCACAACGTCCGAGGGTCGGGAGAATCCCAGCCGCTGCATGAATGTCTCGTTGATAAGGGCCTCTCGGGCTGTGTCCGAAGCCTGGAGATTACGACCAGCCATTAATTTTAAACCATATAAGCCCACATAGTCGGCATCAATCCAGGCTTGTTGTGGTCCGTATGGCTCCTCGCTGGGGCGGCCATCAAGGCGAACCCTGGTTTCGCTGCTCCAGCCCGACTGAGGAGGCCCGCCCATCGAGTAGCTAAATTGGCCTACCTCAGGTATGGCTGTTGCCAGGTTACGGAACGCACGCATTTTAACCAGATCCTGCGCTGGAAGGTTTGGCAGGCTTACAGTTACAATGGCCTCTTTTCGAAAGCCCAGGTCCTTTCTCTGAACATACCGGAGCTGACTGCCTACAACTATCAAGCCGATAATGAGCATTTGTGATATGGCAAACTGCGCTACCACCAAACCACACCTTAGATTGAAACCGCCTGCCTGCTGCGTGGTGAGCCGTCCTGCCAGGGCGACAACCGGGCGAAAACCAGCCAAAACCAGGGCCGGATATAAACCTGCCAGCAAAATAACCGCAACAACAAGTAAGGCCAGCCAACCCAATACCGAGGTAGAAAAGTAAAATGTAAACCGGAAGGGGCCATTCAGGAAAGTACTGGCCAGCGTCTGTCCGTACTGAAAGATACCGATGGCCAGCGCCAGGGCAGCAAAGACAATGAGCGCGGTTTCACCTATAAATTGCCAGAACAGCTGTGCTTTTGTGCTGCCCAACACTTTGCGTACGCCCACTTCCCGTGCACGGTTGAGTGCCTGCGCAGTGGCAAGATTAACAAAATTGATACTAGCAGTTCCTATAAGCAGTGCGGCAATCAACGTCAAAGACAGCAATAATCCCTTGCTTACGCCTCCATACTCAGCCGATAAGTGCATGGTGCTGAAAGGTATGGCCGGGTAGGAGGTCTCCTTGATTTTAGCTGGATTATACTTTTTGACGAAAGAGGGTAATTGCCGTTGCCAGTCAGCTGCCGTGAAATTGTCGTTAAACAATGCGTAACAGTGCGTGCTGCCGTTGGTATTATCAAAAGGCTGATCTTCTGGCCGGGAGCCTAGCTGCTCTTTAACAGATCCCCAGGCAGCCAGGATAGAATAATCCAGATCAGTATTGTCCTTGTAATCTGCAAATACGCCTACCACGCGCGCAGGGATCCGGGCATCCAGTCGAAGGATTCGGCCTATAATGTTTGTGGTGGTACCAAAGCATTTGCGGGCCATTTCAGCACTGATAACCACAGTGCCCGGCTCAGCGAGAGCGTCGGGCCCGCCTGCTAACCAGGTGTAATCAAAAATGCTGAAATAGGAAGGCTGAACAAATGCGCCGTTGTGATTTTTATCCTTTATTTTCTTATCTGCCCGCTTTGCAACGGATATGCTTACCAGCGGTGAATACCACTCTTCCAGCATGGCAATATGTTCAATTTCAGGGTAGTCGCTTCGCGCTGCCTGGCCGAACGGATACGGAATGCCCTGAATGTTGAACTCGCTGGTAGAGGAGGTAAAACGTGATGTAAACTGGTAGATCCGCTCGTAATTGCGGTGGTGACGATCGGTCTGATAATGATAGCGGACAAGTGCGAATATCAGCAATGCACAGCCTATGCCAAGTGCTAAACCAGTGATGTTAATGAATGCGTACGCGCGGTTTTTGCGCAAATTACGCCAGGCAATTTTCATATAGTTGAGCACCATCATATACCGCTAAATTATTGTCAGGTCTGTAAAGCTACTTTTCCCTTTACGGCCCAATTTTCATTCCACGAGGCTAAAAATGCCTTACAGCGGATTGGAGCGGCTATTTGATAGCATTGACTGTGCGATTTCGGACATCGGTGTGCGCTTAAAAAACGACAATGCCTCTTGAAAAAAGGGTCTCGTCGGGATGTTTGTAAAAGACATACATGGGTTTCATCACGATGGTGTAGTCATCATAAATCCAGGTCATACTCTGGTCGGCTCCTGCTTTGGCGGCCTCAAAATCATATTTGTAATGAAAACGGCTGGTATCCAGGTATGCGCTTTTTCCGGGAGGCACCAGGCGGAACGCATTGTCAGATCCCGAAGAGGTGACGACAACGGTTTTTTTTGTATCATCCCAATTGAAGGTCATATTGGTAGGCCTGGAAAACTTCATTTCAGTACTAAAAGCCTTTGCGGGCGGTGCGAACGGTGGATTCGTCCAGGCCGAGCCGGCATAATAATGTACATAACCTATCTCGCCAGAACCACCGCTTGCCTGGAAGGTTACATAAACAGCATCGCGGTAGAGAACTTTGAGCGAGTCTGCCAGCACGTTGATGGTGTCTTGGCCGACAACCCGGTAAGCTTTGGATATGTAAAAAGGTACCGTTCTGATTTGACTATAAAACCTTTCTTTGTCGAATTCTTCGGCCACAACTTCTTTTTTTTCAACCGATTCGTCGGTGCAGGAACCGATGAAAAATGCACCCGACAGGATCAATGCAGAGAATAAGAGTTTCTTCATGGAATGAGTAGTTTATAGAATGGCTTCATCGCCTTCAATACAGACAAATGAAGCTGGCTAAACCGTTGCACTTTTTTTTAGTTTTTTATAAAAATCCATTGTCCTTAAAATCAGCGACACTCTGTTAAAGCTGATTTTACTTATCGTTTACATTCTTTTACAGCTCCTTAACAGCGGCGGGAATACAACCATTTAGCTTTGCCGAAGAGATTTATTCAAATTAAACAGGTCAAAAACATGAAAAAAATCATTTATGCGCTGCTTTTGCCCCTGGTTGTAGTAAGCGGACTGGTATTTGCGAATCGTGAAATCAAAAATGAAGCTGCCAAAAAATCAACCGCAGGTTCACGCTCTGATGCAGAAAGGAAAGCTTCGTTGAAAAAATGGGAGTCTACTCCGGATGCTATAAGATACGAAAAATGGAAAGTGTCACCCGAAGGCAGAAAAGTGTATGCGGGGGAAGCTAACATACGCAAACATATCAATGCTTTTACCGATATGAAGGCTACCGTAACCGCTCTTTCTCTTCCCGCTGGCTCCCGATTGGGTTTTGGGGTGATGGTCAGGATTAATGATGAAGATTACATTCTTAGTTTTGGCGCCCAACCATCCAAGAAGAATTCTTTGAATGCTATTAATCAATCCCGGCAATTGCACACGCTGAAAGTCAACGACAAAATAAAGATACGAAGCCATAGTGTATCGCACGCCCCCAAGTATCTGTATCCGATTATATCGGGCGATTATGTAGAACGGGATGGTAAAATTATCTATAAACGTGCCGCTGGTAAAGGTGGTTGCTGATGGAAAAGAATATTTAAAAATTTTGTTTAATACCCTCTCAAAACGGGGCTTTGGCACGTTTTTGTGATATATTGGTTGGTTATGTAACTGATAGTATATACGTTAAGACGAGTGTTTTAGCGTAGGGTTTAAATGATTTTAATGATGCATTCAATTGTATATCTGAGCTCATCAAGGGTCCTGCTGGATGAGAGAGAAATGGGAAATATTGTAGAAAAAAGCCGTATAAATAATGCTGAGGCTGATATTACGGGGGTTTTGATTTACTGTAATGGCAGCATTATACAGGTTTTGGAAGGAGAGAAAGATGCCATACATTCCTTATTTGAAAAGATAAAGCGGGACGACCGCCATAATCAGGTAATCCCGCTTTTTCAAGGACCTGTAAGTGTCAGATCATTCGATAACTGGGCAATGGGCTATAGCACGCCTGCATCCCGTAATATGGATGAATTAAAAGATAAGCTTTCCTTTATTGAAGACCCATACACCCAAGTTAAAAGTGAGAATAAGATTTTCTCATTACTTCAAGTCTTCTTTAAAAACAACCATCGGAATTAGATTGCGGCTGATCCTTTTAGAAGATCACCTGATTTGCAGATTTCCCTTGCAGCCTCGTATTTCTGACGGCAGCAGGGCCTTTTAAACGGTACTGAACACCAACAATTTCGGTTGCCGGGTCGGTTATTATGGTTTTATATGCTTCCCGCCCGTTTACCAAAAACTGGATCCTGCGATTGTTGCACACCACTTTTAGTTTTACCCAATCATTCAAATTACAACCAAACCCGCTTAGATCATCGTTTTGGCTATCGGTGTAAAATCCATAGGCAGCCAGCGAAATATCCCCCACGCAAGCCGGATGAACCAGCGGGACAATCAGGATGCCATTTTTTGAATGTAATAAAACTTCCACGCGCTGACAGCTATTATTGCTGCCGCCGCCATGTTCAGATTTTAATTCGGTTTCATAAGTGAAATAATCCGTCAGGATTCCGTGGATGTCTTTTTGATTAAAGAGGCGTACCGATGGCAATTCTGGCAAGGTTGGGATGTTGTACTTTTGCAGCAATGCCTCACTGACAAAAATTTCCCCTGCTCCAATAATTTCATTTTGCTTAAAATAAAACGGCTCTTTACCCCAATCGGCCGCAATTAAGCCTAGCCAGCCATTTGTCTTAATTTGTATATCATGCTCTTTAACAATCTGGTTACCAACTATTAGTTTAGCCTTGAAATATCCCGGATAATAGTAGATAGCCGAATGATGTTTATCTGTACGACTGACAGGCACCTTCCGACGGACATCCCAGCTTTGCGCAATAAAGACAGAATCATTTTCGCCGGCGGCAGAAGCGTCATAATCAAAAATGACAGAATTAGGCAATCCTTGGGTCTGGATAGTTTTCGAAGAAAATGAATACTGATTTGCCGCCTTCTTTTTTGAAAAAATATAAAAAATGGCTAAGCCGCCAAGCAAAGATACCGCCAGCATCAAAACGACTTTTAAAAGCAGACGAGACTTTTTTTGATTGATCTCGATTCTTTGATGCTTCGAATCTTCATTGGGGACTTCTGCTGATTGATTATTGTCCCTATCAGAATTGCAGAACGCACGCCAGTCTTCGAAGCCCACAAATTGAGACAATGTATTCAGCGTAGTTACCGAGGGCGAGCTTTCATAGGTGACCTTACCAAAAATCCTTTTCAGCGTTGATATGCTCAGTACAACACCGGTTTTTTGATGAATTTTTCCGGAAAGTTTTTCAAAATCATAGCTTCGCCACTGTTCTGTTTGCCCCCATCCAAGCTGTTCTTCAATTAAACCCTTCAAACGAAGTATCGACTTAACACCAATTGTATCGATCATAATTACCTTATTAGCAGCATTTTAAGTCTGTGAATATTTTTGATTGAACTTGATCGGGTTTCAGCGCATAAACATTTAAGCAACTCAGGCAAATTTGTCAAAAAAACTTAATCAGTCATGAAAAAAATAATTTCCTCGCTTGTCTTTTTATTTTTATTGTGCTGCCAGCTTTATGCACAAAAGAAAGCACTCCCCCATGTTATACCCCTTGATCCGGCGCATTGGGAATTTTCAGCCGGGAAGGTAGAATTTGCCCAATACGAGAAAAAACCTGTAATGAAAATAGCATCAGGATCCGGGCAGGTCGTGCTAAAAAATGTGGTTTTTCAGAGCGGTGTGATTGAATTTGACGTTAATCCGGCCAAAACAGAGTTTGCTGCATCGGTGTATTTTCATAGGAAAAATCAAAAAGAACAGGAGGTTGTCTATTTGCGGGTTCCAAAGGTATCCAACCCATTTGCCAATGAAGCAATTCAATACTGCCCATATTTAAATAGCGTAAATATGTGGGATATGTATCCGCAGTATCAAGCGCCTGCGCCGGCAAAAGCGGGCGAATGGAATCACATCAAACTCATTATTTCGGGTCTGCAAATGCGCGTATTTGTCAACAATCAAAGGGCATTGAATATTCCTAAATTGGAAGGACGCATCTGTGAGGGCAGCATTGCTTTCGAAGGGGATTCCTATATTCGAAACCTTATTGTCAGGCCAGGGGAAACGGAAGGGTTGGATGCAAATGAGGCGGCAGATATTACTGAACATGAAGCCAATTATATAAGAAGCTGGACTGTGAGTCAGCCGGCTTATCTTGCGAAAGGGACCGAACCTACCCGGCAGCAGGATATACCAAAGAATGAATCGTTTGTCACCAAAATGCAGGCGGAGCGGTATGGACTTATAAATCTTACGAGGCAATTCGGCGGAAGTGATCAAAGAAGAATCGTTTGGCTGAAAGCTACCATTACAACACACGAACCCGTAAAGACGAATTTGCAACTGGGATTTAGTGACGAAATCTGGCTTTATCTCAACGACCAGATTACTTATACGGACAAGAATATCTTCCCTCAGAACATGAAAAAGTATCCAGACGGACGCATATCCATCCGAAATGGCAGTACGCAACTCAAACTCAAAGAAGGCGAAAATCACCTTTTAATTGGCATAGCCAACGATTTTTATGGCTGGGGCCTTATGGCCAGGCTGGAAAGTCTGGAAGGCATCACGGCTGTCAACGCCTTCATAGCGCCGAAGGAAAATTAGTGATAGTGAAGAAGAAGTATTGATACGTCAGTTTTTTTCTAATTACTTACTCTACGCCTCCATTACCCGGTTTATAGGTTTCAAAATACATTGTAGGACTGAATTTGGACTTTGTTGGCAGAAAAGGCTCTTGGGGCGTATTTCGGATAAACATATAACCTTCCTTTTTGGATAGCGAGATAGTCAGTTTATAACTTTCATCCCTTTCTTCTTCTTTTACCCATGCGTCCAGCCATTCAACGGCGACGACTATGCTCTCATCAATGACAAGATTATAAGGAGCTAAATCGACACTGACCCATTTCTGGCCTTTGTTGACATTAAAGAATATGTTTTCATTAATTAATTCCGCCTTTAAATTGCCTGAGTAGCCCCCGGCCAAAGGCAGAATATGCAAGCGAAAGCGGACACTGTCAAATTCACACGCATCCATGTGCATCTTAAACTTGGCCAGCTTCAACGGTAGCTCGTTGGTCTCAATAGCAACACCCCTTAGACGTCCTCGGGAACTCTTATAATCACCCCAGCCCGTGTATTGCCCGCTTGCTTTCTGATTGCCGATCGGGATTATTTCCCGTTTGCCTTGTGCAATCACTTCGTGGAGTTGCAGGGCGCCCGGGCTGAGTTTAATTTGATAGGCTGATTGCGAAATTTCTCGTTTTATAAATTTTACAGATGCATATCCCAGATAACTCACAATGAGAGTATCTGTTGGTGCTGCCTTGTTTATGGCAATGTCAAAGCGCCCATCTGCATCTGCTATTCCCCCGATGCTTTTTCCTTTCACCCCTATGCTGGCATAAGGCAGCGGTTTTGCATTGACAGCATCACTTACCGTTCCCTTAAAAGATTGGCCTGCTACGGTGATGGGCAGACTTATCAAAAAAGATAACACAATTAATTTGTTGGTGGTCATATCAGTTAAATATCACTCGGTTCTTAAAGCAGAAACAGGATTCAACCAGGCAGCTTTGATCGCCTGAGAGCTGACAGTGAGTAGTGCAATGGACGTTGTTACCACGCCGGATATGGCGAAAATCCACCAACTTAAACTTGTATGGTATGCAAATGTGCCCAGCCAGCTGCTGAGAGCCCACCATGCCAGCGGAGAGGCAAGAATTAATGCGATTAGGATAAGTTTCAGAAAGTCAGAAGAAAGAAGACCGACAATATTTGCCGAACTTGCTCCGAGCACTTTTCGTACGCCAATTTCCTTCGTCCGCTGCTCGGCAGTAAATGCTGCGAGTCCAAATAGCCCCAGGCACGAAATCAGGATGGCAAGCACACCAAAATAATTGACAAGCGTATTGACCTGTTGCTCACTCCGGTAAAGATTCTCATACTCATCATCCAGGAAATGATAGTCGAAAGGATAATCTGGATTGAACCGCTTAGCTATATTTTTAAGCTCTGCAAGGGCTTGCTCTGTTTTCCCCGTCTGCGTTTTTACTAATAAATAACCCGAATTCTCAGGAATATAAGTCAGTACGAGCGGGGTGATAGCCTGGTGCAGCGAGATCATATGGAAGTCCTTCATAAGCCCGATCACACGCCCGGTGCCTTTCCAGAATTTGATCTCCTTGCCAACAGGATTTTTTTCGCCCATCAGCCGGGCCGTTGCCTCGTTGATCAGGTAGGCAGATGAATCCGCGGCGCTGCCAGCACGAAAGTCCCTGCCGTCGACGAGCTTAATGTTCATGGTTTTGACAAAATCAGCTCCAACCGTCATCGCTGTCACATTGGTTTCCAGGCTCGGATCTTTTCCCGGCCAGGATAAATCGCCCGATGTTGCCTGGATGTTGACTGGGAGCATAGCGGTCGCCGTCGCCGATGCTACGGCTGGTTGCCTGATTACTTCCTGCCTGAAAGCTTCCATCTTTTCGGGCTTGGCAAAATTGCCTTCCAGGGTCAGGTAAATAACGTTATTACGATCCAGACCCAGATTTTTGGTCCGTAAATACTGCATTTGCTTACTGACGGCAAGCATGCCGACAATCAAAAAAACGGATAAGGAAAATTGGAATGTAACCAGTATTTTTCGGAAGAGTGCCGGACCATTGCCAAACTGTATTTTGCCTTTCAGAATCGCAATCGGCCTTAATGCTGACAAAAACAACGCCGGATAGCTTCCTGCCAAAAGCCCGGTCAGCATTGTTAATGCTATAATCCCGGCCCAAATTGCCGGACTGGCAAGGTTTAGGGCCAATTGCTTTCCAAACAACTGGTTGAAACCAGGCAATGCGAGCCACACGCCAGCCAGCGCCAGGACAACGGCCAGCACACTGGTGAGAACAGATTCACTTAAAAATTGCCCGATCAGCGAGGAACGTAATGCGCCAACTACTTTTCGCACACCTACCTCTTTGGCCCGTGTAGCAGAACGTGCTGTGGCAAGATTCATAAAATTAATGCAGGCAATAAGCAAAAGAAACGCTGCAACGACAGAAAACACCCGGACATATTCGATCCGCCCACCGACTGGCTTGCCCATTTTGTATTCACCATACAAATAAACGTCCGTTATCGGTTGAAGAATTGGCACCGTAGTGTTATCCTTATCCGTATAGTGCTTGTAAATACCTTTCATGCTCTGTTCGGCCTGGGCCTGGGTCGTATTTTGCCGCAGCCGGACGTAGGTTAAAAAAGAGCTGTTACCCCACGTTTTTTGCCAGGGCTGTTCCTGCTCCTTCCAGTTGACCACCCAGCCAAACTTCAAAGTCGAATTGTCTGGCAAATCCTTTAACACAGCACCGACGACATAGAATTTCTCATTATTAAGCTGCAGTGATTTTCCAAGTGCCTCTGTATTGGGAAAATATTTATCAGCCATTTTTTCTGTAATGACAATCTGGTTGGTTTGCGCAAGCGCCATGCGGGGGTTGCCTTTCAAAACAGGCAATTCGAATACGCCAAAAAAGTCGTCCGTCGCATAATATCCTTTCTCCTTGGCACTTTTTTCTCCGACCTTAACCAGCAGCTCCGCCCAGGCATTGACCTTTGTGGCTGCGGCAACTTCGGGTATGTCTTTGGAAAGCGCATCCTGTAATGGTCCGGGTGTGACTTCACCCGTGCCGATTTCTCCCGTATTTCGGTTGGTCGAGTTGGTCCGCACAAAAAAGACGTTTTCCGCATCTGTAATGAAGCGATTATAACTAAGCTCATCTTGAACCCACAAACCAATCATGAGCGCGCAGGCCATACCCAGGGCGAGCCCAAAGACATTGATGGCTGTGTACATTTTATTCTTGGCAAGATTGCGCCGGGCGGTGGTAAAATAGGATTGAAGCATGTCGGTTAGGGATGGATTTGGGTATTTCGAAGTTGCTTTACGCTTGTAAAAGAACGGTGTCAGACAGTGCAATACGGCCGATATGTAACCCTGGCGAGCGCGGGACAGTCCGTTGGTTTCCACTTGTTTATAGAAAACTTCATGCAAGTCGCCCTGCACGAATTCTAGCAGGTGCGGTGCTATGAACCATTCGAGAAGCTTGTCGGCCCAGCGGGGAGGTTGGGCTTTCGGTTGCTGATTTTGAGGCTTTCGGGTCACGTTGTGATGAGCTATGTTACTGGCCTAATAACTTAAACTTTCCTTCCGGAATGGCTTGCCAAAGATTTTCTCGCATTGTCCGGATTTCAGCGAGTACAGTGGCGCCAGCCGCCGTCAGCGCAAAAAAGCGCTTTCGTCTTCCGCCCCGGTCCGTTGTAGCGCCTCCGACAGAAGAGGATAGGAAACCCTTTTCCTCGAGTCTATACAATGTTGTATGAACAGCACCGATGGTAAAGCTGCGGCCCGCATGCAATTGAAGTTGTTCCATCACAGGAACCCCATACATTTGCTCGGTGCTTGCGGCTACCACAAGGAGCACCAGTTCTTCCAATTCTCCCAGGATTGTTTTCTTCATAAAAGTCGGCGTCCTGATTATATACAATAAGTTAAATCAAATCCCGTGCCTAGATAATAATGTGCCCATTTACTGGAAGTTATCAGATTTGATGGCTTGAATATTGTTCAAAAACGGACAGGTTGTCGTTCATCGATGGACATATGCAAAGGCTCATGGTCTAACACTTACAGGATTGACTTAATGATTCCTTAATTTATCAATTGAATTTAACCAGCAGAGAACGCCTAGATTTGATGTGAATTCAATATCGACACATCACGTCTATGAAAATAATCTACGGTCTTATTCTTTTAAGTATTCCCGCTTGCGGACAGAAGAATGATTCGCTTCGGACCGAATTATTAAGTCAGGTTAACATTACGGCCAGCCGGGCCAATGAAAAAACATTTCAAACGGCTGGCTCTATCTCCGTTTTTTCTTCTAAAAGTTTTCAGACATATCAGCCCCGTACAACGCCGGAAGCCCTGATGGGGACCACCGGCGTTTTTGTGCAAAAAACCACGCACGGAGCGGGATCGCCTTTTTTACGCGGATTAACCGGAAATCAGACGCTCATCTTAATAGACGGAATCCGGCTGAACAACAGCACATTTCGCTATGGCCCCAACCAGTACCTGAATACCATTGATCCTTTTAGTATTGATAAAATGGAGGTTTTACGCGGAGGTGGTTCGGTAGCTTACGGCTCGGATGCATTAGGTGGCACCCTTCAATTATTGACTGCGACTCCTGCATTTTCCGAAAAGATATCTGTCCATGGCAAAGCAGTAGCGCGCTACGCGACGGGTAATATGGAAAAGACATTACGGGCAGGGGTCGAGCTCTCGGGCTTGCGTGCTGCATTCTCGGGCGGCATCAGCATCCGTAATTTTGGAGATCTGATAGGTGGAGATACTACCGGCAAACAAACGCCGAGTGGCTACAAAGACCGGGCTTTTGATGCGAAACTGCTTTTGAAATTCACTGATTCGTGGACGCTGACCCTGGCACATCAATCGGTTTCTCAAAAGCACGTTCCGCTATACTACCGTTACAAGCTCGAAAACTTTGCCTTGAATGAATTTGATCCGCAAAGACGGTCTTTAAGCTATGTTAAATTAAAAGGCAATACATCCAGTAAATGGGCATCCGAATTATCACTGACCGGTTCTTTCCAATCGACTAATGAAGGTCGGCTCAGCCGAAAAAATGGCAGTAACAGTTTGCGAACAGAGACTGATAAAGTGCAAACCACCGGACTGATCTTTAATGTAATCTCTGAGATCACTCCTTTCTGGAACGCCAGTTCCGGAATAGAAATCTATAATGATGTTGTCAGGAGCAGTAAGACCGATCAAATAGCAAATGCCGCGCCACTAGCCAGCCGCGGGCTCTATCCTGATGATAGCAAATACCTGAATTATGCCGTTTATTCACTTCATCAGGTAAAGCTGGATGACTGGCGGTTTTCGTTTGGCGGGCGCTTTAATGGTTTTAATATAAAAGTTGAAGACGAAGCGCTTGGTAGCGTTTCTGTCAAGCCGCAGGCACTTGTCGGAAATGCTTCTATCTCTTATCTGCCTGGCGAAAATTCCAATTTTTACACGTCCTTCCACTCTGGTTTCAGGGCACCGAATATTGATGATATGGGAACGCTGGGAATCGTGGATTTCCGCTACGAGTTACCTGCATACGATCTTAAACCCGAAACGTCCTACAATTTTGAGGCGGGTTACAAATACCATTCTGGCGGGCTTGCATTGTGTGCCGGATTATTTCAAAACAATCTGCGCAGCCTGATTGCCCGCGTGAAAGTTGATGGTCAGAAAATAGATGGCATTGATGTGTATAGAAAGGAAAACGTGGAGCGTGCATACATCAGGGGCGGGGAGTTTGAGGCAGAATATGTCTTTGAAAATGATTGGAAAGTATACGGCTCAGCTGCTTATAATTTCGGTGAAAATGTAACTAAAAAGGAGCCGGTCCGTCGCATTCCGCCACTAAGCGGAAGGTTTGGACTGGAGTACCGCAATAAGGGATGGTTTGCCCGTCCGGAGGCATGGTTTGCCGGGAAACAAACCAGATTGGCAGCGGGAGACGCAGCAGATAACCGCATCCCAAAAGGAGGCACGCCGGGATGGTTAATAGTGAACTTTATGACGGGATACGAGACCAAACATTTTGCATTAAACGCTGTTGTACAGAATATTAGCAATGAAGATTACCGTACACACGGCTCAGGGATCAATGGCGTCGGCCGCAGTCTGTGGCTTACTTTGACCGGAAAATTTTAAAAAATATAGTTCAAAATTCTGCTAACTCACCATGACAAAAAATCTGAAATTTGCAATTTACCTGATGCTGGCGGGCATCATCTGCTACGGCTGTAAAAGGAATGCAGGCGGTCAATCCGAGGAATTAGCCTTGTATAAGCAACTTTCGGCCAAACGCATCGACTTGCCCAATGGCTGGTCACTCACACCGGTAGGCCGTAGCCTGGACCTGGACGACTTGCCTTTAAACCTGGTTGTTTCCCCTTCAAAAAAATACCTGGCTGTCACTAACAACGGGCAGAGCACCCAAAGCATTACATTGATTGATGCGGCTTCCGAGAAAGTGCTGGACACTGCCATTGTGGCCAAATCATACCTTGGTCTGGCATTCAGTCAGGATGAGAAAATGATATATGCCTCGGGCGGAAACGACAATAAGATTTTGGTATACAAAATAGAAGACCAGAAACTTGTTGCTGCTGAGCCGATTGTGCTGGGCAAACCCTGGCCCGTCAAAATATCTCCTACCGGAATAGCAGTCGACGACGCTCAAAAGCGGATTTATGTGGTGACAAAAGAAGACAGCGCGCTTTATGTTTGTGATTCTCAGACCAAAAAAACCATTGGTAAGCTAAACTTAGGTGCTGCGGCTTACACCTGTTTGCTTTCTAATGATAAAAAAGAGCTTTATGTTTCGCTTTGGGGCGGCTCGCGGGTGGTGATCGTAAACACAGAAACACAGCAGATTGCAGCGGAAATTGCGACCAACAAAAATCCCAACGACCTGCTATTGACCAGAGATGGCAAGTTTTTATATGCGGCAAACGGCAATGATAACACCGTGGCGCTCATTGATCTGGCCAAAAGACAAGTGTCGGAAACATTAACGACTTCTCTTTTTCCGGATGCGCCTGTGGGTACGACGCCTAATGGGCTTGCACTGAGTGATGATGAGAAAACCTTATACATTGCCAATGCTGATAATAATTGCCTGGCAGTTTTTGATGTAGAAACCAAAGGTCGCAGCCGTTCCATCGGATTTATCCCGACTGGCTGGTATCCGACGGCTGTAAAAACAATTGGCTCAAAGATATTTGTTACTAATGGAAAAGGATTTTCCTCTAAGGCAAATCCAAAAGGTCCAAACCCGAATTTATCAAAAGTTCCACAACAAGTAGGGCCAAATCCGCAGGCATACACGGGCAGAGAGCAGTACATCGGAGGATTGTTTAAAGGTACATTATCCATCATAGATGCACCCTCGGCACAAACGCTTTCAGCCTACTCGCGTGTGGTATATGCCAACACGCCTTATACCAAAAATAAGGAGCTGAATGCGGAAGGGGAGGCTGGTAATCCGATCCCGATGAAAGTGGGTGATAAATCGCCGATTAAATATGTGTTTTACATTATCAAGGAAAATCGTACATACGACCAGGTCCTGGGCGATATGAAGGAAGGAAATGGCGACGCTTCCCTTTGTTTGTTTCCTGAAAAGATCACACCGAACCAGCACGCATTGGCCCGTCAGTTTGTGTTACTCGATAACTTTTACGTCGATGCAGAGGTGAGTGCCGACGGGCATAACTGGTCATCGGCTGCGTATGCCAATGACTATGTGGAGAAAAACTGGGTAACCAGCTATGGAGGTCGCGGTGGCACGTATGATTACGAGGGCCAGAAAGAAATCGCGCATCCCAGGGACGGATTTATCTGGGACCATGCCTTGCGTGCCGGGCTAACATTCCGCAGCTACGGCTGGTTTGCAGACGAGGGGAAAGCCAATATCAAAACACTTGAAGGACATTATTGCCCGACTTTCAAAGGTTATAATCTGGGCTATAAGGATATTGACCGGGAAGCTGCATGGGAAAAGGATTTTGATGAATTACTTGCCGCAGGCAAACTCCCAAGATTGAATACATTAAGGTTTGGTAATGATCATACATCGGGTGCCAGTGTAGGAAAGCCCACGCCGTTTGCTGCTGTGGCTGATAATGACCTGGCAGTTGGGCGTTTTGTTGAGCACCTTTCCAAGAGTAAGGTTTGGAATGAATCAGTTGTATTCATCCTCGAAGATGATGCTCAGAATGGACCCGATCACGTGGATGCACACCGTTCCATTGCATTTGTGGCTGGCGGTTTTGTCAAAAGAGGTTTTGTAGACCACACGATGTATTCGACTTCCGGAATGCTGCGTACAATGGAGTTGATTTTGGGGATCAAGCCCATGAGCCAGTACGATGCGGCGGCCACACCGATGTGGAGGTGTTTTGATAACAAGGTTAATCCGGGCACATTCACTTCAAAAGAAGCTGGGGTGGATCTGGATCAGAAAAATGTCGCGGTTAACAAAAACTCCCGAAAAACAGACCAGTTTGATCTCTCGATTCCCGACGCGATTGATGACCTGGTTTTTAGCGAAATAGTATGGCAGACAGTACGCGGCGAAAACAGCATCATGCCTGCTCCGCGTCGGGGTGCATTCGTTAGACTGGAAAGAGGGGGTGAAGAAGACGAAGAGGAATTTGATCAGGATTAATTCACTAAAAACCAAAAGTTTTCGGCTAGGCTGATTGGAAGATGGCAATATCTTATAGCGCTATGACTGCGCCATTAGAAACGCGGCTTTGACCTGAGGGCATCTTCATCAGCAATCGATAAGTGAATACACCATTTGCACTGCCCCCTTTATAAATTCCGTCCCAAAGAATTGTTCCGCTTTGTACAGTTCCTGGCTTGCTAGAAAAAATAGCATTACCCCAGCGGTTATAAACGGTTAGCTGCTCTATTTGCAGACTGACATCGGGAAAGAAAATAGCCCAGCCATCATTGATGCCGTCATTGTTTGGCGTGAACGAAGTAGGTAAGTAAAACAGCTGACGGCAGGGCTCGCCCAGGTCAATACTTTGCTCAGCGATACAGTTTGAATCATCTTTTACAGCTATCAAGTAAGTCCCTGCCAAAAGTCCAGCAAACGAAGAATCTCGCTGGTAAGCCCGCCCATCAAGACTATAATAATAATTACCTATGCCACCGGTGGAAATAGTCACCTGACCATCTGGCAAGTTGCAAGTTGGCATCTGTGTGTCAATACGCGTAATCACAGGCCCTTCGCTTCCTTCGACTATCACAACTTGCGTGTCATTGCAGCCGTCTTCGTCCTTGGCTGATAGCTGATAGCTACCTGCTTCCAAATTGTCAAATGAGTTTTGTGACTGATCGGAATGACCCGTTAGAGAATACATTACTGCTCCATTTCCTTCCGCTGCGGCAACTCTTATCTGACCATTGGATTTTCCACAGCTTGTTGGCATTACTTCAATGGTATTCATTTTGAGCTTTACACTATTTTTCAGGAAAACCTGCCGGGAAGCGACGCATAGGCTATCGTCTTTAACAAAAACGGTGTATGCCCCTCCGTTCAGATTTTCAAACAAATTATCAGTTTTGAAATTAATACCATCTATGGAGTAGCTTAATAGGCCAGAGCCACCATAGGCGACAATGCGTAGTGAGCCATTCGAGTTACCACAATGAGGCAGTATTGAATCAACTAATGAAATGACCGGCGTTGGTCGTTGATCCACTTTAATGTCGATTGAGCCCCAACAATTAGCTGCGTAAACTGACAGTTTATAGGTACCTGGTGAAAGACTAGTAAAAACGGGGGAAAGCTGTAAATCTCCATCATTCAGCTTGTATTGCAGTGGGTGGCTGACGGAACCTCCCCTGGCATTAATGATCATCGTTCCATCGTTTTTTCCACAGCTGGCAGGTGTTGTCGTGACATCGGTCAAAAAAAACTCAACAATTTCAATAGTGATTGCCTGTGGCGGAGATTCAAGTCCATTGACATTTTGAGTTAAATAATAGGTTGTGGTGACGTTTAACGGAGAAGAATAATAGGTGTTCCCCTGCGCAAGCTTAGTTGTTAGGGCTGCATCCGCATACCATGTAATATTCTCACCAGTGACCGTTAATATTATTGGATCAGTATCACGGCAATACGTATCTGGTGTTTGTAAAACGATTGAATCAGAACCTGGGGCGACCATAATACCTTCAAAAGATAACAACGCTGCTTCTGAACCGGAAGCAAAAACATCATTGCTGAAGGACAGAGCCACCATCAACAGTAAAGAAGCCGGAAAATCTGCCAACATCCGCCTGCAGTTTTTTATTCTCGTCTGCATATTTCAATTTATGGACGAATCGATATGAGAAAGCAATTACTCAAGTGCAAGCTCCTGCTAGCTTACTTATCAAATAAAAATAAACTTGTGATCTTGCCACCTATCGTTGGTGAGGGACATTTTAGCATAGTTATGGGTTTTTGACAAATATTGAACTAGCCAATGCGCTTGTACGACCATTAGTAGTTTTTACTGATACACCATTTTTCCAGATTCATGCGGCGTTAGTATTGCCGTTATACACTACATTAGTAACACAGTACACATCTTTGCCTGAAACGGCTATATCAATTACATTTGAACTATATTTTGAGCCGTTGGGAAGTACAGTTTAGGTGCGCGATTCAAAGTGAATCAAACTTCCAAAGGCATTAATGTCAATGAATTCTATATCGAAATCCTTTAAACGATTTATAAGATCAGCTACCGGAACGATTGTTTCCGGAAGATAGAGGCCTCCGGCTATTGTTGCGTTTTTCCCATTAAAGCCCAATATCCGTTCTGTTATTAAATAGACACCCACCGCGGTCATTCGAGCGTTTCCTTTTTTGCCAGACACAATCATTCGAAGCTTTTTCTTTTCTCCGGATAACAACAAACCCTCCATATCGATATACAGATCATGCGAGGCTTCTAAACCTCTACTGCTGCCTATGGATTCACCCGTAGCAAAATCAAATCGAATGTTGGCAGCATTTGTAAAAGCGGCAATACTTGGGACATCCAGCGTACTCAATGGATAAGCTTTGGCCAGAGACCGATTGTATAAGCAGATCTCTCTTGGGTTATCTTTTGCGGGCACGGATAGCCACTCTCCATCTTGCCGGATTAGCGCCTGACCTATAAAACCGTTGACATCATTTGCAACCTCCGGCCCTACCTGGTCCTTCGTGTCATACAATCCTGCCATTTCAATACTTGTGATATAATTAAATTTGGTGGCCAGGTGTTTAACAGCAAGCGTCAATAATCCTGCTTGCCAATGGCCAGCAAAGACGATCGGGGCAACAATCGGTTTATGCAGACTTAAAAATGTTATCGGAGCGATTTGATCAGCTAATTCACTGACGGTAATACAAGCGATACCATTCGAAATGGCAGTCTCCCTTGAAATATTGCTCCGGTCTTGCATCGCTGTTATGATAAGATTAATGTTACCGAGTTTGCTTAAATCAAGTCCTTCCTCCAAATTAACATAGGCTGTTTTTGCGTTCTTTAATTCAGCGGCCAGCTGTTCACCGTTTTGAGGGTTTCTGCCGGAGAGAACCAATTCTATGCTGGTATCTGCACGTCTGATCAACCGGGCTATGTTGCTACCTACCATTCCGTAACCGCCTATAATCAAGATCCGTTTTCTTTTTAATTCCATGTTATTTTTTAAAAATCAGTACAATTCAATTACTTCACTTTAGTATCAATAGCATCGCTATTAAAATTCTGACAAGTATTTCATATATGATCTTACACCCAATTCGATGTGGCTATCAGAAACGTTGAATTCCATACCGTAAAAAGCGAATGCCGGTTGGTATTCCGCTTTGACATATTCAAAACTTAGCTCGAATGGCCTTGTGAGTTCGTTGAGCGGATATTTGTATATCCCTGCGTTACTCAACTCCTCCTTTTCAACTCCCAACGATATGGCCAGTGCTATTTTTTTTCCTTTCATGCAGTATCCACTTTTACTACCATACGCCCAGCCGTGTGTCATAACCTGGTCGAACCATTTTTTTAACAATGATGGAATATTAAACCAGTAGTAGGGAAATTGGAATACAATCTTATCGTATTGCTCAACTAGGCGCTGCTCAGCCTGGACATCTATCTTTTCGTCTGGATATGCATCGTACAACTGGTGAACAGTGTACTCTTCTGGAAATTTTAGCAGCTCCTCCATCCACCTTTTATTTATGGTAGACTCGCCTATGTTAGGGTGCGTAATAATGATTAAAGTCTTCATAGTAGTATCAATAATAATCTACACAAAGGTAGCATGCACTACATCGAAGTCGTATATTACCCACCGATTGTTAGGTACTATAAAAAATGTAAGTAATGAGTAAGATTAAGCAGACATCGACCAATTTCTCCAACAAGAGTGCATTAAGTGACGAATGCCCGGAGGCTTATGCTTCAACTGTTATTGGCGGACAGTGGACACTGGTCATCTGCTCCTGGTTATTGAGCGGTAAGCTTCGGTTTGGGGAACTGAAAAAGAAGTTGCCAAACATTACCGAACGTATGTTGACATTACAACTCCGTAAGCTTGAAGAAAATATGATAGTCAAAAGAACCGTATATGCAGAAGTGCCACCCCGCGTCGAATATGAATTAACTCAAATAGGATACGACTTAAAACCTGTCATCAAAGAGTTGGAAAATTGGGGGGATCGTCATAAAAAATTAACTAGTCAATAATCCAGGGTATCCTAATTAGCTTGTTAGTCTTTATTCCTAATCAGCCTAGACAGGTTTACTCCAAACAATATCTTCATGCTGACGAAGAGCCTTATTTCATACCGGGTAGAAAGCCGGTCTTGATAAGGTGGAAGGAGAGAACAATCTCTTTCGCAATCTGTTATGAAGTTTTTGTACCAGAACATGCCTGTAATGTTATTCAAAATGGTGCTGATATCTACATTGCTAGCGTTGCAAAAAGTGCCAAAGGAGTGGTACGTGCGTACAAACGGCTAGCTCAGATAGCCGGTGATTTTGGAATTACAGTGTTAATGGCCAACAGTGTGGGGTATCAGGATAACTTCCAAAGTGCTGGCTTTTCCGCTAGTTGGAGTAAGGACGGTGAGCTGGCTGGCAAGTATCATAAGCATAGAGCCGTCCCAAATTTGATTTGAGACGGCCCCATTAAATGACAACAGCACAGAAATCCGGTCAGGCGTTAAAACCGCCGTCAATGGTCAGCGCGGAGCCTGTAATAAAATTTCCTTCTTCACTTGCCAAAAAAGACACCAAACCTGCAATATCCTCGCCGGTTCCATATTTGGGAATAGCCATCCTGCCCCTTAAAAACTCAGCATGTTCCGTATTGGAGGGGTTCATATCGGTATCAATGGGTCCGGGCTGTACCAAATTTACCGTAATGCCTTTTGGCCCCAGATCACGCGCTAAACCACGGGTGAAGCCCTGTAAGGCTGACTTGCTCATTGTATACAAAGTTGTCTGCGAGCTCAATGAATTATCTGCCAAATTGCTCCCGATGGTGATAATGCGACCACCGGCTGACATTTGTTTTGCTACCGCATGCGCAGCCAGGTAGACGGCACGCACATTGATGGACATAATGCGCTCATAGTCCTCAAGCGTATGGTCTTCGAATGCCTTTCCAATATAGATGCCTGCATTGCTCACAAGTATATCAATATGACCAAACTTTGCGATGGCGGCATTTACTGTATCGGTGATCTGTTGGCTGTCGGAACTATCTGCCTGAATCGCTACTGCATTTCCGCCTGCTTCCTTGATTTCAGCCACCACTGCTTGGGCCTTCTCAGTTGCATGCGAAAAGGTGAACAGGACTGTTGCACCTTCGCGGGCTAATTTTTTGCTGATTGCTGCTCCGATACCACGGCTGCCACCAGTTACCAGCGCTATTTTATTCTCTAACTTTTTCATTTGATTCAGTAATTAATTAACGCATCAAATTTCTACTAAATACCTTACATTTGTATGGTACTTATAAATTTGTTAGGTACTTACAAAAACGTAAGAAATGAGAAAAGAGAACTCTACGAATGCTTTTAATGAAAAGCGAATTATTGATAGCTGCGGTATGGCCTATGCCTTAGGCCTAATCGGGGGTAGGTGGAAACCTGCGATCCTATGCAGACTTTCCAACAAGACTATGCGTTATGGTGAGCTTAACCGCGATATTGAAGGCATCTCCGAGCGGATGCTGGTAGCACAATTGCGGGAATTAGAAAATGACGGCATTGTAGAGCGTCAGGTATATCCGGAAGTGCCACCGCGCGTCGAGTATAGACTTACAGCACTTGGCGAAACCCTAAGGCCGGTCCTTGCCTCCATGTCCGACTGGGGTAACATGCACCGCGAGCAGGTAGCTGCTCATATGCAAAATGATTAGACGATGCGGGCGTGACAAGCTCACGCCCCTTTTAGAGCGGGTCGCTGGCGTTTATAGATAATAATTTTTAATTAGTAATAGGCCTATGGGAAGCCGTGGGTGGCAGGCCATTTCTGTTAAATAGAAATAAGAGGTTAGAATGCTAAAAAGCCGTTCACCAGTTCAATGACTTTTTTTGGTTGTTCTTCGAACATATAGTGTCCGCTATCCAATATGCCTTCGACTTTTACATTCGTGGCTACGTAAGGCAAACCCATTTTCATGTAGTTGTAGCTCACATTGCTGCCGATCCCCAAAACGGGCATTTCAAGGGGATTATAATGTTTAGCGTCTTCTATATCTTGGGTAAATGACTGGTACCAGGCATTGGACGCCCGGATACTTGCCGCCTCGTTGTATGCGGAAGCATAGACAGCGCGGTCGAGCGTGCCCATTTTGCTGGCATCGATCATTACGTATTCGAAAAGCCAGTCAAGCAAATATTGAAAGCGTCCTTCCAGGATCTTTTCCGGTAATGCTTTAATCTGGTTAAAACCCATCCACCAGGCATAGGGCGTATTGGTATCCATCTTTTCTGTAAATGTTCCTGCTGGCGGAATCAGCGGCATTTGCAACATGCCCTCACTGGGGTGAGAGCCATCCAGAACAATCAGCTTGTCGACGAAATCTGGATAATTGAATGCAAAACTCATCGCTACCATTCCACCGATATCATGACCCATCAAATGTACTTTGGTAAGTCCAAGTTGCTTTACAAGTTCGAGGATATCTGTTGCCATGTTCTTTTTGTCATATCCGGCAGCAGGTTTTTCTGAGCTGCCCATCCCTCTGATATCCACGATAATGACGCGGAAGTTTTCAGCAAGTGATTGGGCAAGCGGATGGTAGGAGAACCAGGTCTGTGGCCAACCTGGCAAACAAATCAAAGGCGTTCCGCTGCCGCCATCGACATAATGGAGCTCTACGCCATTCACGTTTGCATGCTGATGGGTAAAGCCAGGAAAGTGCTTTATTAATTCTTCTTCTGTATATTGATTTGGAGAGATCACTGTGTTTTCCATTGAGCAAGTAGGTTTTGATTTTCAATGCTCAAAGGTAAAGCGTCAGGGATGCGCCGAATCTATCATTTGGTAGATTCGGTAATCAACGGACATTTTTTCTGATCCGGCTCAATGCATTCGGTGTAATGCCAAGGACTTCGGCGAGCTGTTTGACTGGTACTTTTTGTAAAAATTCAGGGTTATTCATAAATTCCAAATAACGCTGCTCGGCGGAAAGGGTTTGGAAATTCAGGATCTGGTCGATCATCCTGACCGAGGTTGCCTCCCAGATTTTGCGGCCCAACTCTTGCCAGACGCTCACGTGGGCATATAAGAAATCCATATCCTTTTTGTCAATGAAAATCAGCCTGGTTTCTTCGATGGTGTCAATGTTAAAGCGGGATGGCTTTTGGGGATTAAGGCTGGAAATCTCTGTAAAAAACTCATCCTTGAAACAAATCCAGCTCGTTCTTTCCTCTTGGTTCAGATGATAATAGAAGCGGACCCCTCCTGATACGATAAAAAAATATTGATTGGCGATTTGACCTTTACGCAAAATCAGCTTTCCCTTAGGAACTAACCTTTCGTTACACCTGGAAAGCACCAATTGAAGATCCAGGTCATCAATCGATATCACCCCTCTTAAAAAGTTGACGAATTCTTCCATTTTGATACTATTTATGATTTAGAAATCGACAAGATTAATGACCGGATCGGTCTCAGTACACGCCTGATTTTTTAGCCGTTGAGCTTCACGTTTCCGATAATTTCTAACAGGTTGTCACATTGCGCCTGCAGTCCGGTCTGCGTTAATTCGTCATCAAGTTGCCTTAATGCGTTGATCTTGAGATTTACGTTTGGAATGGAATAAGCGCTTTGCTGGTTTTTCTTTGTTCCCAGGGCCGTCAGCGTTAGCAGCAGGGCAGCAAGGGCTTTGTCGCCGCCCGTATTGAGCGGAGAAGAGCTGATGGCGGCCACGGGTTTCTCATTCAGATCGCCTGTTGCCACAGTCCAGTCGAGTGCATTCTTCAATGTTCCCGGGATGCCAAATGCATATTCGGGTGTGCAGATAACAATGCCATCAGCATGTTGGATGGCCATTTTAAATTTGATAACACCTTCATTTTCTGAAAGTCCCGGCCTGAAATGTGGGATTTTATCCAAACCATCAAATATTTGGTAATCTACATTTTCAGGGAAACATTTTGCCAGCGTTTTCAGGACAAGCGTATTGGTCGAGTCTGAACGCAAGCTGCCTGAAATACCTATTATACGAATTGGTTTCATCATTGAGTATTCTAAATCTTTCCGAAAATCTCAGCAGCAAGTTAATTAAACGGTTTGGTTGTTGCATAGCCGCAGTATCAAGTCAAATTACCTTGCCCGACTCTACTATTGATTATTTGCCACCTAGTTGCCTCTGTAAGTAGAATAACCGTATGCCGACAGTGTGATTGGTACGTGATAATGTTTGCTGCCTTTGATCTCGAAGACAACCTCAATAAACGGATAGAAGCTCTCTATTTTTTGTTTTTTGAAATAAGCTGCTGTCAAAAACGTCAGCTTGTAGATACCTTCATTAGAGCTTTCAGCGCTAAGAAAGTCGGAAATCCGGCCATTCGAGTCGGTTACTTTTTCCGCTACGATTGACCATGTTTTTTTATCAGCGTCCAGTTTTTCCAGTCGGATAGGTACGTCTGATGCGGGCATTCCTTTGGATATATCAAGGATATGACTTGATAACTGATACGTTTTAGATTGCGGGTAAGCCAGGGTTGTGCTTAGCATCAGCGTCAGCACAAAAAGTAATTTTTTCATTGCTTTCAGGTTTGTTTCTTGCAAAGCTACAAGTCCGGTTTGCCGAAAGTGTTGACCTAAGTCAACGTTTTTAGAGTCGGGATTTTACGCGGCTTAATGTAGATGGAGAAATTCCCAGGTACGAAGCGGCCATCTTATTGGATACCCGCAGTAAAAATTTTGGTTGTGATGCAATGATCCACTTTACTTTTTCCAGCGCGTCAAAACCCTGGAAGCCGTAAATACGTTTTTGAGCATTTACAAAGCCTAATTCCAGTATTTCCCGGTAGATGCGACTGAACTCGGGTAGGGTATCTACGAGCTGAAAAAAGTCCTTTCGTGATATTACAAGCAGCTCTGATTTTTCAAGGGCCTGCAGATATTCCAAGGCCGGCTTCTGATCTATAAAGCTGGGCAGAGCCGTGGCAAACATGCCCTCAAAAGCAAAATAACGCGACGTTTCAACTCCTGCATTATTTAATGTGAATACCCGAAGAGATCCCGTATTAATAAAGTAGTAGGCCCTGCAAGTATCATTATAGCTGATCAAAACTTGGTTTCTGGCAGCTTTTACGGGATGAAAGAATGAACATATATTTTCAAGTTTGTCATGGTCAATATCATGTCTGCTCAGAATGTAAGATGCCAGAGGTTGATATAGAGCAGGTATTTTATTGGTTGGTTGCATTAGCACTGAATATTTACAAAAAGTTAGTATTTACAAGGGCAGCACGCTTGTGGAAACGGATTCAGTAAGAATTGATCGGCCTGAAAACACGCATTGCCTGCTCTCATGAAATGTAATACATTTGAGCTAAATCAACACAGAACTGGCGCTTGAAAACTGGTTTTGATAAAGTTTTATCCTCGATATTGCAATTGTTTTAGCTCTTCGAAAAAATGACGGATCGTATCCAATTTGAAGCAGTTCAGCCGATCCCGGCATTGGAACCGTTGGTGGAAAGCTTTTGGAGACTGGCAAATGAAACTGATGATAAGAAACCTGCCGTCATCCTGCCGGACGGTCGGTTGGACGTCAGCTTTACTTCGAGAAATCACCAGCGTATCCTTTTGCATGGTCTGGAAACCCAGCCCTCGCAAGTTGAGATAGCGCCCCGATTCAGCATGTTTTGCATAAGCTTCCGCCCACTGGCGGCCGAATATCTCTTTAAAAGTTTTTTGCCGATTGTGCCTGATAGCATAAGCTTGCTTCCGGCAAACTATTTTAATGATACCCTGAATGATTTCGAGAACATCGGAGAGTTTTCCGGTCTTTTGACAGAGGTCCTATCAAAAATGCTCACAGCAGATATTGATCCGCGAAAGAAAAGACTGTTTGATCTGATTTATAGCTCGCACGGAGGCATGAGCGTAAGAGCGCTTTCGGAAAATGTCGGATGGAGCGCCAGGCAAATGAACCGCTACTTCCAGGATACTTTTGGTATGTCACTGAAAACCTATTGCAGCGTGTTGCGTTTCAGGTCTTCTTTCGGGCATATCAAATCAGGCAAGCTTTTCCCAAAGGAAAATTACGCAGATCAATCGCATTTTATCCGCGATATTCGAAAATTTGCTGGCGTTGTACCCAAAGAGCTGGCCAAAAACACCAACGACCGATTTATACAATTTTCCACGCTTTCACCCAACTAGTTTTGTCTTATAATTAAAGAGACAAACAATGACAACAGAAAATAAGACAATTGCAGTCGTGGGCGGCGGGCCGGGCGGTTTAACGCTGGCACGACTCCTTCAAATGGGTGGCGCTCAGGTGAAAGTCTATGAGCGGGACCTTAATAAGGGCGTGCGCGTTCAGGGCGCTACACTCGACCTTCATGAGGAATCGGGCTTGGAAGCCCTGCGACGGGCGGGCCTGATGAATGCTTTTTACGCCAGTTACCGGCCCCACGCCGGCAAGCTCCGGGTTACGGATCATCACGCAAGTATCCATTTTGACGACCACGACTCTGGCGAGCTGACTGAAAATCGTCCCGAAATTGATCGTGGGCCTTTGAGAGATATATTAATTGAATCGCTGGCAGATCAGACCATCGTATGGAACAGCCACTTTCTATCTATGGAAAAAAGAGGCCAGGGATGGCTTTTGCATTTCAGCAACGGCAGCAGCGCTTACGCTGATGTGGTCATAGCAGCCGACGGCGCGAATTCACGGGTACGTCCATACATTACAGACATTAAGCCGCTTTACTCAGGCATTACTATTGTGGAAGGAAACCTGTATGATGCAGATGCCAACGCGCCGAAGTTATGTGAGCTGACCAAAGGGGGTAAAGTATTTGCTTTGGGCAATGAACAATCCTTAATACTAAGTGCCAAGGGCGATGGCAGCCTGTCTTTTTATACGGGTATAAAAGTGCCGGAGCAATGGATTGACAAATGTGGGATTTCCTTTTCAAATAAAGAACAGGTCCTGAACTGGTTTAAAAATGCCTTCGGCTTATGGAGCGACGTATGGCAGGAGTTGTTTGCCAGCGGCGAGCTTTGGTTTGTTGCGCGTCCACAGTATCATTATCCCACCAATCAGCACTGGGAGCCGCTTCCTAACCTGACGATGATCGGTGATGCGGCACACCGGATGCCTCCATATGCAGGGGAAGGCGTAAATATGGCCATGCAGGACGCTATGGAGCTGGCAACACAACTGCTATCGGGTGAGCATGCCACCATCACCGAGGCGATAGCAACATTCGAAAAGCAAATGTCTGCGCGAGCGGCGGCGGTAACGAAAATGTCACTTGACGCGACCGAGATGCTGCATTCCAAAGGTGCGCTGAATAAATTACTTGACATGTTTGAGGGCTATAAGCATGATCTTACGGAAAAATAACGGCGGTAGACAATGATAAATATTAATCTGATAACACCTTACAGCAACGAGCACACGGAAGCATTGCGTGATGTTTTTTCCAGATCGCGGTGCCATGCGTTTTACTGGGTAAATCCCTCGGAATTTCAACTTGGTGATTTTGATCAGTCTATTGTTGGCGAAAATCTGTTGGTGGCAGTCCATGAGAGCAGGCCTGTGGGCTTCGTGTCGTGGTGGGCACCCGGTAACTTTATCCATAATCTTTTTGTTGACCCGGATTTTCACGGGCAAGGCATAGGAACTGCTTTGTTGGATTCCTGTTTGAAAGTGATTGGCCGGCCGGCAACACTCAAATGTCTGACTGCTAACCAAAGCGCAATGGATTTTTACCTACGAAAAAAATGGACAGTCGTTGAAAAAGGGGCCAGCACAGAAGGGGAGTTTTTACTGCTCAGCGCAAATGACTAGATCGCCCTCGTGAATATGTAGCCGTAACACGCAAATTGGTTGCAGAAGAACCTTTTTTGTTATCTTTTTTAAGACAATTTAGAAAAATCGGTCTGACAACTTGGGAGAATACTGGGAGGCAAGCCTATCTTTGAACGATGGGTTATTCCGAGTAGCTAATAAGAATTCTAAACTATGCTTCCAAGCGATGATGCGGTGTTAAAACACCTGGGCGAAGCTGTTTTCACGGCCGGTAATGACGGACAGATCGTTTCTTCCAACGCCGCTGCCACTAAGCTTACCGGGTATACCGACAAAGAGTTAAAAACTCTGTCACTAGCCAATTTGTCGGGGCCGGAGCCAGACACGATCAAGTTACAATACGAGCTTAATCAGGCATTACAGAGGAATGGCTTTTTTATTGAAGGGTGGGGGCTTAGAAAGGATGCCAGCCGGTATTGGGCTGAGACCTCATACTGGCCGATTTTTGATGAGAAGGACCGCCATTGGGGTTTTTCTGTATTGATAAAAGATATTACCCAAACGAAACAGGAGCAAATCGCGCTGTTGGAAAGCGAAGAAAGGTACCGGTTGATTGTTGAGGCGGTGCGGGATTATTCCATTTTTATGCTCGATACGCAGGGGCACATTGTGACCTGGAACGATGGCGGCCGTCTGGTGCATGGTTATTCGGCTCCGGAAGTGCTGGGTCGTTACTTTTCCTTTTTTTACACGCACGACGACTTGCTGGCAAAAAAGCCGGAAACAGAGCTTGAAGTTGCCAAAACAACGGGTACATACCGTGAGGAAGGTTGGCGGGTCAGAAAAGACGGCTCATTATTCTGGGCGAGTGTGGTACTGACGGCTCTATATGATGCGCATAACAAACACATAGGCTATTCGAAGGTGGTCCGTGATCTGACAGATAAGATGATGGCCGAAGAATCATTGCGCCAAAGTGAGATCCGTTACCGATCGCTTGTTGAGCAGGTGGGGGACTATGGGATTTTCATGCTTGATACCAAAGGCCGGATTGTTAGCTGGAACGAAGGGGCCAAACGAATCAAGGGCTATGCGGCCGAAGAGATAATCGGAAAGTACTTTTCTGTTTTTTATCCCGAAGAAGAAATCATCGGAGGCAAACCGGTGAGGGAGCTGCAAATCGCGCGTGCTTCGGGTAAATATGAAGAGGAAGGCTGGCGTTTACGCAAAGATGGGAGCCGTTTCTGGGCAAACATTGTTATTACTGCCCTGTATGATCCCGAAGGCCGGCATACGGGTTTTTCAAAGGTGACCCGCGATTTGACTGAACGTAAGCTGGCTGAGCAGGCTTTACAGCAAAGCTCGAATCAATATCGCCAGCTAGCCACAGAACTTTCCGAAAGCAATGACCGGTTGTCAGTCGTTAACAGGGAACTAGAAGAATTTACAGCCGTAGTGTCCCACGATTTAAAGGAGCCGGTTCGGACCATCAAAAGTCATTTGCTTTTAATGAAACAAAACCTGCAGCAGGAGAATTTTGAGACCATTCCCATCAGTCTTGCCAAAAGCTTGCGGGGTGTGCAACGGATGCAGGAATTGATTGATAACTTGCTGTATTATAGCCAAATCAGCAATGTAAATTTACAGAAGCAGAAACTTAAAGCCAGCGATGTAATTGCCGAGGCAGTGCAGATTTTGGACGATGCCATCCAAAAGAGTGGCACCGAGCTTATTATAAATCAACAAGTTGACTACTTATACGGAGATAGGGTGCAGCTTGTACAGCTTTTACAGAACCTTTTAAGCAATGCTATAAAGTTCACCGAAAAAGAAAAACCCGAGGTTATTATTAGTGCATTCAGCCAGGATGAGCACATAGAGCTGGTCGTTCAGGATAACGGCATAGGGATACCCAATGAACACCTCGAGAAAGTGTTCGGTGTATTCAGGCGGCTGCATTTTGCCAGCAAATATCCAGGCAACGGGGTTGGCCTTGCCATCTGTAAAAAAGTGGTTGAACGCCATAACGGCAGGATTTGGGTCGAGTCAAAGCCTGGCGAAGGAACGAGTTTTCATGTTATTATCCCGCAGGGCTGGCCTGCAACAACTCAGGAAAATGAAGCGGTTTAAAATAGCTATTGTAGAAGACGATGAAGATGAACGGTTTTTTATGGTTGATGCCTTCAACTCATTTGCCGGTTTTGAAGTGGTGGGTGAGTTTGGAAATGGTGACCAATTGATGGCTTGGCTTGGTAAGCAGGCGGATCCCACTACCGAATTGGTGATCACAGACCTAAACATGCCCGGCAAGAACGGGTATGATATCATCTCTGAGGTGCGCTCAAAATATAGCGGTATTGACGTGGTTGCTACCTCAACTTCGTCGGTTGATGCCACCCGAAATAAATGCCTTGCCATGGGCGCACGCCAATTCCTTGTAAAGCCCGACGTTTTCATTCATTATCAGGACTATGTAGAAAGGTTATATCAGCTCTTAAGTCCGGCAAAGTCGAGTAATTGATAGTATCAGAAAAGAAATAAGCACATTGACAAAATACAAACGGCGCGAAAATTTTCGCGCCGTTTGTTGTTATCGGGCAGTATCCAGTTTAGGGATTCTGGGTCAGCTTTGCATTGCGATCGATTTCGGCCTGCGGGATAAAGAATATCACGCGAGGGTCGGTGGGCAATACTTTCTGATTTACATTGGTTGTAGGCGTATTGTTCAAAGAATGTGTTCCTGGATAATTTCTTTCCATTGGCAGATTATTACGGAACAGATCATAAGAGCGGTGTCCTTCAAATGCCAATTCAAGCATTCGCTCCTCCATGACTACATCCAGGGCCTTTTTCGTTCCCAGATTGGCAACGGTGTAAAGTTTATCACCCGTCAGACCTGCACGCTGGCGGATCAAATTTACATCTTCCAGTGCCAGGGCAGTTTTTCCCAGTTTCGCATTGGCTTCTGCCCGGATCAGGTGCATTTCTGCAAGCCGCAGATACACCGGTGAGCTTAGGTTGATGACGCCTTCCTGCATCGAGTATTTGTTAACATAATACATCGGCGTTGAGGGCGACAGCTTGACATTGTACTGCAGAGCCCCATTGATCGTATATGGAGACACGAAATTGTTTCTGAGGTCATCCGGATTTTTAGAGAGAAAATCAACATACTTTTTTGAGGCATAAATCTCTGCCCAGCCACTTACGCCTTGTCCCTGCGGCGTGCCGGATGCATCGGCGCTAAAATACATGGATCCAATGGCGGAGAATGCTCTATCCTGCACTTTTGTATGGCGAATAGCAAAGATGGTTTCAGGATTACTGGCAGGAGCCGTTTTAAAATAGCTGCTGTATTCTCCGCCCTGAACCAGCTTGTAGCGTCCCGATTTGATGACCAGATCAACATATTTGATCGCATTATCATTCTCACCTTTGTACAGATATACACGTGAAAGCAGCGCCTGAGCAACTTCTTTTGATGCAAATGAATTTGACTTATTTTCAGACATCAGATCGGCTGCCTTGAGCAGATCCTGAATGACGGATTCGTAAACGTCTTTTACTGAGCTGCGGGTGATTGTGTTGATCTGATCATCACTTAATCCGTCCAAAAGCAGTGGAACGCCTGGGTTATTGCCATTTTCCTGAGGATACGGCCGACCAAAAACACGCACCAGATTGAAATGCATCATCGCTCTCAGGTAAAGGTTCTCACCTTTTAGCTGGCGCAGTGTAATGGAGGACTCATCGGGAACGTATGCAATAATCTTGTTGGCTGCCGCAATCACCTTGTAAGCCTGGCCCCAGAAATTAGTGGCATGACCCGAAGTATTGATATGCGTGTAACGATATGCCCGCGTAAGGTCATCGCCTGATGACTGTCCCTGTGCAACTTCGTCACTGGGATATTCCATCAAAAAATGCACGCTGCGCACATAAGCTGCATTCAATAGCACAGCGTAAGTGCCGATGGTTGCCGTCTCGACATCTCCCGCATTGGTTAGTGCCGACTCTTCGTCGATGGAAGTTGTGGGTTCGTAATATTTCTCACAGGACACCGTAACCAGTGTCAGCGACCCCATTAATAGGAATTTAAATATTGAATATTGTCTCATATACTATTAGAATGAAAAGTTGATCCCTATAAGATATTTTTTGCTGATTGGATATCTTAAACTCGATAGTCCGGAGCTTAAATCAACCTGTGATAAGGAAACTTCCGGATCCGGGCCTGAAAACTTGGTTGCCGTCCATAAATTATCACCGCTTACAAAAACAGAAACCCGCGAAAAGCCGCTTCTGCCTAAAACATTGTCAGGAAGCGAATAACCCACGCGAACGTTTCTCAGCCGGACGTAACTACCATCTTCCAGGTAACGCGAAGAAGACTGGTTGGAATCTTTGTTACCTCCCACAATTGCTTTGGGGTGCGTAGCTACGTCACCCGGCTTTTGCCAGCGGTTCCAATCTTTGGCAGGTACCATTTGATTATAAGCCTCGTAGAAACCATCATTGTCGAAATAAACACGGCTTTCATTATATACCCAGTTTCCGTAAACAAAATTAAAGAATGCAGAAAAGGTAATGTTCTTGTAGGTCAATGTATTGGAAAGGCCACCCGTGAACTTGGGAGCAGCCGTTTTTCCTGTAAACTGACGTGAATCGGCCGTTTGCGCCTGGTTATAGGTGCTCGTTAGTTCTTTGGTAAGATTACCATTAGCATCCTTTACAATTCTCTCCCATTGCGGATCGCCGTTTTCCGGATTTACACCCGCCCAGATCGGCATGTTGTACTCATCCATATTATGCCCGACAGCGATAGGCTGGCGTGCGCCGGAGTTGAATACGGTAGAACCATCGCTCAGTTCGAGAACCTTGTTGCGGTTGAAGGCCATGTTCAGGTTGGTTTCCCAATTAAAACCATTGCGTTTAATGTTGGTAGATGTCAGACTGAACTCGATACCTTTATTGCGGATAGAGCCTGCATTCACCCAAACGTAGCTGTAACCCGTCGTTGCTGCCAGCGGTTTGCGGTATAGCAGCTCGCTGGCCTCTTTAACATAGGCGTCCACAACCAGGTCAATGCGATTGAAAAAACTCAGGTCAAATCCGATGTTTGAAGATTTGATCTTCTCCCAGGTAAGGTCCGGATTTCCTTTTTGCGAAGGAGCTGCGCCGGGAAGTCCCGAGTAGGATGCATCGGCAGAAATGGTATACAATCCCAATGAAGCGAAATTGCTTAGACCGTCTGCATTACCAACCGTTCCATTACTCGCACGAAGTTTTGCAAAAGTCAGGGTTTTGTTGTTTTTCAAAAACTCCTCATTACTCAGAATCCAGGATGCTCCTAGCTGATAGAAATTGGCCGTAGAGTTGTTTTTTCCAAACAAAGAAGAAAATTCGTTTACAAAAGATCCGATCAGAAAATACTTATTGTCGTAGTTGTAATCGGCTTGTCCCAGAAATTTACGGAAACCCACCTGCTCATTGAGCCCGGTAGGATTGGTCAGGATATCCGTAGCCACCGACATTACGTCACGGCCGGGAGGCAAGCCTTTTCCTGCCGCGCTGGTGCTGCTCGAATAAGTCGTTTCCGCTTCGGCAACGCCCAGAAGCGTAAGTCCGTGTTTGCCGAAATCTTCGGAATAGCGTATACGGTTCGAGGTAAGCAAGCGGTTGGAATAGCTTGTTCCGTTATAGAGCTCACCACCATTGGCCCCGCCCTGTTTGGTGCGTTTGTCATTATAGCTCGCACTCAGGCCATTTCCAAAATTGATCCGGTTATAGGATGACAATGTGATTTTATCTGTCAGCTCATAGTCCAGATCCACATCGGTTGTAACATTCAGGCTTTGGGCCTTCGCATAGTTATACTGAACGGAATGCAGGAAATTTTCCCGCTCGCGTCCCAGCCATCCGGGGTAGCTTCTGCCGTCTGTGGGTTGGCCCTCACCATCATATGCTGGGTCGAATGGAAGGTTGTTATAGGCATCGTATAAAGTATTGCTGTTTGCATAATTATCCTTGTTAAAGACGCCATTGAACAGCACTTTGGCAGTCAATCTTTTCGTCAGCTGCGATTGCAGATTTGCGCGGAAGTTGTAGCCCGTCTTATCATTTTCGATCTGCGTTCCCTGCTCCTTGTAATAGTTGGCAGAAATGTAAAAAGTGGTTTTCTCACTTCCACCGGAGGCAGAGACGGTGTGGTTATTGACAAATCCCGTCCTGAAAGCCTCATCCCACCAGTTTGTGTTGGTTTGCAGCACCGATGCATCCCGCGGGTAAAAAGTGCTTTGGAAATCATATAACTGCTGAGAATTCATCAAGCGAAAATTTCCGGTCGTAGCCTGGGCAAATCCCATGGTGTTGGCAAAACTGATTTGCGTTTTACCCGCTTTCCCCATTTTTGTATTGACAATGATAACACCATTGGCTGCGCGCGAACCATAGAGTCCTGTTGCGGCAACATCTTTCAAGACCGTAATGTTTTCAACATCGACAGGATTGTAACTGCCGCCAATGTTTCCGTCAACGACGATTAACGGGGATGTTCCCGCAGAGATAGTGCCTGCTCCGCGGATCAATATACGTCCTGCGCTGGTAGGATCACCCGATGCGCTCGAAACCACAACGCCCGGCGCCTTACCCTGAAGCAGGTTGGGAAGCTCGTTGGATGTGACATCTCTGAGTTTTTCGTTGTTAATCGTGGTAACAGAACTTGACAGGTATTTCATCTTTTTGGCTGAATATCCCACCACCACAACCTGGTCCAGCTCCTGGATTGAAGAGCTCAGCGAGATGTCAAACACCGTTTTCTGACCTAATTCAGCCTCAACGGGTGCGTAACCGATGTAGCTGAATATTAGCGTAGCATTGGCAACCAGATTTTCGGGGATGCTCATCGAAAAATCCCCGTTCATATCGGTCGCAGCACCGATAGCATTGTTGTTCTTAAGGGTAACGGTTACCCCCACAAGCGGCTCTCCCTTTTCATCTTTGACTTTACCCGTTACGGTCCGGTCCAGGCTGCTTACCTGCAAAGTGGGGTAGGCCGTCAGCGGCAAAGCACTGCCTTGTTGCGGGGCAAAAAGTGATATCCCGATCATCATTGCAAGGGGATAGCGCAGTGACTTTTTTCTGGGTAACCACAAGGATTTTTTTGGTTTGGGCTTAGGTTTTGTCATAGTAGTAAATTTTGTTTACCCGGCAAAGTAACCCAAATTTTACTGCCCATCAATACTGTCTATTGAGAAATAGTGCAATTTTTATCTATTAATTCTTAGATTTTACAATAGATCTTTTTGTGTTCAGATCTCATACATTATAATATCTACTGGTTAGGTGTTTTCGTTCACGCAAATTATGTGCTCGATAACGCAAAAATCCCCGATTTTAAGCCGGTGTTGATTGAGCCAAAAAATTATCAAACACTGTGGCAGGGGAAACTTGGAATAAGCATATGTGCCCAAACCAAGTGAAATGAGATAGCTATTCTGTGAATCAACGGTAATTTACATCACCACCCCATTCTTCGGCAAAATCTTCTCCGGGATTTTGCTTGCCCCGATGAGCTCTAAGAGATTAATCTCGATTGTTCGCGAAAGTGAGGTCATGGGAATGTCGTTTGGCCCGTTCTCGAATGGGTTCTGCATGACGTAGGCGATCCATTCCATATAAAGAAAGAGAAACGAGATAATGAATGTGATTGGAATAGCGATCCGGCCGATGCTTTCGACAAGACCCATGGGCAGAATCAACGTAAATATGAAGATAACCAGTACGACAAAAAAGCTGTATTGCGTTGGAAAAATGGTGTTTTTTATGCGCTCGCACTTTCCCATGGCATCGCATAAGCGTTGCAGGGTCTGATCAATGTTCTGATAAAGCAGGGTCTCGATCTTGCCATCCTGGTGCAGCTCGGAGAATTTGAACTGTATCAGATTTAAAATTGCGTTGGGAATATTGTTCTGGTTGGCTGCGTAATCATGCTCGGAGGCCGTCAGATGCAGATCGGCATAAACCAAGACCGGCTCTTTGCGTAAAGAATTGGCCAGGGCATAGCACCAGGCAATCTGCAAATGGGTGATGTTGGCGACCACTTCGTCTTTTTCGTCTTTGTTGGTCTTGATAAAAGTGATAGACTGCCTGATCAGCGTGCGGCTGTCGTTGACGATCTCGCCCCAAACCTTTCGGCCTTCCCACCAGCGATCATACGCTGAGTTGGTCCTGAAACCCAGCAGCAGCGAAATCGCCGTTCCCAGAATGGTAATGATGGATATGGGAAAAGAGAGAAAATGCCAGTTCTGGTAGCTGAAAAGGTAAAAAACCAGCGTCGCGTAGGCAGTAACGGCCAGCAGACCGTGCCAGATGCCTTTGAGCAGCCGCCAGATTGAAAAGACTTGCTTAACGTACATGATAGAGGAATTTGTATTGTTTAAGTTTCTTTGTTAAAAAAGAATGCCATGTCAATGGTTGGCAAGCCCGCTACAATTGCGATACGACTGTTCTATCATGCAGTAGCCAGTTCAAATTTAAGATGCTAAATTCAATCGGATCTTTTTTCATGGATGATAGAAAGGTTACCGAACCAATAGCTTTGCTGTCGATGTCGAAGCTAACGGTATACCAGTTTTCAGAAGCAGTAAGAGAGTTGCTGATCTGAGTTAAACCATCGATTGCGGGCAAAACCGTCAGACTATCTCCAAGTCCTAGTCCGGTTGCTTTGCTAAGCGATTCTTTTCTGGTCCATAACCTGTAAAACTCGGTTTGCGGGTTTTTGTTCTTTAAAATTTGGGTTTTTTCAGCCTCTGAAAAGCTTGTTTCGAGAATTTCTTTAAATCCGAATGAACGATTCAATTCTTCAACATCAATTCCGATAGGTTTGGGGGATAGGGCAATACAGGCATGCTTGCCGGAATGAGAAACATTGTAGCAAATATCAGGGTAATTAGCCAGTGCAGGCTTATGGTTTTGAGAAAGTGTGAACCGCACTCCAGCCGATCCTTGCCCGCTGACCGTTCCTAATAAAAGCCTTAGAATTCCTCTGACAATAATAAAACGATGCTGGTCTTTTTCGAAATGATATTTTAAAGATCGAATTGTTTCATCATGACTTAACAAAACAGCTAACTGGTCAATATTGTGCTCAAAATCAGGAAGATATATTTTCAGCACAACGACATTATTTTGCAGAACGGTTTCCGAGAAATCTTTCCAGATAATCGAATCTACCGTTTCGCAATGCACGGTTGATAATTGCATATAATGAGATTAACGCTTATCTAGGACATTTTGCAGGATACGTGCGAATTCTATATTGTTGGGTTCGTCGAAAAGATCGAAGTGATCGCCTGGGATGTCATGAACGAAAACACCCTCCAAAGCAAAAGGTTTCCAGCCCAGGAATTTAAAATCTTTCATGTAATACACCCTTTTCTTCGACCGGAACAAATCTATGAAACCAGCATATGGTTTAAGCACATAGTTGTTATAAGCTATATTATTGGCATCGTCAATCTTTTTCAGGAGAGCCGCAAATTCCTCCAGAGGGACATTCAAATCGGGGTCGACGTTGTTCATCATATTGATCTTATTCCCCATCAAGGCATCGAGCTTGTATTTTGCGATCAGCTTAGGATCTTTAAGGAACATATAAAATTTAAAACCGATGTTCAGCAGATACAAGCTGGTGTAATTTAAGAAACGCACCATTTTTGGTTTAAAATAATCAGACTGGTGTGCGAAGGAATCGAACATAGCAACCATCCTGACCGTTTTTCCAAGCGCCTTTAACTGCCTGGCCATTTCAAATGCGATCGTCCCCCCAAACGAATAACCGGCAATGGCGTAAGGCCCATCGGGATTATGCACCAGAATTTCGCTGATGTAATACGCCGCAATGTCCTCCATTTTTGGTATTGGTTCGTCTGTTCCATTTAATCCAATGGCTTGGAGCCCGAAAACGGGCTGATCCGGGTCCATGTGCATGGCCAGCCGTTTGAGTTTCATCACATAGGACCCCGCACCATGAATCATATAGATCGGGTTTTTGGTTCCTTCCGGCTTAATTGGAACGAGTGCCTTAAACTGGCTAGCCGGTTTCGGGGTGCTGTTTTCCTGTAAAAGCGAAGCAAACTTGTGAATGGTCGAATACTCGAACAGTGCGGACATCGGGATTTTTTTGCCTGTTTCTTTACCAATGGCTGTAATGATCTGGACCGCAATCAGCGAATGACCTCCCAGTTCAAAGAAATCATCATGAATGCCGATGTGGTCCAACCCCAGCAATTCTTTCCATTTTGTGGCAAGCATAATTTCCTCATGCGTTGTGGGAAGATCAGACTGATTGACTTCCTGCACGATTTCCTGCTCTGGCTTGGGCAGAGCATTGCGATCGGTTTTGCCATTGGGTGTAAGCGGAAGCTTTGGCATCACCACAAATTCGGGAATCATGTAATCCGGCAACACAGATTTGGCCTGTGATTTCCACTTTTGAACCTGCTCTTTCGGTGAAAGTACCGAAGCCTGGAAAGGCTGGTTGATATAATCCTGAATCGCTATTACCTTTTTGTCCAAGAATTCGGGTTTAAAAGGAATTGCATTTGCATACGCATTGGGAATTAAGATAGCTTCGAACAAATTGTCCGTTCCGTCCGTAACCCACCTGACGTGCGTTTGATATCCGGCTGCTTCGCCGGCGTTCCAGATGCATTCCGGGCTGATGCCGTCGTTTATTTGCGCAACTTCTGCTTTTATCTGCTCAATGGGCAGGTTTGACGCAGTCTCGTGGATTTTCTTTTGCAAGGCATAATCCTTAGCTGTGCGCTTATTGGCGATATTTTTAATGTGTATAACCTGGCCGCCAGACTTATGCAGATCACGATCCAGATACTCCAAAGAATAATCGGATGTCCATTCAATCGTCTTCTCTGCCGATACAACTTTCGGTGCATCACCCACATACAGCCAAATGTCGTAATGGTATTTGGTGGTTTCGTTCAGGTAATCGCCTTTTCGTAATTGAATGTTGACAGCAGCGATTTCAGGAATTAAATGTGGGATCAGGTAAAACACTGCCGGATCTGCCAGAAGCTCGTCCTCGATACTCACCCGGCGATCAACGGTTTTGATAAAATCACTTACAATGGTATGATTGGGCGTGCGTTGAAGCTGATCGTAAGCATGATGCATTTTTAAAGTGCTCATACCCTGCATATCACCAATGAAAATGCAACCGCCCTTCGAAACAACTTTCGTCGCTTCTTTGATCACTTTTAATAAATAGGCTGAATCCGGAAAATACTGGGCGACACTGTGGATAAGCACAAGATCAAGCGACGCTTTCTCAACAAAAGAAAAGTCATCCGCCATGGCGGTCTTCGCCGAGGTGTGTCCCCACTTTTCGGGTTGCTTCGTGAGTTTTTCCACCAGCTTATCAATGGCCGCCGGGGCGTAATCTGTGGCAATGTACGACTTTGTTTTCGGTGCTACGGCAAAAAGTATCTGCCCGGCGCCGGAACCAACTTCCATCATATGCTGGGGTTTCAAGGCTTTGATCCGGGTAACCGATTGTTGCAGCCAGTTGTCTACCTGAACCCGTATATCCTTATTATTACTTAGCTGTTCGGCAATCACAGCATCCAGATTTTGGTCTTCCAGGTTAAGATTGCTTTCCTGCTGAACGCCTAGGCCATAGATCACGTCCCATTTTTCCTGCCATCCTGGAACATTAGCCCAGGCGGCCGTCGAATCCGGAACAACATAAGCAACCAATCGCTGATCGCCGGGACGATCTTCACGGACCATTACGTATGCTTGCTTCACTTCCGGCATTTTTTCAATGACCGTTTCAATTTCACCAAGTTCAATGCGGTGTCCCCTGATTTTTACCTGCGCGTCGGTTCTGCCCAAACATTGCAATTCGCCGCTGTTCAGTATTTTGCCAAGATCGCCTGTTCGATAGATTGTCTGTCCGGGTTTTTTCGAGAAACGGTCTGGTATAAAACGCTCAGCGGTCAACACAGGGTTTTGTAAATAACCCATTGAAACGCCATCGCCGCCAATCCAGATCTCGCCTATTTCTCCATCTTTAACCAGCTGCAAGTCATCATTTAAAATGTAGATCTGCGTATTCAAAATCGGTTTCCCAACCGTGATGAGATCGTCATTGGCCGAAACGCGCTTCAATGTCGACCAGATCGTCGTTTCTGTCGGACCATACATGTTCCAGACTGACTCACTTCTTTCAATCAACTTGCCTGCCAGATCTTTCGGCAAAGCTTCTCCGCCGCACAAAATCTTGATCGGAAATTTCTTTTCCCAGCCGCTGTCAAGCATCAAACGCCAGGTCGAGGGCGTTGCCTGCATGAAAGTGATTTGTTCCCCTTCAACGAGATCTAGTAGAAAACCGCCGTCTTTAACCATTTGTGAGTTGGCAAGCACCAATTCTGCGCCGACAATTAACGGAAGATAGAGTTCAAGACCGGCAATGTCGAACGAAATGGTTGTTACCGCGAGTAACCTGTCTGTTTGCTTGATGCCCGGCTCTTCGCTCATACTGATCAGGAAATTGCTTAGATTTCCGTGTGAGATCTGCACGCCCTTTGGCTTGCCCGTTGAACCGGAAGTGTATAAAACATACGCCAAATCGGAACTTGTCAATGCAATTTCGGGATCGTTTGAAGGAAATGTTTCGCTCTCCTGCCATGCTTTTTCCAGAAACAATGTGTGAACCTGTTCAGCTGCAATTTCTTGATTATACTGTGCAGATGTGATCAGAAATTTCGCCCGGGAGTTTTCGAGCATATAACCGATCCGTTCTTTTGGATAGGCCGGATCGAGTGGGATATAGGCTGCTCCGCTTTTCAAAATAGCCAGTAACGCAATTACCATTTCTGCAGAACGGTCCACCGACAATCCGATCAGATCGCCTTTTTGCACATTATTCTTGAGCAAATAACGTGCAAGTTGATTTGCTTTCTGGTCTAATTCCTGATAGGTAAATATTGTGTTTCCAAATTTTAAAGCCATTTTATCAGGCAATGCTTTGGCCTGCGCGGCTATAAGGGCGTGGACGGTTTTTAAATTAACCAGGATTGGAGGGACCAGAGCTGCGGCAGCATGATCAACCTGCTTCTTTTCTTCACTACTGTTAATATGTTTTATCTGGATTTCAGGATTTGCAACCACTTGTTTTAAAAGCGATTGGAACCTTTGCAACAATGCACGAACCGTTTCCACTTTGAAGAGAGCAGTGTTATAGGTGCATTCTAAAATCAGTGATTTTTCGGAGCCGCTGGCATTAAGAAACAGTTCAAAATTTTCAAATGCCTTCGGGTTGCTTTTAATCTGATAATCCAGTCCGTAGAAATCGACACCTTCGCTGATGCCCATGTCAACATTGAAAATCACTTGAACCAACGGCCCTCTTGATGGATCACGGCTTACTTTTAGCTTTTTAAGAATGCTGCCAAATGAGATCTGCTGATTTTCAAAAGCATCAAATATGTAGCCTCTTCTACTCTTTATATAACCTGCAAAACTTACTTCCGAATCGAGGTGACTGCGAATGGGAAGCAAATTAACACAATGCCCAACGAGGCGATGGTTGCCAGTTGCGGATTGTCCGGCAGCAGGCAATCCGACAACGATATCTTTTTCGCCGGTAACTTTGTGCAGCAGGACTTCAAATGAATACAACAGTGTTGTAACCAAGCTGCTGCCTGCCTTGACGCCCATCTTTTTAACGGCGCCAATAAGCTCCGGTTCAAGTTGGAAATCAATCCGTTCGCTGGCAAATTTCCGCATAGCCGGACGGGGATAATCTGTCGGCAGCTTGCATACGGGGATATTTTCCTGATACTGATCGACCCAGAATTTTTCAGTCTGAACGGATTCTGTCGATTTGGTATATACAATCTGTTCCTTCGCGTATTTACGAAAAGGAACAGACGGCTGCACCACTGAATTACTATGTTTGACATGCGCAGAATAAAATGCACTCAAATCCTGCATGATAATTCCCATCGACCAGCCATCGCATATGATGTGATGGGCAGTTAATATCAGCTGAAATTCTGATTCGGAGAGTTTGATCAGACTTGGCTTAAACAATGGCCCCGCCGCGAGATCAAACACATACATTGCTTCCTGCTGAATGACTTCCGCCAGAATCTTTTCTTGCGTTGAAGCCATTTCAGCAGATATGTCCTTACAATCCAAATTAATAGGAAAATCTCTGAATATGCACATGGTCTTACCGTCTTCACTAAATGTGGAACGGAGCGCTTCATGATGTCTGGTCAGTGAATTGAGGGCTTTTTCCAGGTAAGTGCAATCCAGGGCTCCCTGAAATCGCAGGGAAACGGATTCATTGTATGATCTGTTTGCATCGTCTCCGCCAAATGCACAAGCGAGCCATATCTCTAACTGTGATTCTGTTGCAGGAACCATTATTTCTATTTCAGGTCCTGCAAAAGGATCAAACTCTACGGGGATGAGCCTTAAATTTTTTACGTTATCTATCATGGCTAGTTGATCTCTACCTGCAAATATTTTCCTGGCAAATCCGGGTTGGACACAAACCATGCGGGATTGCCGTTTGCATCCTTGCCTAATCTCGCTCCCGGTACAGGTGGTTCTGATATTTCTGTAACGTTCTTGCTATTTTCATTTGTGATTGCGGGCGTGCTGGACGGGAAAAAACCACCTGCTACCATCTCATCAATGCTTTCCATGAACAGGTCAATCACCAGGTCGATCTCTTCTTCAGTATGGGCTTCCGTTGTAAAGCAAGGAAAGCCGTCCCAGATATGAACCCCTTTTTCGCGCATCAATGCAAACATCAGCTCGCTGTACGGAATCTCATCATGGTATTTTATTTTCCATAAAGAGCTATACTGGGCCACGTAAAAAGGAAGTCTTCTTTGCTCAAATAGGCTGTTCAATGTATTTGCCAGCCGCTCTGCTTTTTTGCTGATGCTTTGTTGCAATGCAGGTCCTTTTTCCTTCATGTAAAGCAACGAAGCTTTTGCAGCAGCCAGCGCTAACGGATGTCTTACAAAGGTGCCCGCAAAATACGTTACACCGACTTCCGGAATAGACGCATCGCCAAATTTCCAGAAACCGCCATCCAGCGCATCCATGAACTCTTTTTTCCCTGCTATCACACCGATTGGCAATCCTCCGCCCACGACTTTACCGTAAGATGCAAGATCAGCTTTGATATTAAACAAGGCTTGCGCACCTCCGGGATGCATTCTGAACCCGGTTATCACCTCATCGAAAATGAGAGCTGTACCCGACTCGGCCGTGATTTCGCGAAGCTGCTTTAAGAAAGATACTGGCACAAATTCCGGTCTGCGGCTTTGGACAGTTTCAACCAAAACCGCCGCTAATTCATGAGCACGCTCTTTAATGATGCGCAGACTTTCTTCAGTACCGTAATCCAGGATCAGCATATTTTGAACTGATTCTGGCATAATTCCCGGAGCAGCAGGAAAGGATTTTAATTTTTTTGTTCCGCGAATAAGCACCTCATCCACAATACCATGATACGAACCCGTAAATGCTACGATCAGCGAACGACCGGTAACAGTCCGGGCAATGCGCATGGTTCCTAAAACCGCCTCCGAGCCCGTGCTGCATAGTGCGGCCCTGTCGAAGCCGGTAAACCCGCAAACCAATTTGCTTACTTCACCAGCCATTTCATGTTGCGGACCGATCTCATAACCATTTTCAACTTGGTCGTGCAGGGCTCGTTTCATGAAATCCGGCTGGTAGCCAAAGATCGTTGACCCAAATCCATTGAGCATATCAATGTACTCGTTACCATCCAGGTCCCAAAGTTTGCTCCCTTTCGACTTGTTGATCACGATCGGATAAACAATCTCTTTAGTATAAGGCTTAAAGCCGGAAACCACGCGCGGATCGGCCATCTGCGCGCGATTCTCCTGCGTATAATCTTTGCTTCCTTTGGTCTTTTTGTTGTAGCGCTCTGTAAACTGCTGGATAAAGGCTTTCTGCACTTCGCTCAGCTCCGTAGCATGTTTCTCGATCTTGGCAATCGCGCCAAAAGGTTTTTTGATAAGCTCAGTGTCTTCCGGAGTCAGCTCGGAAGCCGCAAGCGTCGCCGGTTTAACGGAGCTGCGATCAGCCGGAACTTGCTTGTTTCCGTTTGATTGCGCAATGGGTGTGATAGCGGACAGAAGCTGATTCCCGCCCTGCATCAATGCCACCTGCTTTGCCAAAATAGACAACTGCTGGGCGATCAAACCTAATGATGTGTCGTTGCCAGACAATTCAACAGGAGACCCGTATGATTGTGGTGGGCTGGCGGGTTGGGCCATTTCTGGCTGGGAAGCAAATTGAGGTGCAGCTGCTTGCGGCGCCACTGCGGGCTGGTAAAGCTCAGCCGGTAAATTAGCGTCCAGATATCCGGCTAACAGCTCGAAGGTGGCATAATCTTCATTTAGTTGTCTGAAAGTAAGGGGAAGCCCAAACTCTTTTTTCAGCGCAAGTGAGACTTGCGTCAGCAATAGCGAATCCAGTCCGACTTCCAGAAATGCTGTGTCTGGGCTAACACCATCCATTTCAATGCCAGAGGCATTTTCTAAAATTTCTTTAACTTTTTCAATCAGTAGATCTTTCCTCATAGTTCTTAATTGAGCGTCTTCGACAGCCTGCTCTGCTGCCAGTGGTTGAGTGATAGTAACCGGATGCGATACGTGTACAGGTGCTGGTTTTATCCAGCAAATTCTTTTATCGAAGGCATATGCAGGAAGCATTACTTGACTTCTATTTTGCTCTTTGTAATACGCCTGCCAATCGATCGTTATTCCATTAAGCCATAGCTGACCCAAACTTTTTAAAAGCGACTGATATTCACTTTGCACTCCTTTTTTGTTGTCTAAACTCGACAGTATTGCGCCAAACGGTTTTGTTAAATTTTTGCTTCCCGATTGCTGACGGGCCAAAGATGCTGTTACGCTTCCGGGTCCAACTTCCAGCAAGAGCGGATTATCCTGCGTTAATATAAAGTCCATCGCATCAGCAAAGCGAACCGTAGCGCGCAAGTGACCGGCCCAGTAGGCAGGATCGGTTGCCTGTGCATCGGTAAGCCAGCTTCCGGTAACGGTTGATACAATCGCTTTTTTGGGTCTGTTCAAAGAAACCTGCTTTACCACTTCTTCGAAATCACCCACGATCGGATCCATCATGGCAGAATGGAATGCGTGACTGGTTAACAAGGTGCGGTTAGGGATTTCTTGTTCGTCCAGCTGCTTCGCGAACGTGGTAATCTCGGAAACAGATCCGGCCACCACGATGCTTATGCTGGTATTAATGGCTGATATAGAAAGTGTTGGCGGTAAAATTTTCACAAGCGTTTCTGCCTCCATGCGCACGGATAACATGCTCCCTTCAGGTAATTCACTTACCATTTTGCCGCGCGTAGCGATTAGTTTTAAGGCATCCGCCAGCGTAAACACGCCAGACAAATGAGCCGCAACAAATTCGCCAATGCTATGTCCGCAGCAAATGGACGGATTCACGCCCCAGCTCATCCAGAGCTTTGCCAATGCATATTCAGTAACAAACAGGGCTGGTTGTGTATATTTTGTATTTTTTAATCTTGCCTCTGCTGCTGCGGAATCCGTTTCGGGATACATGATCTCCCTGATATCGGCATCTAAAAACGATTGAAGAATTTCAGCGCATTCGTCGACAGCATTCCGGTAGCCGGGTTCATTCTGATACAATTCTAGGCCCATGTTAAGATACTGTGAGCCCTGACCAGGAAACATAAAGACCACTTCACCCGGCGCATCCTTTACAATCTTGGATTCGGAGGCTGCTGCATCAGCTTCAAGTTTTTCAGCAAGCTCCTTATTATTTGACACCACCATAAAACGACGATGGTTAAAATCGGCCCGGCTTGTTTGTAATGTGAAGGCAATGTCTGCCAGATTGGCTCCTGCGTGCTCTTGCAGGTAACCCACCAGGTTCCGCGCGTAAAGGTCCCTGCTATTTTCTGTTTTAGCTGATAGGCTAACGAGCTCGAATGGTCTGCCGTTTCCGGATTTGCCAGCTGTATTTTCAAATTCTTCAAGTATAACATGCACATTCGTTCCGCCGACGCCGAATGAGCTTACGCCAGCTCTTCTTGACGTTTCAGACTCCCAAGTATTAAGCTTGTCATTAACATAAAAAGGACTGTTGGCAAAATCAATATTCGGATTTGGTTGTATATAATTTATGGACGCCGGTATTTGTTTGTGATATAAAGCAAGGGTCGTTTTGATCAGACCTGCAACTCCTGCCGCAGCGGTCAAATGACCCATATTGCTTTTGATGGAGCCTATTGCACAAAATTGCTTTTCGGCTTGTTCCCCAAACGCAATTTTTAATCCTTCAATCTCAACAGGGTCGCCAAGTGGCGTGGCAGTTCCGTGCGCTTCAACATAACTGATCGTGGATGGTTCTACACCAGCGTCGTGAAGTGCCATGGTAATGGCTCCGGCCTGTCCTTCGGAATTCGGAGCGGTAAAGCTTCCTTTACTGCCACCGTCGTTATTGACACCGCACCCTTTGATCACTGCATAAATCACATCACCATCAGACTTCGCGGCTTCCAGACTTTTCAGCAAAACTACACCCGCACCATCGCTGAATACTGTTCCGGTGGAGTTCGCATTAAAGGTGTTGCAATGGCCATCTTTGCTGAGCATGGCACCTTCTTCGTACAAGTACCCGCTGTTGATTGGTGCAGTAACACTTGCGCCGCCAGCGATCGCCACATCGCACTGGCCATTTCTAATGCTGTCTGTCGCCTGAGCGATCGCCAGCAGAGAAGTGGAGCACGCAGAAAAAAGACTGACAGCCGGACCTTTTAGGTTCAGCTGGTAAGCCGTTCGCGATGCTATAAAATCTTTCTCATTAAGCGTCGTTGCCTGAAAAGCACCAACTGTGTTTAATACAAGCGGATTATTAAGTACATTATTATAATAGTAAGTGTTGGTTCCACAGCCCGCGAACACGCCGATCGAGCCGTCGTATTTTTGTGGAATGTGCCCGTTTTGTTCCAAAACTTCCCAAGCAATTTCCATAAAAAGGCGCTGCTGCGGATCCATTGCATCGGCTTGCTTAGGGTTCAATCCGAAGAATGCGGCATCAAAGTGGTCGGCCCCGTTTATAACACCCCTTGCCTTCACATACATCGGATCATTCTTTACCTCGGCGGGGATAGATTCATCCAACTCATCATTGCTGAAGAAACGGGTTGTTTCCTTTCCGCTTTTCAGCACGTTCCATAGTCCGCTGATAGTATCCGCACCGGGGAACCGGCCAGCCATTCCTATGATGGCAATGTCGCTCGATTCACTTTTTTTCTTGGCAGATTTTGGATGCACATCCGGACGGGCTTTTTGTTCCAGAAATCCGACAATCCCGCTTAATGTTGGGAATTGATAGATTTTGGTAACCGGAACCAAATAGTTGAAACGATGCTTTAAAATAGCAACTGTTTTTTGGGCTAGGAGAGAGTTTCCGCCTAATTCAAAAAAATTATCTTCTAAACCTACTTTATCCAGCTGCAATAATTCGATCCAAACCGCAGCTAGGTTTTTTTCTAAGATCGTTTTTGGCTTAATATATAAAACGCTGAGTTCAGGTCTTTTAATTTCTGGCTTGGGAAGTGCTTTTTTATCAACCTTCCCGCTTACCATTTTCGGAATGTCATCTATCAAAACAAAATGCGCCGGAATCATATACTCGGGCAGCGCAACTTTGATGGTCGCGCGAAGGGCATTCAGATCGAAATTCTGGGCATCGGTTACCAGATAGGCAACAAGGATTTTTTGTCCCGGAATATCCTCCCTAGCCGCTACAACCGATTGCTTGACGTTTTTTTGCTGGTTCAGGGCCACTTCTATTTCGCCAAGTTCAACCCTGTTACCGCGAATTTTTACTTGGTTATCACTTCTACCGAAAAATTCAATTTCACCATCTGCACGATATTTGCCCAAATCGCCCGTTCTGTAAATCTTTATTTCACCCTTCTCCGGATGGGTCCAGTTAGTGAATTTCTCTGCCGTTAGTTCGGGACGTTTCAAATAGCCATTGGCCAGGCAGATTCCGCTAATGCACAGTTCGCCTGTCTCGCCATTTTCCACTAGATTTAATTCGTCATCCAGAAAGAATATTTCGACATTGTCAATGGTTTTACCAATAGTAGGGATCGACGGCCAATTTTCGGTGCTACCTTTCAGGCGTAGTTCAGTAACCCAAACACTGGCCTCTGTAGGTCCATAAGCATTCACCAGAGTACATTCCGGTAATGCAGCAAAAAAAGCACTAATTTGAGGAGTGATTTTCAGCAACTCTCCACCGGTAATGATCTCGAATAAATTTTCAGGAAAGCGTTCTTCTGCAACCGCAGCTTCTGCCAAATATTGTAATGCAACGAAAGGAAGAAATGCCCGGTTGATCTCATTTTCGAAAATAAATTCCAGTAATTTTCCCGAATCCAGGCGATACGCATCATCAATAATGTAAATCGTTCCGCCAGTTGCCAGGGGAACAAAAATTTCGGGAAATGAGCCATCAAAACTTAGATGACAAAATTGCAAACTCCTCATTCCTGGTTTAGCACAAGAATAAAGCTTCTGGTATTTGATGAGATTTACAAATCCCTCGTGTCCAAGCTTGACGCCTTTGGGTATCCCGTTAGAACCTGAGGTGTACAATACACAGGCGTTTCCGTTCTGATAGGCTGCTGACTGGGTGGGGCAATCATATTTCTGGTCTGCAGCAATCACATGTAGATTCAGCGTTGCGAATAATGTTTTTTCCTTAGCGAGAGCGACACAATAAGAAATTCCTGAATCCGCAATTATCTGCTCCAGTCGTTGTGCCGGATAGGTTGGATCTAAGGGTAAATATGCTTTTCCGGCTTTCAAGATGGCCAGCACCCCAATAACCATTTCAATAGATCGTGCTGTACTGATCCCGATGATTTCATCCGAGGTTTCAAACAATAAAGCGTTGGCCAGATTATTTGAACGGTCGGCAAGCTCCTGATAGGTAGTGCCTGTCTGATTGAACATTACCGCTATACGTTCCGGGTGAGCATAAAATGCCGGCTCAATTAATTGGTGAATTAGCGTATGGTTAAATCCTGAAGCTTGCAAACCTAAATCGGTCTTCATAGTATTTCTGTGTATTGGAGGGTTTTCTATCAATCTTTGAAAAAGCGCCGATGCAGAGATAATCATTACCGTGCCTTCAAAAGTTGAAGTTAGGATTACGACCGGTAATTACTATACCACTGCATTTCGCCACTGGTTTTTCTGATAATCTGCGTTGACCATAAAGTGCTGTTATCTGATGCCAACAAAACCTAAAATTCATCTCCAGTCATGATCCCATTAATTCTAAATGCAAAATCAAAGCTTGAACAGTAAGACAGGCTATTAATGTGACGAAGATAGTTTGGACACTGCATAGTTAAATATTTGAATATGTGATTAATGTTTTTCTATGCTACTGTTTGCCAAATAGTTCTCATGAAAAGCATTTGATTGAACATTCAGTTCTAAAAATGTACATAATTTTTTCCGAAAACTACTAGTTTTGATTTAAAGGATATTGATACATCTACGTCGCCCGTGCTACTTATTAATGCTTTTGATTTTTTGCCTTTTTCGTCAGGTCGTAAGTTGGTCTGAGTTCTATGTGAGTATGGAAATTCCGCTGAATGCAGTAAAGTAAGCACCCTACTAATTAGCTCAACAATCATCGGCTTGAACTCCCTTTTGTTAGCTATTTTTTCCGAGACATATGCCTTAAAAAAATTTATGGTGTGTTTTGACATTGATATCATTTTTGAAATCAATGTTATAGTTACAATTAGTGCTGCACTATACTGTCAGAAATAGTGTTACAAAGATCTTAATTATTGCTCACTACTCATTACAATTACCTTCAAAAATTGCACAAGTAAATCTGCTCTTTACATTTTTTGGGACGACCTGCTGAAATTCCGGAGTTAGAATCCTGATTTATGAGTTTTGATATAAAAGTTATTTATTAAGAATTTATATAAATATAAATAGAATACTATTCTAAGTGGCAAAAAAGCAAATACGATAAATACTGCCTGCGTCCATATTTAAAGGCAGCTTGAATTAAAGTATATCACGTATTTATAAGACAATGTGACGAAAGTCCCTGATGACAAAAAGATGGATTTCTTTAACAGGTTTCTCAAGTCGATAAAAAAACAGCTCACAGAAATATTATTTCCGTGAGCTGTTTTTTGTAGATGTGCTTGATGCTAAGCTATCTCAGCAGCAGGCGCATCAGGCGGCGTATGGTCGTGTTTCTTCTTGCCCATGGCTATCTTTTCAATGGCAACGAAAAGAACAGGCACCACGAAGATGGCCAGCGAGGTTGCTGCAAGCATCCCCCCGAATACGGTCCAGCCGATGGTTTTTCTTGATTCTGCCGCAGCTCCACTGGCAAATGCAAGCGGAAGTACACCCAGAATAAAGGCCAGCGAGGTCATAATGATGGGGCGCAACCTGAGCCGAACGGCTTCAAGGGTTGCTGCTACAAGCTCCATACCGCCATCGACACGTTCCTTGGCAAATTCAACGATCAAGATCGCGTTCTTTGCCGCAAGCCCGATCAGTGTGATCAGACCGATCTGTGCATAAATGTTATTTGATAAATTCGGCAGGAATGTAAGTGTCAGAATTGAGCCGAAAGCGCCGATAGGGACGGCAAAGAGCACTGAGAAAGGGATAGACCAGCTTTCATATAATGCTGCCAGAAACAGGAACACAAAAACGATCGAGATCGAAAAGATCAATGTTGTACTATCACCCGCTTTAATCTCCTCACTACTCATACCAGAGAATTCGTAACTATAACCAGCGGGTAGTTTCTGGGCAACCTCACGCAGCGCGTTAATGGCCTGACCACTACTGTAACCCGGCTTAGGCGTTCCATTGATTTCGACAGAACGGTAAATATTATAGTGGGAAATCAAAGCTGGGTTCTCTACCACTTTGGTTGTCACCAGCGAGCCGAGCGGGATCATATTTCCTTCGCGGTTGCGGACGTAGAACTGCTTGATTTTATCCAGCGACGAGCGGAAACTGCTGTCAGCCTGCACCATTACTCGGAAGTTACGTCCGTAAAGGTTGAAATCGTTTACATAACTACTTCCCAGAAGCGTCGAAAGCGAGCTGAATACATCATTGACCTGAACACCCAATTTCTTGGTTTTGTCGCGGTCCACATCAATCTGGTAACTCGGCGTTCTGGCATTAAAGAAGGTATAGGCCATGGCAATCTCGGGACGCTTGTTGACCTCACCAAGGAAATTACGCATGACACCTTCGAACTGCTGAATGTTGTCGGTGCTGGTGGATTGTTGCAGCTGGAATGTAAAACCAGAGGTTGCACCAAGACCCGGAATCGCTGGCGGAGCAATAGCGAGCACCCTTGCTTCCTTAATGTCAGCCGTACGGGCCTGTATCTGCTTGATAACCGCCTGCACGTGATGCTCGGCGCCTTTACGGTCTGCCCACGGCTGCAAGCTGATAAAGAGCGTACCTACATTGGACTTGTTTGAAAAGCTTAAAACGTTAAGTCCTGCCAAACCACCCGCTACACGGACTTCTGGAATTGCAGAAACGCGCTTCATGACCTCTTTGAGCATAGCAATGTTACGCGTCGTTGAAGTGGCCTCCTGCATCTCATAAGTTACAAAAAGACGCCCTTCATCTTCAACCGGGATAAAACCCGATGGCTTGTTTTTGAAAAGGAAAAACAGACCCACAAACAGGCAGACCATCATCACAAGCACCAGCGGAGTTGCCTTGATCCATTTGGCCACGCCGCGCGTATAGCCATTTGAGACTTTGTCAAACCAACGGTTGAAGCGATCAAAGAATCTTTCCAGCCAGTTCTTCTTGTCATTTTCACCTTTGGAAGGTTTGAGCATGATCGTGCAGAGCGCAGGCGTAAGCGAAAGGGCAACAAAAGCCGAAAGCAAAACAGATACGGCAATGGTGATGGCAAACTGCTGATAGAGCCGACCCACAATTCCGGGCACAAAACTCACCGGAACAAAAACGGCAGCCAGGATAAGGGCAATCGCAATTACAGGTCCTGAGATATCCTTCATCGCCTGAACGGTTGCCTCCTTGGGCGACATTTTCTTTTCGTCAATATAATGCTGGACGGCCTCGACAACCACAATGGCATCATCGACAACTATACCAATGGCCAGTACGAATGCAAATAGCGTAAGGGTGTTGATCGTAAAACCAAACGGAATAAAGAAGATCAATGTACCAATCAGCGAAACGGGGATGGCAAGGATCGGAATCAATGTTGCCCGCCAGTTTTGAAGAAACAAAAACACAACGACAACAACCAAAATCATCGCTTCGGCAAATGTTTTCAAAACCTCCTCGATCGAAACCTTAACAACGGTCGCCGTTTCATTGGGGATCACGTAATCGATGTCCTTGGGAAATGTCTTTTTCATTTCGGCAAGCTTGTTCATCACACCTTCATAGGTGGCAAGCGCGTTGGCGCCGGGCGCCTGATAGATCAAAACAAAGGCTGCTGGTTTTCCGGCAACAAATGCATTGGCGCCGTAATCGAATTTACCCAGCTCAACGCGGGCTACATCACGCAAGTAAACAACACTTCCTTCCTGAGGCGAGCTTCTTACGATAATGTCTTCGAATTGCGCCTTGCTATTCAGGCGGCTATTGGTCAATACATTATATTCAAATGTCTGCGTATTGGGCTGCGGGTTACCGCCAACGGTTCCGGCTGCAACTTGAAGGTTTTGCTCGGCAAGCGCCGCTGAAATATCCGAAGGCGTCATACGCAGGTTGGCCAGCTTTTCGGGGTTCAGCCAGATCCGCATACCAAAATCATCTGCTCTGGAAATAATATCTCCAACCCCTTTTACGCGCTGTAATGCGTCTTTAAGATAAATATTGGCATAGTTACCAATGAACTGGGCATCATGGGTGCCATTGGGCGAGTACAATGCCAACACGATCATGATACTTGGCTGGCGTTTTCTTACAGTCAAACCCAGACGTTTAACGGCATCGGGTAGGGTAGGCTCTGCCACACTCACCCTGTTCTGAACGTCCAGGGCGGCAATGTCGACATTGGTTCCAACATCAAAAACAACGTTAATGCTGCTTTGACCGCTGCTGGTCGAGTTACTGGACATATAAGTCATGCCCGGCGTACCGTTGATCTGGGTTTCGATAGGCGTCGTTGTGGTCTGCTCAACGGTCTGAGCGTCGGCGCCGGTAAAGTTACCGCTTACTGTTACGGTAGGCGGCGTTACATCCGGATACTGCGCAACAGGCAATATGGTCAGTGCAATAAGACCCACCAGGACCAGCACGATGGACGTAACTATCGCTGTAACGGGCCTTTTTATAAAAATATCTGCAATCATTTTTACTGGATTATAATATTAGTAAAAGAGCGAAGGATTATTTTCCCTCTTTAATAACTGCGCCTTCTCTCAGGTTCTGAACGCCTTCGACGGCAATCTTTTCTCCTTCTTTCAGCCCTTCTTTAATGATTACGTTGGCTCCCAGGGATGTTCCCAGCACAACCCGGCGCTGGCTTACTTTGCTGCTGTCGCCAGCTACATATACAAAGAATTCGCCCAGCTGCTCGGTAACTGCCTTATAGGGGATCACCACAGATTTGGCAGCAGCATTATTAAGCACGCGCACAGTTCCGCTCATGCCAGAACGCAGCCGGTTATCTTTGTTTGGAAAAACAAGCCTTGTCTTAATGGTCCCTGTTTGTGGGTCAACAGCGCGGTCGATCAGGGCGATTTTGCCTGTCGCAGGAAAAATATCGTTTCCAAATTTCAAAGTGAATGTGGAATCAGCCGCCTTTGCGTTTTTCATCAATGTCGAAAACCGGTAGATTTCTCTTTGGTCTACATTAAAATCAACTGCCAATTGGGTGTCGGTTGAAACAGTGTTCAGAATGGTCTGGCCAGCCGTTACAGCCGCGCCCACTTTCACCATCGAGATGCCAATCACACCATCAAAGGGAGCAGTCACCTTGGTATAGTTTACACTCGTTTGAACCGCCTGAATGTTTGCCTTAGCCGCCTCAGCCTGTCTTTTGGCTACTTCCAGGGCTGCATCTGCATTATCAACAAGCTGTTTGGCCACAGCATCGTTTTTTTCAAGCTCATGGTAGCGGTCAGCATCTTTCTGAGCGCGGGCCAGATTGGCTTGCTGCACATTAAGGTTGGCAACAGCCTGATCATAATTGGCATTATAAAGCTGGGCATCAATAGAATAAAGCAGCTGGCCCTTTCTTACGCGGGAGCCGTCTTTGAAATGAATGCCGGTGATAAAGCCCGTAACCTGCGGCCGCAGCTCAATTTCGTTCAGCGCAGTTACCGTGCCTGGATATTCGTCGTAGTAGGTTGCGTCTGCCGTCGTCACAGCTACAAGTGAGACCGGCACGGCCGGGGGAGCTGCTGCTTGCTGCTGCTGCTCTTTTTTATCTCCGCAAGAGCTCAGAATGCCCAGAAACAGTGCTGCTGAAAAGTATGGTAATTTATTTGAGAACATAATAGGGGTATTTTTCGATTTAATAGTTCATTTGCCCAAGGGCTTTTTGCACATCGATCTTACTGGCCAGAGTCTGGTAGAGCGCATTGTAATAACTGATGCGTGCCAATCGCAGGTCGGTTTCCGAGGTTACCACTTCCAGATAGGTTTTAATGCCTGATTTATATTGGAGCTGGATGACATCATATACTTCGCGGGCCAGGTCCATATTATCTTTCTGGGCAAGCAGATTCGTCAGATTGCCTTTGTAGTTAGCCAGCGCCTGCGAGTATTCGGCGCTCACATTCATTTGAAGGCCTTTTATATCCCAATCGAGTCGTTTGATCTGCCATTCTGCCGCCTTGGTGTTGGCCTTTCTTTTACCACCTTGGTAAAGGGGCAGCGAAAGCGTCAGCAGTCCGAAGGAATTGGGATAATTCTTGTTGTAAAGATCGGTAAACTGGTTATTCTGAAAGTTCAGGTTGTAAGCCCCGTTGAGCGAAATATTAGGCAGATAGCTCCATTTGTTATATTGAAGATTTGCTTCCAAAAGCTTTTTCTGCGTGCTCAGCAGCTGAAATTCTATGCGCGAGTTCAGATCCAGATTTTGCAGCGTATCCAGCGATATCTCTCTTTCCATCTGCAATGTGTCATAGGCGATCGCTAGCTGCTTGTCGGATGGGTAACCCATTAACGATTTCAGATAATCGAGCTTGGCTTTCAAAAGCTCCTCATTGCTTTTCTTGCTGGCTTTGGTGTTGTTAAGCGAAATGGTCGCACGCTTAAAATCAATTTTATCAGCAATTCCTGACTTGTATTGATTTTCTGCATCCTTTAAGCTTCTTTCCAGGCGCTGAATATCTTCCTGAGCTACATCAATCTGCTGGGTCGTTGCCAGCACATCATAAAATGCTTTGGAAACATTGACGGCAATGTCGGTCTTATTAAAGGAAGTGTTCTGGCTGGCCTGTAAGAGCACGTCTCTTTTGGTCTGGTTTGCCAACAGCACATCGCGGTTGAAGATCTGCTGCGATAATGTGAACTGCGCTGCTGAAATGTTGCTGACACCAAGCTTTACGGGATTACCGGCAATGATGCTGGTCTGCACGATAAAGTTGTGCTGCAAGTTGTAATTGAAATTGATCTGCGGATACCAGTCGGCAAGCCTGCTGCGGATCTGATTTTCGGTAATCCGCTCATCGATCAGCGATTGCTGAACAATGGGCTGGTTTTTAATGGCGTAGTCAACAACCGCCTGCAAAGTTGCCTGCTCCAATAAGGGCGCCTCTTTGGAACTTTCCTGAATAGCCTGAGAGAATATCGGGCAAAAAGAAGTGAGTGAAAGCAGTGCCGAGCTAAGCGCCAAACGCATTGTTTTTTGTGGCTTAGACCAATACTTCATGTAGATTTTTATTTTATGAAACAGATAGATATTGACGCTTTAATAGCGCCGAGGTAAAGAACGGGACCCGGTCGTCAGCTGTCGGTAGGAATAAAATCTAAGCCTGACTGGAAAATCACTGGGTGGGCTAAGGGATACATAAAAGGTTCAGGATGAAAAATTTTGTATACAAACGGTGACATAATAGCCGTAAAAAACAGCCCGTCAGGGTTCTTGGATTGTACTTATTAAGGATTTAAAACCCGGAATAGTTTCACGGTAACCAGTAAAAATTTGGGCTGCCAAGCAATCTTCTTCTAATAATCAAAATTTTAAAAGAAATTGTGCACAAACCCTGCCATCTGCCGGAATGTGCTACGGATTGCAATATTCAGGGGAGCTTGCTGCGCGCGCCTGGCAGTTACTTACAACGCATTCACCTCTTGGGCGGGTTGGGGCCAGATCTTTTCAAGGATCAGCGCAAAGAATATAACAAGGGCGCAGCCGATCAGGTTAAGCCATAGAAAGGCAGTCAGATCCAGCCAGTAGCTGAGAACCACAAATATTTCACCCAGTATACTGGCAAAAAACACAGCCCTGCTTCCGATTTTGGGAAAATAAAATGCGACCAGGAATATGCCCAGGATCACGCCATAAAACAATGAACCCAGAATGTTAACGGCCTCGATCATACTGCCCAGCCGGGAGGCATACTGCGCTACGCCAATGCAGAAGACGCCCCAGAAGAATGTGGCCCAGCGGGAGGCTGCCACATAATTGCGTGAATCATCATCTTTATGCACCATCCGTTTGTAAATATCCACGATGCTGCAAGAGGCCAGCGAGTTGTAAGCCGATGCCACTGATCCCATTGACGCCAGCAGGATCACCGCAATCAGCAAACCCACCATTCCTACCGGAAGATAATCAATCACAAATCTTAGAAAAATGTAGTTGACATCATTGATCTCTGCTCCATTGGCTTTTGAAAGCACGGCCCCAGCCTGTTTGCGCACATCCTGAACCTGGGTTTCGATCTTTGCCAGTGCTGTGCGGGACTGTTCAATGGCGGGCTCATCATCTTTTTTCAGCGCGCGCGTCAGCTCCATCACATGCGGGCGCTTGGCGGCCTGAATGGCATCGTGGCGGGTTTCGAGCTTTTGGTATTCGGCGGCATACTGCGTTTTTCGGACCTGCTCCACGGCCGTTTCGTTAAAGAACAGCGGCGGATTTGTAAACTGATAAAATGCAAAAACCAAAACGCCCACCAGCAGGATCATAAACTGCATAGGGATCTTTAAAAGACCATTCATGGCCAGCCCCAGCTTGCTTTGCCCCTGCGAGCTTCCCGTCAAAAACCGCCCGACCTGCGACTGATCCGTTCCAAAATAGGAGAGTTGCAGAAAGAAACCACCGATCAGCCCGGACCAAACATTATAACGGTTGTTTAAATCAAAAGTAAAATCAATCAGATTAATCTTGCCCATCTTACCGGCCACATGCAGCGCATCACCAAAGGAGACATCATTAGGCAAAAAACGAACAACCATTACGCCCGCAATCACCATTCCAACCGTGATAATGCCCATCTGCTGCAAGTGCGTGTGTGAAACCGCGCGGCTGCCGCCTGCAATGGTATAGAGCATGACAATGCCTCCGGAGATAATGTTGGTCCACATAATGTCCCACCCCAGGATAGCAGAAAGAATCAGCGAAGGCGCATAGATGGAAAGCCCTGTGGAAAGTCCGCGCTGCAAAAGAAAAAGAAAAGAAGTGAGCGCCCGCGTTCGAAGGTCAAAGCGCCTTTCCAGGAACTCGTAGGCTGTAAATATTTTAAGCTGGCCAAATTTGGGCACAAATGTGATGCACAGCACCACCATAGCAAGCGGCAAACCAAAATAGAACTGCACAAACCGCATGCCGTCCGTATAAGCCTGACCCGGAGCAGATAAAAACGTGATAGCGCTGGCCTGCGTGGCCATCAATGACAGCGTTACGTGATACCAGGGCATGGACTGCCCGGCCAGTAAAAACGAGTCCATCGTATGCTTCTCGCGGCTGCGATAAATCCCGTAGGCAACAACAAATATCAGTGTGAGTGAGAGTACAATCCAGTCCAGCGAGCTCATTGAAAGTGTTTCATAAATAAATAGAAGAGGACAATCAGCAGAATGAGCGTGCCAATAAGCAGCTGATAAAGCTGTTTCCAGCTTCTGACAAATGGGGGTAAGCCGTCGCGGTCATTCGGATTATTATCGTTTACATTCATTTAGAACGGATTGGAAAATTAGGGTGCAATGCAACCGAGTACTGTACCACCGGTAAAAATAGAACGGTTTTTTATGTCGTTTAGCATAAAAATAGGAAATCAGGATAGGCGGATCCGTCTATGCCTGTGTCTGCGCGAGACGCGCCAGACATGTTGTAAGGCTATCTCTCCAATAAGGAATCTGTGTGGAGAATGTTGTTTTGATTTTTGTCTTATCCATTACAGAATAGGCCGGGCGAACTGCTTTGGTAATATATTCAGATGTCTTAACTGGGTTAAGCTCAACTTGTGTCTGACTAATATCAAAAATCGCTTTAGCGAAATCAAACCATGAAGTTACACCTTCATTGCTGTAATGGTAAACACCATACGACTTGCTGTCAGACTCAATGATATCTAAAATTGTCCCGGCCAGGTCGATCGCATAGGTGGGGGAGCCGACTTGGTCGATAATGACACCCAATTCTCCGCGCTCTTTACCCAGGCGTAACATTGTTTTAACAAAATTGTTACCGTATTCGGAGTAAAGCCAGCTTGTACGGAGAATGAAATGTTCATCGACCGATCCAATTACTGCATATTCACCTTCAAGTTTCGTGATGCCATAAATGTTTTCTGGTTCGGCTAAGTCACTTTCACTCAACAGACTTGGGATATTGCCTTTAAATACAAAATCAGTTGAAATGTGAATTAATGCCGCATTATACTTCTTGCAGGCCTCTGCAATGTATCGAGCTCCATCGCGATTTACTTTTCTGCATGTCTCTATATCGTCTTCCGCTTTGTCAACAGCCGTATATGCGGCACAATTAATAATGAAAGAAGGCTTTTCCAAAGAAAACAAAGTATCAAGTAACTGAGGATTTAAAATGTCGCTAACATCTTCTGGCGGGAATGAGATACTGGTAATATTTCTTTCATGAGCAACTCTTTTGAGGCAGCTTCCTAATTGCCCTGACGCGCCAAGCACTACAATTTTCATTATTATTAGATATTTACAACCACTTAAAGGTAATGATGATAAAATAATATGCAATGAAAAGGCCTGACTTTGTTAGTCAGGCCTTTTCATTATTGCTAAACCTATAGTGGTAAGAAATGCAGCTTACAGATAAACGCCAAGTATTACTGACCTCTGCCCAGCACCATAACCTGAACAGTCCGAAAAATGAGTTGAACATCGTCAAATACGCTGTAAGATTTAAGATACTGAAGGTCGTATTTCAATCGCTCGACATTCTTGGCAACCGTATCTGCATAACCAACATTAATCTGTCCAATTGATGTAATTCCAGGCTTCACGGTTAATAAACGCTGGAAATCATGAGGAGCCGCTTCCATTAACATATCTACATCATACTTATACAATGGGCGAGGGCCAACAACAGACATTTCACCTTTTAGCACATTAATAAACTGAGGCAATTCATCCAGCCTCGATTTTCTAAGTATCCGGCCAATAGGTGTAATGCGTGGATCGCTGTCACCTTTCGAGTGCTGCATGCCCATCTTATCCGCATCCGTGTACATACTTCTAAACTTATAAATATAGAACATTTTGCCCCAGCGTCCTGAACGTTGCTGCTTGAAAAAGGCCGGTCCCGGAGAGCTGATTTTAATTGCAGCCCATACAAAAAAGAAAATGGGAGCTCCGAGAATCATTACAATTGCAGAAAACGCAAGATCAAAAAGGCGTTTTACAGTTTGCTCATTGAAACTTGAAAATGGCTTGGTGTTGACCTGAATAATCGGATACATATCATGGTATTCGATAGTGGCCATGTTCGTCATAAATCCGCGAAAGTCTGGAACAAGACGGATTTGTGTTTTAAGGCGCTCTCCGAGTTTGATCACTTGTCTTACCTGGTCGTCATTCACGTCTGAAAGGCAACAGTATAAATAGTCTAATTGCTTTTCCTTAACCATTGATTCCAATGCATCAATTTCGTTTTCTTTATCTTGAAAATGATACATGCCATAAAATCGATATCCCAACTCTTTCCGGTCGTTATAAAACTCCCTGATTAAACCCGCGAGATCGCCTCTACCAACAATAGCATAACGGTTGAAATTGTATCCTGCTTTGCGGTATAATTTCAAAAAGAGGACAGCAGTGGCTCTGGATGCTGTTGACAGAATAATAAAAAGGCCATATGTCATCAAAAATTGATATCTTGAATATTCTTCGCCGGACTTCGATAAGTACAAAAATCCCATCATAACAGCGCCATGAACCATCAACGCTTTAAGGTAATTGCCTAATTGTACATTAAAATGATAGGAGAGGCGTGTGAAATGATAGGTTTTAAATATGTAGATTGTAAAAACCCACACCAGATTTGCGACTAATAAGAGATTAACGTACTGGTTTTTATAAAAAACCGACATGTCACTAAATCGGAGAAAATACGACAGAAAGAAGGATAAGTTGAGAAGCACAACATCTGCCCATAAATGTGCCTTAGGGAGAAGTCCTGGATAGTGATTTTTCATATTTATAAACATTGAGTATTAAGCAATCTTGATTCTTGATATTGTTCAACACAGCTAAAATAGCAATATCCAACAGCTCTTCATACAAGTATATGACAAATTATCTGATTTCTAACACATTTTCAGAAAAGTAGCTTATTATTTCCTTTTGAGTCGGCGGATGCTATCTTTCTATTATTACATTTTTAGAAATTATATCATTTTTTGGTCCCGTGATCTGCAAAGTATAAATGCCTGGCTGAAATTTCTTTACATCTATGGAATTTAGCTGAGAACTGTGCACTGTACGACCGGAGATATCGAACATAATGACATTAACAATCTTATCCCGATTATTACCAGGGACAATGGTTAGGATATCGTTAGCTGGATTTGGGTACACTGTGAGCATACTGGGTTGCTCAATTAAAATAGACTCAATGCGACTATAAGAAAAAGAATAGTCTTGGTCAACCATTTTTAAACGGTAAAGATTATTGCCAACAGCTGCGTTGAAATCCGAAAAGGTGTAATAGGAGATTTGTGAACTTTCCCCGGCCGCCGAGACTCTACCAATTTTAAGCCAATCTCTGCCGCTAACACTGCGTTCGATATCGAAATACCCGCTGTTGGATTCCAATGACGTTGTCCAATTCAAAACAGCAATTTTGCCTTCGGGATGTGCAGAGAAGTGAACAAGTTTCACCGGCAGTGGGTCCACATCCACACTGCCAAAGGAAATAGCCGAGAACGGTTTGCTGGCAAAGGCCGAGATCATTCCTGACTCCATCTGAGAGTCCTGTAAGGGCTCCCATTGTGTTCCATTCCAGCCTACAAGCGCCAGTTCAGTAATGGATGTTCCTGTAACAGAACTAATATCATCCGGAATCTTTACTGTAATTTTTATAGGTGCGGCTGGTGCAACATTAGCAGGTGATGCGGTTCCTACTAATGGTGTTCCGGATTGACGGACATGCCAGTCCCACTGGCCCGAAGCGTAAACTCTTTTAATTCCTTTTTGTAACAGATTTCTATTATGAGCTGAATTTGCGTCAGTAGGATCAATACCGTTTGAGGGGTCTCCGGAAATCCAGGAAGCAGTGATCACTTGTCCGTCATTTCCGTTACAAGTCAGTGGATAGTAATGATTACTGCCGTTGCCCAAGGGAAAGGTAAATGGTCCGGATCCATCATAGGACACATAGCCATCCACATGGTGTAAACCTGGACTAATCTCAATAGTGCCTTCGAAATTATTCTCGTTTAAATTATCCCAGGATCGGGAGCCAGTTGATTGTGCAGCCCGGAACTGATAGGTCGAGCCGTTTTTGAAATGAAGGGCACTATTTACTGCCGTAGCGGTTCTCGGTGTTTTTATTGCTCGCGTTCCGAACACCGCCAAAGTACTTACAACGACTCCTTTATCAAGATTAAAGAATATGCTTTTTTGGCTGTCCGCAATTCCATAGAATTCGCCAAGATGAAATGCAGCGATCTGATTCTTGCCCGTTATTTCTAATTGAATAGGGAGCTCTGCGCCTCCTGCTTTGATAATGATCCATGGTTTTTTTACTCTAATCGGTTCATCTGCACCAAATTGCGTTGATATAGAATGCGATGGAAATGTTGCACCGCACGAACCGATTGCTGAAAGTAAAATTAATAATGTACCGTAAATAGGAGTTAGTAATGAAGAGGTCATAAGCAAGTAATTCTTATAGTTGTAGTACAAATATAAGTTTATTTCTGGAAAAGTAGTAGTAGGTCTACTTTGTCGCAAATAAATTCGATTTTCTTGCTAATTGGGCATTTTGATCTTGCAGGCAAGGATACTTTATGCTAGGTTTGTTTACAAAGATCTGTCTCGTTAAACGACTATTGCAATAAAGCTTTGGAAGGTTTTTAGGTTTGAATAAACAAATGCTCGTCGCCATATGAAGCAGTGTACCCTGATCTTATTTCTTCTCATCACCTGCAATACCGACAGGTTGTTTGCACAGGTTTTCATTTTCAACTCCAGTCCTACCGCAATGCCGGGAGAGGCAATAGCCTTGCAAGGAAGTTTTAGCAAAAATGCCAAGGCGTATATAAAGGTTGGGTCATCGGGATCTGGTGCCCAACTTGCTGCTTTCATCAAAAATGACAATCTGGCAACGGCTACGATTCCTACCTCTATGGATTTGAATGTCTATCAGGTATGGATTGAAGATCAAGGCCAGCGTAGCCCTATCGTGTTCGTTAACCGCGCGTTGGGCATGCATCTCGATTCACCTGACGCGTCTCCGGGTGGCAATCTTCGCATTTATGGCCGTAACCTACAGCTCCAAAACAATGCGGCAGGCGTTCGTTTTCAGGAAGATGATGGATCGGCTTCGTTCCAGGGAATTGTTAATACAGGTAAAAGCGACGCTTATGAGCTAAGTGTTAAGTTGCCTGCCAACCTTCAGGTTGGGAAAACCTACAAGATTTTTGTCCGGAATGGCTTAAGTGGGAACGAAGGAGAAACGCAAATGGCGCAAAAAATAGCAATCCATGCCGCTGACGTCGACTATTTTGAACTTGGCGTGGGCTGGGCGTCGAAATTAAACTTCTATAGAAATGTTTATAATGTAAAGACCGACAGCCGATTATCAGAAAAGGCCGTGGGCGATGGCAATGCTAATGATCAACCTGCAATTCAGCAAGCAATTGATCTCGCTTCTGCAGCAGGAGGCGGGATTGTATACTTGCCAGCAGGAAAATATAAGCTTACATATAGATACTTCGAATATATACGTATGCGGTCTAGGGTTGTTGTCCAGGGAGCCGGGAAAGACCAGACGATCATTCAGTTTGGATACGAGCTTGCCGTTCAACACCTTGGCGTTTACTGGCCACCAGCCACCGTTCAGGCAGGATTGGCTGACCTTACTCTGGAGAACATTGACAATTATGGCAGCGAAAATTTAAGTAACAGCCGGGGCGAGGGGTCGGAGATATTTATCCAGCGCATTCGTTTCAAGATGAATCTTGGCGACTGGTTGTGGCTTGCAGAGAGTGATAAGTTGGTGATCGCCAATTCTGAATTTAGCCACGGACTGAATGCTAGGCACGATTACCGAGGCCCGATGCAATTAAACGGGTGCACCAATTTTGTGATCAGAGACAATATAATCAATTTCGCAGTAGAGGGGATTAACCTTAATGATGCGCACGACGGGGTTTTTGAAAATAATAAAATTAGTCGTGATGGAGCTGCGCGGTATCCTGGCCATCTGGTCAACCACGTGCTGATTTTAAACTTCTCTGAGAACCTCTCCGTTAAAAACAATCTTTTTAAAGTAATCAACGGCCCTGCTCAAAACAGGAATGATGGAGAAGCCATTATCAGTGAAGGTGGCGGAATTGATAAAATTGATGAAGAAGCTGGTGTTGTTAGCAGCGCCTCTGCTACGACTATCGTTGATAACAGTAAAAACTGGCAGGGCTTCCGGCGACGACCGGTCGTTGCCATCGTAAGTGGAAGGGGAGTGGGGCAGTGGAGAAATATTACCAGCCGGACTGGTAATGTAATGCAAATTGACAAAGCATGGGACGTAGTTCCGACCGCGGGAAGCCACTATGCAATCTTCAACTGGGGCTCACGCAACTGGCTTTTGTATGGCAACACTTTTGAAGGTAACCGCCGGGGCATCACACTTTACCATAATGCTACAACCGATGTTGCAATCGTTAAGAATACACTGGTGAATAGCGGGTCAATAGATCTGACGCCTTATCAGCTGTTTGACAACGGGCAAAAGTTCGTTCCAATGTTCAATAATCAGGTCATTGGTAATTCGGTATCCAACACTGACAGGACAAATGGCAACTTTATCGGAATTCATACTGTACAACACATGCAGTCTGAAACTTTCGGGACGTCGGTCATTGGTTTTGAAATGCGGGGAAATACAGTTGTTGCAGGACAACCAAATACGCCTGCTATTGTTGATGCACCATTTCCTGAGGGTTTTTTGAATTATCTAGAATTTCACCCTGTTTCCAATTACATTGACCGCCAAATCCCGGCAATTCAGGGTAGTATCATTGAAGGCAATAAAGCTATTAATTGTCAAAATGCTATTTACCTCAATCCGGGTTCGTACAACACCTTCATATGCAGCTCCGAATTGGTGAATTCTCCCAATCTTATTGATGATGCAAGCTTTGATGGGATAGTGCACAAATCGGTAAGCACCATCATGTGTAACGATGATCCGCTGCCAGTAATACTTACTTCTTTCACTGCGTCGAAAATAGAAGGATTCTCACAATTGGAATGGCTTACAAGCAGTGAATCGGAGGCAAGCTATTTTGAAATACAACGCTTCAAAATTCCTTTGGACTGGGTAAAAATCGGAGAGGTTCAAGCTAGCGGGGAAAGCAATGACAAGCGTTCATATTCTTTCCGGGATACGGTTCCTGGACCAGGGCAAAATCTGTATCGCCTTAAAATGATAGATCAGGATACCTACTACACATACAGTAAAGTTGCAAGCGTTACTTTCGAAAGTTTATCGCGCCCGTTTTTATATCCAAATCCTTTTGCTGATGCCGTATACCTGTCGGGAGAATTACAAGGTAGAAATGCAGTCGAAATTTATAATATAACCGGTCTGCAGGTCTTTTCTGAAAGCGAGTTTCCGACAAAAGGCGTTTCGTTGAAACATCTGGCTCCGGGAGTTTACACGTTCCGGATTATTAGTGATGACGGTCATTCCTTCACTGAAAGAGTGGTAAAAATACCCTAGAGCAACCGCTGTGCAAGACAATGAATCCACCTTACCTTCCTTTTCCAACCAAAAGCAACTGGATGGTAAGCAGAATCAACTGAAGGTCTTTCGTAAGGCTGTATGAATCCAGATAACACATATCTTGTTTGATCTGACCCATTTTACCGTTTACGCTTCTCATATATTCGTCTTCGATTTGACCAATAGATGTTATGCCCGGGCGGACACTTAGTATTTTACGTAAATCATCGTTTGATTCTTTGATCAACATTTCGGCCTCTTGCATCAACAGGGGCCGTGGACCCACGATGGACATATCCCCTTTCAGCACATTGATGAATTGAGGCATCTCCTCGAGGCGGCTGCGTCTGAGGAAATAACCGACCGCGTTTAGGTAATGCGTCTGTGAGTTCATCCAATGCGCTTCGTCCGACCCGTCATTCTCTGTCGTACGGAACTTGATGATACGGAAGGTCCGGCCCGATCTTCCCACCCTTTGTTCCATAGAAAATACGGATTTTCTGAAAGCCATTATTACTAATGCACAAATAAAAAGAAACAAAGGAAAACCAATAACCAGAACCATCAGGGAAAAGACCACGTCGAAAGAGCGTTTGATTAGCAGGCTATGTGTGTCAGACGCATAGCACGTATTAATAAACATGAATGGGCTCTTTTCTGTGTATTCAACTTGGAAATCAGGATCCAAAAAATTCATGTTGTCGGGGATTAATCTGACGTGGGTTTTTTGCGTTTCGGAGAAGTCAATGATATTTTGCAGCAATTCGGGCTGTATACCGCTAAGCCAGCAATAGAGATAATCCGGTTGTTCCTGCTGGATGAATTTGTGTAATTGCTGATACTGTGTAGAAGTTTCGGCCAGATTAAAGACGCCGCATAACTGGAAACCCCTTCTTCTTCTGTCTTCGTGGAAATCGTCAAACGCTCGTGTAGGACTTCCATTCAGCATAACAGCATAGCGTTTCCGGCGATAAACCAGCTTTTGCCAGTATTGAGATACGATCATTAGCAAGATGTTCGCCGCCAATTCGAATGCTAAGAATATTTCGAAAGCAGTGAAAGCCAGATGCTCTCTTTTATTAAACATATCCCCATTTAGGTACAACACGATTTCAAGTATTATAAAGTGTGCTGCAATCGTGATCAGCAACTTGCATAAATGAATAAAGGGGTCGTAGGTTTTACTATTGAAAGTGTACAGGCCCGATACGTAAATGCAGGCAATCCAGATCAGGTTACTTAATAGCAACAAATTGAGATAATCGAAATCAACAAATCGGTCGACGCCGCCTAAGACAATGATACTTGCAAGTACATAAGACAGATTTAATGAAACTAGATCAGTCCACAAATGGAACCTGGATAAGACTTGGGTATAAAAAGTTCTCATGATATAAGGGAGGAAGTGGAAAAAAACTCATTTTCGACTTAGTGGAAGTTAATGATGTCTCTCAAAATCTAATTCTACAATGTCTTAGAATGTTTTATACTTTTTTAGAGAAAAACGAACGTAGTTTAATATACGTCTAATGCTTTGGTTGTCTTTGCTGTACCTCGGTTCTTCAAGGTAAAGCTTGTGCGATGTCTTCACGACCGATGGTGCGTCGGTCAGACGGTTCCGCCAAGCAACGTTCCTGTCGAAATGTGATCTGTATGCATGATCACTGCCTTCGGGTACAAGCTTACTGATCAGGTTCACATTAGGTATCACGGCTAAACCATTATTCAGGAAAATGGCGTACTGCCACTGATAAAACCAGCTTTGCTTCTGTTCCTTCAGGTAAGCCTCGCAAAACTTCCCATTCCAGTACTTTGCTGTGCTCCCGCTTCCAAGCAATTTTTGTAAAATTTTCTTGCTATCCGGTTCCGTATATTGTTCCATCCAGAAATCAAATCTGTTCCAGGCCCGCTTCCACGTTGCCCAGCCATAAATATCAGCTACATGAATAAAGAAGTGGTCAAAATTATTTTCTTCCAGCTCACCTACTCGCCGTAGCCCTGAAACGTGCATGACGCGGTCGTTGAATTGGTACTTGTCAAGCATTTGTCTGCAAAACGTAAAGAACGTGCGGTGTGGCACGCAATTTTCTTCCAGAACAATCAACCTGTCCGAGGTTTCGAACGCCCAACTGATCGCTGAGGATGTCCCAACAGCCCTGCCAATGTGTTTATCTGCATACCAACGTGCTACTTTACAATCCCAGTTAATCTGCGACTCGTCCATCAAATGCCTGCATATTTCAACTAATTCGTTGTCCTCGGGCTGATCATCTCTCGGTGCATCTGAAAAAATATAAAGTGTGCTTGGCTTGATTTTCCTGATCTGATCAAACACGTCGCAAATTGTATTTGGACGATTGAACGCCAAAAGAAGTACGGGAACGTCAAAAGAATCTGTGTTCATATTCGAAAAGGCAATTGTCTCACGCAACATGAGATTGTGCCATTTAGCTTCAGTGTAAATTTGGGTTTACACGGTTTATTGAGATGAATGCATCGAGGCGTATAGCATAGATATATGCGCTTTCCAGCCTCGACTTAAAGTTAGCTTAGTGTGTGCAAATGGACTTTGGGAGATATGAATGCCTGACGACACTACCGGGAATCTTGATCCAGGTCGATCAGTCGGCGGTGTGTCTAGGACAGGGCTTCTTTGAGTCTTCTGGCAGCCGGTGCCACCGAATAGAGCGTAGTATACAATTCCTTAGCATTTTCTGCCATTTCAAGCTGTTCCAATGCGTTAAGGGATACCCAACTAGCTATAAGCTGTTTTGCGCCTTCCAAACTGTCAGTGGCGACAATTCCTGCACGACCTTCTTCGATTTCCCTGTAAATGTTGACCTGGTCAGAAATAAGAACAGGTTTACTACACGCCATCGCTTCTACAACAGCAATGCCAAAGTTCTCCTGGTGACTGGGCAGAATGAATGTCTCGCAGCCATAAAATGCGCCCCACTTGGCATCTCCTGCAAGCATTCCAGGAAAGATAATGTCCTGGTCGACAGAAGCCAGCTGTAACATTTGCTGGCCATACGGGGTTTCCAGATCGGGCCCGGCTATCACAAGGACTGGTAAGTTCCAGCCGGCTGCTTTAAGCGAAAGATAGGCATTGATTAAAAGGTCAACGCCTTTTTTTACATTGATTCTGCTGAGGAATAATATGTAGGGCCTTCCGTTAGTATCGCATTTTTTTGTGAATTCAACTTCCATTTGGCTGCTGAACGCAGGTGGCGACTGGACGCCAAGTCCTACAACATGTTCGGTTTTTGGCGTGTAAGGAAAGAAAGTTTCCTTGGCCAATAGTTTTTCTGTTTCGCAGGTAAAGAACAGGCCGTTAGATTTATTAATGATCCGGTTTTCGATAAACTTCCAGAATATCCAATTCCTGATTGCCTTAATTCTTCTTCCTTTGGCGCGCTGAAACCAGGGGTCCAGCATGCCGTGTGGCATTACAAATATTCTGAATAATTTTTTATCAATTTTTCTCGTAGCCTGGTAAACAGCATAGGTATGATATTGCCATAATCCATGAACAAGAATAGCATCATAGTTGTACACATTTTCGTTCAGCCAGCTCATCAATTTTGATGTATAATGCCAAGAACTTTTGCCCGGTCCCACAAAATGAGTTTTGAAATTATCGCCAACAGAATAAGTCTGCATTGTATCAGTGCAAACTACTTCATTGATGAGATTTTCAGTGGAAAGGCCTTCGATAATTGTTCTAACTGCTTGACTTACACCGCCAGACTTTGGGTCCATTGAGGATACGACGTGTAGAAGTTTCATGGGAAGTTGAGTTTGTAGTTATGGATTCGCAGCATAATACTGCTAAGGGTTAATTAGCTTATCAGACGTTATTTTTAAGCCGATTCAAAAGTACTTTATTTAGATAATCCACTGAAATCTAAGTGGTGAAAACCTAGATTTTTGGGGTCAAAGTTTTATTTAGCTTATTTAAAAATATCCTGCTGCTTAATGGCATATTACTTCACCGATAATTGCAAAAATGGCGAGACCTAATTTGGAACTTGTGATTAACTATTTTAAGCGCATTAAAATTGAACAGAAGTAATTGAAGTGAATAGCGCTACCAATTTACGCTATTTTGTATTTTAAATATGCCATTTATAGCGATCAGTTGTAACTTTTTTCCAATTAATACGATAAAAAATTGAAGTAAAATTTTGACTATAAAATTAATTCTAATATATTGTAGCATGGATGAATAAGCATTGAGCCGATAGTTTACGCGATAATTAAACTAGTTCTTTAATTGTAATGTTTGAAGATGAATAACCCAAACCACAAAATTGATATTATCGATGGCATGAGCGATGTTAACAACTACCGCATTGGCAACCTTATTTATTATCACTTCAACCACCAGACATCATTTAATGATGCCGTACCGGTCAAGTGTATCGCGCGTATCATGAATTTGACCAGCGATGGCAAGCCTGGAATGCTTGCTATCGCTGGTCCAAATGAGTTTACTGTGGAGATCGAGGCAGTTGAAGACCACATTGAATGCATTAAAATAAGCGAAATCGAAGGGCTGAAACGGCTGCTTATTCAGCATAACCCATATCCATCACTAGATCTTTCCAGTTCGGACACTTTGCATGTGGTCCAAAATCTATGTCTCGATGACTTGGGTGTCAGATTGAATGACAGCTTTATTGCCCAAACCGATATGTGGAATCGCTATATCTATTATGAGCAGGAATAGTGCTCATTGCTGACTAAGCCTGCTTTGCTTCTAGGTTTCCAGTTTTAAGATGCCATGTTTTGGCTTTAGCAGGTGCGTTTTCTTTTCCGAGTTGCTCTTCAATGGGCCGGTTCAGCGAATATTGGAATTTGAACCCGGTAACATCAAATGCGTAAAGGATCATCATTTTCAGCTGGGCTCTCAAATTGGCTTTCAGATAGGAAGTTGCTTCAAGGACGGGAAAAATGGAATGCAGTAATAGCTCTTTCCGTTTGTTCCGCTCCGCCTGAATCTCCTGGATGAATTTCGCAAGTATCTTGGAATGAACATCTGGATGACAATATTTCTCCCATGCCTCCCTGGCTTTCAATCCCATTGCAGCGGCGTCATCCTTTCTTGCACGGATAATTTCATCGAGGCGGGGAAGATCACTTTCCGCAACAGTGATTGAAAATTCGTCCCAGGGAATTTCGTCCACTGGCACCCAATTGTCGGCAATAATGACAGGAACCCTTCCTGCTTTCATCACTTCAAACAACCTGATGCTTGAAATTCCTGCTCCGCGCGGGCAGAGGAAGAAAGCGGACTGCGCCAGCATATCTGCATATTGGCGCTGCGAAAGTTCCTTGCGGTTTACATAATCGCTTTCATAATTCCAATGTTGATAATTATTGGTTTCTTTGATGCGGACGTCGCTTGCCGGAACTTTCAGCTTAAAAAGCTTTTTTCGCACCCAGCTCGTAGAACCGCCCATAAAAGAATAGAGGAATTTCTTTGGCTCCTCAGAGACCGAATGATCAACAAAAGCATTAGGTACTTTTCGTTGAGAAAGGAAATATGGAATAGTTTTAATTCTTTTATGGCTTAATACACCGCTCTTATTTGAAGCATAACAAGCTGGTAAAAAATAAGTTGGTTCATCAAATTCACCAATTACCACACATTTTTCCGGGTATTGCTTATATTCTTTAGTTCGACGTATATAACTTGGCGTGTCGTTTTCAAATATTACTACATCTGCTTTTTCTGCGCTGTTAACTACCTGAAAGTGAGTCGTGTCAGAGTGAATAATTGCAGAGAGCGTGGCGGAAACGCTTTGTTCGTTCCAAACTTTAATGGGGTAAGTTAGTTTCATAGAAATAAACGTTTAAATTTTAGTAATCGAAGAGTTGATATATGTAAGCAAATATCGTACTAAGTATGTACGCGAAATGATTTAAGCCGGATGAAGTCCTACGGAAAATTAATTTACACTTATGAATAGTGTACATAAATCAAAAAAGCGATCAAACTATTTATAAAAATACCCCATTACTATTTCTAAGTGAAATGAATGGGGTAAAGGATATTAATTGCGGGGTCAAACCAAAAAGATCATTATGGAATGCGCGTCGATATTACCTCGCCTGCGTCATTAACCGTAATCCTGAACTTTGTTCCGTTAGGACTTACGTAGATATTAGGACTTACATAAATATCAACATTATCAGAAGTTGTTGTTTTACCCGTTGATATTGTTGACATGAAATTGGACCTCACATTACCTGCAAGTCTGCCGACACCCCTAATAAAAACATTCCATTCAGTAGCATTTAAATTGATGCGATAAAATGGATCCGACGCTTCAAATGAGCCGCCATCCACAATCAGCGTTCCTTTTCCCGTGCCTTCTCCACCGCCGTAACAGGTAATCATGGAAGAATTATAAGCGGCCGCGCGGTTCGACTTTAAAATGTTGACATTCTGGAGAATGATAGAGCAGGGACGGTCAATGTAAAATAGAATATCATCCTGTGGATCGAAGTCATTAATCTCTATCCCGGAAATCATAATGCTCGGTGCGTCATTTGAGTTGGTTACGGTCATGAACCGTTTACCTGTTTCATATCTTCCGCCGGAAATAACGTACGACTGCGAGTTGTTTATTTCATACTCAACATTATTGTGAGAGCTGCCCAGGCCATAAAAATAGACTGCCCCATTTCCAGTTCCGCTTGCGCCAGCCCGTGACACATTACTGAAAAGCTTATCGAGGTAAGCGCCAAAACCTCCGATCCATGTATTTTGCAATGTGTTTGGACCTTCAATCAGCCAGCCTATCTGGCCTGAAACAACACTTCCATGATTTCCCCAAACACTGCAGTTTTCCCACTGCAAATTACTGATATCAGCTCCTCCGCCGCTAACGTGGCCCATTCTCCAGCCAACACTATTGACGCCATTGCCAAGCGTTGCGTGGCAATCCTTGAAAGTAATGTGTGACGTTGAATAGGAGGGACTGTCTGTATCAAGGTCAAACACCTGAAGATTTTTAATGCCGCTTTCAACACGGACTTTCACGCCGGAAATTCTGGCAAAACGCAAACCTTTAATGTAAAATATGGCTTTGTCATCCGGACCGGAGTACACAATCTGATAACGCGGATCTCCGTGCGCTTCAATATCCATGTAAACCTCATTTTGGCCGGGCTCCGGTACGATACGGAGCGTATTTTTAATCTTGTAATAGACATTGGCCGCTGGAATCAGCAGTGTCCCCTTGGCTTGCTTGCAGGCGTTGATGGCGGCCTGGAATGCTTCCGTGTCGTCGTGATTGCCGTCACCCAATGCACCATAATCCAGGACGGAAAAGATTTTCATCTCATTAGTTGCTGCGGTGCGGGCGGCAGAAGGTTTTGTAGTCTTCGGTTTAACCTGTCCAAACGTGTTCAGTACAAGGAATAGAAGAGGAGCGAGTAGTAAAATTTGTTTTTTCAATATGAACGTGGGTTAGTTGAAAACGAACTAATTTACTACTTGTAAAAGTATTTTGCAATCGTGAAACAACATTTGTTAAAAGGACCAGATGTAAAAAAATGCCCTGAACCTGTGAATAAAAATTCACAAAGTTCAGGGAAGAGCGAAGACTGTTAAGTCACACTTCCTAGGTGGTAACCAATTCTTTCACCATGGCAAAAACAGTGTCGTAGATTGATACAGCAACTCTGTAACCCAAGTAAAAATGGCCTTCATTAGCTGGGTGAATGCCATCAGAAGAAGTGTAAATATCTGAATTCCCGGTTCCATTAGGGGCTCCAACCCTTCCTGTTCCACTGATCCAGGCTCCACGCGTATCTGTTGAGACAGGAATAAATCTGATGTAAGGATCGTTTATAGCGGTAACCGCAGCCTTGATCTTATTTTCGACACCAATGATCGTCGCGCTAGGTCCTGAACTTCCGGACCAGGCACCCAGAACGAGGATCGGCACAGCCGGTAAAATGCGCCTCGTTTCTCTTAGAACAACAGAAACTGCCGGTTCCAGAAGAGCATCATTTGCATCATTGATACCGCCGGCAAACACAACCATGTCCGGATCATTTGTGGTCCAATCCTGCAGGCGCTGAAGAAAGGTATATTTTGTGGATGCATTATTCGTATATCCTGTCCCCCCAACCCCGCTTGCCACCACGTCCTTAACGCCAAGAAAATCTCCCGCCACCCGCGCATAGCCATTGGGAGCGAAAGTAGCGCCTGTGGTTTCGGTGAATGAATCGCCCACAAAAACAACCCTCTTTCCAGTTGTTGGCTTCCAGATGCTAAAAGTCGGTCCGACGTATGTGGCTATAAACAGATAGCCAAGGCCTGATTCAATCGCAATTTCACGCATTTGTGAGTTCGCGAATGTTAGCGTAAGATATTCATTACCACCCACAGAGCTTGAAGAAGTCCCTGCAGTAACATATTGGCCATTAACAATGAACCGATAGGGAATAGAATACCCCTGCACCAGAAAAGAGATTTGCGTGGCATCAGAATTAAGAATAATGCGCCAAAGTGTGCCCTGCTCACCATTTCCTAAATTCCCTCCGGTGGGTCCCATGGTAGCAGCATCCACGCCGATCGCTCCCGACAATACTTTGGGTGTACCGCCTGTGATCAGGAACGGACTTGCCGGGTTAAGCGCTCCCGAGACAACCGGAAAATAGGATTTGGTCAGGCCAGCGGGAACGGTTGAGGATGAAGTGATCGTTGGCGGACTGGTCATTATTTCCCTTGTCCGTAGATTCGACTTTAAGGCACCTTCGGCAGTCTGAAGGATTGCTTGCAAGTTAAATAATCGCGAATCGCATATAGATGCGTCATTGGTACAGGAAGTAGCCATGTTTTTCAGTTTTATGGGAGTTTTTTTAATGGTTCCGGTATTTACGAGTTTTCTGTCGAAAACCGATTAAAAAACCCAATAAAGGTGAAGCGAAATCCGGCTCCTCGCTTAGAGTCGAAATCTCAGCGTTACGCGATAACTTCTGCTTACGAGTGGTTTGGAACTGTGGGGTGCATGGCCACTTTTTTGTAGATGCGTTCAATTTCATCGAGCGCTTTATCTGAATCAAATCGTTTCACATTGAGCGTCCCTGCGCGAACCAGTTGATCACGTTCACTGGAAGACATGTTCACAGCCCTTTCAAGAGTATCGGCAGAATCCATCGCCCACCTGGCAGCGGCTTCTACGTCCAGCGGACGCCGGTTAATGTAAATGCAGGCATTGGCGGCCACTTCGTTCATCGGGGCCTCGTTTGTTGTGATCACCGGACACCCGGATGCCATTGCTTCTGCGATAGGCCAGCCAAATCCCTCAGCTAATGACGGAAACAAAAATACTGTCGCAGCAGCATAAGCTTTTTTTAAGAATGTGTCGGACATTCCTTTCAAAAAATAGATATCATTTTTGTAGTCGGAATGTTCCGCAGCCCGCTTGATGCTTTCTTCCGGAAGATCTCCGATCATCAGCAATGGCAATTTCAACTGCGATTTTTTGCGCCAGGCCAGATACATTTCAACGACGCCCTTTTTGTTTTTATACCAGGTGTTTCCTCCAACGTGCAGAATATAGCCTTTTGAAAAGTCGGCATGAATGTCCTTTCCAAGTTCAATACGTGTCAAAGTAATGTCAATGTTTGACAGAAAATCCAGTGCTAGTCCGTTGTAGACCACTTCTGAAATTTGTGGCGCGGAGCCAAGAATCTCGTGCAGATCGGACTGCGTTTTATTTGAAATAGAAATGAAGTTTTTCCCTTTGCTAAAACCACTGCGAATGTATTGCTGATATTGCTGTCCAGACCATCCCGTTGGGTTTTCGGGAACCAGCCCCATAGCACTTTGCTGTGCGAGTAAATCGTGGCAATGTATAACATGCATTTTGTCTGCAACAAGCGTTACCCACGGACCTAAGGCGTGATCTGACAGCACAAACAAGGTATCTTTCGGCAATTTGCTGATTTTGCCTTTTACCGACATGGGAAAGACAATGTATTGATCCATGTAGCCAGGCCACTTCTTCATATTTTCGGGAAATGGCAGGTTATGAAACGCAGGTTTAGGAGCCCAGATCTCAACTTCATGCCCGCGTGCTTTCATGCCGTCTGCAAGCCAGTAAGTGTAGCGGTCAATGCTGCGGACATTTGCGAATTTTGGGTGGGCAAAAAATATAATCTTCATGAAGTAATGATTAGCGAAGTGCAAACATCTTGCTTAATACGAAGTTGAATTTCCGGGCCAGAAAATACATGATCCAGTAAAGAATGACCATTTGTATCCAGCCTCTCACGATGAATGAGAATAAATTTGCAACGCTTTCAGACACCGTGGAAAGGGACAAAAACATAAAAATGGTGCTGATAGGCAGCAAACCCGCAAGACTGATCAGCGTGATGCCGCTTTTTTGTCCCCGGTTTCGAGCCACAATAACAAACAAGTCGAGCAGGAAAAAAATCGGGAGCATCCCGAGTCCTAAAAACAGCAGATACCACCATCCGAATGCGGCCATTCCGGTTCCCGCAAATTGTCCGAGCGTGTAACCGCCAAGAACAGCGTTCCCACCTCCAGCTCTATAAATGAGGAAATCGCCAAATGATGAACCAATGATAGCCTCTTTGTCAATGTTAATTTCCAACATATTCAGGATTGGCTGAGGCAATTCCGCATAAATTTTATCAATCGAATATTCTTGGACTTGGTTATCGGCTACCCCGATCTTGTGAAACTGTTCGAGACTGGAATCGTTGAACTTTAGGTTACAAAACCTTGCAAGGAATATGTTGTCGAAATAGTGTTCGTCATACAGGATGTCCTGATTGGTGGCGGCGTTTGCCCTTTTATAAATTCGTAGAGCCTTTTTGTCTTCAAAAACGTCAAGCGTTTTCAGCAACATTTCAGTTTTCGATATTGATCCGCGCTGCTGGCGTACAATAACCATGGCAGTCCCGATGTCTGAGAGGGGGCCGGTAACAAGCCATACAGCCAGGGTTACAATTAGGATATTCCTGCCCGTCACCAGTTTATACTGGAATTTTCCCAGTAGCATTCCCAGGAAACAGCCCATCGCTGCGGATACAATTCCGGTGATGAACAGAGACCTGGCATTTCCTCCGACGCCCACTGCGAAAATTATAGCAGTAAACACCATTATTTTGACGGCATAGCCTTTTAAGTTAGGTTCTTCCGCGCTATAAAGCTTTTTAATTAATATAAAGTAAGGCGCGTAGGAAAAAGGAATAAGGCCCTCTATAAAGTGGTTGCCAGCGCCTTCTGTTTTTAGCTCGTATGATTGTTTGTTGAAAAAATACGTAACAAACATGGATGTGAGGCCAATAATACCCATCAGCCATATCTCCGAATTGGCAGGCGTCTTAAAAAATTCCCTTTTCCTCAAAAAAGACTGTATGCTGCTTTTAACCCTGGACGGGTAGATTTTCTTGTAGATAGAATGCGTCAGGATCAGAACCGCCAGCGCAAGCAGTGAATGCAGAAAGACTTCGTAGGGATACTTGAGGTTGTAAACCAGTGGCTTTCCTTCCATTAATGTAAACACCGTTGGGAATACATACTGAGTAAGCGCAAACCCGGTAATAAGGAAGGTGGAAAGAGAGTATTTGTTGAAATTGTTACTGCTAATAATGAAAATATAAGTCAGTGACCATGCGGCAATAATGCAGCAGACTGCAAAGAAATTCTCAACGCTCCAGAATATAAGCAATTGCAAAAATGCTGCGGCAAACACGGCAAGCCACGACCAGCGGGTGAAGGTTTGCAGGAAGGCACTTTGTTTTTTTGTCTGGTCTACCAGGGATTGACTTCCAATAAGATTCAAAAATTGTATTTTGGTTCTCTCGGTCATATCGTCTGATCACATTGAGTACTGGCACTGAGGCGCATAGTGTACGGGTTAAGATTCTTAAATGGGTTGGGCGATGGCCAATTCCTGCAATACTTTCCTGCAAATGTCTTCATTACCGACTTTATTGTCTCTGACCCTTTTCATGCCATTCAGGCGGATTTGCTCTCGCTTCGAATCATCCTGTAAAAGATCGGCACAAATCTGGGCGCACTCATCGGCATTGTCCCAGAAGACAGCATCTCTTCCTTCTTCATACATGGCCAGATGCTCGGGCGTGCGCTCGGCACAGAACAATGCGCCTATATAAGGAATCTCAAGAGACCGCTGTGTATGCTCGTCGCGATTGCCTTTGGACAGCATACCGATACATATTTTCGACCCCTGGATCGCTGAGACGTAACTTTCTCCCCCTAATGCACCGCCCCGGTAATAGGGCTCGAGCCGTGGCCAGTGCGGCGATTTGGACCACCTGTTTCCCCAAATGCTTATCGGAATTCCTTTTTCGATCAGTTTCAACAAAAACTCATCCCTTTTCTCGTGGCGCATCCAGGTTCCTATAAAAGCGACGTCAGAACGAAAATCGGCTGGGATCAGGGAAAGATCGGTCAGTGGCTTGTGAACCGCTTCGTCGTAAGACATGGTAACCTTCAAAACCTTTTTTGCTCCCTGATCTTTGTATTCCTGAACATTGATTTCGCGCATTACTGTGCACAAATCGTATTGCGGAATGGACTTCATGAGCATCGCAAACCGTCTGCCATCGCGACCGCCTGTAGGATCATCATTATTATATAGAACAACCGGCACATTTAAGGTCCTGAGATATTGCATTGCTTTGGGGCCGAATAGTTCGCCGCCATTGATCCAGATCAGATCAGGCATGCTGGCAAGCTGAGGAATACGCTTTTTCAGCCAGCGGTTAATTCGTCCCTGTAAAAGAAAGTAGCCGGTACGAAAATGAATTTTATCTTCAAGGGAAGTATTAATTACCGCCATATAAGGATCTTCGAGCATAACCTGATGCCCAAGCCTTTCCAAAGCTTTGGCACGGTGGTAGCACGTTGAGGGGAGGTCGCTGTTGCCAAGATATAGTATGTTCATAAAGAGGAGGTGAAACGAGGGTTATTCGTATAACTTGAAACACGGGTCAGGTGTTGCGGGCTAACTTTGAGAGAGTGGTTTGCTTTTCCCTAAAAGTTTATTGATGATAGGAAGTCTGGCAAGCATGGATTGAATGCGATCGTTGATTTGTAATGACAAACTGTTCCAATAGCGCCATATATTCAAGCATAACAACAATAAGCCGATAATTAATGATGCCCACTGATATTGGGGGAACACGATCATTAAGCTCATACTCAGTGCAGCAATATATACGGAAGCAGTGGCAATTCCAGACGCTTTCGCAGGCCATATTAATCCGTTTTCTTTTAACCAGATCTTGGCATAATGAAGAAAACCGATTGCCGCCACGATTTCGGCCATCAGCAAGGCAATACCCGCGCCAAGAATATGCAGATAAGGAACAAGCAAAAGTATCCCGCCAACCACAACCAGCGAAGAAATGAACGAAATCAAAATCTGCACTTTCAGCAAATTATTCCCGACCGTCACAGCCATTGCAGGCTGAGCCAATGCAAAGAATAACACGCCGGTTGACAATGCTGCGAGCAAAATAGGATCAAATTCAATTTGACCCTTAGTCCAGACTGAGAACAAAGCCGGTGCTATACACTGTAAGATGAGCACGCCAGGAGCAAGCAGACCAATGAGAACAAACCACACGGTTCCAAAAGAGACTTCCATTTTTTGCTGATTCTTTTCCCGAAGGAAGCGCATAAGCTCAGGCAACAGGGGATGGGTGACTGTTAAAAGTCCCTGTTGCGTAACATTAGCAACAGTGCGAATGGTTGAGAATGCAGCAACACCTGCCGCGCCTGTCAATGGTGCCATGAGTAGGCGAACACCCTGCTGTTTGAAATTATCAAGAAAATAGCGACCCGAAAGTGTCATTGAAACGCCGAAATTTTGGAAACCTTGTTTGAAGGAGTAGTCGCCGCTGGCTATTCCTTCCTTTCGAAGCAGTCGTAGGATATCGGCTAACTGGAAACCAAGCAAAACCACAACACCTCCGATCGCGCCAGCGCTCGCTTGAAGCAAATTGGCGCCGTTGATCACGAAAAGAACAGGAATAAAGGAGGTAACCATAGCAAGCAGCACATTCCACCAACCCATTCGGGGATAATATCCAAATGCACTTAAAGCCCTGAAAAACAAGCCGAGTAAATTTGTTAACGACCAGCCAATCCACTGAATGACAATTGCCCAGCCAATTTCAGAACGTAGGTTAAGTGAATCCGAGCTGTCTTCCCCGAAAAGAAAATTCATGTCTATATGCATGGACAGCAAATACACAAGAAGCAGCTCAATAAAACTTACAATCGCCGCGATCCTGATCCCGGACCAGAGATTAAAGGCGATTTTGGGCCGGTGCTCAGGTCCTAGTTTCAGAAATTCATATTCGAGGAAATCGTTGTGACCTCGGTCTAGGGTAGAAAGGACATTCACCAGCGCTTGAATAGCGATCCAGATCCCGTATGTCTTTATGTCCCAGTAGGTGAGGAATATTGGAACTAAAGCAACCTGGGTGAGCATCGTAACTAAGATGCTCGCCCAGGAAGCCACTGTGCCAGAAATCAACCGTTTAGCGGTAGACATAAAATGTCTTTATGGTGGTTCGAACTATTCTATTCGAAATAATTCAGTACGCCGAAGCCTTCTTTAAGTAGCAATTGATCTTTCTGAAATAGGCGAAGATCTGAGCTTACCATGTCTTCAATAAGCGTTTCCAGGGTATACTTCGGTTTCCATCCTAGTTTTTCCATCGATTTGGTCGGGTCACCAATCAACAATTCAACTTCAGTAGGTCTGTAATATCTTGGATCGATTTTCAGGACAACAGTTCCAGGTTTGAGATGGTCACCATCAGCGATGCCTAATGCTGCCAAACGGGCAGGATCAACAGAAGCGATAGCTCCTTCCTCGTTTTCTTCTGAACCGGTAAAAGTTAGTTCAACACCTAGAAAAGCAAATGTTTGTCTGATGAATTCACGAACTCGGGTTGTAACACCTGTTGCGATAACAAAGTCCTCAGAAACTTCTTGTTGAAGGATCAGATACATGGCCTCAACGTAGTCCTTGGCATGTCCCCAATCTCTTTGCGCATCAATGTTACCCATGTAAAGGTAATCTTGAAGGCCTAAAACGATCTTAGAAGCAGCACGGGTAATTTTCCGGGTTACAAAAGTCTCGCCGCGTAACGGTGATTCGTGGTTGAACAAGATTCCGTTTGAAGCAAACATACCGTAAGCCTCGCGATAGTTTACCGTAATCCAGTAAGCGTACAATTTTGCAACCGCATATGGGGAACGCGGATAAAATGGCGTCGTCTCAGATTGAGGCACAGCCTGTACGAGCCCGTATAACTCGGATGTCGATGCCTGATATATTTTAGTTTTTTTGGTTAATCCCAAAAGGCGAACCGCTTCAAGGATACGCAATGTACCTATCCCGTCCGCATTGGCCGTATATTCCGGCATTTCAAAACTAACCTGCACGTGACTCATGGCAGCCAGGTTGTAAATCTCATCCGGCTGGACTTCCTGAATGATACGAGTCAAATTCATGGAATCTGTCAGGTCTCCGTAATGCAGGATAAACCTTGCATTGGTAACGTGCGGATCTTCATATAAATGATCAATACGTTCGGTGTTGAAAAGAGAACTTCTGCGTTTGACACCATGAACGGTATAACCTTTGCTTAGAAGAAGTTCGGTCAGATATGCGCCGTCTTGTCCGGTTACACCTGTGATTAATGCGATTTTAGCCATGAGGTGGTTGGTTGTATTGGTGAAAGGCTTTAACTACTGGACCAAATTTGGTTCTTCTTTTTCCAGCCTCTCATAAATTTTTTTAACATCCTGAGAGTTGTTTTTATTGAGCACGAGAATAGCATCTTCGGTTTCCACCAGAACAATGCCGGTTACACCCAAAAATTCAACATGTTTGGTGGAGCCTACCACACAATTGTTGTCTTTGAAGCGGTGCAATTCACCTTCCCCCTGCCAGTGATCCCAGATTGATTCAAAAGATCCTAAATCTGACCATCCGAAATCTGCCTGCACGACTTTGATCTTAGCGGATCTTTCCATCACAGCATAGTCAATGCTTTTTGAAGGGATCAGCATGGTCTCCGTTTCAGGAAGGAAATTTTCGTTTGTTTTTTCATAGCATTCCAGAGACGTACGGAAAATCTCTGGTTCAAAAGCGCACAATTCGTCCAGATATACGCCCGCTTTGAAACAGAACATGCCGCTGTTCCACAGATAGCTTCCGGCGTCTAAAAATGCCTGCGCTTTGTCTTTGCTTGGTTTTTCCTGAAAAGAAACAACCTGGTTGCCATCAAACTCGATGTATCCGTAACCCGTCTCAGGCTTGCTTGGTTTGATTCCAAACGTAACAAGATGTCCTGTTTCTGCCAAACTCACGGCCTCCTTAACGGCCTGGGCGTACTTTGCTTCGTCCGTGATGATGTGGTCCGAAGGCGTTATTAGAAGCACATCGTCTGGATTTGCTGTAAATGCTGCAAAAGCAATCGCAGCAGCTGTGTTTCTCGGTGAAGATTCAATAATTTCGGAAGACTCCGAGATGTCTGCTCTAAGCAAGTCAGCTTGCGACAAGAGGAAATTATCCTTGTTGCCAACAACAAGCAGATGATGCGTGAGACCTTTGCTCCGTTCCGCTGTCAGCTGAAACAAAGATTTGCCCCCGAACATGGGAATGTACTGCTTAGGCATTGATTTTCGGGAAACTGGCCACAATCGGCTGCCCACTCCACCTGATAATATGACGTGAATAATCTTTGACACTTTGAAGAGAGATTAACGTTGAGTTGAAATATGTTGGATGGACCTCCAGTAAAGCCGGTTTCGATTAACTTTTACCAACCAGTTTTTTCAGCTTTTTACCAAATTCGCTGGAACTGCTGGTTTCTTCTGTATAATATCCGTATCCATAACCACCGTATCCATACCCGTATCCGTAACCAGCTCCATAGTTAACACCATTGAAGATCACAGAAAGGTTGGAGAAGCGGCGGGCGCGTTGCAATTCGCCAATCCGGCGCAAATGGTCGAGCACAGTGTAATTAAAACGGACAATGTAAAGCGTTGCATGTACATATTCTGCAATTAGGGCCGAGTCCGTCACCAAGCCGTAAGGCGGGGAATCGATCAGAATATAATCATATTTCTGACGAAGTTCTGCCAACAGCACCGGAAGCTTGCCATTGCTCAGCAATTCCGAAGGATTAGGAGGAATAGGGCCGCTCGTAAGCACATCAAACTTGGGATGGACGCCGGTAGGCTGAATAAAGTCCTCCACATTTCCCTGGCCGATCAATGCATTGGAAGCACCAGTCTTATTAGGAAGACCGAGCCTTTCGTGCAATGTTGGTTTACGCAAATCGAGACCGATAAGCAATACTCTTTTATCGGAGTAAGCAAGGCTGGCAGCCAGGTTGATACTCACAAAACTCTTTCCTTCTCCACCAATCGAAGACGTGAACATCAGCACGCGGCATGTTCCATCTCCCAGATATTGAAGGTTCGTTCTAAGTGCTCTGAATTGTTCCGCAACAGCGCTGCGGCTGGTCATTTTAATGATCGCATCTTCGCCAGGCTGTCCGCCTACGTTTTTCATCAATCCGATTTCACCCAAAATAGAAGCATGGGTAACCTTTTCAATTTCTTCTCTGCGCTGAACCGTATTGTTCAGCATAAAGAGCAGGTTGATCAGCAAGATTGGAAGTAACATTCCGGCAGCACCGGCTCCAAGCCATACCAATGATCTCTTAGGTTTGATCGGGTTGAATGTTGCGATCGGTGCGTCGATCAGTCGGCTGTCCGTTACTGTCGATGCATAAGCAAGTGCAGTTTCTTCTCTTTTTTGAAGCAGGTAAAGATAAAGCTCTTCTTTGATCGATTGCTGACGCTTGATGCCAACGAATTCTCTCTCTTTTTTCGGGATGCTTCGTAGTCCGGCAGAAAAACGCGTGTTAATCCCTTCCAGGTTTTTCTTGGTAACTGCCATCCCACGTTTCAGGTTTTGCACGTTCTCACGAATGGATTGGCGCGTGCCGTCAAGCTGTGTATTAATGGTTTCAAGCAAAGGGTTTTTCGCAGTGGTTGTCCGTGCGTAGCGCTCACGCTGCAATTCAAGCTCATTGAATTTGGTCAGCAAAGAAACCAAAACGGGATCATCGATCATGTATGTAGCGGGTGCGACCGCACCTTGACCGGCATTCTGAATGTAATTGTCAACACTTTCAAGAATGCTGATTTTCGTGTTCACCTCATTCAGCTTCGAATCATTTTCCTTAATGTTTTCAAGGAACAATTGCGATTCTGCGCTAATGTCCGTAATGCCCTGCGTTGTTTTATACGATTCAACATCTCTCTCTACATCACCAAGCTCGCCTGTGATCAGACCTAGTCGGTTTTCAATGAATTTCAATGTATTGCTCGCTTCGCTGTTCTTATCATTCAATGACGATTGCACATACACGTCCAGCAATTTATTCAAAACGTCTTTCGAACGTTGAACTTCTGAATCCTCAAATGTCAATTCGAGAACCGTGCTTTTCGTGTTTGGCTGCTGAACAGAAAGCCTGTCAAGCATATTTTCCGCTAGGTTTTTAGCATCAGTAAAGTTTACTTGAACTTCCTTAAATTCAGAGTCTACGCCTTTTTCGATGACAAACGCTCCCCAGGGATTGTTGAAGCGCTGCCCGAATTGGAAAAGTTGTTTTTCATCATTGAAGCGAAAATGAGTACTGTCTTCCATGTGAATGGTCATCGGCTCCGTGTAAGCGAATGGTGCAACCACCTCAGCTTTAATGATAACCGGACTGGTTTTATACAAATTGATTGTACGTAAACCGTCTTTGGCCGTGAAGTAAATATCAAGGTTCAATTCCTTGATAACCTGCTCCATCAAAGCCTGCGATTTGATAATTTCCAATTCATTTTCAACCAGCTTGTTTCCTCCAAACTGAGAACCAAGTTCCGACAGGATATCACCCTGCGTTCCTGAAAGTCCCTTTTGTTCGTCCTTGATCAGCAACGTAGTTTTTGTGCTGTAAATAGGCAAGGTAACCTGCAGGTAAAAGAATGCAGCCGTAAGGCACAGGAAAAGGAAAATTGGAAAAAGATACCAATACCTGAAATACTTACGGATGTAATCGTTTAAGCTGAAGTCTTTCTCTTCTTCCTCAAAAAACTCTGGTTGCGCCATGTTTCCGTTGATCGAATTTGAATTCATAGTAATATTGTAAGCGTGTTGAGTAAAATATAATGTTTAGGCTGTTATCTTGTTAGGTTGAGGATAAGGATCCCCAGGGTGCTTAATCCTCCTACAATGGTGACGATTAAAGGCACCGTTCTGATCCGGCTGTCCGTATCAAGCATTTTCGCTTTCACCGGCTCTACATATATTACGTCGTTTTTGTGTATATAATAGTAAGGAGAGTTAAAAATGTCTCTGGAAGTCATGTCTATACGCGCATATTCCCTTTTTCCATTCTCTTCACGGATGATCATTAGATTGCTGCGGTTTCCGTAAATGGTAAGGTCACCTGCAAGACTTAATACTTCCGGCAATGTGATCTTTTCGTCAGGAATTGTGTAAACGGCTGGAGTATGGACTTCTCCAAGAATCGACACCTTGAAGTTCAGGTTACGTACGATCACGCTTGGCTCTTTAAGATAGCTTTGCAGGCGGATACGGATGGTGTCGGCAGCATCGGTAGTTCTCAAACCGGCAATTTTAACGCGACCAACCAACGGGATTTCAATCGAGCCGTCAGAATCTACCAGATAACCAAGCGGTTGTACTTTGGCACCAGCACCATTCGAGCTGTAGTTTGTGCTTGCTGTTGTAAACAAGTTCGGCGTGTTAAACACTTCATTTGCCTCAGAGTTCAAGCTTCCGACAATGATAGCAAGTATGTCATTGGGCTGGATTTTTGGAATGTAGCTTTGTGTAATTTCCTGGCTGTAATACCGGGCTGAATCCCCTTGGAAATATACAATCGACTTTGGAGAGACACACGACGTGGTTCCGGCGATGAGACAAGAAATGACGAATAACGAAGCAAACCCTAAACCCTTAAAAATTTTCGGAAACGAATTCATGTGTAAACGATGAGTAGACATTATGGGTAATATAATATTGGAAAGCGACTGTTTGCAGTTGTGAAGAACGTGATTTAATCATTTATTACAAGACATAAGCCCGTACGCTGCCCGACATCTCGTTTTGTGCAAAGTATGAAGCCAGGCTATTCTTTCTATTGTACAAAAAAGCTGTCTTTTCCGATAGTTAGACAAATATAGAATAAATTCAATTATCGTCATCAAATATTTATAAGTTTTTACTTTCAAAACGAATGCTCAAAAACAGGCACTTTTGAAGAAACCTACCAAACGCGTCTCCAATGCGTGTTTTATTTCTATCACGACGTAAAAACGATTTTAAAATTTATTTTGTGATCACTCGCGTTTTCTGTTTTTTACAACATTGGCAAGGTTTATTTATGTCGCCAATCTTATATTCTTATTATTAAATTAATCTTTTTATGCGCCAGCGTACTCTTCATCCGATAGCCACAACATTCCTATGGTTGATTCTTGCAACCACCACTGCCCTGGCCCAAAAGATATATGTGGACGTAAATGGCAGTGATTCAAATACCGGAGACCTCAAATCTCCGGTAGCTTCTATCCATAAAGCGGCCGAAATTGCAAGAGAAATCAGTGCAAAAAACGCAAAAGGTCCCATCAAAATTTTGATTGGAAAAGGACATTATCCATTAGCCAGGCCCCTTGGCATTACAGCAGGTGTGAATGATTTCAACAATGTGCCTGTCATTTTCAAAGGAAATGCCGCAGCAAAGCCCGTTTTTATCGGAGGATATGAAATCAAAGGTTTTGTAAAGATTTCCGAAAAGCTTTGGAAAGTCCATGTTCCCCAAGCAGCGGCCCCGGGGACACAATTTGAACAGCTGTATATAAACGGAAAGCGTAGTCAGCGAGCTAAAAGTCCTAATGACGGTTTTTATCACCCGCTCGCTGTTTCGGAGGACATCATCAAGCAGGGTACAGGTCGCGTTGCAGAAGAAGCTGTGCAAAAGATAAAGCTTGCGCCAGACATATTTGAGCTGCTTACCAAAACTTCATCCGAAGAAAGGGAAGGCATACTTTTGAAGTTTTATCACTTTTGGGATAACACCTTTAAACCTTTCATAAATTTAAATCCGGCGGATTGTACAGTAAGCATACATGGAAAAGGTATGCAAATGTGGAACAAGATCACCGAAAAGTCTTTTCTGGAAATTGAGAATGCTATGGCCTTTCTTGACGAGCCAGGCGAATGGTATCTTAACAAAAAAGGTGACTTGTACTATTTTCCGAGAGAAGGTGAAATCATTAATGACGTAAAATGCATAGCACCTCTAACAAATCAGTTCATTACATTAAAAGGATCTACGAAAGCAAGACTTAAAAATATTTCCTTTGAAAATATTGAATTTAGAACTTCTAATTACAATTTGCCCGGCGGAATATTTGATCCGACTCAAGCAGCTTACCGAGCAGGCGCAGCAATTGAAATAGACTCTGCCAGCAATATTAATATAAAGAATTGTCGAATTTCTCAGACAGGTGCAAACGCAATATGGTTCAGACGCGCTTGCAGAGACAGTCGCGTGTCACATTGTTATCTGCATGACCTTGGTGCGGGAGCCGTGAAGATCGGTGAAACCGAGACAAGGAAAGACGACAATGATCTGACCAAAAATATTAGGGTAGATAATAATATTATTAGATCTGGCGGACGAGTATTGCCTTGTGCAGTTGCAGTAATCATTTTTAAAGCAAGTGAAAATATCGTTACGCATAATGAAATATCGGACTTTTATTACACCGGAATATCCGTTGGTTGGGTCTGGGGATATGCATCGAGTCCAAGCAAGGGAAATAAGATTCTGTACAACCATATACATAATCTAGGGCAGGAAGTCCTGAGCGATATGGGAGGTATTTATACCTTGGGCGCATCTGAGGAAACGGTCATTTCAAATAACGTAATTCATGATATATCAGCACATGAATATGGTGCCTGGGGAATTTATTGCGATCAAGGGTCAAGTTTTATTGAAATCGAAAACAACCTCGTTTACAAATGTGGAAGCGCAGGCTTTCACCAGCATTTTGGTAAAGACAATGTTGTCAGAAACAATATTTTTGCCTTGAACGGTCAGGGAGAGTTGCAATTAACCAGGGTCGAAAAACACAGGTCGCTGCTATTCACTAATAACATTGTTTACTCCGAAAAACCGGAAATTTTTCTATCCAATTGGAGCGCTGCGGACATTAAGGCTGATTCCAATGCCTACTGGACTGCAAACAAAGTCCAGCCAAAATTTGCCAGGCAGAATTTTTCTGAGTGGCAGGCCAAAAGTAAAGATCTGCATAGCAAATTGCTAAATCCGGCTTTTGTAAATGCTATGGCTGGCAATTTCCGCATAACAAATTTATCAACAGCGAAACAGATTAAGTTCAAACCTTTTGATTATCGTTCTGCTGGCGTTTATGGCGATGCGGCCTGGAAGGCACTCGCAAAAAGTGCTAAGGCAGAATGACGAAGCCAGCAAATATGTCGAGCTGTCTGCTGCCGCCGATAATGTTGCCGATAATGCTGTTACTGCCAATAAAGAATCCATTCAATTTGAAATTTAGTCCGGCATTGAAGCCGGCATATTCCTGGACCGAAAGTGGGAGGGAAATGGCAGCTTTTCCTTTTTCCCATCTCGGAGAAAGGAGAAATCCGGAGTAATTATAGAGCTTGGAAGCCCGATTGCTTTTTTGCAAACTAACCAGTGCTTGCGCATTGGCAAAAAAAGCGTCATTGATGCGGTAGTCTGCCGAAATAGCCAGCGACGTTGGTAATGCGATCGAGTATGTTTGATTGTTGCGGTTGGTTCGCTCGAAAAATTCAGGATAGCGGTCAAAAACCTCTGTGGTTTGACTGAATGTTGAGTTATTGAAATTATTGTTAAAATAAAGGCCCTTGCCTTTGGGAATCTGGATGTTGTAAGATTTGCTATAAGCAGAGTCTGCCTGGTAACGGATCCTTCCAAGATCGTTTATTGCAATGCCGAGGCGCAATTTATAGGGCTGGTTTGGAGCTGTTATGTATTCATAACTAAGTCCCAGATTAGCGCCGATGCCTGGCTTGCGGAACTTTACCAAATTTTTGACGCCAAAATCAGAATACAGCTTTCCTGCCGTCCTCGTCTCAACCGACCCTTCGGCAGTGCTTAGTGACGTCAGATATTCATTGATCCGATTGATGGTCCCGCTCAGCTCGGGAAGCGCAATGGAGGAATGCGCCACGCCATTGATATACTTTACAGATATGCCGCCGGTAAGCAAGTGTTTTTTATCACTGAAAAGCAGATAGGAAGCTGATGCATTAATTTCCGAAAAAACGGCAGCAGTCATTGTCATATTTTCCCTCGTCATCGTGTAAGGATATTCCTGAGGCACTTTTACAATTTCGCCGATTTCACTGATCAACCGGCCATCAGCGTCCCAATAGTTGGCATGCATCCGGGTCCTGACTCCGACCGAAACCGTGAGTTTTGAGTTAACGCCATAGGCGAAAGCTGGTCCACGCACATCGATGACGCCTGAGCCGGTGGAAATGTCGAGGGTTCCAAGTACATTCTGTCTGAGAAAGTTGCCATTAATGTGAGCCAGCTCTTTGACAGGAATGGAAGCAGTATTCGCGCCGATGGAGCCTTGCACGGATAGTACATTCAACGACCATCTTTTGTAAGGCAGGTGGAGAGACGCCGGGTTGAACAACGCGCTGCCCGGATCTGAACCCGCCGAACTATAAGAAGAGAAAAACTGTGCGCTGGCTAAGCCAGGTATGAATGTCAGCAAGATCAGGAGGCAATGTTGAATACACTTCATACCGCGCGTTTCTACCACCTTTTGAATACTTTAACCGAACCACCGAATGAATTGTAAAGCAGCTTGCCCTGGTCTCCCGCTAGTGTGACGCCCAGGAACAAACCGTTTTTCAATGGTCTGCTTGCTTCCAGGAATCCGGAGAACTGGTTGACTTTTGGAAAAATCCCATATTCCGGCACACGTTCGTAACGGTTGCCATTATACCAGTATGGAATGTCACTGGCCCTGTATTCTCCGTAATTTTGTGAGTAAGTCAGTTTGATCTGATAAGACCAGTTTTGCAAAACGCCCTGTGTTCCTAAATGAAAGGCAACTACACGGTTATTGATAAAATAATTTATAGGATCATTCGGGAGATCCCTTCTCGCGAGCTTCGCCGAGGTGACCAGTGGATTACCCAATCCCAATCCCCGGTAAGAATAGCCTTCTGTGTATACGGCGTGGTTGTAATAATACTCAACCCCGGACGGGGTCTCCTTTACATTTGCTTCGCCTGCCTGTCCTTTGCTATAAAAAACCTCTAACAAAAACTTCTGCCATTGCCACGGGCTATCCGACTTCCGTTTGTTAGTGATCGACAGCCCGGTTAACCCATCCTCAGCATTAGCAAGGTACGCAAGTGCACCTTTATCGTAAAACTGCTGACGATAACCAAAGAATTTTAAATTTTCGGTTTCCAGCTCAAGACCAAGGTCAATTGCGCCAAGGTGGTTTCCAATTTTAGAAATGTCTCTTTTTAGTCCATCTTTAACATATTTTTTCCCGGTTATCACATGCCAGAAAGCATCCGCACCGGAAAGGCTGTATTGATCCCCAAAAATCAGCTTATCACTTCCCCAAATAACCTCGTGATTGATGCCGCCGTAAAATTTAACCGGCCATTCCACCTTTCCGAACCGGCCGTGCAGCGAAGCGTTGTGAAAATAAGTTTCTACAGAAGATCCGTTGAACTCGCCATATTGAATGGGAGAGTCGCCCATCCACCCGTGTGAGAATGAACCTTTAAATGCAACAACTTTTCCAAGAAACGGCACATTCCAGAACTCCGGAACGCTTAACTCTACTTTGGGGATGCCCAATGCATTGCCGGAAATCGCATAAGATCCGGTTGAAAGCGTGCTGTCAACCAATCCTGAAATGTCTTTGGAACGACCTGCCTTTAATTGAAAAATACCTAATCTTCCCTTTACATAAGCTTCAACGGGAATAAACTCAAAGTCTTTACCAGCATTCAAACGCAGGTCCAGACCGAACCCCCAATCAAGCAATCTTTTGGTGCCGTCGTAATTATATGATTTGCTTAGTTTTCCGATGACAGATGCGGAAGTGCCGTCCAGTGGAATGCTGCCAAACTGATTCGCACGCATCCAAAATGGAACCTGATCATTGCTCGTTGCAAAGGCGGCAAGGCTAAGTTCAGCATTATAGAGTTTCCGTGCACCGGCCGTGTCCTCCTGATAACGTTGGCTGAAAGCCGCTGTGCATGATATGGAAAGAAGAAGTAATAAAAATTGCCTCATGAATTCAAATCGTTAATGTTGTCCGTGCGCCCTGTTTGCCTGCTGCAATGTCGGTCAGATCCGCCTCTAATTGTTTTAGAATGCTTTCCTTACTTAAATATAATTCAGAATATCTCCTTGCATTTTCCCTGTATGCGAGCAGGTCTGAACCTAAGGCGGCTTCAATGCCATCTCGCAAGGCAGATGGGGATTCGGGCTCAACAAGAATCCCGAGCGTGTGCGCTGAAATTACATCATATAAAGAAGTTCCGGGCAAAGCCGTTACAATCGAGCATCCGCCGGCCGCTAAGATGGCGGTCAGTTTACTGGGCATTACCAAATCAGACGCCGATTTTTTTTGTAAAACCAAATGCACGTCCGCTGTTGCCAGCAATGCAGAAAGCTTCTCATAAGGCTGCAAGGGGAAGAACCAAACATTACTAAGGCCCGCTTCCTGCACAAGGCTGATCAGGTTGTCTTTTCCACCGCCAGAACCGACAATGATAAAGACAATATCTTTACGATCCTTAAATGACTTGGCAACCTCCACAATAATCTCCAGTCCCTGCTTCTCACCCAGGTTCCCAGAATATAAAACAACCTTCGCGTCTTCGGCCAGGCTAAACTCGGCCCGCAATGATTGTGCTTTTGAAAGTGGTCGAATAACTTCTTCATCGACCCAGTTCGGAAATAGAAATATTTTGGAAGCAGGAATCCCTTTGTTGGCAATTTTTCTTTTCATGCCCGGGCTGATCGTGGAAACAGCCGCGCTTTGATCAAAAAGGAATTTTTCCAACTTGAACATAACATTAAGCGCTGTGTTGTTCTTTATCATGCCCAGATCTTTGGCAGCATCAACCTGCAAATCCTGAATATGCGTAACAAACATTGCGCCCCGTATTTTGGAATACAAAAGCGGCAAAATGCCCAGGTGGAAGGGAGGCGAAATGCATATCACCACATCATACTTTTTCCGGAATAACAGTTTAAACCAAATAGGAATAATGCCTGCCAGGAAAGAAAATTCGTGAATAATGCGTTTGACCGACGTTACTTTTGCGGGCACATACAAAGGAGCCCTGATAACCTCAACTTTCTGCAGATATTCTGTTTCCCAGCCTTTTCCTTTGTATTGCGGGTGTATCTCCCATTCGGGATAATAGGGGAGAGCGGTTACAACAGAGACCTCATGGCCGTTTTTGGCCAGCCACGCACCCATTTCACCGGTATATTTTCCAATCCCTGTGAGTTCAGGCGCATAGTTGATCCCATAAATGAGTATTCGCATAAATTTTACGATGCTCTAAAACGTTGATATATAAAAAGAAAAGCTGCACCGATGAACATTCCAACGGCGGTACCGGTCATTCCCCATCCGATATCTCTCAGGTCGAAAGTCCTGTGAGGAAGAAAGAGCTGACCGACCTCGGCAGCCGTTACAACCAGGCTTGCTGCCAGAAAGATAATCGTTCTTTTCCTAAGCACATGCTGGCCGTCGTTAAACCAAATCTCCGCAATGATTCCCAGGAATAAAAAAGGCACTGCGGTTCTCAAGTTGGCATTGGCATTAGTCCATTTTCCCAGCCAGGCAGGGAAATACGCCTTATAGCCAATGTCTGGGTCGGGCAGCCAGCTGAAATAAAAGACAAGAAAAATCCCGAAGACACTTGCGGTGATTAGCAGCGCATTTTTCATGCTGTGACTCTGTCTTTCAAGATTTTTGCAGGCGAACCCACACAAATTTTATTTCCAGGTAACGACTTAAATACCGACGATCGTGCACCGACAACGGTTCCTTCCCCAATGATAACGCCAGGTCCAACATACACATCTGTTGCCAACCAACATTGGTCTTCGATAACGACAGGCTGAAAAAATATCGGAAAATCAGCTCGCAGGTAATCGTGCGAACCAGTGCAAAGATAGCTTCGCTGGGAAATCACAGCATTGGCACCAATGGTGATCGGTCCTAAGCTATACAAGACAACGTCGTCCCCAATCCAACTATAATCGCCGATGCTCACTTTCCAGGGAAATTGCGTGTGCATTGAAGGCCGAAGAATTACGCCCTTGCCAATCTTTGCGCCAAACGAACGCATCAAAAATCGTCTCCATCCGTACATAAACTGTGGCGAGGTGTTAAAGAAAATCGCTTCCACAATCCACCAAAGTTGCACATACCATCCGGGACGGCCTCTGAAAGCCGGAGGCATTTTGAATTCATTTAGATTTTGAAGTTGCATATATAACTTTCAATATTTTTTCGGAGAATATCTTCTCGGTAAAATTGCTCTTAACATACTCCGTGTTATAGGAGCCCATCTCAGTTACATATCTATGCAAGTTATCACTTAAATGAATGAGCGTATCTGCCAGAGATTTTGAATTTTCCTTCTCAACAAAAAAACCATTTTTATTAGAAACAATATCGGGAATACCAGAAAATTTGGTAGTTACCACCACATTTCCAGTTGCCATAGCCTCAATAAGTGAGATAGGCTGACCTTCCATTCGATAGAATGTCGGTAACACAAAAACATTGCTGTTGTAAAGAAGTGTTCTTTTTGCCTGGCCAGTGACAACATTGTGGTAGACCAACCGGCCTTTCAGAAGCTCGAACTTTTCTCTTATTACATCTTCCAATTCGACCTCCATTTTCCCAGCGACATCCACATGAAAGTCAATTCCAAGATTTTGAAGGATGAGTAGCGCATCCAGAAATTCGATAATTCCTTTTTCCCGCATCAGGTTGCTCAGGAATAGTAACCGTAGTTGTGAAGAGTCCTTTTTTACAACATTTCCATGAAGAAGACCATCCTCAGTGAAATTTTCGACAATAAATATTTTCTCTTTTGCCAGCAAACCGTCAAAATTCTTCTTCAGAGAAGTTGATAAAACAATTCCCGCCTGTGCCTTCGATATTAAAAGTTTAAAAAGAGACTTCTTTATCCCAGACAGAATCTTGTATTCATTGCCTAAATGATTTCCATGAATGTGAATGGTGTATGGCTTCCCTGAAATGATACTTAGAAGATAAAACGGTGCATATTTAGCAATGCCAAAAAACGTTTGTCCAGGCGTAGAGTAAATCACATCATGGCTTAAAACGGATAAAACACTCCGATAGGATTTTAAGAAATGAAACACTTTCTTAAATGAAAAGAAGCCCACATTCTTCGAGGACATATCTGATGTTCCTGTGTTAATCACAGTGGTGTATAAATTTTCCTCCTGGTTCAGCCGATTTAGTAACACCTGATTAGCAAGAGAACATCCATTAATAGGATCTGGTAGTGGACCGATGAATAGTACTTTCATTATCTTTTATTTTTTACGTTGAGCAGAACTATGCTTCTGACCTTGAATTTGAAATCGGAAACTATTCTTTTAGATTACGTCGTAAGTTAAACCATATAGTTTCATTATTATATAGATATGTTGGTCTTATTGCTTGAATGCTGCCATGTCACAGAAGCGTGTGGACGATGAGATGCCGTTCTTTTTGATTTGAACATCATTTTTAAAACAAATGGAATGAACAATACCTTTACAATGGCCATGAAGTTGTTAAATAGATCCGATTTCAATATGTTAAATGGTCTTGGTGTGACAATACATAGGATCGCTAAGTCTAATGTGCTACCACATTTCCCTAAACCTTTTTCAATTAAGTATACGAAGTAAAACATTGTTAACCCCCCGAATAGAATCCCAAACGATCCAAAGTTGAGAATTGCTTCGACAAGCCATGAAGCAACAAGTTCTCCGCCTTCTGTGTGTTCAAAATGACCAGGGTAATATAACTTGGTAAAATATGTCATCGCGCCCTTGGGTTTCTCAGGCCAGACTACCCTTGGGATTGGAGAGGTTATACAAGCTAAAATTGTTGATCCAAATAAATAGTTCTTTTGCAATCTGGAATCAGAAACAACAGTCATTAACGCATCTATCTGGACAAAATCAAAACCTCCTACTAAGAATTCGTGTGGCCTGGAAAGCGTTTCTAGCAATACTTCACTAGCGTCCTTGCCTTTGTTATTTTGAAAGTACAAATCTCGGGTGAGTACTCGGTAGGAGATACCGAACAAAAAAACTGCGAATCCGAAATAAATTAAGTAGCTTTTATTAAATTTTTTAGATAGATACACTTTGGCTCCTCCAATACTAATAAGAAAAAATAGAATATTGGATCTTCCTCCAAGCAGCATTAGAACCAGGACTACAAGAACAGTCGATACAATGATTGACTTATTTTCAACCATATCATTAATAATCTTGATTACCGCCGTGGACGTATATAGGAAAAAAAAGACTTCTACAAATGATCCAAAACCTCCAAAAAAGGTTTTAAACATTATACTTCTGGTAGAGAGTAAAGCCAGATATCCATCTATAGTATAACCTCGCAAAAATGGAATTGCTAAAATCAAAAAAGATATAAAAAATAGGCTCTTATTAATCTTTTCAGTAGCTCTTATAAATTTTTTACTCGCTGAAATGTTTTGTTTTACACCTTTATGATTTAATAAAAATATTATCAAAGGAAATGAAAAGGCACTAACAAAAAATGCAGAAACTAACATCGCTTCATTGAAAAGCCCAATTTGCCCTGATAAGCTCTTTAACAGCATAGGAGCACCTCCCCACAAGCCCGTTTGCAGTATATAAATCGGGCGTAAAACATACATTACGATTAGACCAAACGCAGAAATAGCTGCGGGACTAAAAACCGATATAATTGACTTTTCTATCGCAATGTAAAGAAGAATCGATAGGACAATAAAGTTGTATAAGATTATAAAACTTCCCATATATTTATATCTAGATTAAGTTTTTTCCCCCGATTATCACGATGTATTTTAGTTAAGAAGTTTTCGTTTAGGTCTGCTAAAGAGATGCTATATTCCGGAATTCCAAGAAGTTTGTACATTCCTATGGTCTTCGGCTGGTATGCAATACCTATCGTCTCGACTCCGGAGCACAATGCGAAAATTGCAGAATGCATTCTAGATGCGATGAAAATATCATTCTGCTGATACAGAGAGATGATATCTTCCGTATTCATCGTGCTTACATTTGTTAACTTGGTTTTAACCGAAATCATTTTTTGGAATTCTTCAGAAATGTACTTGTCGGTGTCGACCTCAGAATGGTCCACCTGTATGTAGATATTACATTCTTCAAAGTTTATATTAATGTAATTCGCAAGAACGCTCAGATAATTAATCTTTTCTTTTTCAATAATGGCTGAACTATTAGTAAACGAATGATCGATCAGCGTTATGCCAGCGGTTTTTAGGGATACTTTGCAATCCATTTCACGTTTTCTTGCATTCAAAAAAACCGTGTCATTTGTAAGTATTGATGATATCCCGTTCTTCACACACCAGTCATATGATTTTCTGTCCCTAGCATAGAAAGTATCGAGCTTAGATAAAAGCCGTGACACTATCATTGAATCAATTTTGCGAAGTGGTCCCGCGCTTTGAGGATACATTACTGTCTTGCTCACTTCCGAGTGCAAATAAATACTCGCAGCAACCCTCATTAATCCGAATCCGCCAATACCCCATTTAGATGAATAAAGATAACCACCACCAACTGAAATAACTAAATCATATTTTTTCGGCGTCTTTGAAAATGCAGATAATATTGAAACGTATTTTCTCCATCCAGTCTTATCATTTTTAACGAGTGGCTCTACGACTGTCACGCCATATTGCTCATATTCTATCATATCCTCATAGTTCTTTTCTACGAAAACTTGACAATTTGCGTATTTGCTCTTTAGCCTTTCAATAGTTGTGAGTACGATTCCAAAGTCACCTCTGTTTTTTGTAGAATAACCGTTGATTAATAAGATTTGCATATAGACTTTGCTTTTTGATAAAAGATAATGTTTGGTCCGACTATCATGATAATAATGAAAGTAGTCAGATAGGAGTCGAACTTGAAATAGTATTGTAGGGCGAAAACAGAGCTAAGCATCAACAATTGGAAAATGAAGGCGTACCTATGTGATAGGTTGATGGCCCAAAAGTTTCCAAGTGATTTTACCCTGATCGCTATATCCATGCTGAGCATGTAAATGATCGAAGAAATACAGAATGATAAGACGATGATAATGTCATTTTTCAGCCATAATGAGAAAAGTGCAATCCCTATCGGGACTAAAAATCTTAGTGCTGTAGTTTTAGGTAGCTTGTTTTTTAATGCATTAAATTCTAGAAGCGCAACGACCATAGTGGAAAGGCCAAAGAAAACCTGGATGGCCCTGACCTCACTTAGGTTTGAGTCATTTGAAATTTGCGACAGGGCAATCAAATATCCAACAGTATAAAACCATTGGAAGAACACTGAAAGTGAGTTTTTATAGTATTTCCTTATGTATGTAAGCATGTAATTAGTCGATGCTTTACCAACAAAAAAGATAGCAGATGCGAGATACCAGTATTCAAATTTGGACAAGTCATTTATAAAAAAAAGACCCGTAAGAAGGACCACGCCGGGCACATATATCCAAATTTTGTATTTCAAACTAATCTTCGAATACGTATCTATAAGAATAACGGAACATACGAAAAGGGCGTAATATGAATTGAAGACAATAATCAGAATACCCAAAATGTATCGAACAATAGAAAGGCTTTTCCAATTTATGTCAATGTCTGGCTGCTGAGTGATTGTAGGTTGGATTATTACCAAGTTAAGCAAACCTTGAACAAACAGGAAAACAATATTTGCAGTCATATTGGACTCGAAGGCATTATTATCTGTCAGGATTAATACACTTATAAAGTTTGCTACGGGATACCAGGCAACTTTGAGTGTATTTGTTATAAGACTAGATATTTCACGAAACTTTGAATATTTACTAAGCTCTAGATTTGCAAATGCATTCATAAGTTAATATCAACTATTAAAAGTAATGCTTAATTTACCGAACAGTGTTGGAAGTATCAACTAATGTTGAACCAACGATTTTCGGGAGTCAATAGTAAACAGACAGGCTAATAGTGTTGAGCCGTAAGCTCAACCAATTTTTATAATTAACCTTATTCAAAATAATTCAAAACCCCAAATCCCTCTTTCAACAACAACTGATCTTTCTGGAACAGACGCAGGTCTGATGTGGCCATGTCTTCGATCAATGTGTCGAGTGTATGCTTTGGTTTCCAGCCTAGTTTTTCGTTGGACTTGGTCGGGTCGCCGATAAGCAATTCGACTTCTGTTGGGCGGTAATATCTTGGGTCAATTTTGAGGACTGGTGTTCCAATTTTCAAGTGGTCGCCTTCCGCTATTCCCAGTTCAGCAAGGCGCGAAGAGTTGATTGATGCGATCGTTCCTACTTCGTTCTCCTCTGTCCCTTCAAATGCCACTTCAACACCAAGGAATGCGAATGTTCTGCGAATGAATTCACGAACGCGGGTTGTAACACCTGTTGCGATAACGAAGTCTTCCGAAACTTCCTGTTGAAGGATCAGATACATGGCTTCCACGTAATCCTTAGCGTGTCCCCAGTCGCGTTGCGCATCAATGTTACCCATATACAGGCAATCTTGCAGGCCCAAAACAATTTTGGCAGCAGCACGTGTGATTTTCCTGGTTACGAATGTCTCTCCGCGTAGCGGCGATTCGTGATTGAAAAGAATGCCGTTCGAAGCAAACATGCCGTAAGCCTCACGATAATTTACTGTAATCCAGTAAGCATAAAGTTTTGCAACTGCGTAAGGAGAACGTGGGTAGAAAGGCGTCGTTTCAGATTGTGGAACGGCTTGAACAAGCCCGTAAAGTTCCGACGTAGATGCCTGATAAATCTTGGTCTTTTTTGTTAAACCCAGCAATCTAACCGCTTCCAGGATACGCAATGTGCCGATTCCATCCGCATTGGCTGTATATTCTGGCATTTCAAAACTCACCTGAACGTGGCTCATCGCAGCCAGGTTATAAATTTCATCCGGTTGCACGTCTTGAATCAAGCGGGTAAGATTCATTGAATCCGTCAAATCTCCGTAATGGAGCACAAATTTTGGGTTGGCTACGTGCGGATCTTGATAAAGGTGATCGATCCGATCCGTATTAAACAGCGAGCTTCTGCGTTTTACACCGTGAACCGTGTATCCCTTTTCTAAGAGCAGTTCTGTCAGGTATGCTCCGTCCTGTCCAGTCACCCCCGTAATTAATGCTACTTTTGACATGATTGTGTTGAGTTTGATTGTTTATTGCCTCACTTTAAGGCTATTGGCTTTCGTTATAAATTATACAGCGTAGATTTCCTGATTTTGTAAAAAGTCCTGGTAAGCCAGCGCAACTCCTTCCGGAAGTTCAATCGTGTGTTTCCAGCCTTCTGCGTGAAGTTTGGAAACGTCCATCAATTTTCTCGGCGTTCCGTCCGGTTTGGTAGTATCCCATTTGATCTCGCCCTCGAAACCAACCGTTTTTGCAACAAGTTCGGTCAATTCTTTAATAGAGAGGTCTTTTCCAGTTCCGATGTTGACAAGCTCGCGGCCATTGTAATTCTCCATCAGATAAAGGCAGGCTTCAGCCAGGTCGTCGGCAAAAAGGAATTCACGCTTTGGCGAACCCGTTCCCCATGCTTCAACCGAAGGTCTGTTTTGCTGCATGGCCTCATGGAATTTGCGGATCAATGCGGGTAAAACGTGGGAATTTTTCAAATCGTAATTATCGCCGTATCCGTAAAGATTAGTTGGCATGGCGCTGATAAAATTGCTTCCATACTGATCCCGATACGCTTCGCAAAGCTTGATACCCGCGATCTTAGCAATTGCATAAGGCTCATTGGTTTCTTCCAGCAAACCTGTAAGCAGATAATCCTCACGAAGAGGCTGCGGGGCTAATTTTGGGTAAATGCAGGACGAACCTAGGAACATCAGTTTCTTCACACTCTGAACATGTGCCTGATGGATCACATTTGACTCGATCATCAGGTTTTCGTAGATAAAATCAGCCCTATAAGTGTTATTTGCAACGATTCCGCCTACTTTGGCAGCGGCCAGAAATACGTAATCCGGTTTTTCTTCTTCAAAAAAGTCAGCAACAGCTTGCTGATTTCTCAGGTCCAGCTCGGAAGATGTGCGGGTAACGATATTTGTATAGCCCTTTTTCGTAAGCGCCCTGTGAATTGCGGATCCAACCATACCGCGATGGCCTGCAATATAAATTTTTGCGTTGTTTTCCATTCTGTAATCAGATGTATGTCTTTAAGTTTACCATTAACCGTGCACAATAACTTCCTTGCTATTCAAACACGCTGGATAGTGTTTGTGCAATTGTGTTTAAAATAGCACTTGGAGCTCTGGAAAGGTTGAATTGTCGATAATTAAAGGGAATTGTAAGAATTGTTGGCTGGAACCAGATTCCAGTTGCACGGGAAAGGGAAATCGGTAAAGATCTGTCGGCGGAGAGACCTGGTGTGCTTCAAAAGCTTACCGTGCTTTTGAGAAGTTAAGCAATTCTTTTTCATATAAGATCACGTTGAGTTGTAATATTCCTGACTAGACACTTCGAATCAGGATGTCTAAAAATAATGCAATTAATCTCAAACTGGCAACAAAGCTTTCAAATAGTTGATTAATTACAACTAATGCTTAATAAGGTGAAAAATCATATAAGCCTATCTAAAATATCCGCACTAAACTTGTAACCACTGGTTGGAAATGTTCAATACGTGCCAGTTATAATAAATATTACAAATATAGAATAAATTCAATTATCGTCATCAAATATTTATAAGTTTTTCATTCTGAAAGGGGTACTTCGTAATCCAATTGTGCTTATTACTCCTACTAATCATCTCCAAATGCTGGATTTTGTGGGCATCAGTACCCAAAAAGGCGATCAGATTATTTTTGAGAAGCCATTCAGCCATCTTGCTAATATTCTCGCCGTAGTAACCAGTTAGCGATAATATGTTTACCTGTAACTCACATCCGCCATCAGCCAGTTTTTTATAAACCGAAGGGTCTGAAAAAAAGTAGGTATATCGTTCAGGATGGGCTAGGACGGGTTGGTATCCTTTGGAGATAAGTGAAAAAAGGTTTTCTGAAGTATTCATGAGTGGAGTGGAGTAGGGCAGTTCCACCAGCAGACGGTTACCAGGTAGGGTCAGAAGTTGCTCCCCGGATGAAACCATTTCATTGAAGTGTTCATCAATAAAATATTCCGCGGCAGCATCGATTTGAATGGTCAGCCCTGCCTGTTTGGCGGCCGCCCGAACATCTTCAAGGCCTGATAGAATAATTTCAGGCGTATTGCGATAGCAGTCCCACATGACGTGCGGACTTGTTACTATTCTGGAATAACCGAGTGATTGCATTTTGGTTGCCATTGCGACAGCCTCCTCAACCGTCTCAACTCCATCATCTATCCCAGGAATAATATGAGAATGTATGTCAATCCCTATATGGTTCAGACTAACTTCTTTATTTTTTTTCTTATCAAATAACCAGCTGAGCATATGCACTTCGACCTTAAACTGCTGAAACTTTTAAAGATCAACCAAGTCTGTCGATCGGAATTTGGGTTTATTAAAAGTAGGACAAATTTAAGATAAAAAATATGAGACTATGGAGAATAATAAGGTGAAATTTTTGATCGCCTGCGAAAATGTAAAATTGTACTATTCTTTTGAACCATTCCCTTATATATGCGCAGAGTTCAAAGGTGCTGTATGCACTTTGGTCTTTTAGTTCATGCATTCCGTGTATTGCCGCACTCCATGATAGGTGATTGCAGGGACAAATGTTGAGATCTTTTATTGTATTTATCAGAGCCCGTAAATCAGCAACGTTCGGGCACAGCAATGTGTCTACACACGTATTGTTAGTTCGCGCAAAGAGTAGTTTTCGCTTTATTTTGATTTAATTAAAGAGTTCCTATCATTGAAACCCAAAAAACGCGTCTCGCCTTCTATGAAAAAAACACTAAGCCCATTACTCCTAACTCTAGCCCTATGCCTCGGCCTCCAACTATCCGCCTCCGCCCAGGACGGCTGGATCTCCCTTTTCAACGGCAAAAACTTCGACGGCTGGAAAATCGGCGCTAACGCTTCCTCCTTTACCATCGTAGATGGAAACATCCAAGTAGCCGGCCCGAGAGCTCACCTGTTCTACGATGGACCCGTAAAAAATCACATGTTCAAGAATTTTGAATTCAAAGCCACGGTGATGACTAAACCGGGTGCGAATTCTGGGATTTTTATTCATACTGCTTACCAGGAAGATGGCTGGCCTGCTCAGGGTTATGAAGTGCAGGTGAACCAGTCGCATACAGATTATAAGCGTACAGGCAGTTTGTATAATGTGGTCGATGTGAAGGAAACATATGTGAAGGATGGTGAATGGTATACGGAGTACATCAAGGTGGAGGGCAAGCATATTACCATTAAGATCAATGATAAGGTGGTTGTGGATTACGAGGAAACTGATGTCGATAAGAGAGAGGGGGATATGAAAAACAAATTCCTTAAAGCCGGAACATTTGCTTTGCAGGCGCATGATCCTAAAAGTGTTGTGCTTTATAAGGACATAATGGTGCGTCCATTGACAGAATAAATCCTGTAAAATTCCACATTGCAACATGGAAAATGTTGTCCGTTTTGAATCAATATTGGATCGCCTCCCTCGAAAGGGAGGCGAATTTTATATGGTCGTACCTGATGAAGTGGCTGTGCTGTTTGTACAGGGGCGCAAGCCTGCCCGGGTCAGGTGCTTATTGAATGGTCATGTCGATTTTCAATGTGCGATCCGGCCGAAGGGTGGGGGAGGTTTCTACATTAATATAGGAACGCCGCTCAGGCAACAAGGGAAATTGGTGTTGGGACAGAAGTTGCATGCGGAAGTCAGGCCGGATGACAGTGAATTTGGCCGGGATGTTCCGGAAGAATTGCAGGAGCTGCTGGAAATGGACGAGGAGGGGAAACGGCTCTTTGACGAGTCCCTGCCCAGCCATCAGCGCGCCATCATTTATTATGTTGCAGGCGCGAAATCGGTTCAGGTGCGTATCGACCGGGCGATAATGATGATCAACCGGTTAAAAGTTAAGTAGCTTCTTCATTTGTTTGCAACTGATGTTGCGATAGCAACCCCTATCTCACACCATGTTTTCATTTTCAGCCGGATATTTTTTATATTTGTTCAAATCAAGCGGTTTGCTGACTGGGAAATATTGAAGTCAGCTCTTTTTTTAACGCGTCCGTAGCCACTTAAACCTATGGACTTTACAAGCTGAATTTTGAATTTCAATGAATTTGAACTCCACGAAGACGTGCTCAACGCCGTGGATTCCATGAACTACCAGCAGGCAACACCTATTCAGGAACAAGCGATCCCTTACATTCTTGGCGGCAAAGACCTGCTCGCCTGCGCCCAGACGGGTACAGGTAAAACGGCCGCATATCTGATCCCGATCCTTGATAAGGTTGCCCACGAAAATAACGGGAACACCGGCGCATTGATCCTCGTGCCGACGCGCGAGCTCGCTGTGCAGATCGATCAGCAGATCCAGGGACTGGGTTATTTCGTTGGCGCAACCAGTATTGCGGTTTATGGCGGTAACAAGGGGCCGGAATGGGACCAGCAGAAAAAAGCATTAACGCAGGGAGCAGATATCATTATTGCAACTCCGGGAAGGCTTATCGCACATTTGCAGTTAGGATATGTGACCTTTGGAAATGTAAAACACCTGGTGCTGGACGAAGCAGACAGGATGTTGGACATGGGTTTTCTGAGTGATATCTTGAAGATTATGAGCTTTTTGCCAGCCAAAAGACAAACGCTCATGTTCTCAGCAACGATGCCGCCAAAAATCGGTGACCTGGCAAAGCGGATCTTGCAAAACCCTGAGGAAATAAGGCTTGCCGTTTCTCGTCCCGTTGACCGGATCGATCAGCAATTCTATATGGCAAAGGACGAACAGAAACTGCCGTTATTATTGCACTTGCTTAGTCAGGTTGAAAATACGAGTATGGTGCTGTTTACTTCGCGCAAATCTACGGTTGAGCCGATCGTACGGGCGTTGCGAAAGCTCGGGCTGGCAGCAAGAGGGATCTCATCTGATTCCGAGCAGGCAGACCGTGAAATCGTATTAAGAGATTTCAAGAACAGACAATTTCCGGTGCTTGTAGCAACGGACGTGCTTTCACGCGGGATTGATATCGATAACCTGAGCCATGTTGTTAATTACGATGTGCCCCGCGATCCGGAAGATTACGTTCACCGAATTGGCCGGACAGCCCGTGCAGAAACGAAGGGCACGGCGATCACGTTTATCAATGAGCAAGATCAAAAATACGTATTGAAGATTGAAAGGCTTTTCGAAAAGGAACTTGAAAAGCAATCCATAACCCAGGATTTGGGCCTTGGAGATGCGCCTGTATTTGAGCCACGGCGGGCAAGGCCCTCGGGTGGTCGCAAGCCGGGACCAGGCAGCAAGCCCGCTCATAAACCTTCGGGAAGACCTAAAAGACGTAAACCTAATAAAGAAACCAAAAATCCTACTCAGGCGTAGCCTGTCAGCGTTTGTCGAAAATGACGCAGCAAAAGCGACAAAGGATATAACTATATCAATTTTTATTTTAAGGATAAGAATGATATAAATGTGTTATGCCTTTTTTGCTTTTCATTTGCTTAATTTTTAAGTCGTCATGATTAAACTAAAATACCGTACTATTGGACCGTTTGATAGATTGGATAAGGAACCATAGGTTCAGCGTCACAGATCCGCCCATTGTATCAATGGAAGGTTTGTTCTCACTGCTGTTGCTTTTGCTGTTGAGCCTGGTTGCTGTATTTTTTCACCTTATTCGTATTTTCTTTAATTCCCCCGTTGACTTTTCAATGGACTGGAATTTATTTTTAAGCTGGATTCCGCTGATTACTGCTTTCCTGGCCGATAATTTCACAAAACGTTTCGGCAGCATTCCATTAACGCTGATCATTTTAACCACGCTCTGGCTCGCATTTTTTCCGAATGCGCCTTATATGATCACGGATCTGGCTCACCTAACCGTTGATTACCATCGAGATCTGACCTGGCATGATGTGATAATGCTCTTCTTTTACGCAGAAGTCAGCCTTTTCAATGGTTTGTTGTCGCTATACTGGATTCACCGTTCGTGGCGCCGCGTTTTTTCCAGGCGTGTCAGCATTACATTCCTTTTACTAAGCCTTCCGCTGGCTGGTTTCGGCGTTTACCTGGGAAGGGTGAGGCGCATGAACAGCTGGGATATTATCCATGATCCAAGGGCAATTCTGAACAACCTGATAGAAAGCGCAATGGACCGCACCGCTTGGGTTTTCAGTATGGAAATTGGCATGTTGCTGGGGATTTTATATCTGGTGCTGTGGGTTATCGTTCGTTTCAGGATCAGGTATAGCAAGAAAAATCAGGCAGCGGAGTAGGGATTTAGTCATGAAATCAATGTCACTTTGATATGCAAATATCCGATAACGTTAAGGACTCTTATTCGTCACAATATAATGATGACTCCGTTTTCTGGCGCAACACCGGGGCCAAATACAAGGCGCGTAACATTGTAGCACTTTCCAGACACATCAATTTCAAAAATGTGCTCGAAGTAGGCGCAGGGGAGGGGAGCATCCTGAACTGGCTTTCCCAGTGGGATTTTTGTCAGGATCTGAACTGCGTTGAAATTTCCGAAAGCGGTATCGGCTTAATCAAGTCAAAGCAAATCAAGCACCTGAAGGACGTCCTGCTTTTTGACGGATACGAAATTCCCTATCCTGACAATCATTTCGATCTGGTCATTTGTTCGCACGTCTTGGAGCACGTTGAACATGAGCGCGTCCTTTTGAGAGAAATTAAACGCGTTTCTAAATATCAGATTTTCGAAGTGCCCATTGATTTTTCTTTTTATGTAGATAAAAAAGTCAAGCATTTCCTCTCCTACGGGCACATTAACATTTACACGCCTGCATTACTCCGGTTCCTGCTGATGTCTGAGAACTTTCAGATCAAAAAGGACATTTGCCATCTTTATGATGACGAAGTGATCAAGCCGCTTTTTAAAAACAATCCCTCAGGTTTTTATCTAACAAAAATCAAGCATTTCGTTTTGCGGCTCTTTCCATATCTGATGGGCATCAAGCCAAATGCTTATGCGGTGCTGACAGAGAAAACAGAGAAGGATCTCTCCATATTCTAAGTGACAGAGCCGACACATTCATCCCTTCAGATCCTTTATCAGGACGCGGATCTCGTAGCAATCAATAAACCAAACGGACTGCTCGTCCACCGCTCACCCATTGCAGCAGATGCAGACGTTTTCGCTGTCCAGATACTCAGGGACCAGCTCGGCCAAAAAGTATATCCCGTTCACCGTCTCGACCGAAAAACTTCCGGCGTACTGCTCTTTGCATTGAACGAAGAAATGAACAGCCTGATGCAGCAACAGTTTCAGGAAGGCAAAGTCGAAAAAACCTATCACGCCATTGTCAGAGGCTACACGCCCGATCAGCTTGACATTGATTACCCATTAAAAAAAGAAGATGGCACCATCCAGGAAGCCTTCACCTCATTACGCACCCTGGAAAGAACAGAAGTGAACTTCGCCATCGGAAAGTACCCGACTTCCCGCTACTCACTGGTCGAGCTGAAACCCACCACCGGCCGCATGCACCAGCTGCGCAAACACATGGCCCACATTTTCCACCCCATTATCGGCGACAGGCCGCATGGATGTAACAAGCAGAACCGGTATTTTAAGGAGGTGCTTGAGGTGGAGGAGATGATGCTGCATGCGGTTAACATTCAGTTCTCTAACCCTATCCCGGATCGCAAACTTTCCATCTCAGCTCCCTACCTTTTAAGTTTCAAGAGAACATTGGATTTGCTGGGCTTTAAGCCGTAACTTCTAATAAAGGGTGTTACAACTCCAAGTTTCTAAACCCGCAAGGCCACTTCTCCACGCTACAATCAAATTTGTAGAAATATTTATCTATTAATAAACTATTTTTGTAACATATTTGTAGAAGTAATTACAATACATTGCTTAAAGTGTAATTTTGTAAATGGCCCTTTTAGACACGTACGCAACACCATTAACTGCGTCAACCGCCGCACACCTTTTAAGAAGAGCTACATTTGGTCCAACGCACCAGGAAATCGCCGATTTTGTTGGTAAGTCTGCCCCAGAAGCCGTCGATATCCTCATCAGCAACGCTTCGTATCGCGCAACGCCGCCGCCTCCGGTGGAGATGGATGAGACCAGGGCCGATGCCGGGCAGCCTTTCTTGAACAAGGCATATGATAATAACCGAAATTACGCGTACACCTCATATGTTCAATATTGGTGGATTGGACTTATGGGCGAGCAGCTCGGCCGACCATCAGTCCTAGAAAAACTTACGGCATTTTGGCAAAATCACTTTGTGGTCGCGTCCACGCCGGTTGAGGATTTTCGGTTGACGAATCAGTATTTACGACTCTTGCGATCAAAAGCACTTACTAATTTCGCAAATCTTACAATAAGTATTACAAAAGATCCGGCCATGTTGATTTACCAGAACGGTAATGAAAATACAAAAGAACAGCCGAACGAGAATTATGCGCGTGAACTTCAGGAACTGTTTACGGTCGGATCGAAGGACTTTGCAGGAAATCCCAATTATACGGAGCAGGACGTAAAAGCTGCTGCCCGCGTGCTTACGGGATGGCAGGTTAGCAATAGAGCAAAACAGGGATCCACGACGTTTGGATCATCGTTCAACCCTGATCGGCACGACACCAGTAATAAAGAGTTTTCTTCAAAATATAACGGAACCATGGTCACGGGGAGAAGTGGCACGGGTGCCGGTGATTCAGAGATTAGTGACTTAGTTAACATGCTGCTCAGCCATCCTGAAACTTCTAAATTCATTTGCCGGAAACTTTACAGGTGGTATGTGAATCCGAACGTGAGCCAGGAGATTGAAAACCAAGTGATAGTTCCGCTTGGCAGTTTCTTCGCAAGTAGCTCGAACAACTATGAAATTGCACCACTCTTAAAAAAATTACTGACTAGCGAAGTGTTTTTCGATGTCAGAAATGTAGGTGCTATTGTCAAATCCCCTGCTGAATTAATGCTGGGAACATTGCGAATCTTTGATCAAAAAGTCCCGGACATAACGTCAGAATATGCACCGTTTCGGAAGCTTATGACTTTTCTGAGTAATGGTATGATTCGTCAGCAATTGAATTTTCTGAATCAGCCTTCTGTATTTGGCTCCCTGCCATATTATCAAATGGGATATTCCCGAAACTGGATCAATGAAACTACACTAGGTTTAAGAGGCTCTGGAACAGATGCATTTGCGTATCCTTGGGTCGAACTGACAACCACTCAAAAACTGGGTATTGATGTCCTGAAAATACTTAGGGACATTCAGCCAAACTTTGCGGACGTTAGTGGAGCGGCTGCAATAACATGTGAAAGAGTATTGGAGCGGTTTTCCAAAAATCTGTTCGCCACTGAAATCTCGCAGCCTCAAAAAGATTTTTTAATAGACTCCATTATGATGATGAAGAGCAGTCCCAGAACGACATGGATTCGTGAATGGGACGCATATAGGGCAGCTCCTAATGACGTGTCTAAACAAAATGTGATTTTATGGCGGTGCCGTGCACTTCTGAAATATATGTTAAGAATGGCTGAATATCAAGTGTTTTAATCAATGGCGCGATGAAGAGAAGAGAATTTATGGCTGCAGCGTCGTCTCTAATGTTGCCAGTCATGTTGGATGGATTTGGGATCAAATCTTTTGCGAAGAGTTCAGCACTTGTTCAGTCGCTTAAACAAACGGCAGCAATGAATAATGACCGCATCCTGGTTATTATTTACCTCGCTGGTGGAAATGATGGATTGAATACAGTAATTCCGCTTGAATATTATTCCGCATATAACAGCCTGCGAACAAATATTGCCATTCCCGAAAGCAGTGTTTTACGACTTTCTGGTAATGCTGAAACAGGGTTTCATCCGGCCATGACCGGAATGAGACAATTGTATGATGATGGAAAGTTAGCCATTGTGAACTCCGTGTCATATCCTAATCCAGACTTATCCCATTTCCGCTCGACGGATATTTGGATGACTGGGGTAGATTCCAATCAATCTGCGACTTCGGGTTGGGCAGGCAGATATTTGAATGATAACTTTCCGGGCTATCCCAACGGATACCCGAATAGTGACATGGAGGATCCGCTAGCTGTCCAAATTGGGCAGATTAGTACAACCACGCTGCTTGGTCCCCAGCAATCCATGAGTGTGACTTTACAAGATCCGAACACTTTTTACCAGCTGATCGGCGAGCCGGATATTGCTTCGCAATTTAGTTTGCCATGCTGTGATGCAGGTGACCTCATTGCTTACATCAGGCAGAAGCAGGCCCTGGCAGTAGGTTACGCTTCTGAAATTAAGGCGGCGGCTGACGCTGGAAGAAATCTATCTGTGTATCCGGATTTATCCCAGAAGAACGAGCTCGCGGAGCAGTTAAAAATTGTAGCAAGGCTTATTCATGGCGGGCTCAAGTCCAAAATTTACTATGTGGAATTGGGTGGATTTGATACGCACGCAGATCAGGTTGGAACCAGCGTCACGGAAGGAGTTCATGCACAATTGTTAAAGAAATTATCGGACGGAATAGCTGCGTTTCAAAATGATCTGAGGTTGCAGGGAACTGAAAATAAGGTCCTTGGGATGACTTTCTCGGACTTCGGAAGAAGGGCAACTTCGAATGCTTCCAAAGGCACCGATCACGGAATAGGCGCACCTATGTTTGTATTTGGAACCGGTATTAAGCGGCAGGTCGTCGGGACTAATCCCGATCTCGTCAACGGACTTTTACCAATTGCTCCTGCAGCGGGCGTCAGCAATCGTGACATTAAAATGCAGATCGATTTTCGGAGGGTTTATTCCGATGTGCTTACTGATTGGTTTGGAACGGCTAGTTCAAAAACGGATCAATTGTTATTTAAAAATTTCAAAACAACATCACTTTTTTCTGATACAGTACAAACTATTGCATCAGGGGCCTGGCCAAATCCTGAAATATGGTCTAATGGTCGAGGGCCGATGACTCGTGACATTGTCAAGGTTAACGCTGGCCACACCGTAGATGTCGCTCAAAACATCTTTGTGAAAAACCTGACTGTGGAAGCGGGAGGTGAATTGAAGTTCTTAGGGAATTATAATGTAAATATAACTGGCTAAGCGACATTATCGCATGGGAAAATTGTACAAATACATCCTTTCAGCGACACTGGTTTGCATCGTGTCTCTTGTCGCTTACGGTCAGGGAGGCGTTGTAAAGTCTTCAAGAAATGCTCCGTTCGGTGTCGTAAGCTTTGCCAGCACACAAAGTGCAAGCGGATTTAGTAATGAAAAACATGTTGACGGATATGTGAAGAAATACGGAAGCACCATATTTTCTTTCCCGGTAGGTCATAAAGGTTTTTATCGCCCTTTCGCAGCCGAATCTGCTGGAACGCTGGGCGCATATTTTCTTGAAAATCCAAGCTCAGCGTCACTCCCTGCTGGAGCACCATTTAATGTAGCCAACAAAGATCCTCTGCTCAAAAATGTAAGCAGCAAAGAATTCTGGGACATTAATGGTGTTAATCCGACCAGAATCACATTAAGCTGGGATGCTGCCAGCGATATGCCTGGCTTGACTGAGAATGTACTTTCGCTAGTAACTGTTGCGGGTTGGAATACAGCAACAGGTAAATGGGAAAAGATTGCATCATCAGTTGATGAAGCGTCAATTACAGGGGGGGGCAGCACCCTAACTACAGGGTCGGTAACAACGGTTCAGGCGATAACTCCTGACACTTACAGCATTTATACATTAGCGTCTCTTGCATCGGCCTCCCTTCCGTCAAATTATAAAGGCACCGTTGAGGTAGTGAGTTGCTCCGAGATTAGAGGATGGGTTTGGGATCAGAACTATCCTGATGCGGACCTCACCATTGAGCTTTACGAGGGAAGTGTTGTTTACGCAACGACAAAAGCTAATATCTATAGAGAGGATTTAAAAAACAACGGCACAGGAACCGGCAACTACGGCTTTACAATAGCGCCCCCTGCGAGCCTGATGGATGACGGAAAAACACATCAGTTTAGTGTTAGGTTACGAGGCACCAGTTTCGTACTCGGCGGATCACCCAAATCATTGAGCTGTGCATATTCCGGGAATTTTGAAGCAACAGACTGTTATACAATAAAAGGTTGGGCCTGGGATATGAATAGACCTGACACAGCAGTTACGGTTGAAATTTTAGAGGGTAACACGCTAATTGCATCGGCGGTTGCCAATGTTTACAGAGATGAATTAAAAGTTAGCGGCGTAGGAACAGGCTTTTATGGATTTACCCTTAATATGCCAAACATTCTTCGCGATGGCAAAGCTCATCAGGTGAGCATTCGCATAAAAAATACCACTTATCAACTGTCTAACTCTCCAAGATCAGTAACCTGCGCACTTTCCTTTTATCAAGGCAGTTTCGAAGCGGCTAATTGCAATACAGTTGAGGGATGGATTTGGGATAAAAACTATCCAAATACTATACAGACTGTTGAGCTTGTGGAAGGCAATACTGTACTTGCGACCGGAACAGCGAGCATATATAAAGAATATTTAAAGACGCTTGGCTACGGCACGGGTAATTATGGATTTAAGATAGCATTGCCAGCATCCTTGAAGGATGGGCAGGCCCATCAGCTTGGAATCCGGTTAAAGGGCAGTACGACACTTTTATCCGGCTCACCGAAAACGATAAGTTGTTCTGCCAAGGACTATGCTGGGTATTTTGAAGCTGCGGATTGCAATACCGTGGCCGGCTGGGCTTGGGATAAAAATGATATCAATGCAGCAGTTGTTGTTGAGCTGCTGGAAAACGGGACGGTTTATGCGACAGCCACGGCAAACATATACAAAGAATACATTAAAACTGCTGGTCACGGCACGGGCAAATATGGTTTCAGCATTCCGTTACCTGCTGCCCTGAAAGACGGGAAAGCCCATCAGCTCAGCATCCGAGTGCAAGGCAGCACCGTATTGCTGAACAATTCCCCTAAGACCGTAACCTGTGCAACCTCCCTTTATCAAGGAACTTTTGAGGCGGCCAATTGCAACACCGTTGAGGGCTGGGCGTGGGACAAAAACAATCCGAGTGTAGTACAGACTGTTGAGCTTGTGGAAGGCAATACTGTACTTGCGACCGGAACAGCGAGCATATATAAAGAATATTTAAAGACGCTTGGCTACGGCACGGGTAATTATGGATTTAAGATAGCATTGCCAGCATCCTTGAAGGATGGGCAGGCCCATCAGCTTGGAATCCGGTTAAAGGGCAGTACGACACTTTTATCCGGCTCACCGAAAACGATAAGTTGTTCTGCCAAGGACTATGCTGGGTATTTTGAAGCTGCGGATTGCAATACCGTGGCCGGCTGGGCTTGGGATAAAAATGATATCAATGCAGCAGTTGTTGTTGAGCTGCTGGAAAACGGGACGGTTTATGCGACAGCCACGGCAAACATATACAAAGAATACATTAAAACTGCTGGTCACGGCACGGGCAAATATGGTTTCAGCATTCCGTTACCTGCTGCCCTGAAAGACGGGAAAGCCCATCAGCTCAGCATCCGAGTGCAAGGCAGCACCGTATTGCTGAACAATTCCCCTAAGACCGTAACCTGTGCAACCTCCCTTTATCAAGGAACTTTTGAGGCGGCCAATTGCAACACCGTTGAGGGCTGGGCGTGGGACAAAAACAATCCGAGTGTAGTACAGACTGTTGAGCTTGTGGAAGGCAATACTGTACTTGCGACCGGAACAGCGAGCATATATAAAGAATATTTAAAGACGCTTGGCTACGGCACGGGTAATTATGGATTTAAGATAGCATTGCCAGCATCCTTGAAGGATGGGCAGGCCCATCAGCTTGGAATCCGGTTAAAGGGCAGTACGACACTTTTATCCGGCTCACCGAAAACGATAAGTTGTTCTGCCAAGGACTATGCTGGGTATTTTGAAGCTGCGGATTGCAATACCGTGGCCGGCTGGGCTTGGGATAAAAATGATATCAATGCAGCAGTTGTTGTTGAGCTGCTGGAAAACGGGACGGTTTATGCGACAGCCACGGCAAACATATACAAAGAATACATTAAAACTGCTGGTCACGGCACGGGCAAATATGGTTTCAGCATTCCGTTACCTGCTGCCCTGAAAGACGGGAAAGCCCATCAGCTCAGCATCCGAGTGCAAGGCAGCACCGTATTGCTGAACAATTCCCCTAAGACCGTAACCTGTGCATCAACAGCCCGAATGGCCGCTAGCGAAGGTCTGAGCATAAACCGTGAAGGCGAAAGTATTCAGCCTGATATGTTCAAGTCTAACCTAAGCGTCTTTCCAAATCCGACGAGCGGCAAAATCCGTGTCACTTCTGCTGCGGCCAGCCTGCGTCCAATCAAAATTTCCATCATTGATATTTCTGGTCGTATTGTGTGGGTTCAGTCGGTTAACAAAGGGGAATATTTTGACGAATTCATTGATATTAGCTCAAATTCAGATGGCGTTTATATCGTTAGATTAGAAGGTGATGATATTTTGGAAATAGAAAGAATCGTGTTAACTAAGTAAAGCTGGTAGCCAGATAAATTAGCTCCCGATAGCTCAGAGAACACGTGTTTAGCGTCCAAACCAGTCATCCGGTTTTCCGTAAAGGAAATGCTTTAAGCCAATTGTAAGCAAGTATAGTCTTCTTCGGGCCTGCATTTACAGAGGTGCCTACGGGCTTTACTTGGCAACATTGAAATCCTGAATCTCTCTAAGCATTTTTAAAGACCTAATTATAGGATCCCAATCCTTACCCCTGAAAAGCAGTTTAAACCACTTCTTATCCCGGTTTTCATACTTAATGTTGAAGAAAAGCCATAGGGCCGCCACCAAAAAGATTAATGTTACAATCACCTGGGCGGTTAACCAGGCTTGATTATTAAACATTTTTTGCTGGATGCTGAAAGTCGTCCAGACAGGTGCATGCAGAAACATCAGCTTGTATATCCATAGCGTAGAGCTTTTTAACTTCGCCAATCGGAACTGTGTTGTTAGTAGTGGTTCGCCCAGGTCTGTTTGATAGATCAATGTAAGCTGGTAAATATAGATTGCGATCACAATTGTCAAAAGCACCACATGCGTAGCGATCGAAAACCAGAAAAACGGGCTGGCGTAGGCGTAGGTTTGATACAGCACAGAGCTTAGGAAAGCGATCCATATCAGGTCGGTTCAGACAATTATTCGCAACACCAGTAAATAAATCACAGCATTACACTAATTTTTTGCAGTTAATATCCCGGGAAGCACCCCATCAGTATGCTTGGTGCTGTAAGCATACAACTTGCTTGCAACATTTCTACGATCAGTTATCAATAGTTGAATCAAAATAATTGTATTCAAACTGAAACTAATTGTATTTTTATAGATGAATGAAGAGGTACATGATGTTGACGTCGAAAAAAGCGACGCCGTTCCGCTTTCTGTTTGGGAACAGAGAAGATTGAAGACACTGCTAGGCTATTCAATTCTGGATACGGCAGGGCAGCAAGAGTTTGATGGTCTTGCAGATCTGGCTTGCCTGGCGTGCGACGCGCCAGTGTGCATCATCACATTTATTGATCAAAAAAGGCTTTGGATTAAGTCCAGCCGCGGAACCCAGCTAAGCGAAATCGATCGCAGAACCTCTTTTTGTCAGTATACGATCCTGCAAGGGTCGGTTTTTGAAATCGAGGATGTCAGCCTGGATGATCGCTTCCGGGGCAATGATTTACTGAATGAACAACCGGACCTTCGTTTTTACGCAGGCTACCCACTTACGGATCCCGCGGGCTACCCGCTGGGCGCGATCTGTGTGCTGGATAATAAAGTCCGAAAACTTACCGAGGTTCAAAGCAAGTCGCTGCAACTGATTGCTTCCCAGGTGATGGCCCTGGTCACATATCACAAAGAGCGCATGCAGGCTGGCATACAGCGGCAGGGCAATGATAACGCCTTCATTAAAGAAAAAACGAGCAGCGAAGAAAAACTTAAATCATTTTTTGAGAGCTCACAGGGGCTTATGTGCACCCATGATCTGGATGGCAACTTTACTGCCGTTAACTCTGTTGGGGCGGATCTTTTGGGGTATACCGTAGAGGAATTTTTGAAAATGAATTTACTGGATGTGACCCCTCAAAAACACCGGCAAGGCTTACGAGATTACTTCCAGCAGATCACGAATTCAGGCAAATCCAGCGGTTTGATGACAACCGTGCATAAGGACGGGCGTCAGGTCATTTGGAGTTATCGAAATGCACTGGTTATGGACGGAAATGGACATGGTTATGTTGTGGGCAACTGCATAGACATCACCCAAATGCATAATCAGGCCAAGGAACTGCTCCGAACACAGCAAATGCTGATGCAGACCAGCCTGATAGCAGGGATAGGAGGATGGGAATACAATTTGAATGAAAAAGAACTTTACTGGTCTGATCTGGCTAGCAAGATCTACCAGCAGGATCCTGATTTGAAGCTCAATATTGATAATGTATTGAACCTTTATAAAGCAGGGGAGAGCAGGGAAAAGGTGATAAAGGCCATAGCTGATGCCACCAATCATGGCACGGCTCAGGACATAGAAGTTCAGATTGTAACCGGTAAACACGAAGAGCGATGGGTGAGGCTCGTTGTCAATGCCGAGTTCCGACAAGGGAAATGTAAAAAGCTTTACGGGACGGTTCAGGACATTGATGAGAAGAAAAAAACAGCATTACAGGTTGAGCATACCAAAGAGCAGCTTAGCATGCAGCAGGCGCGCCTGCTGGCATTTGTTGAGCACATTCCTGCCGTTGTGGCCATGCTCGACAATGATATCCGGTATCTGGCCGTAAGTCGTAAGTGGGAACAGGAATATGGATTGCGTAGCCAAGATATTATCGGCATAAGCCATTACGATGTCTTTACCGATACGAAGCAGGAGTGGAAAGATATACACCGACAGGCCCTTGCAGGCAAACGCATGCTGCGTGGAGAACAAGTATCCCGACCGGATGGATGGAGCCATGACCGGTATCTGACCTGGGAAGTCTGGCCCTGGTTTCAGTTTGATGGCGCCATTGGGGGCATTATAACCCTAATTCAGGATGTAACGGAAATGGAGCTGCACCGGCAGGAACTGAAAACGGCCCGCCATCTCGCTGAACAGGCCAATATGGCCAAGTCAGAGTTTTTGGCCAACATGAGCCATGAGATACGCACGCCTCTGAATGGCGTAATCGGCTTTACGGACCTGGTTCTTAAAACGCATATGAGCGATACGCAGAAGCAATATCTGAGCTTTGTTCACCAGTCTGCCAACACATTGCTGAGCATTATCAATGATATTCTGGATTTTTCTAAAATTGAAGCGGGTAAGCTCGAACTGGATATTGACAAATATGATATCTATGAAATAGCAGCGCAAACGGCAGACATTATTTCGTTTCAGGTACAAAATAAAGGACTTGAAATGCTACTGGATATTCCGGCTTGTCTGCCGCAGTATGTGTGGGTGGATGATATCAGACTGAAACAGGTGTTAATAAACTTATTAAGTAATGCAGCCAAATTTACCGAGTGCGGAGAAATTGAGCTTAAAATTGAGATTCTGGACTACCGCCCGGAAAATGACGATAAGATTACGTGCCGCTTTATTGTGCGTGATACAGGCATCGGCATCCGTAAAGAAAAGAAAGCCAAAATATTTGAAGCCTTTTTACAGGAAGACGGTTCCACAACGAAGCGGTATGGAGGAACCGGGTTAGGGCTAACGATCTCTAATCAGCTTCTGGCTCTTATGGGCAGCAGCCTTCATCTGGATAGTGCCGTTGGGGTTGGCAGCACGCTATACTTTGATCTAACCATGAAGTCAGAGCGCGGAGATTCCATTCCAAACCAGGCCATCACCAACATTGACCGGGTGCTGATCGTTGACGATAATACGAAAAGCCGCCAGCTGATAGAACGAATGCTGGACCAGCTGGGAATCAAATCAGATCAGGCTGAGAATGGGGCGCAGGCCTTGGATATACTTTCTGCTGACACAGCTTATAATGTTGCGTTAATAGATTACCACATGCTTCATATGGATGGCCTGGAAACAGTTCGCCAGATCCGGCAGACATTTTCGGCCGCTCAGCTTCCAATCATTTTACTTAACAGCTCGGCAGATGACGCATTCGTTCTTCGCGCATCCCAGGAGCTGCATATCAAGTCGCGGTTGATGAAACCCATCAAACTGGGGGATATAGCGCTTTCACTTGCCAATTTGTCGCCTGATGAACCCCAGCAGCAAACTCCCGCCGCGGGTGAGGAACAGGGTTTTACTTCCAAAGCGCTTACTATTCTTGTTGCCGAGGATCATCTTATTAATATGATCCTTGCCAAAACCGTTATCAAAAAGCTTGCAGTGAATGCAACGATATGGGAAGCGGCCAACGGCCTGGAAGCACTGGCGCTGTGTCAGAAGCAGTTACCGGACTTGATTTTTATGGACATTCAAATGCCGCTGATGAATGGTCATGAGGCAACTTCGCAGATCAGGAAGCTGCCGGGTGCCGATAAAGTGCCCATTGTCGCCTTGACTGCCGGAAATGTGATGGGAGAAAAAGAAAGATGTCTTGAAGCCGGTATGGACGATTTCGTGGCCAAACCATTTGTGCAAAATGCAATCTGGCAAGTATTTGAGCGGTTTTTAGATTTGAACGATCATTCCAAATAGAATGAATGCATTCTCAATACTGCTTCACTGACCAATATTTAAGGAATCTCATGGCATTGGCCCGAGTTTAGTATATATGATAGTGGCGTCTATATCGCTAATATCGAATATAGCGTAACAGTAGTGCTTTCGTATTAATCTAAATATCAGGATGAGTAAATTTAAAATAGAAGTTTTGTCTTTTGAGCACATTCAGGAATTGCCTGGATCCTGGGAAAAAAATGATTTGGTGAACCTCTTGGAGGCAATGGATTACCAAAATCCCAACGAGATCAAAGAAGCTGAGTTGAAGGAAATGTGCATGATGTCGCTGACTGATTTTGAGCCGGAAGAGGCGGCAAAAATTGTTTTGGATTACACCATCGCCGGACGCCTGACCGAGGGCCAGATCCAAAATCTATCCCATGAGATCTTAACTGAAAAACTTTGGGAAGAATACCCGGAGCTAGCCTTGCATCCGGATCTTTACCGCTCTACGCAGCTGCTATACGAGGCTTTTAACGGCAAGTTCCCACGCGTAGAAGCAGTCCAGTTTACGATTCAAATAAGCGGAGACATCAGTATTTTCAATGAAAATCCCGAGGCACCGATCGTCCGTATACTTGCTGCCGGCATGTCCGACAGGAGCCTGATCCATCGTCTGTTCTCTGACCAGATTGAAAGTAGCCAATTTGAAGAAGCCAAGGATATCATCTGGCAATTAAAGCAGGTTTCCCAAAGTGAGACATCGGTTACCTATGAAATCGTCAGTTCATCATACTGGCTCGACGAAATCAAATATGCTGATAGCTATGAGGCCGAAACGCATGCGGACGATGTTGATGATGATGAAGGTCGGTAGGGCGCTTAAAATACTTAGTGCGTTTCAAAAAAAACCTAAATTTGATTTTTAACTGATCGATACGCTTTGGAAACGAATGAAAACCCTCCCCATTTTAGTTGCAAGCCTGTTAATATTTGCGTCCTGCCAGTCCAAGAAAACGGATCAGGATAGCCCGGTAATCGCCAGTTCTGACAATGAAAAACTTCTCAAAGATTACTTTGAGAAGTTTAATCAGCACAATTGGAAGGAGATGGCAGCCATGTATGCAGATACGGCAGAATTTAAAGATCCATCGCTGGGGCAGGGTATTGTCAAACAGTCCCACGAGCAGATCATCAAGAAGTATGGCGAGTTGCAGCAAATGATCCCGGATGTTCGCGACAGTCTTGTCAACATGTATCCTTCCGGCGATAAGCACATGATCGTCGAGTTCATCTCGACGGGCACCGCACCTGACAAGTCAAAATTTACCATGCCCATCTGCACCATTTTTACAATAGTAGACGGCAAGATTACACAGGATTTTACCTACTACGACAATTTTACCGAGTAGCTCAGAAGCCCGCCTGTTTATTTGCGCAATGATCGCTAAGAGGGAACTCTGGGGCCAGCTAAATGTTTTTTACTAACAGTATTCTTATTGTTAGTAAAAACAGATATGGCAGACAAACTTATTGAAGATATACCTTTTTCCATTCTTGATCTTGCACCGATCACCGAAGGGAATAATGCATCCATAACATTTAAAAACAGCCTCCGGCTCGCACAGCGTGTCGAAGAGCTGGGCTATAACCGGTACTGGCTTGCCGAGCATCATAATATGGAAAGTGTTGCCAGCTCGGCAACCTCGGTTTTGATCGGCTACATTGCCGGTGGCACAAAGAAAATCCGTGTGGGCAGCGGAGGCATTATGTTGCCCAATCACGCCCCGCTGGTTGTGGCCGAGCAGTTTGGCACGCTTGCCTCGCTTTACCCGGGGCGTATAGATCTGGGACTCGGACGCGCGCCCGGAACCGACCAGGTTACTGCCCGCGCGCTCAGGCGCAATTACATGGAATCTGCTCAGGATTTTCCCGATGATGTGATTGCATTGCAAAACTATTTTTCGCCGGACAATAAAAACGCCAAAGTGCGCGCTATTCCCGGTGAAGGAGCAGACATACCCATCTGGATACTGGGCTCGAGTACCGACAGTGCGCAGCTGGCCGCCCACCTGGGATTACCCTATGCATTCGCGAGCCATTTTGCACCGACTCATTTCCTGACTGCTATTGAGCTTTACCGCCGCAATTTCAGGCCCTCTCAGTATCTTGCCCAGCCATATGTAATGGCATGCGTAAATGTGATTGCAGCAGACACCAATCAGGAAGCAGAGCGGATTGCTACCTCTTTCTTTCAGCTGGCTACCGGCATTATTACAGGCAAACGCCGGCCTTTGCAGCCACCCGTGGAAAGCATGGACGGACTTTGGGGCGATTACGAAGAAGCGGCCGTCAGACAAATGATGAAATACACTTTTATCGGTGATCAGAAGAAGATCGGCGCCGATCTGGCTTATTTCCAGCGGCATACGCAGCTTGACGAGCTAATGGTTACCAGCCACATCTATGATCCTGATGCGCGTATCCACAGCTATGAGATCCTGAAAGGCGTGCAGAATCAGGTATTAGCAGCGCATTCAGCATGATGATAACTGCCGGGTAATCTACTGTTCTGATGGAGGCGGCGTCTTTGTTCCCCATTGCTCGTTGGGCTTATCGCCCATGACAAAGCTGAGGGTGCCGCCTTTCATTAGCTCATCACGATACAGCCAGCAGTTATCCAGAGCAGCTCCGTTGAATGTTGCCGATTGGACATATACATGATCCATGCCGTTATTTTTTGTTTGTATCACAAGCGTTTTACCATTGCCCAAAGTGATGGTAACCTTATCAAATAAGGGGCTGCCCAGTTCTATCACCGGCCTTTGATCAGTAAAGCCTTTTACATCAAAGAGTCCCAGTGCATTCATTACATACCAGGATCCGAGCTGTCCCTGGTCCTCATCCTGTCCGTAACCATAGCCATGTATGGGCTCGGTTCCGTAAAATTCGCGCCCGATGGCCCGGGTCCATTTCTGGGTCAACCACGGCTTTCCTGAAAAATTAAATAACCAGCTGGTATGCAGATTTGGCTGGTTTCCGTGGTTATAAATGGAATTAACACCGGCAAATGCATCAATGGTTTTACCGCCGCCAAAACCTAGTTTTTCAGAAACGGTGAAGATGCTGTCTAGCCTGCTATTGAAGTTGTCTTTACCAATGGCATCGATGAGGCCGGCCGGGTTATGCGGGACGTAGAATGTATATTGTACCGAGTTTCCTTCCTGAAAGCCACGCCATGGCTGATAAGGATCAAACTTACCTATAAAAGTGCCATCTATCTTCTTGGGCTGCATCAGCTTGTTTTGCGGATTGAAAATATGCCGCCAGCCGTTTGATAGTTTAATGAGCTGACTATAATCCTGGGTTTTACCCAATGCTTTGGCCATCTGCGCGGCGGCAAATGCGCTGAAACTGTATTCCAGAGTATGTGATCCTGAAAAATTAGACCCGTTGGAATCGGTGATAAAATCCTGTCCTGTCCGCTCTAAAAAAGGCACGTAGCCATGCGCTGCAAAGGCTTTGGTGTCCAGCTTGCCAGCGCCGATGGGTCGATTTTTATAACTTAGCTCGTTTGCCTTGATCGCATTATAGGCAAATTCCACATCGTAATTGCGGATACCTGCATTATAGGCGCCAGCGATGGCCAGCCCCACAAAGTTGGTCCCTACGCCTGATACAAATTCACTGTTGGCAATGCCATCACCAAACCAGCCCTTATCCTTGAAAATCTGCAAATGTGTATTAACAAAACTGCCATACCACTCGGGGTAGGACAGGGCCCACAGCTGGGTAATGTTCCAAAAGGCGCCCCATATAGCATCTGTGTTGATGAATTCGTAGGGCAGGTTCTTACTGTTTTGTACCGGAAGTTGCCCCGTCTTTCCGCCGTGCATGGGGTAGGCGCCGTTGACATCGCTGGCAATGCCCCTTCCCAGTAAGGCGTGATACAGACCGGTGTAGAATTTGATTTTGTTTTGCTCATCGCCGTCTTCAACTGCAATTTTCCCCAACTGCTGCTGCCAGATGGCCTGGGCCTGCGCTTTGGCCTTCTCAAAGGACAAGCCCTTTGCCTCAGCAAGAAAATTTTGTTTTGCATTCTGAACGGAGGTGTAAGACAGGCCGGTTTTAACTTCAATGATTTCCTTATTTTTTGTCTGGTAATGAAGCGCCAGGCCCGCACCCTTGCCTGCCGAGCTACGCTGGTTTGCTGTTACCTTATCAGCAGTGAAAGCTGTAACGGAGGCTGGCTTTTTGCTGAGCTCACCATAGAAGAACATGGCAATTTTTCCCTTGGGATCATATATATTCACATATTTGGGATAGGTGATCACGTAGCCTTCAAAGTGCGTATCATCAATCATTTTAATGCGGGCATCAGTTACAATGTCGCTTTCGCCCTGCTTGTTTCCAATATCAAGGATAATGTTAGATTGCTTGTGCTCTGGGAAAGTATAGCGCTGGAAACCAACCCTTTTGGTGGCCGTAAGCTCAGCGGTAATGTTATAATCTTCCAGTAAAACCTTGTAGTAACCGGGCTGCGCCACCTGGCTTTTTCGGTCAAAGCCGGAACGATAACCTGCATGGGCAGAATCCAGATCACCCGGCTTGGTTTTAAGCGGTCCGGTCGCCGGCATATAGCTTACACCACCTACCTGCCACTCATGAAAATGAACAAAACCTTCTATCGAATTTTGGCGCGTATCATAGCCAACGGCTTCCCATCCCGACGGATTGCCATAATGCCCGTTTGTAGAGGGAGCAAGCTTAGCCATGCCGTAAGGAACCGCAGCAGGTGTATAAAAAAACCAGCGGCTATGTGCAGTACCAATGTTTGGATCGACATATTTAAGAAAACTTTGCGCCTTAGCATGATGATATGCTAATAGAAACAACAGCCAGGCAATAACAACACGGAATTTGGCTTTCATAAAGGTAGATTTAGTAATCGCTTTTGGATCTTGTTTATAAACTTATGATCTTTTGTTTGTATTTTTCAATGTGTCAACATGCCGATCACAGATTCAGGCAAAATTTACCTAAACTATTTTTGTTTCACCATAATTTCTATACATTTAAATGTTCATACATACGAACATATTGTTTAGCGCTGACATTTATCGCAAACGAATGAAACTGCAACCCTTCTTTATTTATAGCATGCTGACTCTGCTGACGGCACTATCCTCCTGTGGCGGGCAAAAGAAGCAAGAGGCAGATGAGGTCCATATCAATGAAAAGGAATTTACGGCAGAAGCTGATTCGGAGTGGACCAACATGTTCCTTAGAAAATCAGGATGGTTTGGCGGTGACGGGATCTTTGCTATTCCGTTTTCGGGCCGCGATAATGAGAAAAATGACAGTCTGCTGTTTTTGTTCAGTGATACAATGGTGGGAGAAATTCAGGGAGATTCCCTGCAGCCGGGCTTTGTTATGGTCAATAACTCCGTGTCGCTACTAAAAGATAAAACGGCTGATTCCTCCAAGATGGCATTCAAAATAGCCAGCCAAAACGGGACCTATAAAGCCATTTTCAGCCCTAAATCAAACAAGCCGGACAAAGACACCTACTTTTGGCTGGGCGACGGGTTTGTTAATCCCGATGCAGGTAAAGACCTTTTTATTTTTGCTTATCAAATCACCAATACGCACGATAAATCGCCTTTTCCATTCAAAGAAACGGGTAATGTATTGATCCGCGTGCCAGCCGGAAGTCCTTTTCCTTATGTCGACCAGCAGCAAAAACCCCTTCCATTCAATGATTACAAAGGTGAAGGGGAGACCATATCTTTTGGAGCAGGCATTTTTAACAACAGTGCGTCTGCGGGAGAGGCCGAGCCGGATGGTTTTGCTTATGTTTATGGGATAAAAGGCAAAAGCAAGCAGCTCGTCTCGGCCCGCGTTAAGCCCGGACGGATTGATTCCTTCGGCGAATGGGAGTTTTGGAATGGCCGGGGCTGGTCTAAGGATGTCAAGTCCGTGAAAGCATTGAGCGATTCAGTCTCCAATGAAATGAGCGTAAGCCGGCTGGCAAAAGGCAAATACGCATTGGTTTATCAGCTGGGCAGTATTTTTCCTCAGATTTGCATGCAGCTCGGCCCCACGCCCGTAGGCCCGTTCGGCCCCAGGATTGTGCTTTATAAAACCACAAATGATATCCAGGACCCGGATTTGTTTACTTATAATGCCAAAGCGCACCCGGCATTGTCAGCGCCGGGCGAGCTGCTGATTTCCTATAATGTGAATAGTTTTAAATTTTTTGAGATTATCACAAAAAAACCTAACCTGTATCGCCCGCGGTTTGTAAAGGTTAAGTTCAGCCAACAATCTTCCCAAACAAACCACTGAGTATGATAAGCGAAGAGACCGATACATTACCAGCTAAAAACCGGCTGCCCTACATCATGCTCATTACCAGCGTTGCTGCATTCGGAGGCTTTCTTTTTGGCTATGATACGGCCGTGATCGCCGGGGCGATTGGTTATCTGCAAGTCAAATTTAATTTGTCTCCGCTGATGGTGGGCTGGGCTGCCAGCAGTGCCATATGGGGTTGTGTCCTGGGAGCCATGTCGGCAGGTTATCTCAGCGACCGCTATGGCCGCAAGGCCGTTCTGATTGCCACAGCGGTTCTTTTTGCGCTGCCCGCCTACGGCTCAGCGGTTGTCAATGATCTGACGAGCTTCATAATCATGCGGCTGCTTGGGGGCATTGGGGTAGGGGCAGCTTCCATGCTGTGCCCGATGTACATTTCAGAGATTGCCCCTTCGCGCCTGCGGGGCCGCCTGGTGACGCTCTATCAGCTTGCCATCGTGCTGGGAATTAACATTATATACGTCATTAATCTGAAAATAAGCCAGGCGGGTGACCAGGCCTGGAACATTGAATACGGCTGGCGGTATATGCTGGGCTCGGAGGTGATTCCGGCCGTAGTGTTCTTTATATTATTGTTCTTTGTGCCCGAAAGTCCGCGGTGGCTGGCAGCGCAGGCCAAAGATGAAGCCGCTAAAAAGATCCTCGAAAAGATCAACGGTAAAGCCGTTGCCCAGCAAATATTTACAGAGATCTCAGAAAGTCTGCGCGACGAAAAAGGCAGGCTAAGCGATTTATTGGACCCAAAGCTTCGTAAGCCACTTTTGATCGGTATTGTGCTGGCACTTTTTTCACAGATTACCGGCATCAATGCAGTCATTTATTATGCACCCGAAATATTCAAAAGCATTGGTTTTGGCGCCGAATCGGCTTTTACACAGACCATCATTATCGGCGTAGTCAACATGCTCTTTACATTGGTGGCCATCTGGCTTATCGATCGGGCCGGCAGGCGAAGTCTTCTGATCTGGGGTGTGGCCGGCATGATCATCTGCCTTTTTGCCACAGGAATCTGCTTTTATTTTCATTTCGACAAAGGCCCTTGGGTGCTGATCTTTATCCTGGGCTACATTGCCAGTTTTGCCGTATCGCTGGGGCCCATTCCCTGGGTGCTGATGTCTGAGATATTCCCCACCAAGATCAGGGGGATTGCTATGTCAGTGGCTACATTGATATTATGGATTGGTGTTGTGGCCATCACGCAGCTTACGCCCTATTTTTTGGGAACATTCGGCGGGGCGGTTACATTCTGGATTTTCATGGTGAATGCAGTCATTATATGGATTTTTACAATTAAAAAAATCCCGGAAACCAAAAACAGGACCCTGGAAGAAATTGAAAGAAGCTGGTAGGGATCAAAGAATAAACTGGGAAAGGCTATTGCAGAATCTGAAATGAAAGACATTTTTATAGGAGTTGATTTTGGCGGCACCCGCATCAAATTAGGGATTGTTTTTCAGGGGCAGATCATTGCCGATGCCAACATTGAAGCGGCCTCCGAGCTGAGCTTTGAGCAAAGGCTCGCTGATATTGCTTTGGAGATGAAGCATTTGCTATCGCAAGGCGCGTACAGGCTGATAGGGATCGGTTTTGCCTTTCCCGGCATTGTCAATTTTTATACAGGCAGGATTTTATCCAAATATGTAAAATATCCGGGCGCTGAAAATGTAGATCTGCAAGCGTGGGCGAAAGTGAATTTCGACGTTCCCATAGCCGTTGAAAATGATGCCCGCGCCGCCCTCATAGGGGAATGGAAACATGGCGCAGGCATGATGAGCACCGATCTGGTGCTGGTAACATTGGGAACCGGCGTAGGCACAGGCGCCCTGGTCAATGGCGCGCCGCTGCGGGGAAAGAACTTTATAGGCGGCAACCTAGGAGGGCATTCCACCATCAACTTCGAGGGCAGCATCTGCAACTGCGGCAATGTGGGCTGCGTGGAAAGTGAAAGCTCCACCTGGGCGCTGACCCAGATTGCAAAAGCGTCTGCCGAATTTGCGTCGAGCAGATTGGCAGAGTTACAGATCATTGATTTTAAAAACTTGTTTGAGCTGGCAGCTCAGGGCGACGCGCTGGCCATAACATTGCAGGAGCGCTGCCTGAAAGTCTGGTCGTTATGCGTGATTAACCTGATCCATGCCTATGATCCCCAGAAAGTTATTTTTGGCGGGGGGATCATCAAAAGCAGTCACATTATTTTGCCCTATATCAAAGAAATGCTCGATAAGCACAGCTGGATTGGCTCTGGCGATGTGGATCTGGTTGTGGCTGCCCAGCCTGAGCATGCGGGGATATTGGGTGTATATGAATTATTGAAACAAAAAATTACTGATAATGCAATCGAATTACGATAAGTATCCATACGTAGAAATTAGTGAATCCTCGGAGCTGTGTTTTGCTGGCTGGCAGCACATTTTCGATGAAATAATGCGGCTCGCTGAGCTGAAAGGCCAAAGCAAAACCGTGATCTGCATGGACTTGTATCATGGCGTGGACGCAGCAGAAATGCTGGATGCCATAAAGACGCATCTGCCAGCAGATACAATTATCCAAACAAATGCGTGCCTGAAAGATGCAGCTCAGATCCAGCAAATGGTGTTTCCGTATGTAACCGACGATGCTATTTTTGGCAGAATCAATAATCTTCAAATTCACGACTTTTTTGATGGACCCAAGCTGGAAAAACAAAAAGACCAGATTCGAGAGGTAGCCTCAGGCACAGTGGTGGTTTTCGGAGAAGGAGCGGCGCTGTTTGCCGATGCGGACATTTTAATTTATGCAGATTTGGCGCGCTGGGAAATCCAGAAGAGAATGAAGCGCGGACAGGTAGGCAATTTTGGCGTCAATAATCTTGATGAGAGCTTTGCAGCAAAATACAAACAGGGATATTTTCTGGACTGGCGGGTTTTTGACAAGCATAAGCTCGCTTTTTTCGATCAGATAGACTTTTTCATGGATGCCAACATTGCCGGCCAGCCCAAAATGCTGGGCGCTGAGATATACCGCAGCGGTTTGGATCAGACCGTCGGGCGTCCCTTCCGGGTCGTGCCTTTCTTTGATCCAGGCCCGTGGGGAGGACAATGGCTGAAAGAAGTCGCCGATCTGGACCGTGATGAAATTAACTATGCCTGGGGTTTTGACTGCGTTCCCGAAGAGAACAGTCTGCTTTTTAAGATTGGCGAGCATATCTTCGAGCTCCCCTCGATCAACCTGGTTCTCACCCGGCCGCAGCAGCTGCTCGGGCAGGCAGTCTACAACGAGTTTGGGGCCGAATTTCCGATCCGCTTTGATTTTCTGGACACCATGCAGGGCGGTAATCTGAGCTTGCAGGTGCATCCCACGCGGGCCTATATCCAGGAGCATTTCGGCATGAGCTATACCCAGGATGAGAGTTATTATTTCCTGGAAGCAGACCAGGATGCCTGCGTATATCTGGGAACACGTAATAATGTAGATGCGGCGGCCATGATTGCAGACCTGGAAAAAGCCCAGAAGGAATTAACTGATTTTGATGCGGAGAAATATGTCAACAAACTGCCTGTAAAAAAGCACGACCACATTCTGATCCCTGCGGGAACGATCCACTGCTCTGGCAAAAATGCTGTGGTGCTGGAAATTTCGGCCACACCCTACATTTTTACTTTCAAATTGTGGGATTGGGGCCGGTTGGGCATGGATGGCAAGCCGCGGCCCATCAACATTGAGCACGGCAAAAATGTGATCGATTACAGCAGGGATGAGGATTGGGTAAAGCAGCATTTGGTGAATAACGTTACCAGCATTTCGGTTAACGGGCACCTTGCAGAGGAATCGACCGGTCTGCATGAAACGCAGTTTATTGAGACCCGCAGGCATTGGTTTGATTCAAAAGTAACGCACTATACCCACGGGACACTGAATGTGGTCAATCTGGTGGAAGGCAGCCAGGTGCTTGTGGAAAGTCCGGATAATCTGTTTGAGCCTTACGTGATCCATTATGCTGAAACATTTATAGTGCCAGCTAGTGTGGCTGTTTACACCATTACGCCAGCGGGCAATGCGGCGGGGACAAAATGCGCCACGCTGAAAGCATACGTGAGAACTTAGCGGGTCTGGTTGCTTGAAAGGCATCTGAATTCGCTATTTTTGTGATTCTCTACTCAATTTGTCGACCATGAAATTTAGCATAGATCATAAAAGCCCGGTTCCATTACATATTCAGGCAGAAAACCTGCTGCGGACGATGATCAATGATCCCGAGCATTTAAATGGTAAATTCCTTCCCAACGAGGTGGAGCTGGCCAAGCAGTTGGCTATATCCAGGTCTACGCTCCGTCAGGCGCTCAACAAATTGGTCTACGAGGGATTACTGATCAGAAAAAAAGGAATTGGCACCAAAGTAGCAGAGCCCGTAATAAGTTCAAAATCAAAGAACTGGCTGAGCTTTACCCAGGAAATGAATGCCAGGGGGATCAATGTCAAAAATTTTGAGCTGCATGTTACCTGGGTTACGCCTGATGAGAAAACAGCCAACTTTTTTGACATAGATCCCTCCAAAAAGATCCTGAAACTCGAACGGCTCAGGGGTAAAGTGGAAGGGCCTTTTGTTTACTTCATTTCCTATTTCCATCCCCGGGTGGGCCTGACCGGTGAAGAAGATTTCAAGCGGCCGCTTTACGACATTCTAGAAAAAGACCATTTGGTTGTCGCCACGCTTTCCAAGGAAGAAGTTGGCGCCATTGCTGCCGATAAATTTATTGCCGCAAAGCTGGAAGTGGAGGTAGGAAGCCCAATTTTGTTTAGGAAACGTTTTGTCTTTGATCAGGGCGACAGGCCCATTGAATACAACCTGGGCTATTACCGCGCCGACAGTTTTGTCTACACCGTCGAAAGCGTACGGGAATAATATAGCATTCAAATATAATCATATTGCGTTTACAGTTAAGCGTTAGGCTACGGTCTGCGATGGATGCGCCTATATAGGTATCTGGCCTAAGTGTAGTGGCAGCTTGCGCGATCATCTTCCTATCAACCTCTCTTTCCCATTTCTATATAAAATGTCATTATTTCTTTAAAATATATTAGGAGTCCTTGTTTTTCAAAAATATGTTTATATGTTTGTACATATGTAAAATGTATTGAGATAGAGTGCTTTGCGTACTGATTAAATCCTAAATCCTCACTTCGTGGGAAAAAAGCCATTTAACCACTAACTGCTTTTATGAAACCAAAACTACTTGCAAAAAACGGGCGGAGATCGTTGAGCACCTGTCTGGGCTTGGCACTGGGAATCTTTCTGGCCTCTGCCGTGCAGGCCGCTATCCCCCTGCACAAGGCCTCTGGCTCCATTAAAGATGTCAAAGGGGCCCGCACCGCGGCAGAACAGACCATTACCGGAATGGTTACGGACGAAAACAATGCGGGCATACCAGGCGTAAACGTGCTGGAAAAAGGAACTACCAATGGGGTGGTTTCGGATGCCAATGGAAAGTATTCGATACAGGTGAAAGGCGCTGGCAGCGTGCTGGTATTTTCCTACATTGGCTACATTACCAAAGAGTTAACCGCAGGATCGCAGGCCGCTTTGGACATTCAAATGGAGGTTTCCTCCCAGGAGCTGAGCGATGTAGTGGTGGTGGGTTACGGAACCCAGAAAAGATCCGAGCTCACCAATGCAGTCGTGCAAACAACGGGTGCGGAGATCAAAAAATCCAGCGCAGCATCCCTATCCAACTCGCTGGCCGGAAGGATGGCAGGCGTGTATGTGACCCAAAGGAGCGCTGCCCCGGGTTTTGATGACGCCCAGATACTGGTCAGGGGCGCCAGTACTTACCGCAACACCTCCGCCCTGATTGTAATCGACGGCGTTGCCAATGCAGATCCCGATGGTTTGAACAGGCTTGATCCCAATGATATAGAGTCTATTTCGGTGCTCAAAGATGCTTCGGCGGCAATATATGGGGCGCAGTCGGCGGGCGGCGTGATCCTGGTTACCACCAAGAGAGGCGTGACAGGCAAACCCGCGTTTGATTTTTCCACAACGCAGTCCTGGCAGTCGCCGACTATGAAGGTTAAATCAGCTGATGCATTCCAATATATGCAGGCCCTCAATGACCGCAGGGCCCTGGAAGGAACACCGGCCGACTTTCCCGACGCGTTGGTAGAATCATTCCGGAACGGAACAAGAAGGCCTGAGGACTGGTGGAAGGCATTGATCGGTCCGCCCGTCAGGCAGACCAGATATTCGCTGACTATGCGCGGAGGAACGGATAAGGTGCGCTATTTTGTGTCTCTGGGTACGGCCAGCCAGGGGGGAATTCTTCGGGGTGACAACAAATCCAAGCTCAGGCAATATAATGTAAGAAGCAATGTGGATGTGACCGTAACCAAAGACCTGGAAGTAGGCGTGGACCTGTCGATCCGTGAAAAAGCCACGCAAACACCTCAGGGCGGCCCGGGCGGGGAAGTAGGTTCTCTGGCCACCACCAGCCCTTTGCAGGAAGCCTATATAGGAGGCGATTACCGTTATCCGGGCGAAGGATGGTCGCATCTGAACCCCGCCGCCCGCCTGCTGAGCCCGGGTTACCGCAAATACAAAACCGATGTGGCCAGCGGAACAGTCCGCTTCAAGTACAACATGTCTTTTCTGGAAGGATTCAGCATCGATGGTTATTTGTCTGTTGTTAAAACCGTGGGATACGATAAGCAGTTTAATTACATCTGGCCTTATTTTGAAAAGGATCCGGATGGCAACATTGTAGAAAAGCAGTCCAGATCCGTAGAGGACATCGGCTTGCGCGAAGATTTCAGACAGAGCCTGCGCACCACCGGAAATGTGAAGCTCAATTATAACAGGACGTTTGCTCAGGATCACAAACTCTCAGCTTTCGTGGCTTATGAGCAGATGACTTATGATGATAACACCTTCTTTGCCCAGCGTCTGGGTTACGATTCCCCGCTGATCGATCAGCTTTTTGCCGGCACTACCAACCGCCTGAACTGGAACAATGATGGATCTGCCACAGAGTCGGCCCGCCAGAATTTTTTCGGACGGTTAAGCTATGATTTTAAGCAAAAATATCTGTTCGGCTTCAGCGCCCGCTACGACGGTTCGCCTATCTTTCCAAAGGACAAACGTTTTGGGTTTTTCCCGCAGGTTTCAGCAGGCTGGGTGATCAGTAACGAGGCATTTATACCAAAGAATGTGCTTAGCACTTTGAAATTAAGGGCTTCCTGGGGAAAACTGGGTAACGACCGGGTGGATCCGTTCCAATACATTGCCGCTTACGGATATACCGACGGATGGGTTGTCAACGGCGTAGACGCGCGCGGTATCGCCGTGCAATCCACGCCTAATCCCAACATTACCTGGGAAGTGAGCGAGAAAACGGACATTGGTCTGGAAGCAGCTTTCCTCAATAACCGCCTGACGTTCGAGCTAGACCTTTTCCAGAACAAAACTTCAAACATTCTGGGAAAAAGACAGGCCTCGATACCGAGTTATACCGGACTGCTTTTGCCCGATGAAAACATCGGTAAAATGAACAGTCAGGGCATCGAGCTTCAGGCAGGTTACCGGCACAATTTCTCAGATCTGACCGTGCGGGTTAATGGAAACTTTTCTTATAACAAAAACAAGATCATTTACTTCGACGAAACGCCCCAGGCAGAAGAGTATCAAAAGCTGGAAGGTGAGCCTTTCGGGTCCCGGCTGGTATACAAATCCATCGGCATATACCGCACCCAGCAGGACCTGGATAACAATGTTAATTATCCAGGAGCATCATTGGGCGGTTTGATTTTCGCCGATCTGAATGGGGACAAGATCATAGACAGCAATGACCAGTATATGTTCAATACAACCAACAACACTGCAAGGGATCCGGTTACTGGCGCGGATGTCACCACTGTTTTTCCAAGTACGCAGTATGGACTGAGCATTGGGATGAACTACAAGAATTTTGATCTGGCCATGCTTTTGCAAGGACAAAGCGGTGCAAAGTTCCGCCTGAGCAATGGATTCAACTCGGGCGCGGGTGGTAATGGTTTGGAGTACGTGGCCCTCAACAGCTATACACTATCCAATGTAAACGCGGAGCTTCCGATGATCTCTCCGACAGGTTTTGCAGGTTCAGACAGCGACTTTTATTACCGCACTGCCACGTGGATGCGTATGAAGAACGTTCAGCTGGGCTACACGCTTCCCAAAAGCCTGCTTTCAAAAGTCCGGATCGCAGCATTCAGGGTGTACGTTTCGGGCGACAACATCTTTATGGTATTTAATTCCCTTAAAAAATACGGTAATGGTGATCCCGAATTCCTGAGCGGGAACGGCAGCGCTTATCCCAACATGAAAACGCTGAGCTTCGGAGTTAATCTTACCTTTTAATCTGAGAACGACCTATGAAATATTTCATCAAAAATAGATTGGTAAAAAGGGCGCTGAGTATCTCATTTATCGGCATCATTGCCACGGCAACCTCCTGTAATGTTCTGGACAAAAAGCCGCTTGATGCCATATCCGACGAAGCGGTTTTCAATGATGCCGTGTTTTTGCAAAACTATGTTTACAACATTTATAATGGCATCAAGCCGCCCTGGGCGCCGGGTACCGGAGGCTTCGACGCCCTGACCGACATTGCTGTCAATCAGCCCGAAACCCACGAGCGCTCAGCCGGTATCCGCAATTATCTGGAAGGCAACCTGACGGCTGACAATGTCAATGATCTGCTTTCAGTTGCCAAGGAACAGCCCGTGCCTATCCCGCTCTGGGACTACGAGTATGGCTTCATCCGGAAGGCGAATGTGTTTTTTGAAAATATAGAAAGCTCTGCCATCGCCGAAGACAAGCTGGGTCCCATGAGAGGAGAAGTGCATTTTCTGCGTGCCTGGATGTATTTTGAGCTCATGCGGACATTTGGCGGTGTGCCCATTGTTACAAACAGCTTTCAGCTAAATTCGGAAACCTTTGATGTGCCCAGAAACAGCTTTGAGGAATGCGCCCAGTTTATACTCAGTGAAACGGACCTCGCCATTGGTTTTCTGGATGGCCTGCCGGTAAATACAGGGAAAATCAGCAAGGCCGCAGCACTGGCCTTCAAGGCCCGGGTGCTGCTATATCTGGCCAGTCCGCTGAATAACCCAACCAAAGACCTGGCCAAATGGAAGGCCGCCGAGGCTGCCACCAAAGCCGTCCTCGATCTGGGTTTTACCTTGCACCCGCAGTATGCCGAGCTATTTAAAAAACCATTGAAAACCGACGAGACGATCTTTGGCAAATCATTTACGCCCGCAACCAGGATACCAGGCTGGGGTTACAATTATGATTACTGGCCCAGCGGCTTTGACGCCCAGCAGCGGCTGGTTCCGACCCAGAATTTTGTCAATATGTTCCAGCTCAAAAATGGTGAATATCCTTATCTGGCAGACGGCGTGACCGTGAATCCAGCCTCGGGGTATGATCCTCAAAAGCCCGAAAAGAACCGCGACCCACGTTTCTATGACGCCGTCATCTATCCGGGAGCAGGTCCGCTTAACATTATCGACGGATCAAAAAGCACGGTGCGCACTTATGAATATTGGGAAGATGCCAATCCCAACCCCGACAATGCAGCTCCCTACATTAACCCCAATAAGGTGGATCCCAAAAATGGCCAGAACCTTTTTGACTTTGGCAGGGATTCGAAAACCTATTGGGTGAAAGGGCTTACCCCGTTCCACTGGCGCGTGCAGACAGGTTATACATTCAAAAAAACGGATGACTTTGCAGGGCCGCGCGCAAGCTACGATAATGATTACAACCAGGTCATCGTATTTATGCGCTTAACCGAGTTTTATCTGAACTATGCCGAAATACAAATGGCTTTGGGAAATGAGGCCATGGCCAGAGCGTACATCAACAAGGTCCGCAAAAGATCCTCTGTGAACATGCCCGATATCAAAAGCACGGGAGCAGCACTTGTCAGGGATTACCGCAACGAAAGGGCTATCGAGCTGCATCTGGAAGATTCGCGCTTTTTTGATCTGATGCGCTGGAAGGCGGCGCCCGGACATGTGGACATTGCCGTACGCGGACTGACCAAAGTAACCATGGACTGGACCGGGGCCAAGCCCGGTGATGCGCTCGGAAAGCTTACCTACACGTATGGCGTCATCCCCGAAGCTGAGGTGAGAAAACCATGGAAAGGGGATCACTACTATCTGTTTCCGATCCCCAACACCGAGATCAGAAAAAGCAACGGGGCGCTCAAACAAAACCCTGGTTACTGATCATCTAGCTTTTAGTTAGGTTAGATAAATCCTTTCACGTACTTTATCAATGGCCGGGCATTGCTCTGCCATTGTTTTTTTTAATGGTCTTCCGTTTTAAAGCATCCCCGGATAAGTAGCGATACTTTGTATGTACAAAGTACATGGTTTAGCATTGAATTGCCATTAAATAATTTAACTTTGTATTTAAATATTTGGCTTAAAGCAATATTGTGCTGATAAAGTTGCGTTAGCTAAGTAGTTTGTACAAACATAGTATGTAACGGCAGGCTTTGTGAGCCTGTTTTAGATATGAAAAAAAAGCTTTTCCTTTTCCTGGCATTGAGTAGCGTAGCCTTTTTTGTGGTCGTCTCCTGCTTTCAAAAAAATAATACTTTACAAAAAGGCGGCAGTGAAGGGCTTGTGAGCTACAATTTTGACATTCGTCCGATCCTCTCCGACAAATGCTACGCCTGCCACGGACCGGATGCCAACAAACGCGAGGCGGGCCTCAGGCTCGATTTAGCCGAAAATGCTTATGCGAAGCTGAAAGATGGAAAAGGAGTTGCGATTTTTCCGGGTAAGCCCGAGCAATCAGAGGTTTACAAAAGGATCACTTCGGTGGATCCGGCCTATCAGATGCCCACTCCGGAATCACACCTGGGCTTACTGAGTGAAACTGAAATTGGTCTGGTTCGTAAATGGATCGAGCAAGGGGCCAAGTATGAAAAGCACTGGGCATTTACAGCGCCGGTTTTGCCGGCTATGCCCGAAATTTCAGATAAAGAGTGGCCCAAGAATGAGATCGACCATTTTGTTTTGCAAAAGATGGAAGGAGCCGGGCTTGCTCCCAACGAGCAGGCTGACAAAAGCCACCTGCTCAAAAGGGTTTCGCTGGATCTGACGGGCCTGCCGCCGACACTGGATTTACAGAATCGGTTCGCAGCTGATGAAAGCGGCAATGCATATGAAAAGGTCGTTGATGAGCTGCTCAGCCAGAAAGCCTATGGAGAGAAAATGGCAATTTACTGGCTGGATGTGGCGCGCTATGCCGATTCTTACGGCTATCAGGATGATGAAGTGCGCACGCAGTGGCCGTGGCGCGACTGGCTGATTAATGCATTTAATAAAAACATGCGCTATGATCAGTTTCTGACCTGGCAGATTGCCGGTGATATGCTACCTAATGCAAGTAAAGAGCAGATTTTGGCAACCGCATTTTTCCGAAACCATAAATACACCGAGGAGGGTGGCGTAATCCCCGAGGAGTACAGGATCGAATACAACATTGATAAAACCAAAACATACAGTACGGGTGTGCTGGGGCTTACTGTCGAGTGCGCCCAATGCCACGATCATAAGTATGACCCCATCTCACAGGAAGATTATTATCGTCTTTTCGCATTTTTCAATAATTCCAAAGAGCTTGGCTTTGAAGGGGATATCTCGCGCACAAAGCCTGCCAAAAATCCTATTCTGCATATTTCCGACGAAGAGGCCAAATCCCTTTTAACATTTATCAACAAGCCTGATACGAGCCTGCTAATGGTCTCAGTGATGGGAGATCGCGATACGCTCCGGCCTACCCATATTCTAAACCGCGGTGTGTATGATGCGCCTGGCCGCGTGGTTACGGCCTCGGCGCTGCCTGCGGTCATGAAATTTGATACCAACGGACTTCCTCAAAACAGATTGGGTCTGGCCAAATGGACGACCAGCAAGAGCAACCCGCTTACTGCCCGCGTTTTTGTAAACCAGATATGGCAGGAATTTATCGGACGAGGCATTGTAAAAAGCACGGGCGATTTTGGAATGCAGGGTGATTTGCCTACCAATCCTGCGCTGCTGGATTGGCTCGCAGTTGACTTTATGAACCATGGCTGGGATATAAAAAGGCTTGTTAAACAGATCGTAACATCGGCTACCTACCGCCAATCGGCCAAGATTACCGAGCAGAAGCTCAAAGCGGATCCTGACAACATTTTTCTGTCGCGCGGGCCGCGTTACCGGCTTCCTGCCGAACTGGTCAGGGATATGGTGCTTTCTACGAGCGGGTTATTGGTGTCCAAAATAGGAGGGCCCAGCGTAAAGCCTTACCAGCCAAAGGGATTATGGGAAGCGGCTACCTCGGGCAGGGGCACATTGAAAACCTACCAGCAGGATAAAGAGCAAGCATTATACCGTAGGGGAATGTATACATTCATCAAGCTGACGGTTCCGCCGCCATCCATGATTATTTTTGATGCCAGCAACCGCGATCATTGTGAGATCAAGCGCTCCAAGACAAATACACCCTTGCAGGCCCTGGTTATGCTCAATGATCCTACGGTCCTGGAAGCATCCCGGGTTTTGGCAGAAAAGCTTACAGCCAAATCAACCAATATCGAAACCAACATTAAGGAATCTTTTCAGAGAATCGTCTGCCGCCAGCCTACGGATAAGGAAGTCAAGCTGCTTACCGAGTATTATAACAGTGAAGCTTCCATGTTTGCAAAGGATAAAAAGCATGCTTTCAAAGTATTGAATGTGGGTGAATACCCAAGGAATGAAAAGGTAAATGAAGTACAGGCGGCCGCCCTGATGCGGGTGATCAATACCCTGTACAACATGGAAGAAACCATTACAAAAGGCTGATTAACAGCTTCAAATCATGGAGAAACAAGTTTTTGATTACGGACTGAATACCACACGAAGACACTTTTTGTCCAAAATGAGCTTAGGCCTTGGAGGCGCTGCTCTGGGCTCGCTGCTGATTCCTGACCTCTTTAAGGGAAGCGGCGGGGAAGTTAATTCGGATGCGATCATGGCAGGTCTGCCGCATTTTGCGCCCAAAGCCAAACGCGTGATTTACCTCTTTCAGAACGGGGCGCCTTCGCAGCTGGACTTGTTTGATTACAAACCCATGCTTAATAAAATGCACGGGCAGGACCTGCCCGAATCCATACGGGGGACGCAGCGCTTAACGGGGATGACGGCCAATCAGGCCAAATTTCCGCTGGCAGGCTCCGTTTTCAATTTTAAACAATACGGAAAATCGGGTGCATGGATGAGCGAGCTGCTGCCACATATGTCTGGCATAGTCGACGATCTTTGCATCATTAAAACATTAAATACCGAGGCCATTAACCACGATCCGGCCCTGACGTTTTTTCAGACGGGCGCCCAGGTAGGTAACCGGCCCAGCTTCGGCTCCTGGCTGAGTTACGGGCTGGGCAGTGAAAATCAGAATCTTCCGGGTTTTTGCGTGCTGCTTTCCCGTGGTAAAGGAAATGGCCAGGGCGTTTATTCCAAGTTGTGGACGAATGGCTTTCTGGATTCAGTGCACCAGGGCGTGCAGTTCAGCAGTGGTGAAAATCCGGTTTTGTATTTAAATGATCCGGAGGGCATGGACAGGACCCAGCGCCGTAAGATGCTCGATAAGCTCTCTGAGCTCAACCAGGGAACGTATAATGAGTTCGGTGATCCTGAAATTACGGCCAAAGTCCAGCAGTATGAAATGGCTTTCCGGATGCAGACAGCCGTTCCGCAAATCACTGATATGAGCAAGGAGCCCGAGTCCATTGTCAAAATGTACGGCCCCGAATGTCTCGTGCCGGGCACTTATGCGGCCAATTGTCTTCTGGCCAGAAAACTCTCCGAGCAGGGCGTACGCTTTGTGCAGCTCTATCATCAGGGCTGGGATAGCCATGGCGGACTGCCGAATGAAATCAAAGGCCAGTGCATGGATGTGGACCAGGCCTCGGCAGCGCTGGTGACAGACTTAAAACAACGCGGGCTGCTGGATGAAACGCTGGTAATTTGGGGAGGGGAATTTGGCCGAACAAACTATTGCCAGGGAACATTGACCAAAGACAATTACGGGCGCGACCATCACCCGAGGGCATTCACCGTGTGGATGGCAGGCGGCGGCGTAAAACCCGGCATCGTTTACGGCGAAACGGATGAATTTGGCTACAACATTGCCAAAGACCCGGTGCACGTGCACGATTTTCACGCTACGATACTCAACCAGCTGGGACTGGATCATGAAAAACTGGTTTATAAACACCAGGGACGCCGTTACCGCCTGACGGATGTGGCAGGCAAACTGGTAAAAGGTATTATTGCGTAAATAAAAGCTTACAATGCGCCGATTTGTATCAGATTGGAAAGGGTTGATTTTCAACACCGCCCTTTTTCTGAATGGGTTACTCGTTTTTCTTTTAATCTTCGAAAGCCGCTTTGCGGTTCCGTTTTGGATGCAAGCGGTGGGAAGGATGCACCCATTGGTGCTGCACTTTCCGCTGGTGGTGCTGATTTTGTACAGCATTTGGGTCGTAGCCATCGAAAGGCCGGACTCTACGCGCTGGAATGCCGAGATTGCCGATACCCTGCTGGCCATTGGCGCATTTACAGCGGCGGTTGCAGCATTTTCGGGCTTTGTGCTCTCGCGCGAGGATGGATACGAGTCGGATACATTGCAGTGGCACAAATGGCTGGGTGTTGCCATTTCGCTGATGAGCATTGGCTGGTACGGACTAAGGCAGTATCTGATGCCCTGGAAGCTGCTATCAAAGCTAGTTGCGGGCATCTTTTTGCTGGTACTATTTGTAGGAGGACACTTGGGGGGTAACTTGACGCACGGGGAGGATTTTCTTATATCGCCGCTTGGCCCTTCGGCTGAGGAGCGTCCCAAAGTTGCATTGGAGCAGGCAGAGGTGTATGAGCACCTGGTAAAGCCCGTTTTGGAGCAGAAATGCATTTCCTGTCACAATCAAGAAAAATCAAAAGGCAATCTGCAAATGCAAACGCAGGCGCTGCTTGTAAAAGGAGGGAAAAGTGGCGCGCTATGGGATACGACCAAAGCAGACCTGGGTTTGCTGATCAGCAGGCTGCATTTGCCATTGGACGACAAAAAACACATGCCGCCACGCGGGAAAGTTCAGCTTACCGAAGAAGAGGTGGTTTTACTGGCAGCCTGGGTGAAGGCCGGTTCTCGTTTTGATCAGAAGGTCAGCACACTATCAGGCCAGGATCCCATCTATGCTTATGCCCAGAATACATTAGGGGGCGACCGCACCGAGGAGCAGTACGATTTCAGTGCAGCAGATGCAGACGAGGTAAAAAAACTGAATTCCACTTACCGGCTCATCAAGTCGCTTTCTGCCGAATCTCCTGCATTGTATGTGAACTTTTACAACAGCGCTAATTTTACAAGTGAAGAGATAGCCGGCCTGATGCCCTTAAAGAACCAGATTGTTTCTATGGATTTAAGTAAAATGCCATTGAAAGATGCTGATCTTAAATCTCTTACACAGTTTACCGAGCTGCGCAAGCTGATCCTGAACTTCACAGACATTACCGGCGCTACGCTGGGTGAGCTAAAAAAACTCGAAAAGCTAAGAGAGCTTTCACTGAGCGGAACAGCCGTGAAAATGGAGCACGTAAAGTCACTGGAAACATTTCCTTCTTTGAAAAAGGTCTTTATATGGAGCACCGGCCTGACTACCAATGAGCTTGCAGCATTAAGAAAAGGCCAGAAAATAGCGTTTGAAACAGGTTTTAGAAGCGATACCGTTATTCTTCCGCTCTCGCCGCCTACCATTGTCAACGAAAGCCAGATCCTTGCAGCCGATGGATTGGTCTCTCTCAAACACCAGATTCCCCAGACCACCATTCGCTATACATTAGACGGCTCTGAGCCCGACAGCACCCAGTCACTGGTCTATAAAAAACCTATTCAGCTATTTGAAAACAAGCTTTTAAAAGCCAGAGCCTATAAAGACGGCTGGTATGGCAGCAAGCCTGTCAGCAGACGTTTCTTCAAAGCCAGTATGAAAATAGACAGCGTAAGATTGGTCAAGCCAGCCGATCAGCGCTATGCTGGGAAAGCTGGGGCGACACTCATAGACGGTGTGAAAAGTGAAGATGAGCAGAACAGTGGAAAGTGGCTGGGCTACAATGAGGATTTTCAGGGTTATCTGTATTTCAAAAAGCCTGTCCAGGCCAGCCGCGTTACGCTTAGCATGCTCCGAAATCTGAACGGCTCTATTTTTCCGCCTACACGTATAGAGGTGTGGGGAGGCGCCGATGAGAACTCGCTTAAATTACTCAAAGTCATCACGCCGCAAATGCCGGTCAAAGATATTCCTGGCGTGGAAACGATTCTTTATGAAGCGCCATTTGAGCAGCAGCAACTCAGCTGCATTAAGGTGATAGCTAAGCATTTGCCTAAACTTCCGGCATGGCATTCCGGTAAAGGCAACAAGGCGTGGGTGTTTGTCGATGAGGTGTTTGTCAATTAGTAAAATCAAAAATCGCGATGTTCAAACTGACCGGAATCCGTTCTTTTATAAAGCTATTGTCGTTGCTGATGCTTTTTGGTCTTCACCAGACTTACGGCCAGCAAAAAACGATCTGGAAAATAGGGGAGGCTGATAATTCGCCTGGCGGCCTGGCCCTGGCGCCCGACCAGTTTAAGCGTTTTCTGGAAAAGGATTTTGGTTATGAAGATAATTTTTTCCTGGTAGGACACTCCGACGCTCAGAAAGACTGGCCTTACGTTTTGCCCGGGCCTGTTAATGGTTGGGGTGGAACAGGAGGAACTTCCGGGATCCGCTCGCACTTTCTGACCGTATTATTTGACATTAAAAATAAAGCTGCTTCTGGTAAATGGGATCTGCTGATAGATGTTCTGGAAACGGATTCGCTGGTCGCACCTTTTTTTAAGGTTATGGTCAATGGCCGATCCTGGGGTTTTCAGCTGGCGAAGGGATCCGGCTCGAAGGATCCAGATAGAATAACCACACATTCAAAAGAGCAGCTGGCCAGAATCGAGATCCCTTCCGAGCTGATCAAAGCCGGAGTCAACGAAATTGTCATGACAACCCTGCAAGGCGGCTGGCTTGCATTTGATCAGCTCAGGCTGGAGGGCCCCGCCCAGGCCATGCTTGCAGCTTCGGGTAAAGCCCTGCTCAGAAACGTCAGCGCGGCCGGTTATGAGCTAAACGTTGACGGAAAACAGGTTCAGCCTCTGCTAGTTGACATTACTCAGCTTAGCGGCGAGCCGGTGATCGAGGTCAAGCTCGACGGAAAGTCGATTTTGAATCAGAAAATCGAAAAGGATCGCTATATGTTGGAAGCGCCTATGCCTGCCGTCACCCGATCTGCATCGGCCACATTCGAGGTCTATGCTGATAAGCAGCTGATTAGTTCGGGCAAAGTCCAGCGCGATAAGCAAAAGCTCAAAACACCTGCCGGTTATGTCAACACGATGCTGGGCGCCGGACATTCGCGGTGGATGATTGCGCCCGGTCCGTGGATGCCGTTTAGCATGGTGAAGCTGAGTCCTGATAACCAAAATAATGGCTGGCAGGCAGGATACGATCCTACATTTGAATCCATAGGCACATTCAGCCACATTCATGAATGGACAATGACGGGCCTGGGCATTTTCCCCACCGCAGGACCATTACAAATCAAGATGGGCGATCAAAATAAGCCCGACGAAGGTTACCGTTCGCGCATGGATAAGCGCTCGGAAGAGGCGCCTTTGGGTTACTACAAGGTAAATCTGACAGACAACAACATCACAGCAGAACTGACGGCTACAACACGCGCATCCTTTCAGAAATACACTTATCACAACAGTGATACCGGCCGCATTATGGTCGACTTGCAGATTCCGACCGAATATGGTTACAAACTTAAAAATATCAAGGTCGATAAAGTCAGCGCAAACCGCATTGAAGGATTTAGTGATCAGCTATCAACCGATGTCTGGTCTGGGGGCATTGACCAGCAGTATAAAGTCCATTTCGTTATAGAGTTTGACCAGCCTATTAAAAATTATGGCATCTGGCTTAATGAGCAGATAAAGCAGCAAGCCAACCTTTTGGCAGACAGCGCCAAAAACGCGGGACTGTTTTTGGAATTTGATACCAAAACAAATCACATTGTTCAGCTAAGAACCGGAATTTCGTATGTAAGCGTCGAAAACGCGGCGCTCAATCTGAAAACGGAAATTTCAGAGCCCTTCGGCTGGGATTTTAATAAGGTAAGAAGCAATCAGGAAGCGGTCTGGAATGAGCTGCTGGGACGTGTAGCCATTACCAGTAATGATAAGCGCGAAAAAGAACGGTTCTATACCAATATGTACCGCTCACTGGCCAGCAGGAACGCTTTCAGTGACGTGGACGGCAGCTGGCGCGATGCGGATGAGGTCGTTAACAAATTTGAAAACAAAGACGATGTGGCATTGGGCTGCGACGCGTTTTGGAATACTTTCTGGAATTTGAACCAGTTCTGGAATCTGGTTACACCGGAATGGTCCAACAGATGGGTGAAGTCTCAGCTGGCCATGTACGATCGCAGCGGTTGGCTGGCAAAAGGGCCAGCAGGCATGGAGTTCATTCCGGTTATGGTGGCCGAGCACGAAGTTCCGCTGATTGTGGGCGCATACCAGATGGGGATCCGCGGTTACGATGTCAACAAAGCATACGAAGCCGTCCGTAAAATGCAGACAACCACCGCTGAGGCAGTAGGAGGCGGGCGCGCCGGCAATGAGGATTTAACGACCTACCTCAAACATCATTATGTGCCTTATGACGAAGGCCGGTTTTCCAACTCCTTGGAATATAGTTTCGATGATTACAGCGTCTCCCAGTTTGCAAAGGCATTAAATAAAAAGCAGGATTATCAGCAGTTTTCCCAAAGAGGAACTTGGTGGAAGAATGTAATTGACCCCCAAACCGGCTTTGCGCGCATGAAAGATGCGAAAGGCAACTGGCTGGCAGATTTTGATCCTTTCAAGTCAGGGGCAAACCATCATTATGTGGAAGGGAATGCCTGGCAGCTCACTTTTTTTGTGCCCCAGGATGTAGCCGGCCTGGCCAGAACGATTGGGGAAAACGAGTTTGTAAAAAGATTGGACTGGGGTTTTAATGAAAGCGTCAAATGGCGCTACAACGGTCCGAATGATCAATATTGGGATTATCCTGTGGTTCAGGGAAATCAGCAGTCCATGCATTTTGCATTTCTTTTCAACTGGGTGAAAAAGCCCTGGCTGACCCAGAAATGGAGCCGCTCGGTTGTGGACCGTTATTACGGACACGAAGTTTCCAATGCTTACCTGGGCGATGAAGACCAGGGCCAGATGAGCGCGTGGTTTGTGATGAGCACGCTCGGTCTTTTTCAAACGGACGGCGGAACGCGCGTAGATCCGATCTACGAAATCGGAAGTCCAATGTTTGAGAAAGCGGTCATTGACCTGGGCGGGCAGTTCGGCAGGGGCAAAAATTTTACCATTGAAGCTAAAAATACTTCCCGAAAAAACGTCTACGTGCAAAGTGCGCAGCTGAATGGCAAGCCACTGACCAACTTCTGGTTCAAAGCCTCGGACTTATTGAAAGGCGGCTCGTTGATACTGGAAATGGGCCCTACACCAAACACAAATTGGGGGACAGCAACGCTTCCCACCGCGGATTGACTATGATTTCTGGTAATTAAACTGGTTCAAAGGTCTGTATGGTCAATACTAACTATGCAGCAATGCTAACTAGATAAAATTAGCTACAAAGCGAATCCCATAGCGTAAATTCCTTTATTATTGCATCTTCTTTATTCAAGACGCTTAATTTATGTCAAATAACGTATTCGATTTTGGAATGATCGGGCTTGGAGTAATGGGTAGGAACCTGTTGCTGAACATGGCCGATCACGGCTTCTCTGTTATCGGTTTCGATAAGGACGGAGCCAAAAACGCAGCATTGGAATCTGCTGCAACGCCTGGAACCACTGTAAAAGGGGTGGCCGAGCTTGCAGAAATGATCCAGCTTTTGCAGCGCCCGCGAAAGGTGATGATGCTTGTTCCGGCAGGTCAGCCTGTTGACGACGTGATCGCTTCTTTGCTTCCTTTACTGGAAAAGGGCGATGTGATCATTGATGGTGGAAACTCGCATTATACCGATACTTTAAGGCGCGTGAAATATCTGCGCGAGAAAGAAATACATTTTATGGGCATTGGTGTTTCCGGTGGAGAGCAGGGCGCGCGTACGGGCCCGAGCATCATGCCGGGAGGCGATCAGGCTGCCTATGAGCATGTTAGGCCAATGCTTGAAGCGATTGCTGCCAAAGTGGACGGAACTCCCTGCGTTGCTTACCTGGGAAAAGAAGGGGCTGGCCATTACGTTAAAATGGTGCACAATGGCATTGAATATGCCATTATGCAGTTGATCAGTGAGTCTTACGCCATTTTAAAACACGCCGGACTTACCAATGAGCAGCTTCATGAGGTGTTCGAAACCTGGAATGAGGGCGATCTGCAATCGTTTTTGGTTGAGATCACAGCGGATATTTTCCTGCAAAAAGATGATAAGAGTGATGCACATCTTGTGGATGTGATCTCTGATAAAGCGGGTTCAAAAGGAACCGGCAAATGGACTTCACAGGATTCTATGGAACTGCCTGTGGCTGTGCCCGTTATAGATACGGCGGTGGCTATGCGGACACTGTCCGGATACAAAGACGAGCGTATCCAGGCTGCTGAAATTTATGCAAAAGATGGTTACGGCTCATCGGCTCCCTCGGATGAATTGATCCAGCAGGTGCATGATGCATTGTATTTCGGAACAATACTGGCCTACGCGCAAGGATTAGCGATGTTGTTTCAGGCTTCGAAAGACCTGGCTATGGACATTCCGCTTCCCAAAGTTGTGAGCGTATGGAGAGGCGGCTGCATTATCCGTTCCTCGTTATTGGAAGTCTTCACCAAGGCATATACGCAAAGCCCGGAATTATCCAACATTCTCTTGAACCAAGAGGTAGCCGAAGTCGTTAAATCGATAGAAGATAATACGCGTTCGCTTATTGCGTTTGCGGCCAAAGCGGAGATTCCGGTTGGAGGGTTAATGTCGTCACTGGCTTATTTTGACGCATATAAATCCAAGAAAATGCCGACCAACCTGATCCAGGCCCAGCGTGATTATTTTGGGGCGCATACTTATCAACGTATCGATATCCCCGGTACTTTTCATACAGAGTGGGGTCAACAATAAATTTGAAATTTTATGCAAACCACTAAACGTCCACCTGCCTCAGTAGTCTTTATTTTCGGAGGAAGCGGGGACCTTAATTACAGAAAACTTACTCCCGCGCTCTATAATCTATTCTTAGATAACTGGATGCCCGAGAAGTTTGCCATAGCGGGCATTGGCCGCAGTGCTTATTCCAATGAAAAATACCACGAGCATTTATTAGACGGTGTTACCAAGTTTTCGCGCCGTAAGGGAAAGCAAAACGGTCATTGGACAGAGTTTACCGAGCACGTGTCCTATCTGCAAATGGATGGCGACGATGCGGCTGCCTACCATTTGATCACGGATCTGGTCAAACAAAAAGAAGAGGAGTGGGGCGTGCATCCCAATGTTATATTTTACCTGGCCGTTGCCCCTCAGCTTGTTCCTTCCATCGCACAGAAATTAGGCGCGTTGAAGATATGCTCGGAAAAAGGCACGACAAGGATTGTTGTTGAAAAACCTTTCGGACATGATCTGGAAAGTGCCCATGAGCTTAATGAGCTGCTTTCGAGCATGTTTGCTGAGGAGCAAATTTTCCGTATCGACCATTATTTAGGAAAAGAAACGGTTCAGAACATTCTGGCATTGCGCTTTGCCAATGCGCTTTTTGAGCCGCTCTGGAACCGCCACTACATTGATCACATTCAGATCACAGCTGCTGAAAGCGTTGGATTGGAGGGCAGAGGAGGCTATTTTGAACATGCTGGGGCATTGCGCGATATGGTGCAAAACCATATTCTGCAAATCCTTTGCATGATTGCCATGGAGCCGCCTGTTTCCTTTGATGCCAATGAGATCCGTAATAAAAAAGTAGACGTTTTGAATGCGATCCGTCGCATTACCAAGGAACAGGTTCACGATTTTGCTGTCCGCGGCCAGTATTCCGGCGGATGGAAAAAGGGTGAAAAAGTGGTTGGATATCGTCAGGAAGAAGGAGTTAATCCTCAGTCCAACATTGATACCTTCGCTGCTGCCAAATTCTATATTGATAACTGGCGCTGGCAGGGCGTTCCTTTTTATGTGCGTACGGGTAAGTTTTTAAATCAAAAAGCCACGCACATTACATTGCAGTTCAAACCTGCTCCACATTACGCCTTCCCTTCGGAGGCTGCCGAAACATGGCGTTCTAACCGGTTGACTATCAGTATTCAGCCTAATATGGACATTAGCATTCGTTTTCAGGCGAAACGTCCTGGTCAGACCATGACGCTGGATCCTGTGGATATGACATTTGATTACGACGCAGTGGCGGGTGAGCATGCACCGGAAGCATATGAAACATTGCTTCTGGATGTAATGGAGGGCGATGCAACATTGTTTATGCGTAATGATCAGGTGGATGCTGCCTGGAAAGTTATCATGCCGATTCTGGAAACCTGGGAGAGCAGAACACCGCAGGATTTCCCTAATTACGCTCCCGATTCGTGGGGGCCAGATGGCGCCGACGCACTGCTTGCACGCGACGGTCATACCTGGATTAACCTTCCACCGGCTCCTTAACATATGGAAATTCACATTGCAAACGATACGGGGCGGCTTAGTCATGATCTGGCCGCCTGGCTCAGTGATTACATCAAGGAAGTGTTGTCTAAACAAGACCGCTTTACTTTCGTGTTATCCGGAGGCAGCACGCCCAAGCAACTCTATGCATTGCTTGCCGAATCACCTTATAAAGAGGCGATTGACTGGCAAAAAGTACATTTTTTCTGGGGAGATGAACGCGCTGTTCCTTTTGAAGATTCGCGCAATAATGCCAAAATGTGTTATGATGAACTGCTCAATAAAGTGCCGGTTCATGCCGATCACATTCACATCATGCGCACGGATATCGAACCGCAAGAAGCTGCCCTTGAATATGAAAAGGTTCTGAAACAGTATTTTAAAGACTCCGAAACGACTTTCGACTTTGTTCTTTTAGGCATGGGCGATGATGGACATACCTTATCGCTGTTTCCCGGCACCGAGGTGATTCATGAAGAAGATACTTGGGTTAAAGCATTTTATCTGCCCGCTCAACAGATGTTCAGAATTACGTTAACAGCGCCAATCGTTAACAATGCGGCCTGTGTTGCATTTCTGGCAGCCGGAGCCGGTAAGGCCGAAACATTAAAGCATGTTTTGAAAGGTGAGCCTAATATTGATCTTTATCCATCCCAGATTATAAATCCTTCCAAGGGACAATTGCACTGGTTTGTTGATCAGGCGGCAGCTGCTATGCTCTGAGAGTTAACTTTATTCAATACAAAGAGAGGCGCATCTGATCGGTGCGTCTCTTTTGTTTGTGTGGCTTTTTGATACGTTTAACATTCCAAAGTCACCACTGGATAAAAATATTATGTGCCCGGATTTGTTCATGCTACATTTATTTAAAACAAACCTCGCTCACATGAAATACTTACTTAAAATCCTGGCGGTCATTATCGTCATCACTTATTCACTCCGGCTTGTCAATTCACAATCCGATGTGCTTGTACTAAGCGGTTTAGCCATTATTGGCAGCTCGGTCTATTTGCTTGCCCGGGATCTTGATCGTTTTTTAAGCTCACTTAATTCTGAAATATAATGACGCTGGCTAGAAAAATTATAATAGGTTCGGTAAGTTTCTTTGTGGCTGTGATCGCGCTTTTTGTCCAGCCTTTTACTTTTGAAAACATTGACGCGGGAAATGTCGGAATCCGCATAAACCTTTATGGAACCGACAAAGGCGTTGATAACATCACATTGGTTACAGGCCGTGTTTGGTATAACAGCTGGACTACCAAGATCATAGAGTTCCCGACTTTCACTCAAAGTGTGGATTATGATTCTTTTGTAATAACAACGAAAGATGCGGCTGAATTCAAGGTAGATCCAAAATTGAACTACCACATTAACCCTGAAAAAGTGCCTCAGATTTACCGCCAATACAGACGACCGTTAGGTGAAATTCAGCAGGGTTTTATGAAAAATACAATCTACGATGCATACCGGATCGTTGCCAATTCATTCAGTTCGGATAGCGTTATGTCAAACCGGGAAGCATTCGAGGACCGCGTTCAGAATGTGCTTACCAAGACACTGGGTAAAGATGGCTTTATTTATGACCAGCTGACTTCGGCCATCACGCCGCCGCCCTCACTGCGACAAATGATCGATGAAAAAAACACATCGATCCAGGCTCGTCTGAAAGCTGAAAATATGGCAAAACAGGCCGAAGCGGAAGCAAAAGTAATCATTGCCCGCGCGGAAGGACAGGCGAAGGCAACATTGATAAAAGCCCGCGCCGAAGCGGAAGCCAACCAATTGCGCCAGAAAACGTTGACGCCACTACTGATCCAGCAGGAATGGGTTTCCAAATGGAACGGCGTTCTGCCCACCACCAACGCCGGCGGCAGCACCAGTTTAATGCTTGGAATAAAATAATCCTTCTTTTCCCAGATTGAAATCTGGGGCCAGTTAATGGGTCGTGCCTGACGGCACTCGCGCTTGCAAGTGCCGTCAGGCACGACCCAAC
>NZ_JAJUXJ010000003.1:0-199121 GCF_021390415.1 Dyadobacter sp. CY327 | reverse complement strand
TGGCCCGTGTCTTGTGTGGGGGTGGGGCGTCCCCCCCCCCCCCCCCCCGCCCCCCCCCCCCCCCCCCCCCCCCCCCCCCACCCAACCATTGCTCCGGGTTTCAACCCGGAGATAGAAAGAAAATTAAATCAGAGATTCTTCAATAAGCTTCCAGGTAGTTTTACATGCGCGCTGTCGCCAACTGCCAGATCAAGTGATTTGAAAATGTTGCTGTCGACCTGGAAAGTGCTGCTATCCCGGACTGTTATCTTACTCTTACCAAAGTCATTTTCACGATAAGCGGTAACGATAGCGCCTGAAAGAAAATCTGCACGAAGATCATTGACCTGATTTTCCAGCAGGACCATCGCGCCGCCGATCTGTTTTATATCCAAGTTTTCCTGCTTCATGTTCTTAATCTTGCAGTTGATCGTGTTTGACTCCAAACCCTGCAATGTCGGAACGAAAATGTAGACGGAGGGCAATGTATGCACAATTTGCTGCGGCGACTGGCCGCCTTCGGGAAAGCCTTTTTTATAATTGACGGTCAATGTATCATTGACAACTTTCCAGTCGATGAATTTTTGATCAACTACAAATTTGATCTCAAAATCTTTGCCCTGCGACACCTCGGTTACACCAAAGCCGACGCCTTGTAATCTAACATAGTGAAATGGCTCCAAACTATGTGTGAGGTAGCCCGAATAGGGGTCTTTTCTATCTATTTTATCAAACTGTTTTTTTAAAACAAGGTTGGAGGCAACCATTGCGCTCAGAAACAATGATAGCACGATAATGAGTAGTATGTTACTGGCTTTCATAAGGTATGCTAGTTATTGACAGGGAAATTGTCGGTGACGAACTGGTTATAACGCGTTTGTAATTCTTCCAGGCTAATGTTAAGCAGGTAAAGCGTTTTGAAAACTTCCGGAAGCTCGGATTCCAGAAAACGTTCTTTTTTATAAGCCAATACGCGCGCTTGCGCATCCTCGCTTACCGAATAGCCGATGCCCCTTTTATTGAATATAATTTCTTTGTTCTGCAAGAAATCATACGTCCGCATCACCGTGTTTGGGTTCACTTCCAGCATGCCTCCCAGCTCCCTTACAGACGGAATGCGCTCAGTAGGAGGCCATTTGCCTAGTAAAATCTGCTCGCAGATGTAATCGGCGATTTGCAGGTAAATGGACTGTTTATCTTTAAATTCCATGAATGCGGGGATTAAACTTCCTTCTCTTTAAGGCGTAAATAAGCGATATACCAAATGCTCAGTATAAACAATGTAATAAAGGCCTGGATGGCGTGATAAATGTTCTTTGGGAATTGGATATGAAACGTGTTCAGGCCCCGAAAAACGGTGAAGTTACCATCCTTAAAATACCACATTTGCCAGCTGGTGAAGGGTAATGTGTTCAGTTTCGATGGATAATGCGTCAGATAATGCGCCATACTAAGATGGATCGTAAATACAATGATTACCGAAGCGACAATGAAGGCAGCTGTTTTGACGTAAGATCGTTTTGAGAAATAGATGGATCCTAAAAGCAAAAGGCTGTGTAATATGAAATAGGCAAAGCAGAAATACACTGCCAGATCGAATTTAATGTAAGGATATTTATATCCCCACGAGGGCAGCTTGGCATTGGCAATATCAATCGTCTTGTAATGCAATTGGAAATAAAGAACAAGGAAACTGACGATAAAGAGCAAATTGAAAAACATTGCGCTCAGAAACTTCTCCAAATGCGAGGCTGGTAGCATCAGGCTGCTGATAGAAGTCGGCAGCGAAGCATAGTGCGTCATTGCATTGCTCGTGTAAAAGGAGCTGGCAAAGAGCATTACCATAAACATGGCCATGTAATGCAGGGCTTCATAGGTTCCTACGGGCTTGCTGGACGTAACGATAGGAAGCATCATCGAAAGCAGCAGAATTGTCAGCAGCGTGGCAATCAACAGATAATTTTTGCCTCTTTCAACCAGATCCAGCTTCAAGACGAGCGCAAAACGGTGGATATCAAATGTTTGGTTCATAGCATTAGTTCAGATAGGATAGGAAGAATGGATCGGGTGAGCATTGCCAGCAAAAGCAACAGCATCGTTATAAGGAGCCTGGTCATTGTTTGCCGAAAATTTGTCTGATCCGCTCGGGGTTTCCCAGCACAGCATTGAAGAGATATTCCAGGTCCACACGGCTTTCTTCCAGCTCCGAATTTTCAAAAACCGCTTTATAGCCTTTGAGCGATGGCTCGGAGTAAAGCACGCGGTTGTCGTAATCGATGCTGGGAAGCGTTCCAAAGCACAGTTTTTCGGCTACTGTTTCCAGGCTGTGCTGGATGAGTATCTTGCTGTCTTCCAGGATAATTATCGAGTCAATCAGATTATCCAGGTCACGAACCTGGTGGGTTGAAATCAGAAACAGCCTGTTTTTATCAACATTCATTGAGACCAGTTTGCGGAACTGACTTTTCGAGGGAATGTCCAGACCATTGGTGGGCTCATCCATGATCAAGACTTTGGTGTTGGCAGAGAGCGCAAACGCAATGAGAAACTTTTTCCGCTGGCCATAGGACATGTCAGTCAGCTTGTTACCCAGGGGAATGTCCATTTCTGCAATGTAGCCGTCAAATTGTCCTTCATCGAATTTAGGATAAAACGGAGCGATCATGTCAAGATATTTGCGGATCGTTACCGAGGGCAGGTAAATCTCTTCGGGAAGAAAGAAGACATCCTGCAAAAATGCCGGAAGACGCTTTTTAGGCTCATAACCCACCACATTGATCTGGCCTTGCTGGGGAAAAAGCAAACCGACCATGTTTCTGAGCAGGCTGGATTTGCCGGCGCCATTTCTGCCGAGCAAACCGTAAATGTGCCCGGCTTCCAGGTTAATCGACAAATTTTCAAACAGCTTTTTCTTCTTACTATATCCAAATGTTACACGGTCTAGCTGGATCATTTCAGAATTGTTTAGTGTTCTAGTTAAGTAGTACACTGTAAAAGTAAACATCTGAAATGAGTAAGCAAGGTTTTGTCAGAAAATATTTTGAGATGCGATTGCAGCTGGTGATTCTAGCTGTTGCCCAGCAGTTTTTGGTAATCTGCTTGCGTATCAATGTCGATGCCGCCGCAAGGGAAGGGGACCGGCGTCACGTCGCCGGCAAATTTGGTAATGAGCTTTTTAGCGCCTTCGGCTCCGCTGAGCTTTAAAAGGGAAGGGAAGTATTTGCTGGAAAAAAGAACAGGCGTTCCAAAAGTGTTCTCATAGGCAGAAGCGACAATGCCTGCATTGCCTTCCAATGCTCTATCTATCAAAGCATTAAACAGATCAACAGTAACAAAAGGTTGATCACTGACAGCGAAAATGACGCCTGAAATGCCTGGCTGCGCTGTAATAAGATGCTGAACTCCGGTGACAATGGAAGAGGCCATGCCCGATTCCCAGTCTGGGTTGTAAACTGCATGACAGGAAAGCGAATCAAGCTCTTTTGCAATCAGATCAGCATTTGAGCCAGTCACTACGGTCACGCTTGTGCTTTTTGCGGCAATAGCGGCTTGGGTAACATGGCGGATCAGCGTTTTGTCCTGATAGCGGAGCAGTTGCTTAGGCTCGCCCAGGCGTGAGGAATTGCCGGCGGCAAGAATAATGATCCCGTAACCAGACGTCTCGGCCATACATTTCAGGATTGACTCGTTTGTATTTCGCAAAGAAAATCCTCCCGTGTGGATTTGCGATAGTCCACTTTCTGATCTGTTCGGCTGTGGATGGGCTCGGGCTTTTCACGCAGGGAAATACCTGTTCTTCCATTTAAAACAGCTTTAATTTCAGCAAGCACCGACAATGCTATTTCCTCAGCGGTTTCAGCGCCAACGTCGAGTCCGACAGGACCGAAAATTTTGCTCTTTTGCTGTTCTGTGACTTCAATGCCTTCCTTTCTGAGATCGCCAAACATTTTTTCCAGCTTCTTTTTCGGGCCCAATGCGCCTATATAAATGCATTCTTCAAGCTCAATGAGCTCTTTGAGCAGCGCCAGATCGTAATTGTAATTATGGGTCATCAGCACAAAAAACGTCCGCGCATCTGCATGAATATGCGATAAAACTTCTGATGCCTTTGCCACGATTACCTGATTGGCTCTGGGAAATCGCTGCCTGGTTGCATGCCCGTTCCGGCCGTCGACAACAGTTACGTTCCAACCCAGAATACCAGCCATTTCCGAAAGCGGAATGGTGTCATTTCCAGCGCCAGCGATGATCAGCGCCGGGGCCGGACGCAGATATTCTACGAAACCCGTCAGCTTTTGGCCGTCAAAATCAATTTCTTTAAAAAACGACTCCTGACGCTCCTTGACAAGTGCTGCCTCAGGAAGTAATTGCTCCAAGAGCGCAGGTTGCGAAAGGTTATCCATGGTTACGCGATCCGTTTCCAGATCCAGAAAACAGGTTCCAGGCTGAATGGCCGTGCGGGAATGAAGTGAAAACAGCGTGATTACCACCGCATTCTGCCGTTTTTCAAGCGCTTTTTTAAGTAATGCGATTGGATTAAGCTCGTCGTCGGGGTGAATGGGCTCGAATAGGATGTGAACAATGCCATTGCAGCCCAGCTGAACGCCAAGTGTTGTGTCGTTATCGTCTGTGGTATCGTAGGTTACCAGTTTGTTCTTCTGCTGCGAAATTGCCAGCAGCGCCTTTCTTAATGCGTCTCCTTCCAGGCATCCGCCGCTGATGGCTCCCGTAAGCTGACCATCGTCGGTGACGAGCATACGCGCGCCGGGACGCCGGTAAGAGGAGCCTTCTACATGTACGACGGTTGCCAGCGCTGTTTTCTTGCCAGCATTGACAGCGGATTCGTATGATCTTATAATATCCGTAATTTCTTTCACCCCCTGTGTTCTTTTACTATTTTAGAAATTACTGCAACAGCATGATCTACTTGCTGTTCCGTAGAAAACCTTCCGAAGCTGAACCGGAATGTGTTATGGATCAATTCATTGGAAAGTCCCATCGCTTTCAACACGTAGCTCGGTTCCAATGTAGCCGATGTGCAGGCCGAGCTTCTGGAAAAAGCGATGTCGCTGCCGGCTTCAAAAATCATTTTTTCCCCATCAATATCATGGAAAGAAATGTTGGTTGCGTGCGGCAGGCGCGGGGCGGTGCCCGCATTAATATCTATATGTTGCAATGCCAGTAACTGCTTTTCAAAATGATCGCGTAGCGAGCGGAGCCGAAGACTTTCTGATGCCATTTTTTCAGCACAAATCTCACATGCCTTACCAAAAGCCACAACGCCGGCCACATTAAGGGTGCCGCTGCGCATATTTCGCTCATGGCCGCCACCCTCGATCTGTGCAGTGAGTGTAACGGTGGGGTTTTTCTTGCGTACATAAAGGGCGCCGACTCCCTTGGGTCCATACAGTTTATGGGCGCTGAAAGCCAGCAGATCAATGTCATCTTCCTGCACGTCCACTGGAATTTTACCAACTGCCTGCGTGGCATCCGTAAAAAAGAGAACGCCATGCGCTTTGGCAATCGCGCTGATTGCTTTAATCGGCTGAATGACGCCTGTTTCATTGTTGGCATACATGACAGCGATCAGCAGCGTTTGGGGCGTAATGGCTTTTTCGAGATCATTTAAGTCGACCAGACCATTGGGCTGAATTTCCAGATAGGTAACCGAGCCGCCTTTACGCTCAATGTATTTGCAGGTGTCCAGCACGGCTTTGTGCTCGCTTACCACGGTAATAATATGGCCTTTTTGATCAGGATTATTTTCCCAGACACCCTTTATAGCCAGGTTGGCGGCTTCTGTTGCGCCCGAAGTAAAAACGATTTCCTGCGGATGTGCGCCTATGAGGCTGGCAATATTTTCGCGCGCAATATCTACAGCTTCTTCTGCTTCCCAGCCATAGGAATGCGTGCGGCTGGCTGCATTGCCGAATTTTTCCGAGAAATAAGGAAGCATTTCCTCCAAAACCGCCGGGTCCATCGGAGTGGTTGCATTATTATCCAGGTAAACAGGCAATTTTAAGGTCATGGCAACAGCAGTGAATCTTTATTGGAGAAAACAAAAACCTTGTTTATAGTTCAAATTAAACAAAAACCATCCCAAACTGAGAAACACTTTTTTGAAACTTATTATTTAAATTTGCGTTAACTCTATCATATTAATAGATTATATCGTCCACTTAAATCATCATACATCATGTCACTTCGACTAGGAGATATTGCCCCTGATTTTGAGGCAAACACCACACAAGGCCAGATTAAGTTTCACGAATGGTTAGGAGACAGCTGGGGATTGCTATTCTCTCACCCTGCTGACTTTACGCCGGTTTGCACCACAGAACTTGGCAAGACGGCTCTTTTGCAAGGTGAATTTCAAAAACGTAATGTAAAAGTGCTTGCCGTGAGCGTTGACGACATTGATTCACACAATCGCTGGATTCCCGATATTAACGAGGTTAACAATACAGAGGTCAATTTCCCGATCATTGCCGATGAGGGCCGCAAGGTTGCCGAACTCTACGATATGATCCACCCCAATGCAAGCGAGAAATCTACGGTTAGATCTGTTTTTATTATCGGGCCTGATAAGAAAATCAAGCTTACATTGACTTACCCAGCGTCCACAGGCCGTAATTTCAATGAAATTCTGCGCGTCGTTGACTCACTTCAACTCACTGCCAATTACAGCGTTGCAACGCCTGCCGACTGGAAAGATGGAGATGATGTGATCGTGGTGCCGGCTGTGAGCACAGAGGATGCCGAAAAGAAATTTACCAAAGGTCTCAACATTGTTAAGCCTTACTTGCGTTATACGCCGCAGCCAAATAAGTAAGTGAGCCTGGCTTAAAAAAATAGGATGTCGCATCAAGCGGCATCCTGTTTTTTTGTTATCAAATGCTGTTATCTAAATTAGCTTTCGTTCTCGCTTTCAAGTATTTCTTCGGGCTTGATCATTTCTTCTCCATAATAGATCATATGCCTTGCTCCCTGGTAATAAAACCAGATGGATGCGCCCATGCTGATGTGACTGATGTCATTGTAATTAAACCAGGGCCCGAAACTGAACTTGAGTGCATGCAAGCCGGCAGAAATAGCGCCTAATGCTGTTGCAATGAATATATTAATGCTTCCCGGATCTTTACGCTGTCTGTAAACATAAATCTCAATCAGAAATAGCATCAGGAAAAGACCGTAAAATGCGTGAATTTCAACAACGACAAAGTTCAGGGTGATGAAGGTCAGTGCAAAGAACACGGCCAGCTCTACATAGTTCAACCAGCCCAGGATTAAGCCGCTGCGCTTTTGGAGCAGAGGTTTGATGTGCCAGATCGCTGCGCGTTCAAAGAGCGCTACGGCAATCATGCTGGCAAACCAGCCGGGAATTTTGCCAGGCTGACCCGTTAAATACAGAAATCCATGCCCAAGCACACCGCCGATTGCAGTGGCAATGCCCATGAAAAAGAAAAAATACTGGATTTGTTTGTACATCCTGTGGGCCCTTCCCAATTTCCCAAGATGGACAAATGCATATATGCAGATCACAGTCATCATCAGACTGGAGATTACAGTGGAAGGTTCTAAAATGGTAATTCCAAAAACCTGGATCTGATGAACCTTACTGAAATCAATGGCAACTTCATTCATGAACGGCTGAGTGTTTTAAAATAATCAATCTAACAAAATTATACCACGATTCTGGAATGAATGCACATTTCCCGGTTTATCTCTTATTATTAGTTATATTGACGATATATTTGTAGTGAATAAAACGTTATAATACAGAGGAGTTTTAGCATTTTTTTAATGCTGGGTACGGATCGCTGTATTTACAATTTTAAATGCTATTTCATGAAATGGTCTTTTGTAATTCAACAAAAACTAAAAGCTGCAATGCTTCTTGGAGGCATTATGGCACTTATTATATTGGCCACATTGCTGTCAAGGCGCAATATGGACGGGATTGACAAGTCCTTTTCATCCATTTACCAGGACCGGCTGATCCCTGCAACAACGATCATTTATCTGACAGAAAACCTGTATGGAAAGCGGCTTTCCCTGGAAGAATATTTACTGACCAACGGGACAGGAAATAAAAACGAGATCCGCGTGCAGTTAAGCACGCACAACAAGAACATTGACTCGCTGATCAAAGCTTTCGAGCAAACATATCTGGTTGATGAAGAGGCTAAAAGTCTGACTGCATTTAAGAACGAGGTGCACAGATACACGGCCCTTGAAAAGTCTATTCTTGGCTTGTATAATGCAGGCGCCCAGGAGGAAGGTAAGCGACTTTTCGCTGGCCCGGGAGCCAACACTTTCAAAAACACCATTACCAATCTCAACGAGCTGACAAACATTCAGTCCAGCATTGGAAAGGATCTGATGAAGGAATCTAAAAGTGACATTGCCAGCTTTGGTATTATTTCATTTCTGCAAATCGCGCTCGCCGTTGTTATCGGGCTTATGTTGCTGGTGCTGATCCAGAACTCGTCTATTGTTAACAAGCCGAAGATTTCAGGCCAGAAGAACCAGTATTTTAATCTTAACTAATGAAGGCTATAAACGAAGAAAGGTCAGGATTTCCTGACCTTTCTTCGTTTATCTTGATTTCTTACTGACCAACTTTACGGCCTTTCAGTGTTTCTCTTGAATTTTTAACCTGCTTCAAAAGGTCTTTCTTTACGAACAACCGGGCGCCATTTCCGCCTTGCAGATCGAATGTCCTTTCTTTATAATCAAACTTATTGTTGGGCAGCACGTCCAGGAAATAATTCTGGCCGCTCAAATTAAACTTCATCCCCTTGGTATCTTGCTGGGTATCGTCCCAGGAAACATGAATAACACCGTTGTCTGAGCTCAAAGCTACACCTGGCGTAAAGGGCAGCACATTGATGGTCTGAATGCTCTTACCGTTGCTCATGGTGATCTGCCCTTCGGGATTTACTTTAATGTCATTAGGATCAGAAACCTCACGGCGAATGTTGATTGCCTTGTCGTTGAAAAACTGAACCTTGGCAATTTCAATGTTGGCTGCTTCCAGGTCGCGGCGAAGATCTTCCGTAAACACGGTATAATTAGAGAGAGGGACGGAATTCATTGTGGTGCAAGCTGATACTGCGCTCAATAAGAATACGCCTGCGAAGAGTTTTTTAATAAGATTCATGTTACTAATTGGTGTTCTGAATGAACTGTTTGAATAATTTTAGTTGAGTTGGTTACCGTTCGCAATATTAACAAAAAAGCTAGTCAGTTACCAACCGATTGATTAATGAGGTTGATTTCAGCAATCCTGACAATCTGTCAGCCGACCTGCGATTTAATTGTATTTGGAACGCATATTTGGATTCGGTATTGCAGAGCAGAAAAAACAATTTCTTCAATATTATAAACAAAAACGGCATAACTATGGAATCAGTGATTCAGGAAAAAGGAAACCTCAGCATTCATACCGAGAACATATTTCCGATTATCAAAAAATTCCTTTATTCGGACCACGAAATCTTCTTACGTGAATTAGTATCCAATGCAGTCGACGCTTCTCAGAAAATCAAAAAACTGGCCTCCTATGGCGAGTTCAATGGCGAGCTGGGTGAGCTGAAAGTGGTTGTAAAGCTTGATAAGGAGGCTAAAACAATTACCATCAGCGATAATGGTATTGGTATGACTGCCGATGAGATCAAAAAATATATTAACCAGATCGCATTTTCCGGCGCCACTGAGTTTGTAGAAAAATACAAAGAAAAAGGCGAGGACGGAAAAGGTGACAAAGGCATTATCGGACACTTCGGTCTTGGTTTTTACTCGGCCTATATGGTTGCAGAAAATGTAGAGATCATTACAAAATCTTACAAAGAAGGCTCCGAAGCGGTTCGCTGGGAATGTGACGGTTCTACTGAATTTGAACTGGGCCCGGCTGAAAAAGCAGAGCGCGGTTCGGACATTATCCTGCACATTGCTGCTGATTCCGAGGAATTCCTTGATGAGCACCGTCTGCGTGGCATTCTTGAAAAATATGGTAAGTTTCTGCCAATCCAGATCGAATTCGAAGAAAAGATCATTAATAATCCAAACCCGATCTGGACAAAAAATCCGTCTGATCTGAAAGATGAGGATTATCTGGCCTTCTACAAAGAGCTTTATCCTTTCAGCGAAGATCCGCTTTTCTGGATCCATTTGAATGTGGATTATCCCTTCAATCTGACGGGCGTTTTGTATTTCCCAAAACTCAAAAACGATTTCCAGGGTCAGCGCGAAAAAATTCAGCTTTACAGCCGCCAGGTCTTTATTACCGATGAGGTAAAAGACATTGTTCCGGATTTCCTTCAACTGCTGCACGGGGTGATCGACTCGCCGGATATTCCTTTGAACGTTTCAAGAAGTTACCTGCAAGCCGATGGTAACGTGAAGAAAATCAACGGTTATATCACGCGTAAAGTAGCTGATAAACTGTCAGAGATTTTCAAAAATGACCGCGAAGGTTTCGAGAAAAAATTTGATGATATCGGTCTTTTTGTAAAATACGGAATTATCAGCGATGATAAATTCTATGAAAAAGCCAAGGATTTCTGTCTGGTAAAAAATACAGAAGGCAAGTTCTTTACTTTCGAGGAATACCGCGAGCACGTAAAGGGCAACCAGACTGATAAGAACGACACGCAAGTATGGCTTTATACGACTGACGAGAAAAAGCAGGATGCATTCATCCAGTCTGCGAAAAAGCGCAGCTATGACGTGCTGACATTTACGACGATCATTGATTCGCACTTTATCAATACGCTTGAACAGAAACTTGAAAAAGTGAATGTGAAACGCGTTGATGCCGATACGCTTGACAAGCTTGTTGAAAAGGATGTGACGTTAGAAAGCATTCTTTCCAGCGATGATCAGGATAAAGTCAAAAAGATTTTTGAAGACGTAGCAGGGAGCAAAAGCGTGCATGTTCAGGTAGAGGCCATGCCGGTGGACGAGCTGCCAGTGGTGATCACTTTCCCTGAATTTATGCGCCGTATGACTGATATGCAGGCCACTTCCGGACAGCGTTCTATGTTTGGCGATATGCCTTTGATGTATACTGTTTCATTGAATGCTAATCACCCGGTGATCAGCCGCGTGCTGCAAGCTGAAAACGAAGAAGCCCAAAAGACTTTGGCAAAACAGGTTTTTGACCTTGCATTGCTTTCACAAGGTCTGCTTTCAGGAAGCGATCTTACGCAGTTCATTCAACGCACAGTTTCGACTTTGTAGACTGTCATCAATCTTACCAAGTCTGCAAAAAGGCTTGGTAAGTCATAAAAAAAGCCCGCTTACTTCGCAGTAGGCGGGCTTTTCAGCTTCTATATGGTGTCAGAATTCTTTATTTGACATGATCAACCTTTTCAGTTCTTCTAACTCGTCCCATTTCTGGTCTTTGGCCAGCAATGCTTGTTTTGGCCAGGATGTAGGATTTTGGATCTGAAACCTGGGTCCTGCTTTTTTCAAAACGGCTGCTAACCTGATAATGGAAGTGTCGGCGAGCTGTTCAATGGTATGAATGCCTTCCCGATTGAGCAATTCTTCAATCTTGGGGCCGATGCCTTCTATAATCTTCAAATCTTCCATGGGCCGGATTGCTTAGCGGTTCATAGAGATCAGGAATTCTTCATTGCTTCTTGTGCCCTTCATATGTTCAAGCAGGAAGTCCATGGATTCCATTGCATTCATATCCGACATGTGTTTTCGGAGGATCCACACTTTTTTCAGTGTTTCTTTATCCAGAAGTAGATCCTCGCGGCGCGTTCCGGAAGCCATAACATCAATAGCAGGGAATACACGCTTGTTGGAAAGCTTGCGGTCTAGCTGCAATTCCATGTTACCCGTTCCTTTGAATTCTTCAAAGATAACTTCGTCCATTTTAGAACCTGTATCAATTAACGCAGTGGCAATAATGGTCAGCGATCCGCCGTGTTCTACATTTCTGGCCGCTCCGAAAAATCTTTTTGGCTTGTGCAACGCATTGGCATCCACACCACCCGAAAGGATCTTACCGGATGAAGGAACCACCGTGTTATAAGCACGTGCAAGACGCGTGATGGAATCCAGAAGAATCACCACATCATGGCCGCATTCAACCATTCTTTTGGCTTTTTCCAAAACAATGCTGGCCACTTTTACGTGACGGTCTGCCTGCTCATCAAATGTAGATGCAATCACCTCAGCTCTTACGCTGCGCTGCATATCAGTAACCTCTTCCGGACGTTCGTCGATCAAAAGGATCAGAAGAAACACCTCAGGGTGGTTACGCGTGATGGCATTCGCAATTTCTTTCAGCAAAACAGTTTTACCCGTTTTTGGCTGCGCAACGATCATTCCGCGCTGTCCTTTTCCGATAGGAGCGAAAAGATCCAGGATCCTGGTAGAATATTGATCCGGACGTGAGCTTAGCTTCAAGCATTCATCCGGGAAAAGAGGCGTAAGATATTCGAAAGGAATACGGTCCCTGATTTCCTCGGTTGTTTTACCATTCACAGTCTCAACACGGAGCAATGCAAAGTATTTTTCACCTTCTTTCGGCGGGCGAATCTGTCCTTTAACCGTATCACCGGTTTTCAGGCCGAAAAGTTTAATCTGAGAAGGCGATACATATATATCATCTGGGCTAGCCAGATAGTTGTAGTCTGCTGAACGCAGGAAGCCGTAGCCGCCATCCTGCATAATTTCAAGAACGCCCTCGTTAACGATCAATCCGTCAAACTCTCTTACGTAGTTGTTGTAATTGCGTTTGATTTTAGACGATGGATCGTCGCGGTGGGCAGGCTGCTGCGGTTGTTGCGGCTGGCGTTCGCTGGAATCGTTAGGCTGATTCTGTTGATTTGGCTGGCGGTTCTGTCTCTCTTCTTTTGCGGCAGGTGTATTCTCTTCCGGGCTGGTTTCTGTTTTTTCCTGAACCACTTCTTCTGTTGCAGGCGCAGCAGCTTCCGGCTGGTTGGTTACTTCTTCTTTACCCAGATCATTTAATGTATCATTATCCGAATCGGCTTCTTCACGAATGTCCAGATTCTTGGGCCTGTCATTATTTTCAGGGCGCTGATTTCTCAGGGAAGTGTCAAATAGGGGAGCAGGTGAAGGCGACGCATTGTCTTTTTTCATCCTTGCCGATCTGTTGTTTGCCGGTTTCATTGTATCCGAAGGGGCGTCAGATGGCCTTCTTGCTCGTTTTTTCTTTGGTTCATCGGCATCGTAACCATCCGATTCCAAAGCCGGTTGAGCTGCGGGAGCTGCCGGGGTTATATTGTTAACAGGCTCAGCAGCTGCGGGAGTTTCTGTAACTGTTGCAGGCTCCTGTTTAAGCAGGATTCTGTTGATAAGTTCTTTTTTTGGGAGTTTAGCGTAATCAGCAACACCAAGGTTGCCAGCTATTTCTTTAAGCTCTGATAAAAGCTTAATGTTCAATTCATCAATTGTAGGCATACAGACAAGGGAAAGTAAAGTAGCACTTTACCGAATGGATATTAAGGTTTTGAATTTTTTTGGACAAAAGCCGAGAAGCATATCTCGCAGTGACGTGATGGTCATTAATATTAAAAATATCTTTTGTAAAAGTCCGGGTGACGACTCTACAACTTGAAAAACTTTATTAGATATACTCTGAAAGTTGGCAATTAAATAAAGGAAGTAAAGACAGTAAATCGGCAAGATTTTAAAACCTCGACAACGTTGAGAGTTATCGTGAGATGGAATTGGATTTAAAAGTCGATACTGGACTTATAGCGACGAAGGTAAAAAAAATATTTTTGACATCAAAGCGAAAACCCATTTAATACAAAAAAATAAACATTTCAAGCTTTCTATCTACGAAACACTGACATTAAGTGCTGATAATGAATGCACAAAACATGCGCCAACGTTTTTGATAGCGCTAGTTTTTGTGCCTCAAATGTGGGACTTTTGCAAAATTATGAACATTGTCATTGATTCGGGCAACACGTATTCGAAGGTCGGATGGTTTGAAAACGATAAACTGATACGCTATACGACGCGCCTTACATTTACGGAACTGATCGAAGCAGTGCTGGCGCAGGCTCCGGAGAATATCTTGTTTTCATCTGTAAGTCACACGGCCGCCGACTTTGAAGATGCGCTGGGAAAGTCACTGAAAATATTTGACTTAACACCCGGCACGCCATTGCCTATCAAAAAAAATTACGATACGCCGCAAACCCTGGGTGCCGACCGGATTGCCGCCTCCGCCGGGGCCAATTTCCTCTATCCAGGGGAAGATTTGGTCGTTATTGATATGGGCACTTGCATTACATATGATCTGATTGATAAAAACGCGGTGTTTCAGGGCGGGCTGATTTCCCCCGGGGTGAGAATGCGATTTAATGCAATGCATTCGTTTACTAAGCGACTTCCGCTGGTCGAACCGGATTCAGATCCGGAATTGATTGGAAAAAGTACGCACAGCGCCATGCAAAGTGGCGTAATGAATGGTGTTCTTGCAGAAATGCATGGAATAATTGAAAGGTATCGGCACAAATCGCCGGATTTGCGCGTACTATTATGTGGAGGTGATGCTGCTTTTTTTGAAAGTAGCCTGAAACCACCCATCTTTGCGGTGCCGGAATTGGTTTTAATAGGATTGAACAGAATTTTAACATATAATGTCTCGTTACAGTAGATTCAGAATACTCACATTTGCAATTGCACTCATTTGGAATTGTACATACCTCAATACGGCGCTAAGGGCACAAGGCTTGGGCAATTCTCCATACTCTTCATTGGGAATGGGAGAGTTTTATGGCGATGCTTATTCTGATAATACGGGAATGGGTCAATCCGGTGTTAGCACGGGAACCGGGTTTCAGATCAATAATCTTAATCCAGCCCTTTGGGTGCGCAACAGGTTTACAACCCTGGATATTGGCCTGGTCGGGCAGTATAAGGATGTTGCTTCGGGAGCAAACAAACAAACAAACACAGGCGGTAATCTTGCTTATGTTTCGCTGGCTTTTCCGATCAGCCCGCGTTGGGTGCTGGGTGTAAGCCTTAAACCGTACACATTTGTAGATTACAGCAATGCTTCAATACGCAATGTTCCGGGAACCCAGTTTGTAGGAATTTACAATACTACCGGAAAGGGAGGCATTAACAAGGCTTCGGTGACAACAGCTTACCAGGTTACAAAATATTTAAGCCTTGGTCTTGAAACTTCCTATTTTTTCGGGAATGTGCGTAAGGCCACAGAGGTTTCCCTGGTTGACAGGGCTGCAATTGAGCGCGGCGACGATCTTTCCAATGAATATGTAGTTAGCTTAAATGACCGCACAACTTATTCGGATATTGCCTTCCGGGCAGGTGCTGCGTTAAGAATCCCCATTAAGAAGGAAAATAAGCTGAACCTTAATCTGGGTGCTTCTTACGGCATTGGAACATCGATCAATGCGGACCAAACCACCACTTTTGAGGTTACTGCCAACGCGCTTAACGTGATCAGTCCTGACACGCTTCAGAATTTGATGGGCGGTGGGATTAAAACGCCTAATCAGCTGCTGGTTGGCGGAAGTTTGGAATGGCCGTTCAAATTGATCCTTTCTGCGGATTTCAGCTACCAGCAATGGTCACAATACAGAAGCTTTACAAACGCCAATGACGGTTTGAAGGATGTGGGCCGCATTAACGTGGGCGCAGAATATCTGCCGAGATTTACCTCACTGAATTATTTTGATCTGGTAAGATACCGCGTTGGGTTCAGCTATGGTAAAACACCCTATTCGATTGGAAATAGTGACGTGAATGATACCAATGTAAGCCTTGGCTTTACATTCCCGATGGGTAGGGGTTATCAGAACTTTCTATCTGTGGCACTCGTTGCAGGACAAAGAGGAAGCACCGGCGGCGGGATGATCAGAGAACGTTACGGGCGCGTCGTACTGGGAGTGACGCTTCTGGAAAGATGGTTTGTTAAACAAAAAATCGACTAAAATCAGACATGCGAATCGCATTGATCTTCAAGCAAATACGAAAAGGAGATAAATTTTTATCTCCTTTTTATCTTATTGTGCTGGCTGTATGGATGCTGGCCGCATGCGAAGGCAAACAAAACAAAGTCGGTGCCTTGTATACCGGCCCGCTTGAACTTGTCAATGATGTTGAAGTAAAATACAGCGAGCAGGGAAAATTAAAAGTGGTAATGAAAACGCCAAAGCGCCTCGCTTATCAAAACGAAGCACAAGTTTTTCCTGATACGATCAATATTAACTTTTATGATACAACGGGGACGATAGTTACCCGCCTACGCTCGGACTCGGGGCATTATGATAAAGCAGCCGACGTTTATATTGTAAAAGGAAATGTGCGCGTCGTCAAGTCGGAAACGGAAGAGTTGCTTACCACGACTGAGCTCAACTGGAGCCCGCGCACGCGTAAGGTCTTTACAGATAAACCGCTTTCAGTTATTAACAAACGAACTTCGGAAGTTACCAATGCGATCGGAATGGATGCCGAGCAGGACTTTACACGCATTAAATTTCGAAAGGCAACCGGAATCTATAAATTCAGCGGCGCTCCTTAATATTCCTTGCAATCCTTTAATGCAGCTTGTACAGTTTCAATAGGTGTATATACGCTGTCTTTACCCCATTTCATACCCAGAAAGCTGACCAGCTCAGCAATTTCAATCTCAGTCAATTTGAGATTGGCGGGCATGGGCCGGTTAAATTCTTTGCCGTCAACCAGAATACTGCCTTTCATCCCGTTTCTGATAATGCAAGCAACGGCTGATTTATCGCTCAGTCTGGCAGACGTTGCCAGTGGGGGATAAAGGTTAGCCATTCCCTTGCCGTCTGCCTGATGGCAATTGGCACAATAGGTCGTATATAGCTGATATCCTTCAACAAAATACTGCTCACTTTTCAGCTCAGATGCACTTTGGCAGGAAAACAGGGAGATAACTGAGAGAAGAAGAATCGCTGGTTTGATCATCAAAACGGGAGGTGACTGGCTATTTATATTCGTCGAGTAAGATCTTCATATCGGCAATGAGCTTCTGGGTTCCCTCTTCTGTTGTGCCGTCATACATGCCCCTTACCCGCTTGTCCTTATCGATCAGGATAAAAGCCCCGCCGTGAATGTACCCACCGTCCGCCGTTTTGTCTTCTTTTGCCGTGACTAGATAGTTTGTCTGACCAATCTCAAAGATCTTCTCTTTATTGCCAGTCAAAAATTGCCATTGATTGCCTTCGATGCCTAAATCACTTGCGAATTTCTTCAAAACCTGGGGCGTGTCATGATCCGGATCGATAGAGTGGGACAGGATCATTACCTGCGGATTGCCTTTGTATTGATTGTAAACCTTTATCATTTGCCGCTTCATAACAGGACAAATGGTAGGGCAGGTTGTGAAGAAAAAATCTGCAACATAGATTTTGCCTTCCACGATTTTTTCAGAAACGGTGTCGCCTTCCTGGTTAACAAATGAAAAAGCGGGAATAGTATTATAAACCGTATCAACCACTTCCTTTCCGTCAACCATTTTCTTGACCGCATCGCGTTCTCCAAGAATCGGCAATTTCTTATCGTCCTTGCAACCCAGCACGCCTAACATGAATGCAGCGAAAACGAACGTATATATATGAATGGTCTTATTTGCTTGTTTCATAACCTGTTACTCCAAAAATGTTTGCGCTTCCTGAATGGACTTTAATGTTACCTGTTTTACTTGCAGAATCTTTTCCTTTTCGCTCTCGAAATAATGGATTGCACTTTCAGGCTTTAATTTCTTGGCAGAATCACCTCGGTAAGCATGCATCCAGCTCATCATAAGCTTATCCGATTCATTTAGTTTTTGATTCAGATCCACAGCTTTCATGCGTTCTTCGGCGATGGTATTGCTGCTGATGCCTTCGTTTTGCAAGCTATCCATATGCTGTATTTTCTTGGATAACTTTGATTTCAATGTCATGATCTGGTCCATTTGCGGCATCACTTCGTCGTGAATCGTCATCACTTCTGCTTCCAGCTCGGAGGCCTTATCTTGTTTGCCTTCTTTGCCGCATCCTGACAAAAGGGCCAGAACAAACACGGATAGTATCGGGTATTTCATGAGTTTGGGAGGTTAAATCTATTGTATTTGAAAATGCTGTTGGGCCTAATTTTGTTCTTTGAGAATCATTTCGCGTGCATTGACCAGCACAGAATCCGAAGGATTATGTCCTCCGATCATTTGCGCAATTTCCTGCACACGCTCGTCTACGGTAAGTTTCTTTATTTTACTGACGGTTTTTTCCGAAGAATGATCCTTGTAAACAAAGTAATGTGCATTGCCGCTGCTGGCAATCTGATGTAAGTGTGTAATGGCAATAATCTGATGGTTAAGCGCCATATTTTGCATCATCTTGCCCATTTTTCTTGCAATTTCACCCGAAACGCCCGTATCGATCTCATCAAAAATGATCGTAGGAAGCATTCGTTTATCTGCAAGAATGTATTTGATGACCATCATTAATCTGGAAAACTCGCCGCCCGAAGCAACTTGCTTCAATTCTTGCGGGACAACACCTTTGTTGCCGCTGAAAAGAAACGCCACCGAATCCAGGCCATTAGCTGTCGGCAATGTTTCTGTTACCTGTATAGATAAACTTGCGTTTGGGATTCCCAGTTCCGAAAGTCTTTCCAAAATCAGAGTTTCGATTGCTTTGGTAACTTTTCGCCGCTTTTCTGAAAGGATTTTGGCGCTTTTGAGCATCGCCTCTTTTGCCTGAACCGCAGCTTTTTCCGCTTTAAGCAGCTCATCATCCAGGTTCAGAACAATGCTGAGCTTACGCTGCAATTCTTCTTCAATTTGAAGCAACTGCTCAACCGTGGTTACCTGATGTTTTTTGAGCAATGTATATATCAGGTCCAAGCGCTCCTGAACCAGTTCGGCACGTCCCTGATCGATGTCTACTGAGCTGTTTGCCTGGTCGATCTCGTCAGCTATATCGCGCAGTTCTATCAATGTGCTTTGCACGCGCTCACGGATGGCGTCATACACAGGAACAAGCCTGGCGGCCTGACCTATTGCATTAGCCGCATTTTTCAGCAGTTCAAGGATGGAATTATCGGGGTTATCTAGTAATGTGTAAGCGAGTTGCAGTTTTTCGCGGATCTCTACTGCATTTTCAAGAATGTTTAATTCAACTTCCAGCTTCTCCTGTTCGTCAGAAACCAGCTTGGCGTTGTTTAATTCCTGAAAGAGAAATTGGTCGTAATCGAACTCCTTCCGGAGCTTACCCGCCTCCTGTTGCAGCGTTTCAAAAGCCCGTGTTGCTTCCTTGTATGCCGAAAAATCCTGCTGGTATGCTTTAAGGAGTTGTGCGTTATCGGCAAATGAATCCACTACGCGCAGCTGAAATTCATTGTTGCCCAGCATCACCGAATCGTGCTGCGAGTGAATGTCAAGCAGCTGGCTGCCGATCCGCTTCAACGATTCCAGATTGACGGGCGTATCATTTACAAATGCCCGCGATTTGCCAGCCACTGAAATTTCACGGCGGATGATGCATTCATCGGAATAATCGACATTTTCATCTTCAAAATTGGGGGCGAGGTCATAGCCGGAAAGATTAAAACTGCCTTCTATCACACATTTTTCGCTGGAATCGTAAAGTGACTTCACATCAGCCCGATTGCCCAGAAGTAAGCCTATTGCGCCCAGCATGATCGACTTTCCAGCCCCCGTCTCACCCGTAATAATGTTGAGTCCGGGATCTGGCGACATTTCCAGCTGCTTAATGAGCGCGTAATTTTTTATAAGTAAATTCGAAAGCATATCTATACGAATATAGTTATCAGATCAACAATTAGGAAATATAACCATTCGCAGCCCGGTTTCGCCGGCTCATTTCGAGTTGGCATCATAAACGATCTCATAAAGCGATGGCAATGGAATGAGATGCGTGTGATTACGCGAGTCCCGGATCAGCAAACTTTCGTTTGTAAAGGATTCAAGTTCGCCAAAATGCGTGTTCCCATTATTCAAAACTGCGTTGATTTCTATTTTAAGCAACTTTTCGAGTGAAGCAAAAATGTTTTTGGAAGAGATGCGTATCAATCTTTTACTCATAAGAAATCACAGAAACGAATTGAAGGGGAAGTGCGATGGTTTATAAGGAGAGACGTTGATATAATTGCGTTTTGCTAGGATCCAGCCCCACCAGAAGCGTATATGCTTTCGCACGTTCCTCGGGCTGCGCCTCTATCAGGATCCGGTAAAGCTCATCGGATTTTGAATCGAAAAAAGAGTTAATCACCACACTGGCAGGCCTTAACTGGTTGACTTCCTTGGCCGTATTGAGCACTTCCAGCACTTTTGCGCGGGTCTCCGCCGGATTCTGAGTGGCAACGTCAAGCCCAAGCCGGTAATATTTATACATGCCTTCCCGGAACGGCGTAAATTGCTGGCTCATCAGGTTTTCAACAAGCCAGTAACGATTCCGCGAGTCACCATTCGAATCCCAGCCGCGTTTATTAGGGGAGGAGTTACGAGCCTGATTGACAAGGTTAAAAGCCTTCTGGACATAAGGCGCCCCGCCGAGCTTGCTGAAAGAATCATAGTCAAATATCAACGCTACATTCGCGTAAAAGGCCAGAATGTAGGGAAGCTCTTCGGTGTAGTTATTTTCGTTAAAATAAAGGGGCGTGTTGGGTAAGTAATTGAAGGTGAAATTTTTATCAACATAAGTAAAAAGAACTGTCTCGTAATTTGAATTGTAAACAGGCCTTGATACAACCAGTTGTGCATTCCCTTCATAGGCGCCCTGATTGAGTGAGCGCGTCAGGTTTACATTGAGCTTGCATTTGATTTTTTCCTCTTTGCCAAACTCATCATTGGTCCAGCGTGTATTATTCAAAAAATCATTCATATAAGTTTGAAGCTGCGCCATAGACTGTGGATCAGTCTTTTGCTGTGCTACCAGCTGCTCGTAATTAAGATTCACCGAGAACTGGAACTCCTGCGCCAGCGATTGTGCAGAATGCGTGCAGGCGACCAGTAAGAGCAACCAAACCCAAATATTTTTCATGCTTCACTCCATTTATTTAAGACAATGTTCAGAATGTCCTGTGCCACTTCATCTTTATTTTTAAGATCGAAATGTTTCACATTTTTCCCTTTGTCAATAACGGTTATTTTGTTGGTATCGTGTGCAAAGCCAGCGCCCGGATCATTCAGTGAATTCAGAATGATGAAGTCAAAGTTTTTGCGCAGTAACTTGTCCATTGCATACTCCATTTCATTCTCTGTCTCCAATGCAAACCCGATCAGCAACTGGTTTTCCTTTTTGGTTTTCCCCAATGTCCCTGCAATATCCTGCGTTTTGACCAGATCCAGGGTCATTTCCTGGCCTTGCTTTTTGATCTTATGCTCGGCTATAACCTTTGTCGTGTAGTCAGCAACGGCAGCAGCAAATATGACCACGTCGCTTTCTTCAAAATGTTGGGCAGTGGCGTTATACATTTCATTTGCGCTCTGTACATTGACGCGCTTCACCGTCGGTTCGGGCACCGGCAGGCTGGTAGGCCCGCTCACAAGTGTAACTTGTGCTCCTGCGGATGCAAAGGCTGCTGCAATTGCATAGCCCATTTTCCCCGACGAGCGGTTGCTGATGTAGCGAACCGGATCAATCGCCTCTACGGTGGGACCGGCAGTAATTAGCACGCGCTTTCCGGAAGCGATGGGTTTTCTTGCTAAAAAGCTGCCCAAAACTTTTATGATTGCCTCCGGCTCGGCAAGACGACCGTCCCCAATCAAACCACTGGCCAACTCACCGTGTTCGGGCTCGATGAAGTGATTTCCAAAGCGAAGTAATGTATCAATGTTATGCTTCGTGGACGGATGCTGATACATATCCACGTCCATGGCGGCCGCAAAGAAAACAGGACAGCGTGCTGACAAATAAACGGCCGTTAACAGATCATCGCAGTTGCCGGTGGCGCATTTTGCAAGCGTCCGCGCCGTCGCAGGAGCAACGATGATCGCATCCGCCCAGAGTCCGAGCTCCACGTGGTTGTTCCATGTTCCGTCCTGGCGGTCCGTAAATACGCTTAATACAGGTTTTTTAGATAAAACGGATAAGGTAAGCGGGGTAATAAATTCCTTTGCCGACTCTGTCATAACCACTTGAACATCAGATCCGGCTTTTACCAAGAGCCTGACAAGAAGGGCAGATTTATATGCGGCAATGCTGCCTGAGACGGCAACGAGTATCTTTTTACCTTTAAGATTCAAACTTCAATCGCTTTGGGTGGTCAATTCGGAAGGACTCCTGTCAGGCATAAAGTTACAGAGATAAGTGTAACATTTAAAGCCTGTAAATGAAAAGCCAGCCGCAAAACAATTTTTGCGGCTGGCTTTTGAATGAAATCAATTTTTATTCTTCCGTTGTATCGCGGTAAGCGTGATAAGTTTTTCCTTCGATGAATTCATCTATTGAAATGCTTCCTGCTTTTGGCATACGCTCGTAAAACTTGGAAATTTCAATTTGCTCCCTGTTTTCAAACACTTCTTCCAGGTTGTCTACGCCAGAAGCAAATTCAGCAAGCTTATTGTTAAGCTCTTCCTTCATCTTGCTCGAAATCTGACGGGCTCTTTTGGAGATTACAGAAACTGATTCGTATAGGTTACCAGTTACGTCTGCGATCTTATCGGTATCCCGGGTAATGATTGATGGATTGGTTGCCATACTTATGGTGATATTAGTTAAAATTAAAATCTAAATGAAAGAACTACTGTCCTTTCGGTTCTGTAATGGCCGGCGTTGTTACTTTGGTCGGCTTGTTGGCTGGATCGGGCTGCGTTTCAAGTTGTTTCTGACGTTCCACTTCGGCTTTTGCAATCACATCGATTTGCTTTTGGCTTTCGTCAAACATTCTTTCCGCATCACGGTTATATTTTCCTGTCGGATATTTATCGATCAGCTCCTGATAAAACTTCAAGACATCCTGATAACGTTCCTTTTGCTTCGAACTAAAACTGTTGGTGGCAAGATTGTACTGTGATTCCACCTTCAAAAACGCAAGTTCCTCATTGTATTTCGAATCTGGAAAATCCTTACGGAAGTTCTCAATCGATATTACGGCAGACTTCATCGACATTGCATTGAAATCGCTGATCTTGTGATATAAGCGGGCTCTTTCATATGCTTTGCGTTCAAGCTTTGCGCGCAGCTCCAAAATATAACGCGTACATTCTTCGCGGAAAGGGCTTTCAGGATATGCATTGATAAAATCCTGCATGGCCGAAATCGCGGTAAATGTACTGGTCTGGTCTAGGTTGTACGGCGACGAATCCTTATACAGGGAAAAAGCATGCATATACAATGCTTCCTGTGCGTAATCGCTTCGTGCGTAGGTATCAAAGAACTTTTTGAACAAAAACTGACTCGTATTGTACTGTCCCTGCTGGTACTGGGTATACGCATAGTAAAACTGCGCCAACTCGGATTCTGTACTTCCTTTTAACAATGGAATGAGTTCTTCAAAAAGTAGGCCGGAACGGTAAAAATCCCCCTTTTTGTAATAAGACATCGCGGCATCATACTTTTGCTGATCCGTACCAGTCTTTTGTAACTTCGAGAACTTACTGCAAGAAGTAATTACAAGGACCGCAATAAAAAGCAAGAAATAGCTTGCTGGACTGTTTTTTCGCATATTAGGTGCAAAGGTAATAAAAAAAGCTACATCATTCATAACGAATGCGTAGCTGATATAGTGTTAAAAATTAGCCTATTGCTGATGGCGTACAAGCATTTTTTTAGTGGCTACTTTTTGACCGTCTAGTGACAATTGATAGAAATAAAGCCCTGTCGGCATATCTTTCGTATTGACACGCAGCTTTCTGTCATTTCTGTTTAGGGGCAGCTCAGCCATTTGAGAACCAAGCACGTTGTAGATAATCAGTTTCGCATCACGAATGTTGGCAGTGATGTTATAGTCAAGATCTGCATATTCGCTGGCTGGATTGGGATAAATGTTTGATACTGAAATCTTATCGTTGGCATACAGTTGCTCTTCCACTTTCAACTGTGCTTCCATCTCAGGTTGTCTTCTGTTTGAAGATCTCTCCACGATTTCAGCGGTAGCGATGCCTGTGCTTTCAGAAGCATTGGGAGATGCAAACAAGAATGAACGATAGAAACTGTTTAGCGCTTTTGGATTTTGCAAAGACAGTAATTTGTAACTTGAACCCGTTGCCAAACCTGAAAATTTTATGTTGTCGCTGGCAGCAGGCTTCTTTTTGTTGACCATGTTCAAACGGCTGCCGTTCGAGACGGATTGTGCGTTTAAACCCTGTAAGGCCAACGTTAGTGTTATTATTAAGTAAAGTATATTTCTTTTCATAGCGTCATCTTGGAATACTTTTGACTAATATTTTATAATATTTTAGTAAAAAAGTACATTACAAAAATATAGAGAAACAATTGTATATTCAAAATATATTGTGTGAATGGACATCTTTATTTTGGAATCTAAAAAATCATGCCTGCTTAAATAAAATGAAGCTTGTCCTGATATATTTTTTACAACTCTTTCCAAATCGTCTTATTCTTGGTTGGTTTCTCTGAAATTCGCCAATTGAACCCGTCCAACTGTCGTTCCGGAGCCTTTATTTTCGAGGGTGGAATGAGCCTGCCGTCCGGTTTCCCCACAAATGAGATTTTATGTACACGATTGTCAGTGAAAAGCAGATTCATTTTTCCACATTCAACCCGGTTCAAGCCGATGCTTTTTTGCTCATCATCCACCGCATAGTAGGCACTTTCGCCGTTTCCATCCACCAGAACCTGTTTTAATTTGTTCCCGCTTTCAAAAAAAGCATTGATCGTGCGTCCTTTCACCTGGTTAAACTGCTTGACTAAGGTATCCTCCGTAATCACAAAAGATTTGCCTTTCAGCAGCATCCGGTTGATCTCATTATTGACTAAAAAAGCAGTAATCGAATCGGCCTCCATTTGATAATGCTGATCACTCCATAAAATCGGTTTTCGGAAAAATCGGATAATCGAATCGGCTGTATTGTAAGTGATCGAATCGCATTTGCCCTGGAAATCGCTTTTATATATAAAAACGTTTTTATTTCCGATCAGCTTCCTTGTGCTATCCCTCTGATTTTCATATGAATACAGTGTATCCGCACGAATGTAAAGAGTGTCGTCGGAAACTACATTTCTGACATATGCATGACCGAAAATTTTGGAATAACCCTCTTTTTTCCAGTAATATCCTTCGTCACCATTCAAAACCGTTTTATCCTTTTTGGCGACGATCACTACATTGCCTTTTCCGCGACCATTATTGGTTTTACCGTCCACTTCCAGCGAGTCAGCGGTGAGTGTATACGTTTCATTGTCTACCATCGTCCGCTTCTGAAATGAGGACTCGGCAGACTCCGTATTATAGCGACCCCTGGTTCCGTTTACCGTGCCGTCTTTATTCGTGATTTTAGTAGCACCATTAAAATCCGACCACTTCGTCAACGAGTTATACAGCAATGTATCCGTCGTAAGCACATACTTTTTATTGACCAGTTTTACGCTTTTATAATAAGTGAACTCCTTTGTTCGCGTATTATAAAAACCCTCTTTACTCGTCAGCACATTTTCCTCATCGACAGTCCGGCCAGGCGTTTTATAATTGGCAATGCCATTGGCCATATCGTATTCGATTTTGCGGGTCGTTAGGGTGCGTTTGCTATCTTTCAAAACCGTCTTTTTACCACTTACAATAGCGAGTCGCGTGTTTCCGAAATAGTAAAGCGTATCGCCTGTCACTGTAACCGTATCACCCTGTACGATCTTAACATTCCCGAAAGCTTCGATCACATTCGTATTGATATTCTGGATCGCGAGATTGCTGTGCAAGAATGCTCCTTTGTGCTTAAAAACGCCATTTTTGACCCGGCGGGAATCAACTCCGTTTTCATTCACAATTTCCAGCTCGTCGGACTTTATAATTTCAACAAGATCCTCACTCTGAACTGGCTGAGGTTTTGGTAAAGCTCTCTGGGCCAACAGGTAATGTGAAAAAAACATCAAAACAAAGAACGTCAAACGAAACATATTACCTTTGATATTGATGACGCGCAAAAGTTTAAAAGGGTTGCAGTTCGCGATGTATTTTTTTTTATTCATGTTGCCATTCTTTCTTTTACCTTTGAAATCAGTGCCTTCTGGGGAGTCTGGTAAAAGACTATTCATGTCTTATATACGCCAAAACTACATCAATTACGTTTCTTAGGTTCATGTTGGATGCTTTTTTAACTTTTATTAACCAACACAAGCTGGATCTCGAAAAACAGCCCTGCTTATTGACTGTGAGTGGGGGAGTAGACTCCGTTGTATTGCTTCATCTGTTTCACAAAGCCGGTTTCTCCGTCGGCATCGCACATTGTAACTTCGGGTTAAGAGGCGAAGAGTCCGATGGAGACGAAGAGTTTGTTCAGCAGCTTGCCCAAGCATACGGTTTTCCATTTTTTGCCAAACATTTTGATGTGAAGTCCTTTGCAAAGGAAAAGGGCATTTCCACGCAGATGGCAGCGCGCGACCTGCGTTACGAATGGTTTGAAATGCTAAGAACCACCAACGGCTACACATACATTGCCACCGCCCACCACGCAAATGATTCACTTGAAACCACCCTTTTAAATCTCACCCGCGGAACAGGATTATCGGGCCTACACGGCATTTCAGGCATCAACAATCATCTCATCCGCCCATTGCTCCTGGCCACCAAAGAGCAAATTCTGACCTACGCACAAGAGAACGCGCTAACATGGAGAGAGGACCGCTCGAACGCTTCGGATGACTACAAAAGAAATCTGATCAGACATAAGGTTGTTCCCATTTTGCAGCAGCTAAATCCGTCATTGGAAGCTACGTTCATTCACTCCTCCGCAAAACTGTCAAGTGCAGATCGGTTGCTGAAAGAAATGCTGGACGAATGGGCGAAAGGGGTTGTTGTGAAGGAGGGGGAGCAGGTGAAGATTAGCAAGGACAACATTGTTTTGGAGAGCGAGCCGGGGTATAGGCTATGGCATATTTTGCAGGAATATGGCTTTGTTTATGCGCAAGTAGAGAAAATTGTTGAGGGATTGAATGGGATGTCGGGAAAACTGTTCGAATCCGCATCCTATACATTGCTGATAGATCGAAAAGATCTAATCCTTAAAAATCGGGTTATTGCAACGTCTGATGACGAGATCAAAATAGAAGAAAGTCAATCTGAAGTTAATTTTGCCGGACGATGGATCTCGCTATACAAGAAGAGCCGCAATTCAAACGATGAGCTTCCTGGTAATAAAAGCATAGTTTCCATCAATTATGACAAACTAGCTTTTCCTTTAAAAATCAGAAAATGGAAAGTAGGAGATTCGTTCCGACCACTGGGCATGAATGGCGCGCGAAAAAAGTTAAGTGATCTTTTCATCGATTTGAAGATGGATAGATTTGCAAAGGAACAGGTACTGGTACTTTTGAATGGCAATGGGGAAGTTATTTGGGTGGTAGGAGTGAGGTTAGACGAGCGGTACAAGGTTCATGGACGTACAGCGCATATCTTGCAGGTAGCAGTGTGCTAGAATAGCTCTCTGTTCTTGACTTAGCAAAAATATCCAGGAGACACAGTGTGTTTTATATCAGCTAATGTCACGACTTTGGGGATAGAGAAGGCACTAATCTTCATGCTTGTCTGCAAAACAAGACTGGACATCTTGGACTGGATGTAAGATATTTTCGATCTCTGAATCAATTCAATGGGGTTCACGCAAACCACCTAAATTTTCTTGACGAGCAATGGCTTAGCACCAACATTGACTGGGAGTTTTTAAATTTGTCGGTATTGGAAGGGTCCGCGGAATCAATTGCGGTTATTACTTTGAAACCTTTGAAAGAAACATTGTCAGAGACTATAACGGTATATTGAATTATGACCCCTTGCAAGCTAAATATGACCAATTAATTTCAACGTTCAATGTTGGTTGCAAAGCAACCGATGAATTTGATGTGTGGATGAGCTTAGGCGGTACAGCTATCATCGAATATTTATTGGATGACGAGCATTACAACTTTGTAGCAGTTCAATTCCACACAAAGGTCAATGTCCGGATAAGAGACAAAATTATAATTAGTTATGAAGCTAACTATGATGACGAGAACTCGGGATTATCTATCGAAGGTGCGTGTGAGATTTTATATTTTGCATAGGCTTTATTTTTTTTAACATGAGCTATTGCGCAGAAAGAATTTGTTTTTACCTTTGCACCACGTTTCGCACACGGCGAAGTATTTAGAGAGATGGCAGAGTGGTCGATTGCGACGGTCTTGAAAACCGTTGACTGTAACAGGTCCGGGGGTTCGAATCCCTCTCTCTCTGCAGGACATGATGTCAAAACATTCAAAAACCCCGTTTAAACGCTTTAAACGGGGTTTTTGCGTTTTTGGGTTATACCAAAATATTCAAAAAATCCCGATAAAAATGTAGCGATTCGTGGAAGTAACATAATCCCAAAAAAACTTCCACGATCAGGCACTTAACTAACTGGTTAGCAAGATGTTCACCCCGTAAACATCTTGCGTTTCAATGGTAACAATTCGATTTTTGTTCATCTTAAACATTATGTACTATGTTAGAAACAAGCTTCGGGTTGATTTTCTTTTTGAAAAGACCCAATCCAGAATTAGCAGACGGAATGCGCTATGTATACTGCCGAGTCACTGTTAACGGTATTCCAAAGGACATCTCTACCAAACGTATCTGGCATCCATCTAAATGGAGTGTGGGTGCTGGGCGGGCGACCGGGAACAAGGAGGACACTAAAACATTGAATGCGTACCTTGATACGTTGACTTCGAAGATTTATGAGGCAAAGCGATCATTAATTGAGGCAAACAAAGAGGTCACCTCGGAAGCTATCAAGAATATTCTTCTCGGCAGAACCGAAAGCGGAAAAACTATCCTGCCTATCTTTCGTGAGCACAATGATCAAATCGCTGCCTTAGTCGGAGCCGATTTTGCGCCAGGCACTTTAGAGCGATATGAGACATGCATGAAACATACCCGCGACTTCATCAAATGGAAGTACCAGGCAGACGATTTTGAAATCAAGAAACTAGACTACGAATTCATATCGCAGTATGAATTCTGGCTTAAAGCGGTCAAGAAGATCAATCATAACACTACGATGAAGTACTTAGCCAACTTCAAGAAGATTGTACTTCTCTGTGTAAAACGGGGATGGCTTCAGCGCGATCCATTCTATGCATTCAAATTTTCTAAGCGAGAGGTTGATCGGCAAGCATTGACTGAAACGGAGTTGAAGAAAGTTTGGGAGAAAGATTTGGGCGATGGCCGCCTAGCTCTTGTCAAGGATATTTTCCTTTTCTGCTGCTACACCGGCCTTGCTTACGCAGATATTTATAAATTGAAGCGGACTGAGGTTGCGGAAGGGATAGATGGAGGAAAGTGGATAACAACTAAGCGCCAAAAGACTGACACTCCATCTCGCATACCTATTCTGCCAATGGCTATGGAAATTATGGAGAAGTACGAAGATCATCCGCAATGCGAAAATGAGAATCGGGTGCTGCCGGTGCTTTCTAATCAGAAGATGAACGCCTACCTGAAGGAGATTGCGGATTTGTGTGGGATAAACAAGAATATTACGTTTCACTTGGCTCGGCATACTTTCGCAACGACTGTGACTTTGACAAACGGGGTGCCGATTGAGAGTGTTTCTAAGATGCTGGGGCATCGAAATATTAAGACTACCCAGCAATATGCAAAGATTGTTGACAAAAAAATCAGTGATGACATGGCAAAGTTAAAAGTTATATTATCTAAGCAATGAAGCTAGCTTCGACACGCAGGACTTAAAATCCTGTGAGCCGAAACGCTCGTACGGGTTCGATTCCCGTCCCCGGTACTGATTATCAAGAGGTTATACAATGAATTGTATAACCTCTTTTTCGTTGGTACAACATAGATACAACTAATGATCGCTATTAAAACCGTTCGAATGTTGTAATTTGAGGCCATTGATATAACAAAAGTGCTTCCCATGAATCTTACTTCCCTGTTGAACCTTTCCGATCTTCGTCATTATAAATTACATGCAGCCCGATATAATGGCTCACATGAACCATTGGATGTTTTTTTAAGGAATAGAATCGAATGGGATCAGTGGAACAGCTGGCAGGGATATCGGAATGAATTTACACGTGACCTGATTCTGTCCTTGATCAAGTTTTATCCAGAACAGGACACTTGGTTATTTGGGGGATTGTATCGAATTGTAAGCAGATCCCCAGAGAAGAATACCCACAGCTATGAAGTGGAAAAAATAGAACATGGACAGGAGCTGATAGGGAGGTTGAAGCTAACGGGTCAGCTTCCTCGTACAAGATCCTTTAATCTCGAAACTGTATATAATCGCTTAACCGTCTCCGAAATTCTTAAGAATACTTATAACGGAGAGTCATTTTGTGGCTATGAGAATGTGAGTATTGACTTCACAATGCTTGAAATAATATATCAAAACGGAAGAGTCGATTGGCAGACCGCATTAGCAAATGTCAAAGGGATTTATCTGATTGCAGACAAAAAGAACGGTAAAATTTATGTGGGATCTGCTTCAGGTGATACAGGTATATGGGCACGGTGGGGCAGCTACATTGATACTGGACATGGGTGGAATAAGGAACTAATCACACTTGGCGATGTAACCACTTCCTACGCTCGCGAGAATTTTCGATTAACATTAATTGAATGCTGGCCATTCAAGACAGACGATAACCTCATCCGTAAGCGTGAAAGTTTTTGGAAAGAAGCGATGTTAACAAGAGAGCATGGGTATAATTCTAACTAGGCTTATTTCAGGCGAGTTAGTTGTCGTTATTAAATTTTCTATTAGTAACTAGTACTTAAGTACGAGAAATAACAACGCATATATGCAAGTCATCTGCCCAGCAGAAGCAGCCTTTTACAATTTAGTTGAGGAAGTAGTTGCTCGCTTAAAACAAAGTAATTCACAAGATAAACAAAAGTGGATTTCGGACGAACAGGCTATGATTTCTGGATAAGTGGATCAATACCGCAGGTCAGCTGATCTCTAATAAGTTCCTTTTCCTTCCTCGCTGTAAGCAGAGAACACGAGGATACACATCGATGCTGATGCGCTTTTCCTTGCCGTGTAACCTATATTTAAGCCGCCAATATTTCCCACCTTTGGGCACCACTTCAAGATATAATCCGTCAGAATCTGATAGCTTATAAATCTTTCCCTTTGGCTGTGCAGCCTTGCATTGTGTATCTGTCAAAGACATGTTGCATACCTCCCATTCTATATACTGTTAAAAATTTGGGGGACAAAACGTTATGTCATATATATTTTGTCCCCCAAAGCCTGTTAATGCAGAGTGGTCTTGATTGTGTTTGGGAAATCCAAGAATACAGCGAAATGCTTGAAAAACCTGGGTTTTTCTAAGAAAATTAAGAACAAACAATATCAGTAAAAGAAAAGAATGGCTCCTCGAGCAGGATGCCAACTCTGACTTTATTTCATTAAAATCTTAACAGTCTACAATACACCTTTCTCTCTTTGTCCCCCAAATTGTCCCCCAGGACAGGTGGCTGACTGGTGGAAAATCTAGTTGACCTTACCACCTCGTAATTGCAAGTTCAATATAAAGTTTCGGATAAAGGAGATGTCATTACTGATACATATGCCAATAACATCCAACAAAAAATGACGAAATCGCTCGTCTACAATCTGAAAAGGCCGGCAAAAGTAAAAAGATAGCCGATTTATCCAGTAAGATAAATTCCGTTTCGCAGGCGTTATTGAAAGCCTCCACTCTCAGCTAGTTATCCTGAAAGAATTGTTAAAAGAGAAAAAAACCACGCTTGTCAGCCTGGCCCTCAAATATCCACCTGCAACCCGAGCGCTGCTGGGAGCCCTATTGGATGATTTGAAAGAAACACCCTTAACGGATGCACTCTATAAAACGTTAAACCCTAACGCTAATTATAAGCTTCCTGGCGTCAATAAGGTTCTCAGCACAACCGCCAAATGAAACATCGTATGAAACTTCACTAAAACCCAACGCTGTTCAGACAGGCTGTTCCGTTCACAGCTGATCAAATTCAGTCACCGGCTATCTATATCGAAAAAGACTTTGGGTAAGCTCATCAAATGATGGGCATTTGCAGCCAACAAAAAAGGTATTATTGCTATGCTAAATGTGACATTAGACTTTAACAACTCTATGCTCTATACAGTGTAACTATCCAGCATTTTCATCGGTACTAACGTATTTATTTCCCTTTTCCCAAGCTTCTGCAATCCCATGGTAATCAGGGAAATTGGACGGTTTATTAGCTGTCCAGTTCTTAATAAATTCTGGATTGTTACTATTAGGTCGTGGGTTAGCTGTATTTATTCTTGCCTGCACCGGTGTACGGACTGCATCCCCCATGATAACTACATGCTGCTGAGGTAAAATTGGCAATTGCTGTAAAATGTCTTCATTGGCTGCAGATACCAATTGGCGTACGTACTTTTGGTCTTCTGGATTTTGAAGACGGTGAATAATAAACGAGTTGCATTGTGATAAAACCGTTTTAGACAGTTCTGATGGTCTCTGGCTTGAAATAAGCAGAGAAATACCGTATTTCCTCCCTTCTCTGGCTATCCGTTCAAATACCTTCTTAGCAATAGACTCTTTATCTCCTCTATTTTTTTCTGGTATATAGTTCTGTGCCTCCTCAAGAACGAGGCAAACTGGAAATTTTCCGCGATCAACTTCAGGAAACCTTGAAACGAATTCCAGAATAAGCCTTCCAACGAGACCAGTGATTGTCTCAAGAATCTCGGAAGGCAAAAGAGACATGTCAATTATTGTAAGTTGACTGATCAGATCAGGGATAACCTTTTCATGACCATTATTTTTTAATTGCTTCTTGTAATGGGAAGAAAATTTGTCTGCGTGATCCTCTTCGTAAACCTTACAGAAATCCCCTAAAATAAATGCAATAAACTTTGCTAAGCTTTTATCAATTTCAAATTTCTCCGTCAGGAGTAACGGGTTGGAAATTCGTTCATCATTTAGGTAAGATTGTAACCTTAGTCGCAACGTAGATACAAATTCCCTTATTCGGTTACTTGAACTTTCTTGTTCCGCTATGGCACGATCAAAACATGAATTCAGGAGATCTTCAAAGTCATACCAGACTGGTAGATCAATATTTTGATCCTCAGCACTCTTAGATTTAGTTTGAAGGCTGTGGTACTTTTGAATCTCTGTTTGAATAATTTCCTTAGAAGCAGTTAACTCGCTCAGATTAACCACTTTAAACTTAGCTGGCTTAATTGCCTGAAGTTTTGCGATAGCATCTGCCATCTGAGACTGATCAAAATTATCAATTTTCAGAGACCTAATATGCTTCACATTTGTGTCAATATCGTAACTATCAATCTTCCAATAATCATCAATGTTATCACAAAATCTTACGAGTGAATCAATGTAGCTTAAAATTTGAGGAGATATTTCGTTGTGTTTAATCGCTACCTTATTTCCCTTGGCCAGGGAAACGGCGCGTTTTAATATTGGTGATTGTGTACCAGACGTTGGTTCAAACAAATAATCCAAATCAGAATAATTCATAAACCAGAATGGTACCTTAAGTCCGTCTTTATCAATATGATAAGGATTAACTAAGGCTAGATTTTTATAGGGTGTGACTTCGGTTCCTTGGAACGCCGCCTTATACTCACCATTTGTATCAAAAATGACTATATGTGCATTCTTAATTTTATTACCATTGTAATCAAAATCAAATAAGCTTTGCAAAATAGAAGCAACCGTACAAGACTTTCCAGATCCCGTGTTTCCTAGGATGGCTGCGTGCTTGCCGAAGAACTTATCTGGATTTATTTTAATACGGTAATCAGTAAACGCTGGCGATGTGCCAACCGGTAAGTAGTAGTCTTCAGAGAAATCAATTGCATCCTTAGGCTTTTGATCAAAAATGTTATCTAAATCTTTTTTAGTAACGTAACATACTGGGTTATCCAATATAGGATAATTATATACTCCTTGTAGATATTTCCCATCGTCACGAATTGTACCAATCATTGTTGCAACTAGATATCTTGCCGACTTCGTTAAGAAAATCGCTTCTTTGTCGCTACCTAACTCTGTCTCATCAATCGCTCGAACCCTAGTTACCATGGCCACAATCTTATCTGGGCCTATTGGAATTATAACATATGAATTAATTCTAGCTACTTCATAGATATCCTCATATCCACTCTTATAAAGACTTTTTAAATCTTCATCTAGCTTAATAGATACACGAAAACTATCAACAGCAAGTACGCGACCAATGCTTTTCTCATCCATGGCTAATGATCTTTCTTATTTGTATTAAAATACTCATTCAACGTATCAGCGACCTTGTCTGAGCTATCAAAAGAATTGGAATCCGGCATCAGCGTGTCAGCTAACGTTAAGAAATCACCGAAAAAATCGCCTTGTAGAATTATGATCCGAGAGTCATTCAAATTTTTGATTCTCTCAATATGTTGATTATTTTCAGTTCCATAGAAATCAACGATGATTAACGTAAATGTTGGATTCGAGAGCGCCTGAAAGATAATATCGTTAAAATGCTCATCTGCGAATGCGTAACCCACGGTTACCAGCACCGACTGTGACTGAGTTATCGTGGCAGAAAACTGTCTAAATAGCTCTGAATAAGGCAGATCCAATGTGTAAGACTTTTTCACTGCCGCTGGATAGACAATGATCTCACCTTTCTTTTCGAGAGAATTGATCATTGGAAGCGACATTTCCTCGATTCCATATAGATTATTGGAATCGATCTTATTCGAATTCACCCAGGACAAGGATCCATGGAGTTTGAAGTAGCGAACAACTTTTTCAATTCGTTGGACTTTACCTGAAGTAGTTGAACCTGGGTAGAAAATATCATATTCAAAAGTTTCAGGTTTAAAAAATCTCTTATGAAATCCTGAAAAACCATCTATGTAGTGTACTCCCAATCGGTCGAAAGCGTATTCAAATGCAAGATCGTAATTGAGTGTAAAAATATTTGCACGCCTTAAATTCAATGGTCTTTGAAGAAGTGATTTGAGAAACTTTTCATGAAAAAGGTATTTATTTTCCCTTTCTAGCAATAGTGCCTGTCTCTTATGAATTTCGGATGCACTAGCATTTTTCTTTTCAACCAACCATGCAGGAATGTTTCTATTCTCCACGTCACAAACAGAAAAAAGCCCTTTTTTTATTACCAAAATTAAGTTTTTGATACTATCCGTCCTTTTCAAAGATGAGTTAGCATCAAAAACATAATCTTTTGCCAGCAGATAGTTGAGCACTTTTTCAAATTCGATAGCGATCTCATTTGACTTTTCATCTCTAACAAGGTGACCATCTATCCTATATGCCCAATTGTTTTCATCGACAAATGATGTTTCCCCTTCATCCAACTTAGCTTTTTCAATAGCGTGCCAACGAGCTTGCAGTTCCTCAATTGAGGTCAAGAATTCCTGATGCACACCTTTATGCTCTACTGTGCTATCAGCTGTCTGAATATACTTTTCGACTTCAATCGGAAAACTGCGAATACTTACGGCTCCTAGATGGATAGAGGTACCGGACCCAAAAAGAAAACTTACGTTATCTAGCTCGAGGTAATTTTTAAGTAATAATTTAATTTTATCTATTGGTTTCGCATTCTCACCAGACCATTCGGGAAGTTTATCAGTGCTACCAATAAATATTTTGTTTTTCGAGGGATCAAATAAATCAATCATATTCGCACGTTTCTCAAAGGTAATATAAATGGAATTACTTGAACTATCCTGTGCAAATTCTATCTGGTGTTACATTAGGATATAAAGCGGCTACACGGACGTCGTTACGATAACATTAATTTAGATGTAAAAACAGAGCTTAAAAACGCTAGTCGTGACTGTTTCGGGGATAGGACTGATAGCACGTTCTGTTCTCCCAAATGATCCCCCAGCACACAGGTTTTTTTGGCCAATCATTAAAACGTGCGGAATCAGTTGGGATTTACTTGCAGAAAATGTAGAGACGAATCAAATAGATAATCTCACTATATAATTTCAATCACGGTTTAAATGTTCAATATCTTCTAAATAAACGGGGTTAGGAAATTCATCGGCATAAGGGACAACGACGATGTTGCCATCAATACGGCCCAGGAGTTTTGTAACTAAGCTCTTATAATTTGGACTCATCCTCTGACCGAGAATTACTTTGCTAATCCTAACATCCACAAAATTTGTCCCTTCTGCGAAAACTCTCCATTCTTGTTCATAACTCCATATATCCAATTTATGAGATAAGATATGCTCCGCAGTCTCTTCAATTATTCCTGGCTCAAAAATCTCGACCAATTCCCCGTACTCAACACGTCTTAGACGAGCTCCTGGAGCTAGTTCTACCTCTATTGCGACACCCCTGCAGCCATCAGCATAATGCGACCACATCAAAGCATTTTGCGAATCAGAAGACAGGGAACAAAGCTTCAATCGCTGCTTTGTTCCGTAAATCCGATCCCGCGTAATACGATCGATCGCACCTGAGTGATAAAGATATTGCCCTTCCATCGGGTCGTTCATATCTTTATATAGGGCAACATAAAGCCTTTTGTTCAATACTATATCTACGAAGTTTTCGAAGTTAGAAAGGCTACGGTATTTGTAAAGTCGCATAAGGGATGTTAAAGAGTAACTTATATATTTTATTGTCTTAATTCATCTTAAAGTCATCAAGAAATTCAGAGGATGGATTTACACTTGTAACCAACAATTGATCACGTGCGCGTGTACAGGCTACGTATAAAAGATGTCGCTCGGTATTATATACATCTTCTAAGTCTGCAAAGTCAGTAATAGCGTCTATTCGGTCTTGTGAGGGAATTACTTCATCATCACAGGCCATCACGATTACAACTTTAAACTCTAAGCCTTTGGCCAAGTGCATCGTACTGATGGCCACTTTTGTACTAATAGTTTCAACGCGCTCATCCAGGATCAGGTAAGGTAGATCAGCAGACTCAACGGCTGCTTTTGCTCGGTCGATTTCATGGATGGAACGAACGAATACGCCAATCTCATGGGGTGACAAACCGTCTTTATGCCGTTTGGCAATCCATTGACCTACATATGTAGATTCTTCTTCCTGGTTATCAAAGCCGCAGAATTCAGGTGTGGGGCCATTAAATAACGAAATTGTCTTATTTCTGATTTCGACATTACCATCTGCATCCGACAGCTCACTGTTTAGTAACTGGTCAGCTTTTCTTCGGATTTGGTGTGAAGTGCGATAGTTAACTGTAAGTGTTTTTGACCTGCCTTGCACCGAAACGCCAAGCGATTTCCAAGAGAAAGGTTGCTGAAAAATCCGCTGGCCAATATCTCCGGCAAAGAATAAAGCGTTTGGCCGTGTTCCCCCCAGCGCTGCCAGTAATCGAAGGTGATAAACTGTAATGTCCTGCGCTTCATCTACAACAATGAAATCGTAGGGCGACTTAACGCTGACTTTGTCTGTCAAGCTGCTAAACGCTTCAGCAAGAGTAATTAGACTAGCGGCCTTCAAATCAACAATCACCTTGCTAAATATTGACCAAAGCTTAGCCCGCTGACTTTCAGGTAGCTTGGTTTTGCGGCCTAAGCGTTTTACATCCCGATAGTCTTCCCAGGTTCTCAACTGCCATGCATCGACTACTTGTTCCCATTCAGACAGTAGAAACGACAGACTGAATTTTTGATCTGGAGTTTCTTTCACTGTCTGACCAATCAAGTTAGAGATCTGATCGGGTGTGGCAACAGAATTCTTACCGACATTTTCAAGTACGAAGGCTGTTTTATAAAGCCGTAACCCAACTTTGTTGATGGCTTCTACGTCGATCCGTTCGGCCAGGTGCGGTTCGCTACTGACTAGGCGACGGAGTTTGACGCGGAGTGCACTGGCTAATATTTCTGAAAACGTAGTTAATAGCAACCGTGCCTGTGGGTGCTCCCTAGCCAAATGAACGGCGCGATGCAAGGCTACAATTGTTTTGCCGGTGCCAGCGGATCCAGATACACGGGCTGGTCCATTAAAATTCCGGGTAACTGTCGCCCGTTGGTCTGGGTGTAAGAATACTGCCCATTTGTCCCATGGATAATCCAGTGCCTGTTGTAACTCCTCCACGTTGCCCATTGTACGGAAACGACGCTGCGCATCGGGATGGGCAAATGGGTCTTCGGTTTTTTGTGCTGGTTTGGAAATGTTAGGCGTTCCGCCAGTGGCTAGTTCAATTAATGCCTCTGCCGCTTCTGCTGGTAAATGATCTACTAATACGTACAGCAACTCATCATCAGCAGCTTTAACGTCTGCGAGCCATTCCACGGGCACACCGTAGTTTAGCAGAGTTTCCTCACTTATGTGGCTGAATAGCTTTTTGCTGGTGAAGGATGGTGTGCTTTCAGTCGGAACATAGACAGGCACGCGAATTTCCTGAACGGTCTCACGAATTTCGACGAACTGTGCAGCACCGGTTTTAGGATGAACTTCAAGCTTTCGTCGTTCGGCCCAATTATAGGCATTGTCATGATGATCAACATAGCACAGCAAAAAACTGGCTTCAGTTTTATGCACGATGACACGAATGTCGCGGCTCACACGGACAGACCAGAAACTTTTATCGCGAGCTTTATCGAGTTTATGAAAGCTTAGACTTGGGTGCGCCGGATTCAACTGCAAATCGAAAGCTGTGGTTTTTACGGCTTTCTGTTCTTCACCACTGAGTTTAGACAAACTGTCAGTAAATGTATCTGCTATCCTAAATTCCATTAGTTGACCTTGAAAACTTTCATGACTTCGTCACCCAGGTGGTTGATGACTTTTACCGCTATTCGGCCAGATGCCGGTTTGGGGAAAGGCCGCGATATGTCACTGTTCAGTGACTCCCAGGCCTCCAAATTGATTTCAGATTTCAATGTCGATCTAAGCGACTTATACGGATCATTTGCACCGAGAAAATAAGCATGTCGCACAAAGAAACTTTCTTCATTATAATCTGTATCAATGAACCAGCAGGCTATTCCATCAGCACCGTCGCTACGGACTTCACCGGTATTGGGATGAAATACATCTACACCGTTCAACTTGACCTGAATAGCGCCGTCATCTGCTAATAGTAGATCAATGTCGGGCTCGCCAAAAATAACAAACAGGTTGCCCTTACCGGTGTTTTTAAGATCGTCAGCCATGTGAAGGTCAGCATTGATCCGCGCTTTTAAGACAGGAATGCTGCCCAATTTGCTGAACTCGGTGGCATGAGCTTCATAATTGAACGCACAAGCAATGAGCACGTCAAACCCAGCATCACCACACTCACGGGCGGCTCTGACGAGGTCGGCTCGTTGAACAGTACCAAATTCAGGGCCGATGAAAATTCCAGCACGACGTTCATTATCACCTTCTAAGTAATTTCCCTCCGCGCAAATTAAATCTCCGGGCCATCCTGTAAGTCCTGTGAACTCTATTTTATCGTCTTTATGGGCTTGCTGAACTCCTGCGTTTTTCAGGTTTTCTAAAATCATTTGCTCAAAGGTGCGTTCGATGCCGTATCCTGCTTTATTTTCCTGATTTACAATTGGATCAATCAGTTCGTCATTTTCGTCAACACCCAGCATCCGGTGCGGTGACAAGCTCTCTACAGTGAACGGACCAGCTACACGTACTTTCTTTTTATCTTCGTAAGGCTTGTCGTAAAGATATTCAAACTCAGCTTTCGCGGCAATGGAGGTGTCAATTTCACGCTGGCGAGCAATCCGAGCGTCCCACCACTGTTTGTGCAGTTTCTTGACATCTTCTGACCAAGCTGGTTTAACCTCACGCGGAATTTCCCATTCTTTCCAAGATTCGCTAAGTTTGGCGTTAAGCGATAATCGTATTGGCTCCAAATTCTCCTGCCACTTATCCCAAATCACTTCTATTTCACTGTTATATGCTATTGATTTCAGAGTGATGTGCGGGACTCGCTCATATACAAAACCATGACGTAAGTTACCATGTGTAGTTTGCGTACTCAACGCAGTACGGGTAACTTCGGCTTCTTTCAATTGACCATCTTTACTATCAGAGAGTAGATAAAATGGGTATCGGGCACCCATAATTCTGGCACGAGCCAATGCTAGGGCAACCCGAGATGTGTCAATTGTTATCCATCGACGCCCCCACTGCTCAGCAACGGTTGCAGTAGTTCCTGACCCACAAGTTGGATCAAGGACTAAGTCGCCAGGATCGCTGGCCATAAGCAAGCACCTCTGGATGACTTTTTCATTTGTTTGCACTACATAAACTTTATCCATCCCGCTGCCAGAAGCAGTGTCGGTCCAGAGATTTGTAATTTCCTCTGCTGAATAATCACTCCAATATCTTAGGCTAGCCACTGAATTTCCCTGACGACGTATTCGCCCGGCTTTTATAATTTGTTCAGTACTCTTTTCAGGAAAGCCCCACCATCTGTTACCCGGAGTAAATGATTTACCCTCGAAATGAAGATCATATTTTGCTCCTGGCCCAGGCTTCGTGAAAGAGACTAAACGGGATAGTCTGTCGACTGGTAGCTTTGATGTGCCTTGCTTCTCATCCTTGTTGAGTGGACGCAAATTATAATCTTCATCTACCACCTGCGTATACTGACCAATGTCCTCAAGCGTTTTTGATATCAAAGCCTTCCTAAATTTTGCAGATTCCCCAGATTTGGCAAACCACAAAATATAATCTAATCTCCTAGGCAAGCCAGAAGCACCAAGAGCACCTGCTTTAACAAAAGATATCTGTGCAAAGAAATTTGACGGCCCGAAAACTTCATCTAGGACATTGCGTACAAGATGTAAGTTTTCTTCGCCAATTTGTACGAAGATAGAGCCTGAATCGGTAAGAAGATCGCGAGCAACAGTCAGGCGGTCACGCAAATAGGTAAGATATGAGTGAATGCCGTCGCGCCAGGTATCACGAAAGGCTTTTACCTGTTCCGGTTCGCGAGTTATTTGATCAATTTTTCCATCTTTTACATCGCGGCTAGTTGTACTCCATTGAAAATTGGAGTTGAATTTTATTCCATAAGGAGGGTCGAAATAGATGCACTGCACTTTTCCGCGAAGTCCTTCGCGTTCGGCTAAGCTTGCCATCACCTGTAAAGAGTCACCCAGAATCATCCGATTGCTCCAATGCTGGTCATGCTGATAAAATTCCGTTTTATCGACTCCTTGTGGAATGCCATTGAAATCGGAAAACAGATCAGCCACGATTTCACCAGATGCGTATTTCTGTTGTTTAGTCTGGCGCAACAGATCATCAATCAGGGCTTTCGGGTGTACTTTCTCCTGAATGTAGAGTGGAGGAGCTTGCACCATTAAGTCGCTCCAATCCTGCTCGTCTTTTCCCCGCCATATTAGTTGCGGGTCAAGGTCGCGGTTACGCCGTTCATAAGCTACTTTTATTGGGTCAGTAGTCGTACCATTCAGCATCGATTGGTATTCTGCGGTTGGAATATTACGGCGCGTTGCCTCATCATGTGTAAAGGCGCCAATTGTTTTTTCCAGGATTTTCTTAGCCATTATATAGTTTCTGCCTGCGTCGCCGCGGTGATGGTGGTTTTTATGATGTTATTAAACTGACTATGCACTTTGGCTACAAAATCAGATTCGATCTCATAGATGGATCGAAATTCAGCAAAAGCCCAGCGGCCATGTTGATGACTATTATTTACGCCAGGTACCCAATAGTTCTCCATAGTGGCTTTCTTATCTTTTGCATCTTCGCCCCGATAGCCTTTAATTTCTATGATCAAATGTAAAAGATCTTCTTGCCCATGTCCGTCGTCAACCAGCACGATGAAATCAGGGATGTATTTGCGGTTTTCAGAGCCATAACGATAAGGAACTGAGAAACCCATGTTATGATTTTTTACATAGGCATATACCTGCGGATTTTTCTCGACTACTCGGCAAAATTCGCTCTCCCAATCGCTGTCTAAAATAGCCCAATTAATGTGGCATTTCTGCGGACTGGTTTCCCAGCGCTCTAATTTTGAGGTATTGAAATTGACGTTCTGGGTTGAGCCTACTGGATTATAAGGATCAAGAATTACTTTGATCGGCTGTTTTCCTTCAAATGATCGATTGATACCGGATACAATACGTTCACAGGCCATGTCTGCCAGTATTTTATAATGCAATTGCGCTGGAAATGTGCCGCCTATACACACTAAGCAAGTATCTAACCATTGCTTACAAATACGCTTCAACTGCCCAAATAAATGCAGTTTAGGCTGTTCATCCGGGTCTCTAAATTTGGTAAACAGCAAATGAGAAGTTAATTCATATAAAACCTGAGAAGGCCGAATATCGCCTGTGTGGATCAAATTTAAGTTCACCTGTTCACCAATGATACCGGAATTTTGTGTTTCAGTCGCACCGACCCAATCTGGTGTTAATTCAAAGACTGAATCTTCATTAAACACTGCTGTCAGTCGCTCTTCCGGCAGTTCAATTTTATAGCCTTCTACTCGAGGGAAGGTAATTTCAAAAGCATCCCGTTCTGGTCTAACAGCCCTGACTTGTATGGTCTCGCGAGGTGTTGCTGGTGTCGCGATGACTGGTTTAGCCGTGAAATCAAACGGAATACCTAAAACATCGGCATATTCAGTATTAAAAAGACCATGATCGTTCAATTCATACGATTGACGACGCAAGGCTCGACCAATGACTTGCTCGCAGAGCAGTTGCGTTCCAAACGCGCGAACGCCCAAAACGTGAGTTACTGTATTCGCATCCCAGCCTTCAGTGAGCATTGAAACCGACACAACACATCGGATCGCCCCACCTAACTTGCCGGGCCGTCCAACAGTATTCATAACTTCCCTAAGTAACGCCTGATCAGTCAAATTATCTGCATCCATGGGATTACCAGTACGTTCAATAATCTCCCGTCGGAACTGCTCGATTTCAATAGTAGCCATTTTCCGAAAATTATCATCCAGCGCTTCTCCGGATTCCAGTTGTTCGCTGTCTATCAAAAGTGTATTCGGTCTTGCCAATGCATTTCCGTTGTCGTCATAATTCCGGAAAAGTGGTAAACGCCCAGCAACAAAACTTTCCGACCCATCGGCATTAGTACGATTGAAACCAGAAATATAATCATACACCAATTTCGATGTGGAAGTATTGTTACATACCACAATAAAACACGGTGGTGCTTTAATTCCGGAGTCATGCCAAAGTTGAAAGGTCTTTTCGTAGTGGCCGTATAGGGCTTGGAGGGCTGTTTGTAACTGAGTTGGCAAACTGAGTGGATCAAGCGCATCACTGTTTCCACGCCCTTTTTTTGGCATTTTAGTTCGGATGTGTTCCCAAAGATTCCGAAACATGGGCACCTCGGCACCGGGAATATTATCTGCAACCGGAACCCGCGGCAATTTCACAATACCGCATTCGATAGCATCCATCAGCGAAAAATCACTCATTGTCCACGGAAACAAGGTGCCTTCCACATATCCTGATCCGCTCAGAAAGAACGGAGTAGCGGATAAGTCCATTACCCTGTTAATTCCTAATTTACGGTTGACTGCTTCCAAACCGGAGATCCATAGCCTTGCAGCTTCCCGGTTTTTTTCAACTTCGGCTTTTTCTTCGCCTTTCAAATCTGAAAGGTCTTCTTCGGCTTCAGATTCAGGTTTTTCACGGTAGCAGTGGTGGGCTTCGTCATTGATGGCCATGATGTTTTTCATCCCCATCAGGTCAGGCATCACGCGCTGAATCATCTGGCCTTCGGTTTCGAGCGTTTCCAAGGCTTCCCCGCGTCCCTGCAATAAAGACCGGCCACCCTTAGAAATATCAATCCGCTCGCGGAGCTTGAAGGAATGGTAATTGGTAATAACAATCTTGGCGCGTTGCAAATCGTCTAGCATATCGGGCGGTACCAGTTCACGACTCGCGTAGTAGCTGTCGGGATCGTTGGGTTGCAACACCCGCAATCGGTCTTTAATCGTAATGCCGGGTGTAACAATCAGGAACCCACGCGTAAAATTTTTACTCTGAGGTCGGCGTATTGCGTTGACAGTTTGCCAGGCAATGATCATCGCCATAACTGTGGTCTTCCCCGCGCCAGTAGCGAGTTTCAATGCCAGGCGAGTAAGTTCCGGATTGGCTTCGTGATTAGCATTGGCCAAATGCTCGAGAATCGCTTTTCCGATTTTGCCACTACTGGACGCCACTTCCGTTAGCCAGATAGCGGTTTCGGCCGCTTCTACCTGGCAAAAAAAAGGCTTGATGCTGCTAAATTTATGACTGCGCCAGTGCTGCAAAAGTCGAGCTGTTTCCGGAGTTACCTGCCACTGATTAGGATTTGGCAGATTTCTCCATTTGGAAACTTCCTGACGCACTTGATTAATAATAGGTGTAGGATCATACCGTTGCTTTTCGTCAGATAAACTCTTGCCCTCGTTAAAAATCAAAGTTTGCTGACCCTGATTCTTTTTCTTTCGCGGTTTAGGAATTGGCGTTATAAATTCTGCCGGTCGGCGTTTTTCAACAACTCGTTGGGTAGGCTGCCCTTGATCGTCTAGTTCCCAGTATTTTAGTGGATATTCGTAAGGTGAATTTAGAATAGGTTGGTCAAAAAAAGGGTTTACCATAATTTATCTCTATGTATTTGACGGGCAATTTTAAGAATAATTTCCATTTAATTGTCTTTGGCGTTTCGTTTCAAAAAGATATCTACTCTACCATTTACTTGTAAGGTAATGGATTAAACAGATAGCTAAAGCAGCGACACCATCAAAATCCCGATGAAGGCTGGCCTGTAATCTCACTTTCAAAGGAATCAGACAGTTGTGGTGGATTGGACGAGTATGCCGTAGTTCTCAGTATTATCTATCTTTTACTAAAAAGCAGCAAAAATAATCCCACATCATTAAATCTATGAATTATAACAATTTATTTTCAGAGTACGCGACAATCCGGTGCTAGGATTCATTTTCTAATTTAAATGTAAAGTCTGAATAGCTTTTATTTTAGGAATATAAGCCTTTACCCAGCCGAAAAGCTCGTATAGGTTCAATTCCCGTTCCCGGTATTGATTATCAAGAGGCTACGGATTTATAGTCGTAGCCTCGTTTTTGTTTAAGACAACATAAGGACAACATTTTGGCTTAGGTCAGACCTGAAATCTCAACCATTAATTGCGCTTGGAGTTGAACTTTACTCTGTGGTAAAGTTTAGAATGTAGATACCACGTCGGGTTCTTCATGCCGATTCATCGTCGCCGAACGGAAAAATCAACTTCCTGAACAAGACTACCCTCTGTAAATTCGTCGCTGCGAACAACAATTTGACATCGTATTTTCATAGCTTCGCTTTGAATGACAATGATTGCATTTTCTTCTAAAAGGTTGCGCAGGCCGTAATTTTGCAATACTGTCACACCCTTCTTTAATGCAGTCCCCACTAAAAAATGATCTCTTCGTTCTTCGTTAAAGACACCGATTGAAGGCTGGATAGAGTAAACCTCTTCATAATTGCTAGCTAGGCCACGTTGAATTAAATACTTCGGAAAAACTTCCAAACCATCTTGCTTAAAAATTTTGACATCAACATGAAAATTTATCGAGGTATTTGATTTATTAATTATGTTAACGTCGATGTGATCAAATTGTGGAAGATCTTTTACCGGCTTTACAATACAGATAAGTTCAAGATCTTCTTTTCGATCTTTTTTTTGCCATTTTACGGAAAATATTTGATCGAGATGTGCCCGAACAATCTTTGTTGTCGCAGATCCCTTCCGAATATATCCGTCCCCCGGCCTGAACTTCACTTTGCCTGTCTGATCCATAATTTCCTTTTTGAACAGATAAGGCCTGTTAGTGTTCCCGAAAACCCGAATAAAGACAAGGTTATGTCCTGAACATCCCACCTGTTTGATTTTAAATTGCAAATCCGGTTCGATGTTGTCGGTGACGTACTTCTGAAAATTTGATTCGTCCAGTGTGTTAGTAATTGATTTAAAGCCGACAGCCAAACCCTCTTTTTCTTCAACTCCCATGATGCTGTACTTGTCTTCGTCTGAGAGTACGTTAGCCATTGACGAGAGGTCTTTTAAAAACTCGTAAGTTTTCTGCTTTCCAAGCGAGTAAGGCTCCGTCTTAAAATCAAGCAAAGACCCCTCTGCTTCATGTTCAATTAAATACTTAATTTTGTCCGTAGGCACTGCTGTATTGCGAAAACGATAGATGAGATGATAACCTCCAACGATTAGCAATATCGCATTTTCAAGACAAAATGATTTCATATTTTAGCAAAAAAATACAAGATGGAAGTTATTTGCCTGGAATATGAGGCTTTCTACGCTCTCTTGAATAAAGTCGTTGAACGCACCCAACAGCAGCATGCCGTTAAAGAAGATAAATGGGATTTCAGGTGCTGAAGCGATGGAGATGTTACGAATATCAAGTAAAACAACCCTCCAGACGCTGCGTGATGAAGGAAGTATAAAATTCTCACAACCTGAGAGAACGATTATTCTTTATGACTCGGAATCAATTGATCAATTTCTGAATAGACACGTCAGAACAACGTTTAACCAAGGCAGAACAGGAAGAAGATCTATCACCCGAATTCCTACGAGGTTTTAAGGACGGCTATCAACTAGCCAAGTATGAGCTTGATCTTTGATTAAAATACTGAATTCGTCAAGTCAATCCAAAGGCGCTTACTTTATGGCGTTGTCTTAGGTTAGAACGCAATATCAGAAGAGCACGCTTTTGAAAAGCTAAAACATGACCAAGAGAACGTGTTGTGACAGAAAAAACGCAAATAGATTTTCGTTTTGTACTGCTACCCTTGTATTTCTTAATCACATTCGAGATCAGCCCATGAATTATCATTTGATGTTCTTTTACAAATGCCGAAATATAAAAGCCTCATCGCAAGCGAACTATCTGCCGGATCAAAACAAATTATCGCAACAATCGTTCCTGCGGGAATTGGCGGCAGTTTTGGATTCTCTTTTTGCTTGAAATCGAATGACACTTGGCGGATTTCTCAATTGAAACAATGACTTTTCGATATAGATTCTACAGGCCATTTGCAATCAATGCTGATACTTCAAAAATCTATCCCGACCCCCACTTGCTACTTGGCCAAGTTTCTCTTGGTCACCTATTGTGCCAGCCATCGAACAGTCTAAGTAACCTACTGGGGCGTAGTAATTACATCAACTGGTGACAACGGACAAAACTTGATACAAAATAATGCTCTTAGAATTGATGTTCTTGGTGATCAACCTGAAGCTGAGTTGATCCGGGTTTCCAAATCGCTTTTAGACTGGCTCCGAGGTTACTCGGGCCAGCCTTGGATTAATAGTTATGAATACCATTTTGAATCGATGTTGAAACATCAATTTGGCATTGACTCACAGTCAAGATGTATCGAAAACCCCTTGGCAAGAGTTGAATTTATGTAAATGAAGTTTACAGAAATTGACAGGCAAATTTTTGAAAAGGCATGTACAAAGGCCGTTTTAGGCATCACCTTTCCACGGTATTTCACAGTTTTCTTCAATGCACAAAACAGCTTTGCAAGGGATAATTGTTGGGAATGTACTTTAATGCTAAGTCTAAGTATCGACATGGCGAGACAAACGCTCTTTGTCGAAAAGTTTGATTATCAGGTGAGGAACAATACCATAGTATACGCGAATCGGAATCCTTCCAACACGGATTACTTTCAGTTTTAAGTCAGGTGCTTGAAGCGGAATGTGGTAGAAGTCTTGAAAAAGAATTCCCTAATACATGGAGATCGTTCAAAGATTTGTTTCTCACTCGGCACCAAATTGCACATGGAAAAGATAAGGCAAATGTTAACGGTCATCTCATCGGTTTGACAGCGGAGTTGGTCGAAGGATGGATAAAGACAACTCTCGAAGTGATTATGTTCATAGAAGATGTCTGCAAACCTGCAATAAAATCCAATAATCCCTACCGGTAGGGGGAAAGTGATGAAATCTAGTTCCACCACATTTGCAGCTTATTTTTCACAAAATCAAACGATTTTAGTCTCTTAAGCTGTGCTTAGGGAAGATGTCTGATCGTAATTCTTTATCCGGCATTACACACTTCCTTCGCACAGCCCACCCCAAACTTGCAGCTTATCTGTCATGTACAGGCGTTAAGAAAAGCAGATTTACATCCGGCCAATTTAAAACTTATTGTAAACTTGCTGTGATGATACGGATGATCCAAAGTTCCTCTGCCGGACGTGCCAAAGCGTATTTTTCGGATTCTCTTTCAAAGGCACCGACGATAAGCTTCAATTAGCTACACATCCGCGCCGATAGAGACTGTAATACTGGAATCTAACCTATTGGAGGCTGTTGAATGACTCAATGATCAGTAAAAGTATTCCCGATACAAGTGCAAGCGCTGAGATAATCATCAACACGCCTTCAAATGTAGAAGCCAATACCGACGACCAGTAACTATTGAATTGCTGTGTCCCGCCCATCCCTCTTCTGCTAAACCTGCGCTGTCCGACAAAGAATCGTAGTCCTATTCCAACAAAGACTAGAATCGCTCCGTATGTCATGACCGATGTGATGCCAAATGCTAAAAACATAGCTTCGATTGTTAGATGGATAATCTAAGCGAATTTAAAAATTGCTTGTAACTAAATCAAGAGCTGCTACAGGCCTGCGCGGAATTTATCCACCAACCATATTTTACTTCCTTGCTTAGGATGATAGGAAGGCAGGTATTTAATGTAGCCGAACATTTCGAGCTCCTTCAAGTGCTTATGATATGTCGCCGGGCTTTTTGCTCGTGACATCTGCATTATCATCCGCCGGGTTACTTGGAATGGACTTGATTGCTTATTTTTATCCCAAATAAGGACCAAAGCGAGGTAAGTCCCCACATGCCAGATTCTGACCCTTGGGTCTGTTAGGATCTGGTTAAAAAATCTCGATATTGATCTTTCCATCACTTTGTTCTTGTTGTTTCACCTAGCATCAGCGATTGGATATCCTGGAATGCATAATAAAATGATCCTCCAATTTTGCTAGGTTTAAGCTGTCCGTTTATCCTCAGATTTTGAAGCGTGCTAGCTGAGATATTAAGCATTTTTCTGACATCCGCGCTTCGAAGCCATTTGTTTGGCTCTTGTTTCGAGCTTGACAAAAATTTCTTTAAATCTTCTAGAAGTTCTCGCCGTAAAACTTGCAAGTCTTCCTTAGTTATTACCTCGATATTCATTTGTTTAAAATTTAGTACATCAATCATTAGGTTCAGGCAGTGAAATCCTGCTTGGCCTGTTTTTCTTAAATGACGGCTCGTAACGGATGTACCCGAACTCGTTGAGTTCGCGAACCGCTTTGTAGTATGTTTTTCCGCTAGAAATTTTGGCGACTTGCATCAATTCAAAACCAAACATTGATAGGTAGTCTGTTCCCAGTCTCCGCAAGCTTTGAAGGATAGCAGCGTAGACGCTAATGTGAGTCACTGTTACACGGGCGTCTACACTGATGTCCCTGAAAAACCGGTCAAGGTGCGTTGCAATATCCATAGCTTATTGGCTTATCGACATGCCTTTTGCTTTCTTGAATTTCTTTCCAGAATGGTGATCCTTCTCGTCATCCCCCGCAATTTCCCGTCCATTTTTCTGTTCCTGCTTGTTAGCATTCGACATCTGTACCTGCTGAGATTGCCGGTTATGGAGCTTGTGCATGCTGGCATCATAGACCGTCACGGATTTGAATTGCGGGTTAGCCTCCATGTAGCGGCGTTGTTCGCCACCGCTCTCAATAAAAGTTACGGCCTGACGGTTCCCTTTTTGAAGCGAATCCAGTAACCTGGATTTGTCCTGCGTATTTTGAAGCTCTTTAATCGGGTGTTTAGCTAGTTCTTTTTCCAGATCAAACCCATAGTTTGAGTGAAATTGTTTGAGCTTGAAGTTTCCAGCAGCATCTGTTTGCTTGAAGTCCATTTGAAGCCAGGCATTGTAAATCTTTCCTTCTTTGTTGGTCAAGTCTTTATTGATTGCCCGGCCGTTCATCAGGTTATAACCTTCTTTCAAAGTAATGTTGTTGTCTTTGCTAACATAGAAAGTCTGGTTCATTTTCTCGGTAGCTTGTTCCTGTTTCATAGAAGCCATATAGCTATTAAAGAAATACATATCAGTCGTGGCCGAACGCTTGAAGTGAAGAGCGCTATTGACTTCATCTTTGCCGAACATGGCCTGATGTTGAAGCGTAAATTCAGGAGGCTGCCTTTTAATGTTTTCTTTTAGCTGGTTTTCCAGGCCTTCCCCAAAGCCGGAATATTTGACTTGATCGCGCAGATATTCGAAATTTTTTTCATTCATGATTTTTAAAATTTGTTGGTTGGATGATTATTGACGGATTGGAAGGGCTTTCAGAAGATGTCGGTTTCTGACTTTCAGATTCATGTGTCTACCCCCATTTTTTTCCTGGACCTGGATAGCCAAATACTTTTTGTCGGGAATAGTCATCTTCGGAAGGACGAAGACGAAGGTGTGCGACGTCTGAGGTGAGACGGCATTTGTATCTCCAAGAATATGAAGCGGCTTTATCTCAGTTTCTTGAATCGCCGTTCGCTTGGGATTCTTTTTGTCACGTACGAAAACCCTGTGGTTTTCAATCTCGTATTTTAACGCAGAGTTATTTGAAAGCTCAATTCTGTACAGAAGCAAATCGTCATCGACAAAAATGCTTGACATTAATAGTTCTGACTGGGATGATCTGTCTTTAACAGTAACGTTACGAGCTGGATTGTTCCAAACTTGAAGTGCAGATTGCGCAACCTTGGCTTCGTTGTGATCGCCATCTCTAAAGTTGGCAACGTCAACTGCTGTACTATTGACTTGTATATTAAGGGATAGGGGCTGATCTGCAAAGCCTACCAGAAACGAAAACAGTTTTCCATCAGTCGTGATAACAGTCAAGTTTGTGGTATCGAAATCGGGTCTGGCGGCTTTCACTTGTAAAATGTTTTCAACACCGGTTGCCTTTTGGGCGAGAATGTCCCGGCTTCCCCGGTCGACGGTTTTGATCCCGAATGGAAAGATCAAATGGGTGGTCTTGGTTGTCGTCACTTCCAATGGGAAGGGAGCAATGATGCTGCTTCCAGTAACCTGGCAGACGCCTTGCACCTGAAAAAACAGGCAAAGCAGTAGCTGACACAAAAGGAAAATTCTCATGATAACAGTTGATTAGTATGTAATTGAATCAGATAGACTTGGTGTTAGCGTCTTTGAGCAGCACCCGGTAACCGGCCTTCACACTAACTTGTATGAGTTTGGCTTTCCGGCCTAGGAATGATTTCGCGGCTTCAATTCCGGCGCTGGCCGCCTGGGCACCTATGGAAGGGTCGATCATAGGAATGTTGACGCTTTGGATAGCCCTGTCAGATGATTGCTTGCCGACATCTCTTGAGAGTGCTCCGGGAATGTAGATTCCTTCAATCCCATCTATATCATAAACTGACAAATCAACAGGGAGTATAGAGTTGTTTGACCTGATTGATTCGATGTTCACACGCAACCGCTCTTGGTTTAAACTGACCTTTCCGTACATGAAACTTCCTGCCAACACTCGGTTTCCCGCAATGAAAACATCGGTAGCCAATCTGAGCTTGATCGTTGCACCTGTTACCAAAGTCTGATTTTGATCGATGATAGCTTCAATCGCATTCTGACTCACGGCAACTGTCTGTTGGTCATCAAGAGAATAAAAGCCGGTCATTGAGGAGGCACTGTTCTGTAAAGAAGCCGAATCTGGTTGTGTGCTCGTCAGCAATGTGTAATTGACATCTTCGCCAGCAGCAATCACTGGAAATACTTGTTTTCCATTTACTAATGATTGCTCTTTTAGCTTTTCCTCAGCTAAGGCTGGATTCTGAATCTGCATGATTTTGTCAAGCATCCCACTGAGCTCAGTCATTTCCGGGTCTTCTTCCGATGTCGGCTCTTCCAATTCTAATCCTGCCATCATCTGTTCCAAGCGCATCATTTCAGGGCTTAGGTTTTTCTTTTCGCTTTCCGATTGCTTGTCTGACTTTGAATCAAATTTCGGGTTACTGGTTTGCGAAAGAACTTTGTCAAGCTCTTTTAGCTTTTTCTGCACTTGCTGGTCTGGTTTGTCGGAGCTGTCCGCCTGAGTAGAGTGTCCAGAGGCTCTGCGACTTTTACCTGGCCCGTCCAAATCTTTTAATGGTACTCCTAATGGTCCAGTCTTGGAAGCAAGTAAGGTATCCTGGTAATACGGATCCTTTTCGATCAGATCGCGAAGACGTGCCGAATCCTCGGCAGCTTTCTTGTAATAACCCAGCTTGTTTAAATCTTTGTCATCCTTCAAAAATGCTTCCGGCAATTTCAGGATCAATCCCTTTTGACCGTTAACCTGGGCTGCGGTTCCATTGTTTTTGCGGATCAGCATCCAGAAAAAGAGCGTTAGGAAAGGCAAAACGATTAGCGGTAGGAAGGTGTAAAATTTTCGCTGTTGCAAAAACTTACGGGTGTATGCTTTTTTGTGCATGATCTTCGATGGTTTGTTGTGACTGAAATAAACTGTCTGCGACCAGTGCCCTTTCTAAACTATCCAGGTACTGCTGGAATGCCTGTTGCTTTGGGCTTGACGCCGCCGCATGAATTGTTTGGGGAGAGCGCCTTAATTCTGCCAGTGAATATTCACTTTGTTGTAAGAAAGAGTGAGGTAGGATTAAGTTGATGCAGTATCCTGCTCCAAATCCTAATGCAGTGAAAAAGATCGGGAGCCGCAGGTTGACTGGCACACGGAACATCTTACGGATCATCCGGCCAGTTAAACGCCGCTGACATACTCGTCTGTGCTCACGATACCTTCTTACCAACTCCTCCATTGGGATGGCTTTTGACTCAGCGGCTTGCTGTTTGTGCCTATTGAAATTGTAAAACATAGTTCACCTGTTTTGTACATTAATGTCTTTGTTTTCAAGTGTTGTCCAGCGTTCGATCAGAAACCCATGAGGGTTGTTGTCGCTGCGTGATACGGTTCTGAGAAACCCTTCGGTCACTAGCCTTCGGGTAACAATGCTCGTTGAGCGGATGATCCGCTGGGATGCTACGCAGTGAAAGCGGTATGGGTAGTCGTCCGTTTCAACTTCGACGGTGTCCACACTTATCTGCTGACTGATGTTTCCGGAAATAATACTCGAATAGAACCCCGATTCTTTTAGGTTTTCATACTGTGCTTTCGCTGAGCCATCGGCCAGATACAATGCTTTGACCAGGTTCGACTGGATCACCTTGTCATCGGGATCAAGCGTAAAGAAGAAGCGGTGAAAAGTGGCAACATGATCGCGGGCTTCAACCGGAATGTTCTCCTTTCGCTCTGAGGCGTAAGCATCAAGCACTTTTCCGCTTGCCAGGATGTACACTTTGTCCTGCGTCTCATCCACCAGCTGGTAACTTTTGTAGATAGCGAAACAGCAGAAACCTATGCAGCCGATGATCACAAGCAATGTAAAGCTGCGTACATGTCGGAATGCAGTTTCCAGATTTTTAGCTTTGGTAAACATGATTTTTTGTTACTAGTTTTGAGATTTTGGAATAGCAGTGTTTCTCGGAATTGACCCAAAGCCGCCATTCGATGGAAAGGCCCGGTTGCCGAAGCCGGTTGCCGTTTGCGAGAAAAGGGTCGTGACTTTGTAAAGGAATGGATTACCACCTCCTGCCTGGATAATGAAGTTAGCCGTTGCGGGCACTGCAAAGTAGCCCACGATGCCAATGACTAAAAAGATCAGGTAAGCCATATCCGTTGAGCTGAAAAATGTTTCACCAGCGCCTTCTACCTGGCTTATATCCAGGGTAAGCATCATCTCCTGGATTTTGCCAATGATTGCGCCGAAAATGTTAGCGACTGGCAGCCACAGAAAAATGTTGATGTACCGCGCGATCCAACCGGTAAGCGTATGCTGAAAACCGTCGAAAACTGAGATGCCGAATGCAATTGGGCCGACAATGGCCAAAACAATGAGCTGAAACGTTCGAAGCGTATTGATACAAAGTGCTGCTGCTTCAAATAGCAGCCTGAGTATTTCGCTCATCCATTCTTTGATGGAATTCCGAAAATTGTACGAAGCTTTCGCCATTGAGAACTTGATGTCGTTGCCGACGCTGGCCATGATCCCCTCGCCAGATGGGTCTTCATTCCCATGCGTGTACTTATACCATTTGTCCCGATCCCCATTCCCAGTTGCGCCGACATACATTTGCCAGGCATTGGTTTTCATGATTGCCTCTTCCTTTTTCTTCAACAGCAAAGTGATTGCCTCGTTTGAACCTTCGACCATGGCGGACGTGGCACGAACAACCGGGGACATGACACCGTTGATCATTGCCAGAACCGATGGAAAAATCAGGATAGCAAAGCCAATTGCAAATGGCCGGAACAGCGGATAGAAATCAATGGGCTCCGCATTCGCCAAGTGTCGCCAAATTCGTGAAGCGATATACCAGATTGCCGCAAAGCCTGCAATTCCTCGACCCACGCTAATCAACTTCGCACACATGGGCATCATCTCATCGTAGAGTTTGTCAAGCACACTATGAAGGCCGCTGATCTGTTCGGGAAAACCTTGCGCCAAGGAAATTTGGGGCAAAGCGGTAGCTAACACCGCTATCAAAGCGGCTCTTGTAAATGCATTCATAATTTTGAGATTAGAGCTGGATGCCGTTTAACTGTGCGCTGGATTCAACTTCAACCGAAACTTTGGCACGTTGCAAGCCAAGTGTTGCCGCGGTGGAATTGAAGTGACGTAGGAAAACAAGCTTATCCTGCATTTCTTCGTGGATTTTGTCAATGGCTGACAGACGTTCATCGTCAGACATTCGCATTTTCTTAGCAGTAACAACCATGGTCAGTGCATCCAGGTTTTTTAAACTTTGATTGATTAATCTGGCATAGACACGCTCCATGTAATCAAGCTCATCCTTATTGAAGTATTTTCCGGATTGAAACTGGCCGAACGCAGCCCTATATTCGGAGACTAGTTTTAGCTGAAAGTCGATGATCTCGGCGATCCGTTTGTAGCGTTTCACGGAAGGACTCACTTCCAGCAATCCGTCCAAAAATGCTTCGTGCAGCTTAAAATTTCCTTTCGAAATATCCTTAATGGTTGTGTAACCTTTGAAGAGAATATCATAACCTGCTTTCAACTCTTTCAGGATCTTCCGAAGTTGGTTAAGCTTCTGGATATTCAGGATAAGCTGAGTGACTTCTGGCGTCTGAGCTAACGCTCGTTTTGGAGGAATCAGCAGCATCCCCAATAGAAAAAATATCAGTACATTTCTCATTGTTTTCAGTTTATGCCGCGGAGTGCGCGGCCGGTTGTCACATCCTCTTTCTCCTTCATCCTGGCCGCTGCCAGCACTGTCGACTCGTTACAAAAAGCTTTTGAAAACGTTAGATTGAAGAGTGTTTGCTGGTATAGCGTCTCGATCCGTTTTATCCGCTCATCATCGGTCATTGCCAGATTACCGTCGATGGTGATTTCTTTTAGCATGCCCACTATTTTGTCGCACTCCGAATCGAGCCGGTCAAAAACTGCTCTTAGGTAAGCGAGCTCGTCGCCGCTGAGATATTCGGATAGGCCAGGTTTGGAAAGGCAAGTGGAGCAGACGTTTTTGACTTCTCCGTTGTATGCAACAGTCCATTTGATCTTTGGTAGGCTGGCAATTTTCGGATTGACGACTTTGAGCGAATCGAAGTAATTTTTGTGCAACTTGAATTCGCCCCTTTTTAAATCCCCAATTGCTGTCAATCCCTTCTTTGCGATTTTGTAGCCCTTTTCGGTTAGCTCCAAATAGATTTTCAGTTGGGCGATCTGCTCGATCAGATATTTCTTTTGGGTCTTTTTTTGACGAAACCATTCCTTGAATGTTTGCGCTTGCGAAGTGGTGTTGATGAAAATCATGGTCAGTACAATTAAAATTCCTTTCATGATCATACTAGTTGAGTCCGTAAAGCTTTTTCACCACATCCACTTCATGCTGATTCTTTGCGCGGCTGATGCTCAGCATTGCATTTTCCTGATTGAACCGGGTAAGATCGGTGTACAATTGATCCGTTTTATCCGCAGCATTTTCGATCAGTTCCAGCCGCTTCGCATCCGTCATCTGCATCGTTAAGGATTCTACCACCATTTTGAGCAAGTCCACATTCTTTGCTGAATTTTCAAGAATACCCACGTAGACCTGAAAGATGTAGTTGCGCTCCTGAGCTGTGAAATGGTTGTCGTCGGAGATCAATCCCCAAAACCTTTTGTACTCATCAACAAGCCGGGAGTTTTTGTCGGCGATCTGCTTGATCTTGAAATAATAAGCAATAACCGCTTTGACCTTTTTGAGCTCATCATAATACTTTTTGTAAAGGTCACGCTGCTTCTTGACCCAGTCAGTGATTTCATCGAGCTGCAATTTGGCCATCGTGTTTTCAATGGCTTTCTGTGCGTTTTGAAGCCTGATCACTTTGTTCTGCCGCCGCTGGATCATCAAATCCACTGCCTTCACAACTTTCTTGATCGCAGCCTTGATAATAGCTGCCCAGGGATTTGCAGCCTGTGCTTCCTGTACAGGGGTAGCTACCAGGGCAAATATCAATGTGAAAAATAGAATGTGCTTTCTCATGTTCCTGCCGTTGATTTCATTTCGCTGGCAAGTGCCGCGATTCCTTTTTGCATGCTCCCAAACCGGCTGGCATATTCGATTACTTTGATCTTCTCAGTCTCTTCGGTAGTGTAGCAGAGATATTCTTCCAAACTCACTTCAGCTCGGTAAACCCTTGAAAGCGTCCCGCCCAGGCTGATAAAGACTTCTTTGTACTTGCGAAGTGGATCATTGGCTTTATTGACCGATAGGATCAGCGTCTTCTCCTTTTCTGTCAGCCCAAGCAGTTCCTGGATCTGATCAAACTTGTTCTGGTACTTGCTTTGATCGAGCAGGATCTTGCAGTCACTATTGTTGATGATTGCCTGCTTCACCACCGGTGAGCTGATGATGTCTTCCACTTCCTGCGTCACTACGATGGCCTCTCCCAGATACTTGCGAACTGTTTTGAACAAATACTTGATGTAGTCCGCCATACCTTCTTTGGCAATCGCCTTCCAGGCTTCTTCAATCAAAATCATCTTCCGGATGCCCTTCAGCTTTCGCATTTTGCTAATGAAGACTTCCATGATGATGATCGTCACCACCGGGAACAGGATTGGGTGGTCTTTGATATTGTCCAGCTCGAAAACGATGAACCGCTCATTTAATAGATCTATGTTTTCGGTTGCATTCAGCAGATAGTCAAACTCACCGCCTTGATAATAGGGTCGCAATACGTAAAGCAGATTGGCCACATCGAAATCCCGGTCTTTCACTTTGTCCTCATCAAGGATCGCAACGAACTTGTCGCGCAGAAACTCGTAGAAGGAATTGAAGCACGCGAACTTCCCTGTTTCAGCAATATGAGCATAGAAAAGCGTCAGCGCATTGGAAAGCGCTACATATTCACTTCGCTTGAAAACCTCATTATCCTTTTTCCAAAGTGCGAGAATCAGTGTCTTAATGCTCTCCTTCTTCTCCGTATCCAACGCGTCACCCTCGGTGATGTGAAATGGGTTGAACTTGATCGGATTTGTTTCCTGGTAAGTGAAATAATATCCATTCACAAGGTCACACAAGCCTTTGTAAGAGTGACCGACATCTACAAGAACAATGTGCGAACCTTGCTCATAATAGCTCCTGACCATGTGATTGGTAAAAAACGACTTTCCGCTGCCTGAGGGGCCAAGAATGAATTTGTTCCGGTTGGTGCAAATCCCTTTTTTAATCGGCTCGTCACTAATATCCACATGAACAGGTTTTCCTGTGAGCCTATCTCCAAGCCGCAAACCGACCGGACTGATCGAAGAACGGTAACCCGTTTCCAAGTTCAGAAAGCATGAAGCCTGTTCCGCAAAACAGTCGAAGGTCTCATTCATCGGAAAATCTGCCGCGTTGCCGGGGATTCCCGCCCAGAAAATCTGCGGCGCTCCAGTTGTCTCCTTTTTTGCGACAGCTTCTATTTGGGCCAGTGCAGCCGAGACCTTGTTGTTCAATTCGTTGAGCTCTTCCTTTTTCTCAGTCCAGACCAGCAGATTGAAATGTGCCCTCACCGGCATCCGCTGGCCAGAAATCGCTTCGTTCAGGAACGCATTTGTCGCATCGAGCGCTATCGCATTCTTTCGCGAATAAGCTGCCAGAGATTGGAGCCTCAACCTTTTGGTTTCCATCTTTCGGAGCGTTTTCTGCCCGTCATCAATGAAAATGTACTGATTGTAAATGTGGTTACAGCTCAATAGCTGGCCGAGTGAAGACGAATATCCAATGCTGAATTTGGTCTTGTCCGTCGAGTATCGATCGAAGTGGATCTGTGAGCCGCATGTGCCTGGCAAGTCTTCGGTATCCGCCAGCGTATAGAGCTGACAGTGCTGGCTACCGATCCGGATGTTTTCCTCAAACTGTATGTCTTTGATCAGCGGCTCGTCGCCCGGTGACAGATAACAATACTGCTCGATAATTCCGGCCTTCGCATTGTGGCTCCAAAGCTCGTTGTCTTTCAACCTTCGCAGCTTCACAAATCCGCTATCTTCCATAATGTGCCGAAACTGACCTACGCAGCTATGCAGATCCTGCAAGACTTTCTCATCCATCGTTTCCTCCGGCATCAGCGTAGGCCTGACCAGGTTTGAAACCAGCGAGCTGGAACCCTTCCGGTTTGAGGGCTTTTTGGTAATGTAGATGTAGCAGCAGTGATCCAGAAACGGCCTCTCATTGAAATGGCGCTCGCTTTGCATGGACAAAAAACTTTTATCCTCACGCGAGAAGTCCGGCTCATAGCGGCTGTCGACAAACCAATCCTGCTTGTGGAAGACGGAATGTGCTGGCAGCACGCGGAGCGCTTTCACCCAGGTTTGGTGAAATGCCTCGTAGTCGTTGTCGGAGAGGGTGAATATTTCAGGCAAATCTGCCTGAAATACCACCGTGATGTCTCCTTGCTTGGATAGGATGCAATCATGCTCCACATCCATGATCGGGATCAAATCATCGAGTAACTTTTCCATTGCTGGTGCGGGTTTTGAAAATGCGCCTTGAATTAGATTTCACATAGCTTGGCACACTTCGCCGGGCGAGCATTTTGGTTACCCCGTGCTCGCCATAGGCTGAGCTTAGGTGGTAAATGCCCATGATCATCGGGATGCCCAGGCAAATCACAATGCCTACGCAGATGTAAGAGCGGATGCCGCAGACGTAGAGCAGCGTGTAAATCGCAAACAAAACGATTGCCGCCCCGCCCATATACCAGATGTACTGCGCTTTAAGCCCCTTGAACTCAATGGAAGTGTTGATGCCCTTGTTGATTTGGTAAACGCTTGTGCTTGCCATAACGCTTACCCTTATAGGCCAAAGAAAGATTGCAGCACGGTAGCGACCACTACCAAGAAAATACAGCTGCCAAACCACGCCGCCGCAACTTTTCCGGTATCATTGTCCCCGGCATTCCATTTCTGGAAAACCTTCACTGCGCCTACCAGCCCGAGCACCGCGCCGATGGCATACATCAGCTGTGTGCCTGGTTCGAAGTAGCTGCGCACCTGGCTATCGGCTTCCGAGATGCCCGCTGCGCCGTCCTGCGCTTTGGCGATGGTTGCTATTACTGAGAGCAGCGCTGCTGCCCATACTTGTTTTGCCCTGCTTGAAAGGGCTGTTTTCCCACATTTCATACGCCTCGTTAGTTATTGTTTTGAACTTATTTACTCGGTTTATCTCCTTGCGGCTCCCAAGCCCGAAGGCCCGGGAGCGCAGGAGAACGGGCTCATCATTAAACCTCCTTCCATAACTCCTCTAGCTCTACAGCACTGAGGTTGATGAAGCCAAATTTTGCAGATTCCGAAGTGATCACATTGTCGATCGCCTCACGGAACGGCGTGCCTTTGACGGCAGAAAAATCTTTGATCAATATCTGTATCAGGAAAATCAGATCCCGCTTTTCGTAACCTTTTTCGTAAGCTTCTCTGATGCTAGTCCTGAGCTGCGAGCTGAGCTCTTCCACCTTGGCAAACAAGGCCTCACTTTGCCAGGGCTGCTTTTTCACTTCAACAGGTTCAGCGGTATCTTCCGGCTGACTCACCTCCGGCTTGCTAAACGGCGGCGGCTTTTCCGGTCGGTCCCAGAACCGGGATTTTGAATTGAGCAGTGCCTTGATGTCCTGCCGGTAATATCGGATGCCGATGATCACATAGTAGATCGCCACTGCGGCACCCACTGCAAAAAAGTAGCCTGTCCAGGATAAATGCGTTGCCATAACTCGTGTTGTTTTAAGGTTGCTGCTGCATTGATTACCTGACAAAGCAACACTCAAAACCAAGGCGCTTCAAGTACAACTTTTTCTTGTACCTACGCCGTGACATTGTATCCCAATGATTATCAATTACATAGAAAATGAGATCGTGATAAGAATCGCTAAAACTTTCATGAAGACTGTTTAAATGCCTAATAGAGTTTCTTGTATCAATGATGCCCCAAAGTTAGGCACAGGGCTGCGGGGCGTAGTGGAAATTCCGGCATAAACACGGGCATGAAATGCCTGCTTGCGCGCGGGGCTTTCCTTTATTCCGTTGCTTCCACTACTTGCTTGCCCAGTGCCAAAATGAAGCGCCATAATTCATTCAATCACATCAAAATCAAGGTAATTATGGAAAGCTTCGCAAATGTCTCAAACTTGTATCAGGTAGCAGAAATTGAGCTGATCTACAAAACCAATGTACAAGCAAGCCAACGTCCTAAAATAACATCGTCGACAGATGCATACAACGTGCTGATCCAAAGCTGGAACCCCAACAGACTTGAATTTATTGAAGAGTTCAAGATACTGCTATTGAACAATGCCAGCCGTGTGCTAGGTATTTTTGAAGTTTCCAAAGGAGGGATTTCAGGAGCAAGTGCTGATGTAAGGATCGTTTTTGCAGCTGCCTTGAAAGCCAATGCAACAGGGATCATCCTGGCACACAATCATCCTTCCGGGCAACTCGTGCCGAGTGATGCTGATAAGTATGTTACAGAGAATATGAGAAAGGCAGGTGAGTTATTGAACATTCGGGTTCTGGATCATTTGATCGTGACTTCGGAAGGGTTTTGCTCCTTTTCGGATGATAACCTCTTGGAATAAAATTGATTTCAAAATTCCTTGAGGGGAAACCCTTCGCATGGATATACTACCTGATGTCCGAAGTTTTCCTTTTAGCCCACTCGATTTTCGTAATTAGATGCCATTATAATTATATGCCCATCAAGCTGTGAATCAAGTAGTGCCTCCCTCAAACTTATATGCGGTTATTTACTTACATCTGTATTTCAGATACGAAATACGAGCCTAACAACATATGCACTATCATAAAAAAAGGATCAAAACTATATTCAAACAAAAAAAAGTGTACAGATTTTTGAACTTAACTTCATGAAAATCAGAGATTTAATAACAATGAATTTATCAAAAGTTTACATTTTTTGAAATATCTTTTTAATTTGTTATCTTCAATTTTGCAAATTTAAAGCATCATGTCAAAAACAGTCCGTGCGTCACACATTATTGCGGAGCGAGGAGTCAACGTCTTCGCGGATTATTGTAATCGGCATAATCCTTATATTATCTGGAGGGAAGAAACGAAAAACGATTTTGGTATTGATGGCGAGATTGAATTAACAGAAAAGACTGATGATGGAAAAACTAGACCAACCTCACGCATACTAAAAGTTCAGGTCAAGTCAACAGAACATGATAATAGCTACATGATTCGAGAGACTGAAGACTCCTTTTGTTTTAGCGCCTCTGATTCTGACCTGGAATACTGGAAGAATTATAGGCGTTTTGGATATGAGGTCCTTCTTGTGATCTTTGACGGGCGCAAAGGGAATGAATATCTTTATTGCAAAAAAATTACTGATATTGATGTAGCGCTGTCCACAAAAAAAGGTAGACAAAAAGCGGCACCGATTCAATTTTCGAAACTTAACAATCTCCTCACGATTGGAAGTAATGAGTTCCTGGATCGTTTCGCGTCGTCATTCAAGCCGAGACTTAATCACTTTGTCTCTGAATTTATTGACTCAAACCTATGGCCATTTAGATCAGAACCTCGATGGATGTATGCATTTCCTAGTAGGTTCAAAAACAAGAAAGCTCTCTTTTCTGAAGTTCAGCCCGGCATAGCACCATATTTCATAATCAAAGATTCATTCATTTACACGTTTACTGACGCTCGGAAGGGGTTCAAAGAATTCTTTGATCAAGCTTCGGAAGACGGCTGCAATTGCCAAGAGCATAGATTCAACGATATTGTTAGCTCATCTACATTAAAGAATTACTATGTAGAGCTGATGAACGCGTACATATCAGATTTCATGAGACGTCGTGGCATGTGGTGGCAGAAAGACTATAAGCGATACTACTTTTTCTTAAAAGAGGATCAGCAGGAGCACAAAGTACCCTTCAAGACTAGAAAAATCTCCAAGGAAACCGAAAAAAAGGTGGTAGGCTATTACGAGTATGGAAAAGATCACTTTTTTAGACACTGGGCAATCAATGTCAAAATCGTCTTTATTGAAAATAAGCTCTACCTAGTACTAAATCACAAATACCTTTTTACCTCAGACCGAAGGACTCCCATAAGGCCTGATAAGATAACTAAATATACAAATTACATCAATTCAAGAACTTACAATGATGGAGTTCTAGATGAACTTCATTTTTGGTGGTATCACTTTGCGAAAAACAATACAGAATGGATGATTTTCGATGGAAAGAATTTGCAGCATCCGGATATAAGCGTTGGTAGACCGATTTATTTTGATGTCCCATTTGGAATCGCAATGGATTCAGTGCGATCACCGGCAAAAACTAGACTACCAGTGAACGAAAATTCACAACAACTAGCCATATTTCTTTGATATGAAACCTGAATTATTAAGTGAACCCCTGCTTGAATTTGGAAACGACCGGCTTAGTGAAGACCCAAAACAAGGGATCACAATTGGAGGTTTCTTTTCCACTAGTTCGCACACACATCGATCTGAACTTCATTATGCGCTAATAGGAACAAGTTTTGGCTTAGAGAAGACTACGGAATGGATTGAGAGTTTTTCCGATCTTGTTGAGGCTACTGCCAAAGAAATTAAAATGAGTTCGGAGGCAAAGATATTTGATGGAGAGGTTATTGATGAGAGTGATGAAGACGGCTTACTATTTAGAGGTGATTTTGAAGATGAAATTGAAGATTTTAGCACAGAAGGTCAAATAAAATACGAGCAAAATAAGCGGTTAAATCCAGACTTTCCAGGGTTTTCATCGGAAACTGTTTTTCGGTGTAGTTTTGTTAACGATGAGACAAATAACCGAACCATTAAGCAATCAAAAGTTGAATCGATTTTAGTTGATAATGATTTGACGGACTTTGATCGCATTGTTAGAATATGCGACTTATACAAAGATGCCTACATTGACTTATTGACTACTAGCTTATCTTTACCAAATTTATGCTTCATTGTTATACCAGCCAGGGTATTTAAAGATTTGTCGTCTATCCCTTTCAAAGGGAATTCCTTCTTTAATTTGCGTCGATACCTAAAAGCTCAGCTTATTACGTTACCAGGATCAATACCTGTGCAAATTATTTTGGAAGATACTGTTTTGGGTAAGAAAAAGTCTCTTCAAGATCTTTCTATGCAGGCATGGAATTTTGTCGTTGCAAACTATTACAAAAATGGCGGTACTCCATGGACACTGACCCTAAAAGATAAGCACACATGTTTTATTGGGATAAGCTTTCATAAAGTACTTAATGCCGATACAAACCTAGTTAGGTCAAGTATTGCGCAGGCATTTAATTATGAAGGGAAAGGCATTGTATTTATTGGTAAATCATTTAAATGGGATTCTAATTTTCACAACACCCCCGCGCCACATTTGACTTACAATTATGCCGAGGATCTTATTAAATCTGTAATTGAAAGATATAAGCGGTTTAATAACAATATCTTACCTAATCGCGTAGTGATCCATAAAACAACAGATTTCTGGAGCTCTTCACAGCATGCCGAATATGCAGAAGTAGAGGGTCTTAAAGATGGTATACGAAAAGTGCTTGGAGATGATGTTACCATAGATCTTGTAACAATTAAGACTTCAATCATAAAGTTACTACGTCGAGAGGGGCGATATCCTGTTGTAAGGGGAACGATGCTTCCGTTGGATCAATATACAGGTGTTTTGTACACGACCGGCTATATTCCCTACTACGAGACGTATCCGGGCCTTCATATTCCGCACCCTTTGGAGATCTCCATATTTGAGGGCGAATCTACGTTGAAACGTGTCTGTGAAGAAATTCTTGCCTTGACAAAGCTGAACTTTAATAATTGTAATTTCTTTGATAGTTTACCCATCACATTACGTTTTGCACAGAAGGTCGGTGAAATCGTTCAATATGCAGACGACGACTCTGTGTTGCCTGACAAATACTTTTTTTATATGTAATATGTTTCACCACAATAATAATTGTGGATTAAGCACAAGGACGAATCATCAGGATTATGTATTACTCATCAGAATATCCAAAAGTATCTCGCTATGAAAAGTCTCCGAACGCGTTGAGTGGCTTAGCATCAAACTTTCTCTTTCACAAAGAACTTCTGCAACGCTTTAATAATCAATTATTTCTTGATGACGTTCATTTGAAAGAATTGATGGAATATTCGATCGAACTTGTGGGTGCGATAATTGATAGCGATTGGAAGGGCGAGAAGTTATCAAACACTGAGCGGGCGGAGATTGAAAACATCGTAACTAATTTTGGTTCTATTGCTGTTCAATTCAGAAATTCTGTTCCAAACATAGATTCGATTGTTGAAAAGTTGAATAAAGATGAATGGAAATCTCGACACACTTCAATTCAAAAAGAATTTTTAGACCAACTAAGTCAAGAGTCAGCAAAATCTATTCGATTGCAATTGAATGACGCTGTGCCAAGATTAATACATTTTTTGGAATCCTTGATTGGGAAAAATGTCACAAAGAATTTGGTCAATTACAATTCGAAAATTGATGGATATCTAAGAAAGGTTAAGGATATTGACGAGCTAATTGTTAGAGTCAAGGCATCTTTGGACGAGGTTGGTATGCTACCCACTTTTCAAGGAGTAAGAAATTATGCTGGACTTTTTAGTGCTGAATCAAAAAAATTTAAAGAACAGGCGAGATGGTGGCTTATTGGAATCGTAGTTGTTCTTCTTCTACTAACTCTGTTTGCTATCCTGAACTTTTATCTGGTTCACAAACGAATATTAATTAATCTTAGTACGAATGACACGATTCAAATAAGTATAAGCAAGTTGTTAATTCTCACAACCTTGCTGTATTTCCTTAGTTTATGTTCGAAAAACTACAAATCCTGTAAGCATAATGAAGTCTTGAATAGACATCGAGAGACGGCATTAGTGTCATTTCAGGCATTTGTAAATGCACCGTCTGCTGATGATCAGACAAAAAATGCTGTTCTGATTGAAGCTACTCGAGCAATATTTAATAGTCAACAAACGGGTTACGTCCCAAGTGAGACAGAAGAATCTCCCCATAGGATAGTTGAGATTTTTAAGTCTTTCCAAAGCAAATAAGATTTATTTAATATCAATCAACGGCTCCAACTTCTCCATCATCTCATCCTTCTCCTTCAACATCCGCTCATACAATGTAATCTTCTCTTCATGAAGCTGCATTAATTTGTCAATTGGATCTTTCTGAATAGTCCCGTAATTCACAGAGCTGCCAACAGCCTGATCATTGAAAGTAGTCGTAATGATATTAATTGCTTGATCCCCGTTGAATTTCCTAATCGCCTCAGCCGGGGATTTTTAGGATGGCCGCAACTTGCTCCAAAATATCGGAATCGATCTTCTCTTTTTGTTCGAGAAGGGAAATTTTTTGCTGGTTCCAATCTTCACCGAGCTCAAACGCCAGCGCGTCCTGCTTATTTTTAAAAAGTTCTCTGAATCTCTTCAAGTTACGTCCTTCGTGGATCTTCGGATTGGAGGTAGTATGTGCCATGTGGAAAGGGTGTTTGGTTAAAAAAAGCAATTTAAATAAATCTCCCGGGAAGTGCTCGGATATCTTACGGGATCGCAATGTATGTTACCGCGTTGATGGTGTTGCGTACTGTCCGCAAGAATGAGTGTTTTGCAAAGAACGTAAATGCAAGCTTTGTACCACACTTTTGACATTACAAAATGGACACACAACCACCCTCGGACAAGGATTCCGAAGACTCGGAGTCGGTTGACCGTCTCCATCGCGCCTACGGCCGGAAAGTTAAGGATCTGCTTAGCCAAAGTGACGCAGAGACTTGGATCGAAGACCTTTGGGATATGTATACTGGCTTCACCCATTTCAGCCAGGAAGCCGGGTATGATCCACGGGGTCACAACAGGTTTGTTTCTTTCAAACAACTTGTGTTTTTCTTTCAGGATGTTGGGAAGATGAAATCGTGATAGCGAAATTATGGCGATCAGTTCCGGATGATTTAATAGGCAATTGCATTCTAAGTTTGCAAACACTTCTGGTTAGAAAAGAATGATCCAAAAAATAATTGTCAGGATTAGCGCACCAATTATAATGCATCCCGTAGGCTGATGTTGATTGTTCTGTTTAGGTCGGGCTGGCTTTGGACTTGTAATTTGTGTTACCCTCATTGCTGTTTTAGGCGTAGCGGGATTTGAAATTATTTTTTTCTCTAATATTGGCGATGTCCGAACTAACCCTTTTTCTTTCAAGAATTTCAACGCATTCTGGTAGGCAATGGTATTTTTGCTTGCTCCTAAGACCGACACGCCATCAGACTCGCGAAACTCTCCGAAGACAATAAGTTCACTGCCACTATGTTTGTTAAGAGATCGGACAAAGGATTCATTTGTAATCTGTTGGGACGCGAATTCTTCAAAGTAAGGTTTTTTACTGTGATTTCCAGGATTGCTATTCCTATCGTTTGCATGAAACGCATATACACAGAATGCAAAGAAGTAAGCTTTCTGGTGTAAAGGTAATTGGTGAAAGATGACATTGTATAGTGATTTTTGGCCGATGTATTTCGAAAAATAAAGACCTTCCTCAAAAGCATAGTCCAACATAGCAGGGCTTGGAGAGCGATCTTCATCCTCTTTGCGAGAAAGTAAGGCTGACATGTCGTATGCACTAGCATGTTCTGGAATTTTAATTTCAAGTTTTCTAGCATAGTTTAATTGCGCCTCAGATGGAGGTTCAAACAAGGGTTCGGATACCTCAAAGGGTTCTATGTAGCCGATGGCTTTTAGCTTCTCACAACAGAACTCGGGGTTTGGGCCAATTTCTATTACTGTTCGTTTACGCTTGGTTCCTTGAAAAATACCAGTTATGGAGTATTTAAAGTTTAACCTTGTCATAAAGGTCTAGTATATTGTGGAAACACAGGGAAATATCAAAGATCATTGTTAATTTCTAATCAATCAAGCAGCTCATAAAACCTCTAAGTTCATTCAGAACGACAAACAAATCCTCATCTTACGTGAATTACTGTGCTCAACCTTCAGTTAGACTTTTTAATCAATTACGGCTGCGATGACTCAGCCCTTGTTTTAATGTTAACACGTCAATCCATTTTTGGCAACTTATCAATTGGAAGAGTTTGAATTTAAGGCTGCCAGTTTAACGCCAGCCATCCATGTGAGACTATTACGAAGTTGCATGACCTTACTACTATAAGCCACAATGTTGACTCGCTCGTTTTTTATAGCTTCAAAGAAATTACCGATTGACGCTTCAAATTCAAGGAGATTAAAGACGATCTCGAAAGAACGTTTGATTACTTCAGGCTGCGTCACGGCATATTTTTCTCCAAAATCCGCAGTCGCCTTACTTAGAATGATCCCCGATATGCCGATCACTCTGATCAGAGTATTTGGGTGAGTCCGTTCCTCGAAATAAATTGGTAAGTTGAAACCGCGCGACAACATTTCAAATAAGACGAAAATGGCCGCAATCCCAGTTGTTATCAAGGCCATGAGGATTTCCCTTGATTTAGTTTCCTCATTCAAAATATTAAAATAGTGTTTGATTTGCTCGTATAAGAAATTGGCAGCAAACTCATCACTATCCATTTCTCGTGCATGACGTTCCAGGCTAAATTGCGCCGCAGTTCCGGCTGCCGCGTTCTCAGAGAGTCTCTGATTAATGTCTGTCTTATCATACTGAAGAATATGTCCTAGTTCGTGATAGTACAGGAACATCGTAGTGCTCTGAAACATCAAATATGGAAGATTGTCATCGGGAACAACATTTTTCAATAGAGCAGCTTCCGGTAACGATTCTATGACTGCTTTTTTTTCAACGTTGAACTTTTTGTACAAACTTTCAAGAAGATGATTGTTGACTTCAATCCAGATGTCTGTTCCTGACTTGACTGCCATTGCATTATTAACAGCCTGATCTCGATAGAAAAATCCACATCTAGCAACATCAAATTTTGGCCACTCTGTTTTTATATTAGTTGAACAGAAATTAAAAAAACCTTCGAAAACTTTCGAAAGCGTATCATTCTCATAGTCATAGATTGAAGTTTTATCAACCTTATCGGGCAAAGAATCCACGTGTTTCTTGTATTCGCTCATTTGTGATTTATGGTTATCATGGATATACAACTTATTGAAACTAGTTTAATCAGCAGCCCCATATCCCATGAGGCAGTTATTCTGAATGTCAACAATCATCCAAAGAGCTTGGTTGTTTGTGAAGCTGGGCCGCAAGAAGTTGCGTACAAATCACTGTCGTAACTGTTGGAGGAGGAGTTTCAAGCATCGGAGGTTGATTTGGGTGTACTTTCGGGATAAGTATCCGATGTAACCGATCTAACTTCTCGTGTGCGGGAATTGATTAAACGGTCAGTCCAAAGAAAATAAGCAACCAGCAAAATGCTGATTGCTTGTTCAATATCTCATTTCTTCGTCAGCTTGTACCTCAAATGCGTGGTGAGCTCGGACGGTATCACTTCCATGATCTGAATATCATAAATGTCTTCGATACCATCGAATAGCCGGATGCCTCCTCTCAGAAAGACCGGCGCAATGTGAATGAAAAATTCGTCGATTAAGCCAGCGTTGAGAAATTGTTGAATCGTGTTCGCGCCTCCTTGTATCCTGATATCCTTCCCCTTTGCCGACTCCCGTGCTTTTTCAAGCGCACTATGCAGGCCGTCATTTATAAAGTAGAAGGTTGTAGTTCCTTTTTGAATCCAGGGCTCGCGCGTTTCGTGCGTAAGCACATATACGTCGGCTTCGTACAGGTCTTCCGCCCAGGCCACTTCGCCTTCCTCGAACATCCGCTTTCCCATAATGTATGAGCCTGTCCGGGCAAACACATCGTCGATCAATGTCCCATCTGTGCCATCCTCCTGGCCGCCTTCCATTTTGATGTGTTTCCAAAATGCCTTTTGTTTGAACATCCATTGATGAAGTTTGCCCGAAGCGCCGCCCATCGGGTTTTGCGGACTTCTGTTGTCACCGGCGAAATAGCCGTCTAGAGAAATCCCGCTGTCAAATATTATTTTGCTCATGCTGATGCTGAATTATGGTTTGGGATGCTTTGTAATTGAAGTTCCAGTTTGTCAAACATCTCCATCCAGCCGCGATACGCCCCGGTTTTCCTGGCTTTCTCCTCTGATACGGCTTCGTAGATCACTGCCTTTGTCTGGTTACCGAGAGATTCAAATGTCACTTTGATCAATATCTCGCCCGGCCAACCTGCCGATTTTAAATCGTCTGGTTGTAGTACGTCGCCGTTTTCGTTTGAAAGACTAATAGTATATACTAATTTCTCCGGGCGCAGTATTTCCAGGTATTTGCCGACAACCCATCCACTGCCGTGGTTAGGATGATCGATGCGGTAATGAAAGCGTCCACCTTCCTCGACCTCGATATACTTAAAGTCGATCGTGCAGCCATCGGGCGCATACCAGACTTTAAGGTTTTTAGGGTCGGTCCATGCGTCAAAAACCCTATCAATGGGCGCATGGAATATGCGTGTAATTAAGAGTTCCTTATCCTGTGGTTTCATTTTTGCTGTCTTTTGTATCTGCTAAAAATTTGTCCAATTTTTCGAATCGCTGATTCCAGAGTTTGCGAGACTCATTCACCCAGTCGGCCACTTCATCCAACTGATCCAGCCGCGCCTCACACATTTGCTCGCGCCCTCTCTGAGTAAGCGTGACCATACCGCATTCATGCAGCACTTTCAGGTGTTTGGCAATGCCCTGGCGGGTAATGCCAAAGTCTTCAACAATCTGACCAATATTTAATACCCCACCCGATAACCGCTGAATGATCATTCGGCGCGTAGGGTCGGCAATAGCCTGAAAAACATCCCTTCTTTCTACCATATACAACCATTTGGTTGCTAATTTAAGCACAACCAGATGGTTGTGCAAATTGTGGCGTTAATAATTTATCTGACGGTGTTTGCCAGCGAGTTATAAATTCCGTTTTTTGCTTTCAATCGCTATGAACTCTGGCAGGTAATCCGGAGTACAGCCTTTTGAGACCATTTCTCCTTTATAAAGACCGGTGTTCTCGCCGATAGCAATACAGCGATCCCGATATTGTTTTTCAAAGATGCCTATCCAGCCAGCAGTGAAATTCATCGCCCATTGCACTTCCGGTTCTTCTTTGGCAATGTTCGTTTCTATTTTGGCCAGCAATTCCGCCGTGTTATTAGGTGGCATTTGTCCCATCCATCTCAAACGCGCCTGATGATACCAGAATACTCTTCTTTGAAGCGCAGACGGGCGATTTTCCCATGATTCAATTAAAGCAGCGATGTTCTTGTCTTTGAGAAGTTGATTGGCCATTAACCAGTCTATCAATTGATTCCTCTCGATAGATGGATGGGTTTGCATATCACGATCAAGTTCATTGATCAGCTCTTTTGAAATGCGCTTATTGTCCATAATTAAAATGGCCAGTTGCCTGGGGAAAAATCTCCCGGTCGACCATAGTTCAAGAGCCAGTTCATGATCTTTCTTAATATCCTTGGCAATTTTCCGTAAGTCTCCCAGCTTGGTATTACCATTGATTTGTTCCAGGATGTTGTCCGCTTTTGAAGAAAGTTTCATTGCTATGTTCTGATTACCGGTCCCTAATATCATGCAGTTTCAATGGATTACTCTCTGTTCTTGACAATATAGACTGAGCCTGCGGGATCGGTGATCCAATGCATATTGTCGGGAAGTTCTTCTAGTTCGTCACAGGTCGAAATACCATGGGATTTCAGGTATTCAGTTGCCGCCGGGACATTCTCCACATTGAGCTCCAACCAGGTTTCGGAATGTGTGTAATTATCGACGCAATCCAGCCACATGACGTTGCTACCGAAGTGAACCTGGTGTGTTCGCGAAACTGTCGGATTTGTGATCGGCTTTTCTTCCACGTTGAGTTTGAGAATGTCGCGATAGAAATGAACTGTCGCTTCGTATTTAGCTTTCGGAATTTTTACAGCAATGTTGATGCCGCCTTCGAATTTGATATCCATTTCAATTACTGTTTTTCATTTGTTCAACCGCATTCCATCCTTCTGGGGTAATTCCCATAATCTCAGTTACAGCGCCAATAATCTTATATGTATCAAAAAACGCCATTCTCGCAATAGGATGATCCACTTCACTGATGATTTCATATCCTTTTGCCTGAAATTTTCCGACGACCTCTTCGAAATCGCTGACCGAAAGCCTGTATGCAAAATGCTGTGCTCCCCCGGCTGGATATTGATCTAAATAATCATGAAACATGCTTTGCCCGGAAAGAGGCTGCACGAGTTCTACGAAATTAAGACCATTGTATGCCTGCGTAGTGAGCCATTCTGCGGCCACCACTTCGCCTCGGTAAGTCATGCCTAGGTCCTGCGCACGAACTAGCTCAGGTGCAGGAAATGTGGGGATGCCAAGGCTTTTAGAAAAGAAATCCGCAGCCGCATGAATATCTTTCACTACCCAGCAAATCTGGACAAATTCAAGTTTTGAGATAATATCGTCAATGCCGTCCATATAAGTACATTCCTGGATTGATGGTTTACAAAACTATCAATTGCGGCATTGACAATTGTGGGGGATTTAAGACAACAGCGAGGGTAGATCGGGACGTTGTTGTAAATGCTTGAATTATAAACTGTTTATTCAATATTTAAATGACGACTAAATGTTAGCCAATTATTCATCTAACTTTATTAATGCCTTTCCAGTTTTCGGATCAAACGGTACCGAACTATGTTCATGGATAATCGACCATTTTCCATTTTCTTTCTTCAAGCAAATGGTGGCACGCCAGCGCATATCAATTTCGTCACCGTTTTCCAGCTGTCCTATTACGTGGTTAAACGAGTGACAAAAGCCAAGATCTTCACTAGCAGAGATTGAAAGTCGCTCAATTTCGTATGAAAATGCATCGGGAAATTGAGAAAGCCAATTTTCCAGACGCTTCCGGCATGATGCCAAGCCAACCTTTTGCAAAGTCTCAACCACATCGAATGAAACTACCTCATTCGCATAATTGACCATTGCGGCATCAATATCTTTTCGTTGGACTGCCTCCTCCTGTCGGCGAATCAGATGTTCAATTTGTTCTTCGCTGGACATAATCTGGATTTTAAGAGCATAAATAAATTTAAAAAAGTCATTAAAACTCTATGCCTTTATGCCAGCAATTATATAGTTTGATTTCCTAAGATCTATAAAAACCGTAAATGATTAAGGCTACAAGTATTGATTCAGTGACCCAGATTGTGCGCGTATTCGAATGCGAAATCCGTCTAATTAGCCAATGGCCTCCTAAGCAGACAGCCATGATTAGCAGTCCAAGAACAATTTCGAGTGGATAGTCTCGCTTCTGGTCCGGTGTTCCATAAAGTACATAAAACAAGCCATGCAGAATTTCGTAAAGACCCAACAATGCTCCCAGCATCAGCGGAGTAATCCAGGTTAGTAATTTCTCAATTCTCATTCTTGTAACGGATACCCAATTTCCCAAATGTGCCCAAACGGATCTTTGAGCTTCCCTATCTTCCAATCTTCTTCAACAGTCACCGGACAAATTTGGGTAGCTCCGGCCTTCAATGCATTGACGAATATTGTGTCCGGATCCGACGTTATCAAAATCATGCGAACTGGCGATCCTCCTATTGTTGTGGGACTAAGATTGTTAAATTCCGGCTCTTCATCCCCAATCCAGAAGTCTGCATTTCCTATTCCAATTTTCGCATTTGTTCTACCATCATTGGTATATTTTTCCAATATAGTTGCATCAAAAGCCGCTTCGTAGAAAGCGGATGCGCCCGAAGCATCGGTGACTACCAGGAACGGTGTAATGTTCAGTTTTATGTCTGCGCTCATAATGAGATTTAGAATTTAGAGATTACAACTTAGTCACTATGGGTATTCCCGGTCTTAAACGAGGTCGACTAGTCGTTTGTCTTTTAAAGAATCTAATACTGCTTTAAATACTTTGGCCTTTTTGATTGCAAGGTGTCCATTTGGTGCCCAAAATGTTCCGTGAAGATTATCGCCGGGATCAACTGGCACTGTCTCGCCAATCCTATTCAGATTACGCATCAACTTATCGACACTTAATTCATCAAGATCATCGCAAAGATCATCTATCAATTCAATGCCGTTTCGATTATTGTCAAAGCTAACCATGTACGGTGTTAAGCCAACATCGACTAATCGTTTGTACCGGTCCGTTTTGAGTTTATTTGTGGATTTCAAAACCGGCCTGAGCCCAACACCACCCTCTACAAATGCATTCACGCGTTTTACCAAATTCAGAGCACAACCGAAATCAGAAAATGCAGCCGCTGGTTCGTCTGCCCTTTTAGCGAACGCGGCAATAACCCATACAAATGTTGGATCGTCAATCTTAGTTATGTCAGAAGTTGAAAGTCCCACGCTGTGATAAAGTTCTCGCGTAGTCATTGGGAATTTGGTAGTCATGGCGAAAGGTCAGTTTGTTGATGAGTGAACAGTTGAGATATTTTGAGCATCAATCTTATGATCTCAAAAATATCTAAATGGCGTCTCAAATTCAAGTCGGTGTAAGAAATTATGCAGACTAAATTTTGGTTCAAGATGTTACCCACTGACTGAGTAGCCATTACGACCCAAAATTTCTTACAACTTTGCGAGGCGGTCGTTCAAATCCACCAGACCGGACTTTTGCAGACAATCTGCTGACAACGCAAGCAATTCGTCCTTCGACTCATTAGAGGCTATGTCTATCAAGTCGGGATTGCTTTCGTCACCAGCAATACTTAACGCTCTTCTGACTGCCTGGGTCAGCAACAAAACATTCCGCCTGCTAATCTTCAAATCGATCTTGATTTGATCGTTCATTCCGGGGATACTCATGATGGTATCATACACACTTGCCAGCTCTTTCGCGTTCATCATGTTTTTTGTTTTTAGTACGGTACAAAAATAATAATTGACCCTGAAACGATCCTAAGGAGAATTTACCCAGGATAGGTAGCTGACATTCGTGTTCTTTAATTTCGCTCCACGAACCAAAACAGAAAGCAAAATGAGCGAAAGAGAGAGGGGAAGCCGCGGGCTGTTAACGTTGGCAGAAATTAGAGAATTAGACCTTATTGGTTATCTGTCAGAATTAGGATTTGAGCCAGTCAAAGTGCATAGTGCAGATCACTGGTATTTGTCCCCCTTGCGGGATGAACGGACTGCATCGTTTAAAGTCAACAGGAGACTTAATCGTTGGTATGATCACGGAATCAGTCTTGGAGGGAATTTAATTGACTTCGCCACCATTTTTTACCAATGCTCTGTTGGGGAAGTAATCAAGATTTTCTCCGATTACTGGTCCTTTCACAAGCTTAAGATTCTTTTACCTTCAACAGAGAAGGCCGCTGTGAATTGTCCCATACAAATTTTGTATACCGGGCCGCTGACAAGTAAAACACTGTTGGACTACATAGTTTCAAGATCTGTTTCATACGATATCGCCAGGCAATACTGTCGACAGGTTAACTACCAGATCGGGTACCGAAGGTATTTTGCAATTGGCTTGCTCAATAATTCTGGTGGTTATGAGCTACGGAATTCTTACTCGAAGTTGGCAAGCAGTCCGAAGGATATTACTACAATCAATGTCGGTGCTCCGACAGTCTCGGTGTTTGAGGGCATGTTCGATTTTCTGTCCTACAAAACCTTAATGAGAAAGATGGCCGAGCAACCCGAGAATTACGTCATCCTGAACTCCATCTCTCTCTTCGATCGCGCACGACCTTTTCTGGAAAGCCACTACCACATTGACCTATATTTCGATCGGGATGCTGCGGGTATTAGGTGCACTTCGACAGCAAAGGACATCAGTGAAAAATACAATGATGCCAGCGGAATGTATGGTGGTTACAAGGATCTCAACGAATGGTTTGCCAGTGGAGCGGCCAGGTGAAATAGGTGACTAATCAGAGCAATCAATTTTTGAGGCTCCAGACTACAAAAAATCTGGGGGGATTGCCTCTTACCCGCAATCGGCCAGATGTCAGGTTGTATCACAACCTAAGGATCTGGCCCGCCGGGCACTCCGGAGTCGTTGGCGGGATTGACCGAAAAATGAATGTCGAAATGTGAAAATGATAACGTGATGAATGAAGACAAACACAACCGAACTAAGTGGCTGCATGTCCGTTTAACCCCTGAGGAGTTTCAGCAGCTTCTTCGGAAAGTGCAAGGGACAACATGCCGAAAGACGAGTGAGTACGCAAGGAAGATCCTGCTTTCTGAGCCCGTCGTGATCAACCATCGAAACCAGTCATTTGATGAAACGATGGTTGAGTTGACCCGCCTCAGACGTGAGCTAACAGCTGCCGGTAATAATCTAAATCAAGCCGTCAAACGGCTACATGCCTTGTCCCAAATCGCCGACTTTCGTAGTTGGTTGGATGCCTACGAGCATGACAAAAATCAGTTTATCGAGCTGGTGAAAGAGATCAATATTTACATCAGTAAAGCTTCTAAGATATGGTTGCGATCATAAACACCGGGGCTTCTATTCGAAGCACTTTTTACTACAACGAAAACAAGTTGAAGGAGGGTGTAGCCGAGTGCATCATGGCAGGAAATTACCCTGATGATGTGGCAAATCTGAATGAGCAGGAGCGGTTAAATATGCTTCTGAAACTGGCCGCCTTGAACACGAATGTTGTCCGAAATAGCGTCCACATCTCTTTAAATTTTGACCCTTCTGAGCACCATTCAAAAGCACTATTAGGAGAAATTTCCCAAGCCTATATGGATAAAATTGGCTTTGGAGATCAGCCGTATCTGGTGTACCAGCATCAGGATAGCGGCCACCCACATATTCATATCGTGAGCGTAAAAATAGATGCAAATGGCAAACGTATTGAGACCCAGAACATCGGTCGCAATCAGTCGGAAAGGGCTCGAAAAGAAATTGAAAAAGAGTTTTATCTGGTAAAGGCTGACGGAAGAAAACAGCAGCAGATCCAGAATTTAAAACCAGCGATGGTCAGCGCCAACTATGGCAAAGTCGAGACCAAGCGGGCGATTTCTAACGTCCTTTCGGGCGTAATCGATAAGTACAAATTTACATCGATCCCAGAGTTGAACGCAGTCCTGAACCAGTACAATGTGGTAGCAGATCGAGGAAGTGAGGATTCCAGAACCTTCAAGAAAGGGGGGCTTCATTACAGGTTACTAAACGACAAAGGCGGGCGCGTTGGGGTGCCAATTAAAGCGAGTGACTTTCATCAAAAACCGACGCTGAAATACTTGCAAGCAAAGTTTGAGACAAATGAGCAATTGCGGCAGACTGACAAGTTAAGGGTAAAAAATGCCATAGATTTCACGCTGTATGGCAAGCAAAATGTAACGCTAGATCGCCTGATTAATAATCTCAAACGAGATGGCATCGACACTGTATTAAGAAAGAACGATGCCGGGCTCATCTATGGCATTACTTATGTCGACCATCGATCGAAGTCAGTTTTCAATGGCAGTACGCTTGGAAAGAATTACAGCGCAAAAGCCATTCAGGAGCGTTGCGTTCCACTTACACAACAACCCCGAAACTTCATTGCTAATGATGTAAGACGGGGCCAATCGTCCAACAATATCGATGTTTTGGTAGGCGAGCAGACTTATACTCAACAGGCTTCTGGTCAGTTCAAAGAAAACAAAATTTCCGATGGGGCCGACGCACTTTTTGATCCGGTAAAGCAAGATGGTTTTACTCCGTCCGCGCTTGGAGCAGGCAAGCGAAGAAAGAAAAAAGGGTTCTCTCAATCATTATAAATCAACAACATTATGGCTTCAAATACTGGCGAAAATGACGTAAGTCTTCGCAAGATTACAGACATGACGCGCATGATCAGCCTCCTGATCCTTGCTTTACATTTTTACTATTTCTGCTACCAGGCATTCCAAAGCTGGCATCTGACATTTGCAATTTCTGATCGAATTCTGGACAAGATAGCGAGTGCAGGTTTGTTCGCATCATTCGGCAAAACGAAGATCATTGCGCTTATTTTTTTAATTATATCCCTTGTCGGGGTAAAAGGGAAGAAAGGCGAAAATATCAAAGTGCAACATGCGTTGATCACCGTATTTTCCGGGCTAGCTGTCTATTATTTAAGTGGCCTAATCTTGAAAGTAGTGCAACATACACAAGCTGGACCAGTCTTGTATATGGCATTTACATCAGCGGGCTTCTTGCTAATTCTATCCGGTGGTAGCCAATTTTCAAGGATGATTACGGCCCGCTTAAACAAGGATATTTTCAACAAGGAGAATGAAACATTTCCGCAGTTCGAGAAGCTAATCGAAAATGAGTATTCCATAAACCTACCTGCAAAGTACCGGTACAAAGGAAGAGTCAGGCAAAGCTGGATCAATATCATCAATCCGTTTCGGGGGTTATTGGTGAGCGGGTCGCCTGGGTCCGGAAAGACATATTTTGTTTTTCGGCACATCATCTCCCAGCATATTGAGAAGGGATTTTCAATGTTTGTCTACGACTTCAAGTATAGCGATTTGTCTTTGCTTGCCTACAATTCCTGGCTTGAAAACAAGGCCAAATACGAGGTAGAGCCGGCCTTTTATACAATCAATTTCGACGACCTCTCACGCAGTTACCGATGCAATCCACTGAATCCTGAAAGCATGTTCGATATCACGGATGCAGTGGAGTCCGCAAGAACAATATTGATGGGATTGAACCGCGAATGGATCAAGCGGCAGGGTGATTTCTTTGTCGAATCGTCGATCAACTTCATGACTGCTGTTATATGGTTCTTGCGCCGTTACAGAGATGGAGAATTCTGTTCTTTACCGCATGTGATCGAGTTGATGCAGATAGATTACGATCGTCTTTTTACTATACTTCGGGCTGACAGCGAGATAGAAGTCCTGGTTAATCCCTTCGTCACAGCTTACAAAAATGAGGCAATGCAACAGTTAGAGGGACAAATAGGATCGACAAAAATTGCATTGGCCCGGCTCGCATCACCCCAACTTTACTACGTATTATCTGGAGACGATTTTACGATGGATATCAACAATCCCGACGCTCCCAAGATCGTCTGCATGGGAAACAATCCGCAGAAAATTCAAATCTACGGAGCTGTTCTCTCTCTTTATATTACCCGTCTCATAAAGCTTGTTAACCAACCAAATAGAATGAAAAGTAGCCTGATTTTTGATGAGTTTCCAACTGTATATCTTAATAACATGGACACATTAATCGCTACTGCCAGATCCAATGAAGTCGCAACGACGATCGGTATTCAAGATTTTAGCCAGCTTAAAAAAGACTATGGCAAGGATTATGCGGAGGTGATCATGAATATTACCGGCAACATTATCAGTGGGCAAGTGAGTGGTGAGTCAGCTAAGCAACTTTCTGAGCGTTTTGGTAAAATCATTCAAGGAAGGACAAGCCTGTCAATAAACAGAATGGACACTTCTGTAAGTAAATCCCAACAGCTCGATTCCGCAATTCCGCCATCGACGATCTCGTCTTTAAGCTCCGGGGATTTTGTAGGATTTGTTGCGGATAATCCTGATGAACGCATTGACCTCAAGGGTTTTCACGCCAGCTTTATTAACCTCGAAAGTCAATCCGAAAAGGGTAAAAACCAGCAAGAACTGCCTGTCATACGTAACGTAAGTTCATCTATTGTTCAACAAAACTTTCGCCAAATCAAGCTCGATATAGAGCAGATTGCTCAAAGTGAAATGAATAGAATTGGAGAAGATGATGATCTCAGATATTTGATCATTAACAAGACAGCGGACTCATAAAGCCTGCCAATTTACTACAGATTTGTACATTCTCTTATGTAACTGATAGTCAACATTGTAATTCGATTAATGATATTTATTCTAACTTTTTTCTAAGAAGTTTGTAATAATTACAAATCTGATTATTATTTTGCTGAATTCACAACGCCTCCTCTGTTAAAATAGAACTTTGTAACACACCAATTTTCTAAGTATGATAGAGGCAAAATCAGAAGATAAAGGGCTTATCATTGATATTCTCACAGAGTCCTTTAAAGACAATCAAAGTGTAAATTATCTAATCCCGGCGGATGGCCGAAGACTCAATCGCATTCGTGCATTGATGGATTACTCGTATGAGACATGTAAGCTTTTTGGAAAAGTTTACTTGTCAGACGACCGGAAAGGATGCGCACTGGTTTCGTTTCCCGAACGTAAGAAAACAACTCTTAAATCGCTATGGTTGGAGGTCACGCTCATTTTAAATGGAATTGGGTTCGGTAACATTTCAAAGGCAATTAATCGCGAGAAAGCGATTTCAAAAAACTATCCATCTACTCCAATATACTATTTGTGGTTTATCGGCGTACAACCTGACAGCCAAAATAGTGGTGTTGGAAAAAGGCTGATGGACGAGATTGTTGCCGAGTCCGAGCGTCTTAAAAGACCAATCTATTTGGAAACATCGACGGTCAAGAACATACCCTGGTACAAGAAATTTGGCTTAAATGTGTATAATCAACTTGACTTTGGATACACACTTTTTCTCATCAAAAATGATTAATAGCGATGAGAATTGGACGTACAGACATGCATGTTGTCACACTTGTGTTCATCATCCTCGAACTTATTATGTTCGTGTATCAGGTGTTTTTTTATCTTTCTCACCCACAGGACAGACGTAGGCTCTACTACGTAGGATTGTTGCTGTTTCTGATCCTGAAAAATACTGCCAGCGGATTTTTTCCTGATCCCAATCTTGACAGCCCTCCGATGGTTGTTCAATATGCGATAGCCTATGGTATGGGGTTTCTGATGGGCGCTTATTTCCCCTATTACTTTTACAAGGCCTTTGACCTAACGCGCCTGCGATGGCATGCTTTATACGGCGTTCCTCTGTTTATCCTGTTGCCATTTGCTGTCATATTCCCTGGTAAGTTCATTTTTGACGGGGATATAGACAAGGCAATTAATTATGGCATGGTCATCCCAGCCGGATATGCGCTCGTCCTTTTGTATACGATTCAACAGTCAATCCAGGCTAAATATAGGAAAGACATTCAGGATCGCAGGTTCTTCGAGGTGACGGCAGTCTATATGGCCGTCATACCTTGGGCATCGCTTCCATTCTTTGCATTTTTCAGGATACATCAGGTTCCCGAAGCGTTGTTGACGAATATCGGCTTCATAGTAATTACGATACTGTTTATCAGAAGATCTATCCAGGAAAGTCGGGAAGAATACGATCGATTAAGCACGCTGGCGGGAGGAGACGGTCAAGTTTCTTTATCGAAGCTGGATTTGATTGATCAAATGGTCAAACAATTGCAGTCCAGCGAAATTTCTCCTTCACAGCGCTTCGAGATAAATTTGAATACAGTTGGTCTTACCACAAGGGAAAAAGAAATCGTCCGATTGATAAAAGTTGGTAAGACTTACAAGGTCATTGCCGATGAACTTTTCATATCTGAGCGGACTGTGAGCAAGCACGTCCAAAATATTTTTGAGAAACTTGGCGTGTCAAACAGGGTTGAGCTACTTAATCGGCTGGACATTTGGGAAAGTGGCTGATAAGTGCTCCCAGACCGGAAATACGTGTTTTCGCGTAGATGATTTGCGTCTTTTTGCGTAGGTCAAAAGCATTCAAATAGTTGTTTTCTCGTATTTACTTCTTGTCCCAAATCATTGAGTTTTGTTACAGACATTGAGCAATGTTGTGATGCGCACTTAACTTTTATGGTATGGGACAAGAGTATGCTTTGGACTGGCTGGACCAGATGGTTCACGAGCTAGATCCGCAGAGAATAAGGCCGGAGAATTTGGATAATCATCAAGCTATGGCGATCGTGGACAAGGCTGCTAATGAGGAAAAACGGCTTATCCGATTGTTTAAACAGTTCGTCTTTCAAGAACAGAAAACCAAGCAGATTAGAAATTCAGTTAACCATTATCTTTATGAGGCAGAGAGTTTGATGAAAGTCGCTGGGAGAAATTTAAATCAGATACCTGCCAGAGCGGATAATTATCGTGTCGCACTGGAAAGTGTGTTTTCCTGTCTTCAGAAAGTGTCTGCGTTTATAGCGTTCCGTTATAAGAATCTAGTCGATCCCGATCTGTCTTTGGACATGATCAATTCTGATCAAGGGGCACATGACCTAAGGAGGCTTCAAGATAGTGACGTCATGAAATGCAATCCTGAATTAGCGAACCTCGTGATTAAAACGTTCTGTGATATTTTCGTGGATCATCGGGGTGGTGAAATCACAATGCGTAAGCTTAATTTTTGGTCCAATGTAATTCAGGCAGTCAATTACGCTGACGTGTCTTTAGAAGTGACCGAACCATTCGACCAATTAGAACAGATCATGATAGAACGCAATTTCAATTCGCCGCTGTTTTCGCAATATTTAACTTCGAAATTCTCTGAGAAAATCGACATCTCTACCGATCCCGACCTAGTGGAAGAAAACCTTGCCTTCTTGCAGAAAACGTTCAACCAAATTCCGGTCATGAAGGATATGATTTTTAGTAAGGAATTTGATGATTTGAGCCTTACCATCAATGCCTGGTTTATTCAGGAGATAGATTTCCGATCAAAAAAGATTCGCATTGCGCTAGGTGAGCCCAGTGAGCAGCCACAAAAACCCGGGAAGAAATATGAAAGAAAGACTTCCGATAAGATCTTGTGCAATCTTACCGTTGATCAACTCTCGCTGTTTTTCAAAGCTGCCGATATGTCGAACGTTATATCAGCACGTTCACTATCGGCAATTTTTCATTCAGTGGCCCCATATTTATCTACCCCACACCGCACCGACATTTCCCACAGTAGCCTCAGGGTGAAAAGCTATTCGGTTGAGGAACGAGATAAGACCTTACTGATAGAGATAATGACTAAGTTAACCGAGCAAATCAAGGATATGTAAAGTTGATCGTGATTCATTGTGGCTGATCGCAAAGCTCAGGTAATCCGAGTAAGGGTGCAATTGATGGCATAGCTTTGCTATCCTATCTATTTATAACACAACGCAATCATCGAAATGGGAATAAAAACAGGACCTAAAAAAGTTCCAAAGTCGACAGACAAGCCAGACAAACGTCAAGGAACAATAAGGAATCTCCTGGCAATACGCCTTCCTTAAAACCACACAAGCATAAAAAAGGCGACAAGCTTTTTCGCAGCTTGAAATATAGGATTTGCAACTATCATTAGGCTAGGATAATTTCTAGACGAGATTAAACGTAGCGGTGAGAGCAGTGTCCTGTCAGCAACATGCGGCGTGATTGAACGCCAGATTGTCAAAGGCTTGAAGTTTGCTACCACCTGGATGGGGATTGACGGGATATTTCAGTCGAGCTGAACCGTGATTTCTTCCCACCGACCTTTGCCGGATCAGACCTGACCGCGTGGGTTGCAGCCCCTCAGTCAGGGGAAGTGTCCAAGGAAACATTCTTCTATGTCCCTAAATACAGCGAGTTCAGGATGACCGTACGTTTGAGGAAGAGCAGGAGGCCATTTCAAATGATGGTCCTGCTCTCGGCGAAATTATGCTATTAAAGAATTGATTCAATGATATTGAATAGTTCTTGAGACGATTCCGAAAGCTGACGGGAAATATATTTTGAAATATGCTCGTAGAAATCAGTGTGTATCACACTTTTGTATAATGTTTCTAAGCCACCATAAACTGTATCTATAGCAACTATGACAAGGGTAATCCTCAATGAATTCCCGGACAACGGGTATCAAGCTGTTACAGAAGAACAGCGGCATTTTGCCATATCGGCCGTGACTCATCTAGAAGAAATGGTCAATAATCCTGAGTATTTTAAACAATTGGCATCAACAAAGCTTAAAAATATTAAGTTGTTAATTGATCCTGTGAATTGGAAATATCAAGAAGCGACAAACGATGATTTTCACAGAATAATTAGAGCTGGAATTGAAGTAAGGCGTCCAGAGGATATGCATGTACCAGATGATAATGATATTAATATTTATGCAGCTTTAGAAAAACGTGATGAGGGTTCGTTGGGTGGAGTTACTCCGGGTAAAAGAACGATAGTAACTAATATTGAGAAATTTAATGAATGGCTGGAAGATGACAACTGGATATTGCTGGCAGGGCATTGGTTTCATGAATGGTTGCACACCTCCGGTCTATACCACCTAAATCCCGATGTGGCCGATTTTAAAGATGGAGTGTATGTTGCAGCAAACCTGCTGGTTGATGTTGAAGCGCAACGTCAAATTTCATTAGGCGAGAAAGAAAGTTCAGGAATCGTGGATAAAGTCAAGGCTTTCTATGATGCATATGGAATTCCTGAACAATACAGGTGATCAAAATTCTTGAAATCTTAGTACGGTTCTGCAATCCAAAGATGATGGCGGTAGGATTGATCCCCTCTCGTCCATAAACTCTCTGGTGGAGCCGACACTTTATCATTGCAGGGAGAGAAAAGAGAGATAGAGATGACTGAAAAAATGTTATTACTAAAAAATCCCGAACAATTTGATGACGAAGCTGCATTCAAGCAAATGCACTTACTATACAATTATAAGGATGATGACAGTTTCCAATTCACCCGGTGGCAAATGTCAACGGCAATGTATAGTGTCTTTGTGTCGAAACCCGGTAGTAAGCTACTGCCTGCTTCATAAGCTTCCACCATATTCTGTATAGGAGTAATTGATCGTATATACTTGGATAGATTTTGGTTATCAGCTCTTCCAAATATTTCATTTAGCGATGTTTGAGGTGCGTGCGGATGGAAAAATCAACAGGCTCCGTCCACTGGTATACGATCACTAACTCATAGGCAAAGTTTAGTGTAGGAACTTTATTTGAATTAGTCTCTAACCCATTTATGAAATAGCTCACGAGACCGTTGAGCCAAATTTGGTACTTATTTTTACTGATAGTAAATAATAAACGCCACATCTATATCATTCCTTATATCTAGCATTTACCTGCTTAACCCACTAGCTTTTTTTTAACGAATAAACACAAAAGTTTGGGGCATTTAAATCCAGCTTACTAAAAGTCATATTTTAGTTCACAGTTGAAGGAACGTTCCAAAATTTGGACTTATAACTCAACATGGAAGCATACCTTTTCATTATTCATTACTGTTCTTACTGCTCCCATTTTTCTTACATACCATCGGTAGAAATCAGAAAGTATCATCTTTAATGCTCAACAGTTTCTTTGTCGCTTTTGCCGTTGGATTATAAGCTCAGATTAAACTAACCGAATCAATGTCATCGCGTGAAAACTATATTCAGTTTCTCCAACAGCAGAATTTACAGGAAGATGATGTGCTTCCCATTTGGCCGACCGGTTTTGACCAAGATCAGAATGACTTGACAATTGGTCTGCTTATTTTACTTAATCGGAATTTGATTGAGGCAAATACTGCTAAAAACGTCCTTGGCCTATTGCAAAAAAATACCAATGACCTTCTTCAAGTGATGAATGACTACCTGCGGCGGGAGTTGTCGTTTGCAGGCATAAAGAATATTCCTCCAGCCTTTGTTGGCGTTTTTCCTTGGAACAGCTTTAACGGAAGAGCAAAAATGACTAGTAGTGGTCCTCTCATTCTCCTAACAACCGGCTTTATCGAAATGCTTGAAGCTACATCTAACCTTCTACTTGCAGAAAGGGATTTACAGGAAAGAGTGCAACTACTATCAAAGCTTATAATAGATTTCTGTGACAGTGGCGTTATTTCGACAACTAAATCGTTAGACCATCCAAGTTTCAGGGGAGAAGCACAGGCCATTGCTGTAAGTTTGGTTAGCGAATCCGAATTTTTCGTTTTATGCCATGAGTATGGTCACTTGGCAAATGGACATTTTGAGTCTGCTACTTCCACATCAGTTAAAAGTAGGAAAGGAGTGATGGATGTTTTAACTAGCACAAGGCGTAAGGAGTATGAAGCCGATTTTTGGGCTATTAAAGCCATTGTCAAACTTGCTCGCCAAACTAAAAAACCCATAGGACAAGTACGTTGTGGGATCCTATTTTTCTTTTGCTTGGCAAATCTTATAGAAATGTATCTTCGAATATCTGGAAACCTTTCAGAAACTGATGGGCATCCGACTGCGGTTGAAAGAATTTCCCATGCGGAAAAAATGTTAATAGTTTACGGAGCTAACGATAGTGAAATGTGGAATTTTATTACTTCTGCTCACCTGTCCTTATTTAATTTAGTGCATCACAATTTGTTTGGAAAGACTTTGCCTTGGGATGAGATGGCACTTTTACCTCCTGGGTCTAATTAAATCAAAACTTTCATTGTATGGAAATAATACCTAAATCACAAAGTTATAAAGCTGCACTTTTTCAGGCCCACAAGTTTCTAACGCAATTTGGAAGTGAACAGCAACACTTTGCCGTTAGCCCTACTCCGGCAGAATTAGAGCAAGGGGAAGTTATTCGAATTGCACTGGCGAATGCCAACTTGATTCTAAACAGTGCGCTCGAAGCAGCATTTAAGACGAGATTAGGAACCTTAAAAAAGGCAAAGCAGAAACAGCGTGTAATAAATATTCTTCACTTTATTACAGCTTCTGCGTTTGTAAGTCTTTTGAGTAAAGAAAGCCCCGAGGTAATTAAATGGATGGGAGCTGTGGTCGCGCTTATAGCAGGTGTTATCTCATTAACCTTGCCGGAGGGTATTGGGGAACTTGAGAAAAATATAGATGCAGATTCTAAGAAAATCGCGCTATTAACTGGCAAAATTGCTAGTGCACAGTTTAAGCTATCCAAACCAAATGCTGAACTTTCGGACGCTTTATTCGACGAAATATCAAGTACTATCAATGAGTGTGCTGAACTAGCCAAAGAACTAGAACTAATTAGAGTAAAAAGTGAGGCACTAAATTTGTGGTAGTTGGCCTTTGACGATCCATCATAGTTTGATTTCGTCGCGGCTCCTGCAATCCTCTTTTTAGTCTGCTTGGTTTGAAAGGTTAACTCGGACCCCAAAATAACAAATAGTTGTGGCAAGCTCTGACGATAAAATTCCGCCCTAACACTACGAAGTGGGCTACCGTATCATACCTAGTAGCAACTGCGGCAAGTTACGTGAGCTCCTCTGTTGCCATTTTTCAAGAAAGAATATCTAATAATTGCTCGCCGCCTTTATTGAACAATAAACTTATTGATTACCACCGTCGCCTTGCTCTGCCAGCTTCGATTTAAGTTTACTTTTCAACTCAATTAAATCATCTCGTAACATAAGGTATTGCATTGGAGGGAACATTGCCATCTTGCATGGGGATTTATTCTTATCCGTAATTTGGCTGTACTCGTCTTCCCATTCATCTATTTCCGAAACCAAATTGTTTATTGGCTTAATATTAAATTTTGACATCTCCCTTAAAGCGTCATCTGCGTAGATATTTTTTACAAGCATCTTTAGTGAGGTTCCAACTACTGTATTAATCTTAATTGCCTCCGCTACTGCGTCACAATCGTCATGGCTGCGAATATACTTGTCAAATACTTCGTAACCCTTCGTTGATTTTGCTAATAAATCATTGATGGCATCGATCATCGCATGATAACGAACATATTGGCCTGTTGTGTCAATTCCCAAAACCTGATCCCCATTATAACCATTGCTGTCATCTTCCGGATCCTCGCCGAGACCCTCGGAAGTTTTCAGTGTCCTTTCCGATGCATTTGGGTCTTTTCTAAGGTCAAACGCCGCTCTTATCTCCTCATTAGTTATTGCAGTAACGATCGCTATGGCTGTGAGTAGGAGACTTGCAATTCCAATGATATCTCCGTTACTTAAACTAGCCCAGAAATTCGTATTGCCACTCTCGGAAGTTTTTTTGTTTGAAACTGGTTTCTCTGACATTGTAAATGAAGATCAAGAAGGTTAGATTTGTTGCTTAAATAATAGGTTTTAAAACTATACAAAAGCTGAGTGTGTCTTGAATCAAATAACATTAATTGAAGAAATTAATCACCAAAGACTTCCGCATAAAATTTCAAAAATAGATGTCTTCCATGAGTGGAGATTAGCGTTCTTTCCTGCGCACCGAGTTTAGGTTTTTTTCCGTTCAAACAGTCATTATTGAAAAAATATTTGTCTTCCCGAATCACTTGGTAACTGTTTCCATTGCTGCCGAGTCCATCTCCGAAAGGCTGATGACCACAAGATTTCTACTGCCCGCGAGCATGAAACATAAAAAAAGATTCCGCGTTCGCATCGCCCTCTGCTCATCATCATCGTTTGCATTAATAAATTTCCCAAAATTATATTTTTGCTTCCAACTCGTATCATCTATTACAATAAGGACATTTCTAAATTGATCCCCTTTAGTACCGTGCTTGGTGGAGAAAACGGTTTGATTTTGCGTATGCTTGAAGAGTCTCATGATTTCTATGTATGGCAATGACATCACGGAGTTGTAGAGTTCTATGTCACGCTGCTGCCTTTTTCGATCCTCATCAGTCTTTATATTGCTCGGGAGGCAATGATAATCGTCAGATGTATCTCTCGAAGGATTCCGAACATTTAATAATCTGGTTGTCACCCACATACTTGAACACGTCACCGACAGTCCCAGTGCTTCTTAGACCATACAAGTCCTTTAACGCAGCGGAAATACGCTTTTTGTCTTCATGATTTCTTAGTGAAAAGTATGTAGCTTCAGTTGCAGTATATGACCCATAGGCGTTCAGAAACGAAACTACGCCATTGTAATCTCCGTCATGTAGGTAGGAAGCTAAATGCTCCACACCGCTCCGTCGCTCTTTGGATATCTTTCTATCGACTGAACCTAGAAAGAACCGAATAAGGAAATGCTCTCTTTCAGTAGCTGATCGTTGGAAAGTGTAATGCTGACTGCCTTTATCTTTTTTATAATTTTATATATCTAGCAATGTTGAACGCAACACGCCTATTACCAAATTTCAGTACAAAGCAGTTTAATTATGACGTATTATTTTAGATGTATCATCTGGTCCTAATAAACTTAGAATGGGGCATGTGTTGCAATCTAACAAGACATCAATTGCTATCTGAGCACTCATAGAACACTTATCGTTTGATGCCTAAGCATAAGTTAAACAGAAGCACAGACCTTAGCCTTCAAATTCCGGTTCACCTTCAACAACTACAAAAGCGCTGACAATTTTCTCGCCGTTTCTTGTAGGGAATTCGGGTCCAGTAAACGCCTTAAGATCATTTATAATGGCGATTACTCGTTTCCGACTTGGAACAAAATCGATCATCTCGCTTGCATTAGGTAGCGACGTGCATGGATTTATACAACCAACGCTTGAAAGAAATCCCTGACCAGGGTGAATCAAAATTTCCGAGCGACTGCCCGTTCCCACTAGTTCAACACCTGGTTTTGGTTTTGCTGAAGCACTTTCCGAATCGCTATACCCGATGGTAACATACTTTGAGCCAGCTTGTGTAAATAGCTGATAGTGACCTTCTTCTATTCGGCGATTGTTACCTGCTGGCCTGTTAGCTCCTGGGCCGCGGGTCTCTGCGACCATACCTGATAGACCTACTCCCATTTGTTTAACTCCGTTATGGAAGATTTGATATGTGCCAACAGTGCGTCGTTTGCCGTCACTTGGTCTTCTTTGCTCAGACCTCCTTAAAATAAGTAGTTCCCATCCAATTCCCGTTAGTGCCATCGTTGTCTTTATTTTAGGTTACTAAGACTCATGCAATTGTTTCAATGTTTTGTCAACGATACATGTTTTGCGCTGATTTGTAGACTCTTACCTTACTGTCATAAAAGCATTTTGAGAGCAATCTACACGCCTTGTAAGACAAATTACTGCTCTTTTCTTGACATTTTTTATGCTCGGTTTCCTTCCAATAAGGTGTGTCCTTTTGAAGTCAAAATCAACTAATTTATTTACAGAAAAACAGAATTGTTGTCCATTAATAAACAGCTCATTAAAAGGTTGCATATATCTGAGATTAGGGCGCTTCGTGCATTATGAAGGAGAGCTCAGAAAATCAGCATCATGCAGATTTCCGGAACGATAAGTAGATCGTTCCAATCCCTTGCTACAAACTTCTAGGTGCGTAAGTTAACAGTCTCAATCAGTTGTAGTAGAAGATTTCCGCTATTTTCATTCCTATCAAATTTACTACCTTATTTTCCACAATGTTATGGATTATAGTCTGAGAAGCTGCCAGCGCTGGCGAGCAGTTTGGCCAGCATTTTTACAGGCGTGGTCTGCTCAATTCTTAAAGAGCGTCGATTCTTCTTTCGGTAAAACTCTTGCTATCATCTGTTCTTGGGTGGCTTACAAAATCGTCAATCCGACATTATAATTTCTCACTTTCAAGTTTTACCATCCCATGATTGTGCTTAAATTGATTTTTGTTAGAACGCCAAAGGTTAGACGTCGTAGTGGAGGTCGTAAGTTCTGGTCAACTAGATCTTTGGCTTTCTCTGAGTTGTTATTGACATCTGGAAGTTCAAAATAAATGCCACCCACTAATTTGGAGTTATTGGGAAGAAAATATATTCCTATACCGAGATTTACTGTGTTTTGTAAAAGAGTCTTATTACTCGATTTAACTGAGGCCCGTAAATATGGATTCAAGAGAGTATAATTTTTGTATTCGTTATCGAGTTTAAGGCGGACAACTAAATCGATGTCAATATTGTTCAAATATATTTTGGAATAGGTACCTGAGTACCCAGTCAACTTGGATTCTTCGATTAAGCTACTGCTACCGGAACTTTTTGTTGTTTTAATAAAATATTCTTTTTTCTTGAGTTTGGGGAAATTGTTTGACTTGTTTCGGCTCCAACTAAATCCAAGCCAAATGTTTCTCCATTGATAATTTACTCCAAAGCCAAACTGCCAACCTCGGCCTACTTTATCTTCAAAATTCTTCGCCAGATTTACTGTATCGCTTAGAACATAGTGTTTAAACCCAATTGAGCTTATTCCCGCTTTTCCGAAAGCGGTCAACCGGCTGCTGTTTGTAGCTGTAAACCTCTTGTAAAGATTTGATCTGCTCTCAATATAAGCTTTTTTATGATCGGTGTATTCCTTCTTCTTGAGCTTTGCAAAATCTATAATTTGATCGTAAACTAGTTGGGTTACGGGATCTGCGGCTTTGAAGTCTTTAACAACATCAAAGAATTCTTCTATATTAGCACCCGGCATTGCGTTAGTGAATGTTGTCTTTGTCGTGGTGGTTAGCGCATCGGTTGATAATGTTGCTGCGGAAATGTTTATAAAATCTTGAAAGTCGCTTTTGAGATCTGTTCTGAAGCTTGTCTGCCAGTTTGAAAACTTAGTTTGGGCGTTCTTTTCAATGCGCTGTATTTCGGAGGTAGTACCCAGATCGATGGTTATTCCACTATAACCTTTAAGATTACCAGATGGAATGAAGTCACCGGACGAAAATAAATTACCTATTCCTTCCTCATTTTTTACACGTACTTCCGAGCCGAAAATCCATCGAATTTGCTTTGCTTCAACGGCACTATTTAAATTGTTGTAGCCAAAGGATAATTCAGTTTTTCCAATATCAATGCCGACGGCGCTGCCCTTTATTGGGATAGTGCTTTTTCCATCAGCGCTTTGAGTTAGCCCTTGTGACCGAGCCAGAGATGTCCAGGATACTAGGATTACCCACCAAAAAGTCTTCATTTTATATACGTCAAGGAAGTTTTACATCTGGTAGAAATAGCCCACCATTTCCTGACGTTTCAAATTTTAGCTCCTGAGGAGTGGTCCAAACATCTTTTCCATTGGGAATGAATTTAAGCTGGAAGGTTCCGGTTGGAGTGGGACCAATAATACTAGCTTTGATATCGATATAGAATGGCTTCCCGGTGTCCGCGAAAATTTTGCCACTGGTTTTAATAGGCGCGACGGGAGTTCCATTGATATCAACAGACAAGATAGTGACACTGCTCAACGTAAATGTATACTCGAAGTTATCGGTAGCGCCTGACGCCGATGTGACAAAACGGTGAAATAGTCTGCTGCTATGGCGAACATATATTTTCTTCGCCATTGATCCTGATAGCCTCGCTATCCGTGAAGCTTCCTTTTTTGCCTTACGACGAGATTTAGCCATATTTTTGTAAGTGTTGGGAGGATCAACCAAAAACAAGTAACGTAGTCAATACCCTTAAATAAATAAAAGGTTTAATGGATTGATCTGCAGCATACTGTCATTGTTATATTAGACAAAAATAACGCGTAGTTCTTAGTTCCATTTACCGCTAAATAAGTATCATCATCATCATCATCGTCATCATTTTGTTTCACTTAAAATTTCGCGTTCCTCAACTAAAAATAGGCACTTTGAAATGTGGTAAATAATAATTATTTGCATTTAATCTGCGTCTTTATGTATTGCACTTATTAACTGCCCATCCAGCCATGAGCGGAATTCTATGAATATACGTAGGGAGGCGACCATTTCTATCCCAAACGATATTGAAACGGTTAACAAGGCGTAATTGTGACTAGGATATCTATATCATAAAGTCTATTAACTTACGAGAGTTGTTGGGTGCGTACAGTTATATATACTAATACTTGCCGTCTCCGTGAAAATACAATCGCGCTGTCAGACTCAAATTTCACAGTGGCAAACGTGGTAAGCCTTTTCAATGTTGCCAGAATGTTGTTCTAATAATTATTAAACGGCAGTTGCGATGGTTTATCCTTTATTAATTTAGTTGTTCTCAAGCAGCTTATCGTTTGGTTGCTTTACCCTTTTCCAATCCTGGCAATATTGCCATCTATATCAAGTCACCCTGTCTATGAAACTACATTTGTTGGACATGGGGCAAACCAAATACGGTGATTGCCTTTTGCTCGAAAATAATGGACGAAGAATACTGATTGATGGCGCTCATCCCGGAGATACAAACGCTATCCGCAGTCAGTTAAGAAAGCTCTTTAGTTCAGAGCCTCCTTTCTCTGTTGATTTGTTGATTGTTACCCATTGCCATAGTGATCATATCGGTTGTTTGCCAGACCTTATTGGGCTTGGGCAGCTCACTGCTGTTACAGCACTAGTGGCAGATGAGAATCTAGGCTTCGGCAGGACTTCGTCGGGAGATGTTGCTGCGGACCGGGCTGGAAGTGCAGTAGCCAAAATGTTGATCCCTGCACTACAGGAAGAGGATTTTTCCGACCTTCCGGATGAAGACCTGGAACAATTTATTGATGATGCTGCAACACTGGAATCCAAATACCTAAGAATGCTCTCGCGACTGGAGACAGACGGTACCCGGATTTTCAGATACGGACGGGATTTTGCTATAGGAGATCAGACAACTAGCAATGAACTGACGGATTTTGAGCACGATTTCAGCGATTTTGGATTAAAGATTCTTGGTCCTTCGCTACCGCATTTATTCAAATGCGCAGAAGTGATATCCAATGCAAGTGACATCTTCCCCGCTGGTGTTGACAATGCTTTGGCAGGTGACGACGTTGTTCCGATTACAGACCTTTATCGTTCATTGAGTCAGCGCATTGAACAGGACGTGGCTGCGGGCTTGGATAGACCCGGACTTGGTGCAGCCAAAAATAACCAGAGTATTGTTATCAAGGTGGGTGATCAGCAATTTTCCGCCTTACTGGCAGCAGATATGCAACTGGCCAAGGCTGAGGTTTTGGGATTAAATGACTTGATGAAAGAGCTACTGGACGAAATCAAACGGCAAGGCCCTTATCATTTTGTGAAACTAAGTCATCATGCAAGCTATAATGGGTTTAATGAAAGGGTGCAGCAAGCTTTGGGAGAAACTAAAATGTTTGCCCATACCGGCGGACGCCGTGACGCCTCACATCCTGACGAGGATGTGCTGGCGTTACTGGAAAGCAATGCCTCCGGATTGCTGTTTGCAAGAACGGACAGAAACGGCATCATTACTGTTTCGACAGATGGAGGGACCCCGAGCATGACAGTTTCTAGGGGTCGGCTAAATGATTACAGCCCTAACACAGTTTCTGATGAACCCGTGTCATCAGAAATAGTAATGCCGTTAGCAGTCCAAGGAGGCCAGCAGGTTCCGATCGTCCCAGCGACCATGACGCAAGAATTTGTCAAGGTGACTGCAAAGATTCCGCACGGAAATACCAAAGTTACACTGACCATCCAAGTTGAAAAAGCGGATAAGGATGGAGTAGTCATTTCGTCTGAAAAACCTCCAGATCAGGTTCCTAAAAGGTTGCTGCCAGGAATTCTGTTTGTAACCTGCTTGGAAAAGCTGTCCAGGAATCTGGGCCAGACCGTCACTTCCCAGGTTATGAATTATGTTTCAGGTAATTTAGGCGCTCAAATACTAGATGTTGGTGTGAATCTGAATTCACCCATCCAGATCACTAATCTGATTCGTGATAAATTAAAAGTTGGCAACTTTGAGGGCGTTGTCCTGTTGGGGGGGTACGATATTATCCCCGCGCAGCGTCTGGATGTACTCAACAGATCGCTTCGTCAGGAGCTTGTACGTACTAATCAGCTGGGGGGGGACGCAGATGGTTTTTTCGTTTGGAGCGATGATGTCTATGGTGACTGGGACGGAGATCTGCTTCCAGAGCTGCCGGTGAGCCGAATTCCAGACGGGAAAGACCCCGTGCTGTTGCTAAATGCGCTGGCGGCTCAGGAATTTTCATCAAACAGTTGCTTTGCGATTCGAAATAGCGCACGTCCTTTTAGTGACAGTGTATTCAATGCTATTCCAGGGAGCAGGGGAGCACCAAATATTTCCGAACTCTTTGAATCTAAGGATGTGAAAACGAATGCAGCTCAGGGGGCAGTTTATTATATGCTTCATGGCTCTGATGAAGATGGTTCAAGGTTTTTTGGCGAAACCCAGGATGGTGAGATGGTTGTGGCTTTTACGGCAAGGAACGTTCCAAGTTTCGTCGCCGGTACAATTGTTTTTACTGGATGTTGCTGGGGTGCATTGACTGTGACAGAACGTGCCGACCGGAGCAGCGACCTCTCGAGCTTCACTTCCAAGGAGGTTGAGGGTTCTATCGCCTTAACTTATCTTAGAGCGGGTGCAATCGCCTTTGTCGGCTGCACCGGTTCTCACTATTCTCCATTGCATGAACCATTCGACTACTATGGAAGGCCGATGCATGATCACTTCTGGCGGGAAATTCGACGCGGAACTAAGCCTTCGCAGGCGTTGTTTGCTGCTAAGTTGGCGTATTTACAGAAAATGCCGCATAGGATGAAGGATGCTTACAGCCAGGCGGTGGAACTCAAAATTCTACGCCAGTACACCTGCCTGGGACTGGGATGGTAATTTGGAAATGAATCTTTTTGTCTGTATATTCGGTCATACTATTGAAATAATCACTATGGTATCGCAAAATTTGAAGAATGTCGTAGCCCGCACAATGAGCAAAATGGAAGTTGTTCCGGTGCGGCGTGCAAGAGTAGCTGTGATAGCCTCTGACAGTCAAAACTCCGGTGTTTCCATTGACGAACTGAAAGATAAGTATTTCAGAAAGTCAGGACAAGATTCCGGCATTCGTAGACATCAGGTTGTGCCCGAAGAAAATAATAGTGTAGAGGTGGCAATCATTCGAAAAAAAGGAACTGGACAGGACAGCGGTAATGCATCTGAGAGTAGAACGGTTATTTACTCGGATAAGGATGGGATGATTGGGTCTCAGGGTTAAAATCACATAACATTAATTTTTAAGGATCGTTTGCCTGGCAGATGATCCTTTGTTTTTTTGTCGCCTTATCTTTTGAGGCCTATTTCATTGAGATAAAGAATTGGATTTTGTATACTTGAGCTGTCATACGATATCACGTATTTCCATTTGTGTGTCGCCCACTCACATAACTTGATAGTCAGATGTTTATTTAAGTATCAGTAAATTTACTTCGAAGTGTAGCTAAATAAATCCAGCAAAGCGATTTGATGAGCATTTTGAGCTAAATCTTAGATGCTCATTTGAAGAAGGTTGAGCATCTAGAGCTCTTACTTTTTTATTATTGACGAATAATGAGGCAACCTTAACTGTAGAAATCAAAATATAGATTCAAATTTCTCGATTGACCGGGCAGAACATCGGAAAATCTAATACAAACCTTCTTATAATCCGACGGGGAGCTCACTACGACTACACCATTCCCGCTAAGGCGCGGTACGATTGCCCGCGGCCCCATTATTGACGACTAATAGATTACTGGCTCTTTACTTCAAGTTGCCAGTGATCAATTTTTAACCCGGGAATAAAAGGAAATCTAATCGGACAGTAGCGACGTTATATCTGCTTCCGAAAGCATAGCTTTACCGTTTTGCTGTATTTGTTGGCTATTCAAGAAAGCCCCGTTTCCTGACTTCTTGATAAGGATGTAGACAACATCCGCGACGGGGCCACCCTTCTTTGGGCTTCCCGGGATATGAAGTTGTTTCGCCAGGTTAATAGACCCCTCCCCAATTTTGCCCCCAGGCCCAACATCGGCGAAGATAGCATAGCATCTCAAACCATTTTTCTTATTGACCACCAAAGCAAGGTCACCGAGCTTAAATCCTGTTGAGAACTTCGAAGGAATGGCAACGTAAGGAATTTCCCCGGAATCAACATATCTCAAAGGGTCCTTCATCTTTTTCGATTTGTCGACAAGTGATGTTGATGAAACGTAATAACCCGGTGCGGGATCACTAGCTGATTGGACTACCGGAATTCCATCTTTTTTACCAGTGTTGGTCACGATTCCCCACCAATTACCGGGTTTTCCAGCATTTGCCAGGAAGTCAAGGGCTACATTATCATTTTTATGATAGGCCTTGGCGGCTCCGTCTGCATCGAAGGCAAAGCCTGCTCTGAAGATGTAAACACCTTTGCTCTCGACTTCGTAAACCTTTACGGATCCAAAGGTCTTGTAAAGCGTTTTACCCGGCTGACCGGAAGCGAGAAAAGGTAGCAAAATTAGTAGCGAAAACAGTTTAGGTTTCATTTCCAACCGAGTTTAGAAGGTGCACAAAGTTACATTTTTGGAAGGGTACTTACGCGATCATTGACTCGCCATGGGGAAACGTCGCTTTTCATTCTTCGGATGACGTTCTTTACATAGCGGATGTTCTGGAAAGACGCGGAAAACCGAATAGTACGAATTCTTTTGTGACGAAGACAAACTGATTGGTTGTTTCGTAGGTCCGCCGCTTGTATTCCTCCGCGCTTACACCGGAGCAAAACAAACATGCGTCATAACCCGTCAATTTCGGGTCGTTTTCTTGTAGCGACAAGAAATCACGAACAATATATTCGCCCAGTTTCGGGTGAACGATCCCGGCGGAGGGCGCAACAGGTGTTTTCGATCTAATTAATAGTCAACAATTTATATGCGTTTAAATATTTGACTCACCGGATTACGCACCTAGTTTCTTTCCAAGCAAAGATGGCCCAAATTTAGAGATAAGCTGGGTTAAATAAAAGACCATCCTTGTATTTCACTTTCTGGGTCTAGGTTTCTCGCCATACTCACCGAAGTGTATATTTGGCGAGTGCTAATCTTACAATTGATCTAAGGAATGGCATTAGCAATGCTCGCTAAACCGCCTTTTCCGTAAAGCAATACGGCTATTTTTTTCAGTGCATGGATTATAGCATCACTTCCTTTACAGGAAATGAAAATCCATGGGAAAATTGAGGTTCTCCCGGTTTTTAGACGGTTGAAAGTTGAGTTTCCAGTGCTTTTTCGACCGAATAATAAATATTAAAAATTTATAAATGTATTGTCAACAATAATCGAGTTATATGGATTATATTGGATCGAACGTTGACCCACAAGTTATGAAAGATTTGATAAGCGATAGCACGAAGTTGCTAGCTCCATCCCGTTTAATTTGTACACATTTCAACTTGCAGTTCGTCAGAATAGGTTGAATGTGACCTGTTTTAGCAATTAGGATGTTTGTCCTTCGATCTTTATGTTTCCTGAAATTATTGGCTTTGAATATTTTGGGTGTAATGTAATTAACCGATATTTTTTATTCGGCAAATAAGTCTCTATTACTTGCACGTTAATTTATTCAATCCATGTTTGCCATACGACAGCGATAGCTATTGCGATAGGGCTTGTTCTTGTGTATTTTATTTACAGCCTGCTGATTAACATAATTGGAGAAATGATAGTAAACTGGATGGGTACGCGAGTTCGTACACTACGTTAGAGAATTTCCAATCTCCTTACTAATCATCGACCTTTATCCAATAAAATAATCTTTCGCAAATGCTTGCTGATCTATTTATGAAAGACCCTTGTAGTTTTCTAAATCTTTGGGAAACATGTACTGAAAAGCAGGACGAAATATAAGGTTTATCAAGGAGCTAATGGACGATTACAAGATTAAGAAAATATTGCACTCTACATGTGTTAGCACCAAAAATCTAAAAGAAATAAAATTTCACTAGATAACGTAGATTAATAAATTATGGATTTGGTATTGATAGTAGTTAGAAATGAGTAATTTTTTTGTGTAAATACTTAGAGTGAAATTATCATTTTTATGGAATATAAAACTTCCGAACTAATTATAAATTGGTTACGCACTAATAGGTGCGTATGGTATAGTGTTAACGGAAACTCTACGAGTGATCGCGCAAACTATTAAACTGACTTATATGAAACAGACAAATTTCCCTAATAAGCAAAACGGATGGACTGCTCGATATTACGACCAACGTAAGGAAGTTTTTACACATTTTGTTTTGTCCAACATACAAGCTAACTCCTGATAAAACCCAAAGAAGCACTTTTCCAAGCACTCTTAATATATTCACCGACAAAATTCAATAGTCATGTGCACTTGCAAACAAAAATCAAAAAAACCAGCCGGAACACCCGGCAATTTTAATTATGTCTTTAGTTGCACTAATGACGACGGAACAAAAACGGAAATCAAAGTAACTGCTGGGAACGATAATGAAGCCAAGCAATTAGCAGAACTAGAATGTGATGAATCCAAATCCTTTGGACTCTTGAAAACGATTAGAGATTTAGACTTGAAAGGAGTAGTCTATACTGGATTTATGTTCCCAGACAATAATGTCCCTGGTCATGTTTTGCTTGTCGCAGCAAAGGACAAGGTGTATTCATTCAATAAAAATGACATTTTAAGTGAAGTAAAACTACCTACTGGTATGTTTTCGCTTGAAATTAGAAATGGAAGTGCAGGTTATCTAAGCAGTCCTTTCATCGTTGGCTCCTCTACTGTTAATTTTCAAAACATCACGGACCATCTGGTCACTGCAACTCCAAAACCACAAAAAGGAGACCCGAGACTTGCAACGAATAAAGATATTTCAGCATTAAAAAAACTAAAACCACTCGCAAGAACAATTGCATCTGCTGCTGCAAATTGGACAATGCCAAATGGTGTATGTACCTTGGGCAGCACTCCTCCAAATAACTGTGCTCATTATCTATCAGATGCATTTATAAAAGCAGGCTATAGCGAATTGATAAGAAAAAATAGTGAAGGTGGAGGGATTTTTACTCAATGGTGCGACACAATTACTCCTCCTTATCAGTATAAAGAGAACGCAAGACCAATAAGAGCATTGGATATGAAAAACTGGTTTAACTCAATTTCCACAAAACGAGAAACAACTAAGCAGAGCGGTAGGGGATTTTGGGCAGTGTATCAAAAACGACAATCAGATGGACAAGAGCATGTCTTGATCTATGACAGCGACAATGATGTTGTTTATGGAACCGGAGGCATAGGCTACTGGACATGGAGCCAATTTTTCTATCAATGGTAGGATAACTATCAATTAAACATTATGGCAGAAAACATCTACAACAAAACACGAAGAAATTTTATCAAATTAACTTCCATGGGCGTGTTTGCCTTACACCCCACAATTTCCGCTTTAGCAAGGTGGTTAAAAGTTGATAATACAACTGTAAAGAAATGTTTTTATAATGATGAATTCCACTACTTTGGAAACAATCTTACGAATCTCCATTTCTATTTTATAAATGCAAAAATTGAAGGGAAACTATTAAAAAAACTCCCAAACACAGATAAGGCATTTATGGTTGTAAAAATACCACAACAACACGTTTCGGAAGAACTAATTAGAGAACAGAAATTTGAAGATGAGTATTCAAATACTTCCAAAAGAACTGAATCAAAAATTTCTGGATTTTCATTTTTGTCATTCAGACTTTTCCCTACTAATGTAACTGTTGAGTCGCAGGTCAAAGGTAGGGTAACGCTTACAACAAAAAGACAAACATTTATTGATTTAAGCGATATCAATAATCTCTTGAATTGGAACAACTCAACAATATATGAACTCTTGATTCCTGTAAAAGAAGATTATAAAGAATTTACAAATGTAAATTGGCAAGATTTTGAGAAAAACAACGAAACATCAGTTTCTGATGATGAATCAAATCCTTCACAAGGGTATATCTGTTCTCTTTACCAAAATATTTGCAAAACTGTATTTAAGGAAGCTAGCTTCCCGCTAACTGTTTTAGAAATACCGGAAGGGTTGTTGGCCTCTCCATACAGCGAAAATGGTAAAACCTTGTTCGCTGATACATATGGAATTCCTAAAACAAGATTTGTTTATAATGGCTCAAGGGGGAAAGTAGTACGAACGGTTGAAGAAATATGGTCGACACAATTATTTTTTGATACAGTAGAGGGGCATAAAAGCCCGCCATTAAGAGGTGTTGGTTATATTCCAAGAAAGAATACAAAGCCAAAAAGAGATAATAGTGATTGTCCTGACGAACCAATTACCTATTTGCCGACTTTACTTGATAAAAATGAAGTTGTTTACCTGACAAGTTTAGGAAGAGGAAACAACACTGCTAAGGAATGGAATATTGAAACACGAGGCTTGACATTGACTGGATTGGGTGCCATTGCAAAGTTCCAATACAAAAACTTCAATCCTCCAAAGGGCTCTGACTTAGCCGAATATGAGCATCATTTTACTTTGGGTAGAGATGAATATATTAAGGTGGCCAGAATAGGAGTAATTTCTGTTACCGGTCAAAAAGCATTACATATAAAAATTGGGCAAAGAAATATTAAGAATGGAATATCATACATGGAATTCAAAGAGTATATTGAAATTATCCAGAAAGATATTTCATACTTTGATAATAATCTTTTCGTAAAAGATGAACCAAATAAAAAAGAGCCTTACAATTACATCCAGGCAAGAAGATATCCTCCATCCTCCCAAAAAGATGGTACTATACACAGTTATGATGACATTTATGATGGAGATAGTAATTCAAATGATGCTAACGATGTATGGATAGATAAAGCGATTTGGAACCAAAATATATTGCCCGACAAGTGGAATACACACTATAAAAGATGGGCTTTTGTAAAAATTAGCTCAATTAAATCAGTTTCTCCTCCTATAATTACATTAAAAAATGATGTTAAGCCAGATACCATTATTGATTGTGGAGAATGCTCGCCGAATAATCCTTTTGCCTTCTGGCCTATTTCAGAAACTGATAAATCTGATGTCTATTTAGATTTCAAAGGGCTTGACTGGAATAACAAGGAGATACATTTTTCCAGCACTTTTTTATTCATTCGAAAGTCTCTCATCGAAACTGGCTTGAACGATAACTGCATAAAAGCAATTTACGAAAATTTTTCTTCGAAGGATAGAATTGAAAGAAGACAGATCAGGTTTGTTGATTCTCAGGTCGCCTATACTTCGGATTACTCAAACATAACTGGAGATAAGGCAGAACTATCCAATAAATCGAATGTTGCCAAAACTGATTACATTGAATATTATTTCAGCCTTTGTAAAGAGCCTTTGGGTGAAACTTTAGAGTTTAAAGCAAATAAAATCCAGCCATCGGGGCAGAATGTCCAACTAGAATCGATTTTCAATGAACGATTTTTTCCCTTATTCCCCCAAGTAAAAAGGGCTCAACTTTATGTAGAAAACATTCAGGGTTATACTTCTGAACCAATACCTTCAATTATTGAGTATAATGATGAATTTATCAATTATGGTTTTGAAAGGAAGAAACTTGTTAAGGGTGTTGAAGTTGTTTACAACAAGGCAAGATTAATATTTAATCACACAGAGAATTTTGTAAAAAACACGGATAAAATACTTGATTATGTCGATGGAAAATGGCTGGAAAGAAAATCGGATGGATACAGAAGAATAAAACAAATTTTCAGTGGTGCAGGTAGCGCAATTGGAGGGCTAGTTAATCCTGACTTTGATATTCAATCTATTGGTCTTGTCAAGCAAAGCTTAGCCGTTGGAAAGCAAATAAATAAAAAATACGAACAGGCAACAGAATTTACTGATAAAATTGAAAAATTCAATCCTTCTGACCTACTTCGACAAACGCCCGAAATATTTAACGGAATAAGTTTAATTGATATTCTGCAAGAGGTGTTTCCTGATTATGAAGCCCCTATTAATGATATAAAAAATGTCGTTTCAAAAATTGATACGGTAAAGAACGAACTGTTAGACAATCCAATTTATCTTGAGATAAAAGCTGACTTGAAGTATATTAATGATAGAGTATTAAGATTCCAAGAGATAATAGAAGACCTTCAAAGAAATATAGACAACACACAGGATGAAATCAAGGGATTAAAGGATAAGTTTAATAGAGAGTTTTTAGCTTCTGAAATTGAAAAACTGGTTAGTAGCGAGGTTTCTAAATGCAAGATTACATTTCTTAAAGAAGCCAATTCAGTGGCAAATATTGCAAATGCTAAGAAGGATGAATTACTCGATTATTTGACCACTGAGTTGCTTAGTAAAGCTGAAGCAATATATCCGTATCACCAGATACTTAATGATTCAAAGGTGCTTTTGGCGAATATGAAGACAAATGCCCCTGGCCTCACGGGAATAATTGAAACTTACATCAAGGACTTTATTAATGACACACAATACTTGCTAATTGATATTGGTAAGGTTAAGAAAGATGAAATCTTAATTGAATACAGTAAAGTTAAAGCAGGAATAGATGACTTAATTAAGTCTTCATACGATGCATATTTGGCATACTCTAATGCGTTAAACGAAGAAATTAAGACGTGGGATGACTATCAAACTTCTATTCCCCAAGATATGGAAGCTAAATACAATATGTATTTAAGCAAGAAATTGATTTCATTAAAAGCCTCTGATGAATATAAGAAAATTGAACACGACTTAAAAAGGAGAAATGAAAGGACACAGAAGCTTATTGACGAATTAAGAAAAGATGAGTACAGGACAGAGTATGAGAAAATAAAACATTTTGAACAAGATATATTAAAGATTCAAAATTCAATCTCCTACCTTAATTCCATTGTTGACACAGTTAACATACCTCACCTTGTTGATACTTTCAATAAATCTATACAAGATATTAAAACATTCGAATCAAAATTGAATAATGCTCTGCTGCCTTCGGTAAGAGCGGCGATAGACAAGGATTTTAAAGACAACATATTAAGTAATAGAAAAACGCTCGAAGCACATTATAAATCAAAATACGATACTGACAGAAAAAACTTTGACAAGCTAATCTCAGAGAGTGAAACAAAATTAACTCAGTATTTAAATTCAGTGGGGCAAGAGAGCATTGACACTGTTTTGAATTCCATTGGCTTGCCAGATTTTAGGAAGCTTAAGGATGATATTCTTGCTAAGGAGTCCGAATTTAAAAATAAAATGCAAGAGCAACTTAGGGAAAGAGTGAACTATGAAAGCTTCCTCAAAAAACAGGTTGATTCTGCGGGTAAAGAAATCATTGAATTAATAAAAGAAAAAATTGATGAAAAGGAAAGGGACATATTAAACGACCCAGGAAACCAAGAACTGATATATGCTTTTGTAAAAGGAAAAGAACTTCTTAACATACTTACTTCTCTTTCAAAAAAAGAAATTAATTACACGTGGCAAACATCCTCCTTTAAAAATGCAGACTTTGGAATTGTTTCATTTCTAGCTTCAAGCAACCCTAAAACATCTCTTTCGGTACAAGTCACGAATACGACTTATTTTCAACCAAATAGATTCCCGGCAGTTGTTCAAAAGGTAGATTTTCTCGCCGAAAATAGGTTAAATAACTTTGGTATTAGCTTACTTAAAGCAATAATAGTCAATTTTAATGAAGTATATTTTGTAGCAGGAACAAATCAAAAACAAAAGTTTGAAGTAAAGATCAGAGATGTCCAGTTTGCAGGTGCTTTTTCCTTTGTTCAAGCTCTGGAAGGTCTATTCAAGAAGTTGCTTGGGGATAATTTCTCCGTGAGAATACAGCCTCATAAAGTAGATATAGAATACTTATTGCCTATTCCATTTATTGGGGCTCCTTCCTTCGGATTTAGGGACATTTTGTTCAGAGTTCTTTACACACTACATTTTACCAATAGACCTATGGAATTGGGTGTAGGTATCGGCTCCCCAGAAAATAAAACAAAACTTTCTGTTGGCATATACACAGGATTCTTTCACTTTTTCGTAATCGGAAACCCTAAACAGGGAATCACTTTGATTGAAGTTAGTATTGAATTTGGTGGCTATTTTGGTTTGAGTCTTGGACCATTAAGAGGTGAGGTAAAACTTGCTGTTGGGCTATATTACAGAAAAGACCAAACAGGTGTGACTATTGAAGGCTATTTCCTTGTTGAGGGGAGAGTCAAACTTTGGTTTATAATGATTACGGCCCGTTTTTATATGGGCGTAAAAAGTCAAGGTGGATATGTGGAAGGAAGATGCACCGTGTCTTACGAAATTCGTTTGGGTAGATTTTTTAAAAGGTCATTCTCTGCCTCTTATTATAAAAAGTTAGCGGGTGCACAGCCAGCTAACAATAATTCGGGAAGTATTCAAAAAGCTTTTGAAACTTATGAAAAGGTAAACGGAATCTCTGTATTATCCCTTGGTTCATTAAGTGTCGAAACAGAAACCTTGAAAAAGCACAAAAGAGCTTTTGATGAAGAGCTGGCTGCTCCAGTTGAACGCTTTGTTAAACCCTTAACTCAAACAGAGTGGGATACATTCATTAACTCTTACATCGATTAAATATGGCTACAGATATCAACCATATCAGAACAAATGTTATTCCATTTGGATATTATAAAAATAAAAATGGGAAGGAATTCTTCAGGTTTTCGCTTTGCATTGACCTAAATCCAGACATAGCAAGTGAGGCAACTCAACTAGAAGAGTTTATTAAAAATTTTGGCTCTAAATACTTAGGTTCTATAATAAATAATTTTAGGATTATTATAAACGGACAAGAAGTACCCAAATGTGATTTCTGTTTCAAAAATGAATTCCTGAGAAACGTTCCAACAATGTGGAATGAATTTCTGAAAGATGAGAATAACTTCGCCCGGAGGCTAAGAGTGGAAGAATTTATGCCAAAATATATGCCAAATCTAAACCTAAGTACAGAATCTGTCATTACATTTTTCGAAGGAAGTACACCCGAAAATCCAATACCCGATTCAACGATTTTAAGACAGGCAGCAATAAGTCAATATCAATCTCTTGTTTTAGAAAGAGATGATAAGAAATTTGAATCCGTGTTTGAGGAACAATATAAAGCACTTGAAGCATCAATAGCTGATATCGATGTAAAAATGCAAGGGATTCAAATGTTTTCAGAGGATTACAATTCTATGCAAAACAAAGTAACAATTAGTGAGGGTTCAAAAGGCAAACATCAATCTATTTTTGACTCAATAAATTGTATGCTAGATGTATGGTCGTATTTAGATTCAAACATTGTTCTACAAAGGCTATTTGGTAAAACAATAGATTTTGAAATGCCTAGAAAGGAATTTGAGGAACTAGTAAATGACATTTCTACATTTACGATTTCGTTTTCACCTAAGGAGGCAGTCCAAAATAGTCTCAACTGGGAGCACCTAAAAACACAATGCAATTATCATAAGAAGTATAGTATCATATTAGTCCAAGAATCTGCGACAATTGCTAACCTTCCGATAAAATTAGAAGCAAGGAATTATGATGTTGGTGGTAAATTAATAAGTTTAAAGGGTCTCAGAGAAAAGTATAAAGAGTTATTCAAACAACTTAATGACCCCACTAAAATGGAGTCAGAGAAATTCTTGCTAAGGAAAGAACTTATTAAAATAGACTCCTCTGTTTTAACACTGGGTATCAATATCTATGATAGTTCAAAAGAAACTTTGGCCAAAGTCGAAAGGGATGCGCTAATAGAAGCTAAGAAATTAAATATTGAACCAATAACAGATACAGTTTTTCTGAGCGATATTAGAAGGGGTTATAGAATAGCTGCTCAAAATAATAGTGAAGCATCTTCTAAATTAACACCTTTGGGCCAAAGGGTTTTGTCGCTAAAACATAACAAACTTCCATTTGCGCTGCCCGACGAATTTCAATTCCAACAAGTTTCCATTTCTGCTGATACCGGCACTCACGCATTAATCGAAGAAGGCGGTGTTCTTTCTAAGAAATTAATTACTGATCAAGCCATGCTAAATTGGTCAGGGGAAAATATCGGATATCCAAGTGTTTTTTCTAACGTAGAAAATGAAGAAAATTTTGAGCCATCAAGAGATGAAGGCTCTACGGATGATTCAACAAAATTTGTAATCGAGTATTTTAGTAGATTTTTATTTGAGAAATACACTATAACTGGAGTTGAGTATAAAAATAGGTCCAGGAGAAATGCACAAGACAAGTTAAATACAGATAGTAGTTTGGTGAACTTACTTTTTGAATATTCTTTTCCAAAGTCTGAGAGTGAAAAGGCAAATGGAAACAAAAAACTGGTTTTTGGTCGGGAATATGAAGTGATTCTTACACCTGAATATAAGAATGGATGGGCAGTTCCTTTTGAAACCTCTATTCAAATTAAGGAAGACACTTGTCATTTTCTGAACGTCAGTAAATTCACATTTAAGAGAAATGAACCGGTAAAGCCAATTGAGTTTCTATTGCAAGAACGATTAGTTGAAAATGATGGCAAAACGCCAATAAAGCTTAGGGAAGGTGAATCCTTACATAAAATGGTAATCAGAAATTTTAGTAACTTTGATGATGACAAAGTTTATAAAACAAAACAAACATCTATTCGTCACATTCTTCCCCCTGCTATTTCATTTCAACATTCCTTTTGGCATAACAAGATATTTGAAATGTCAACAAAGGAATCGTATAAGTGGTATTTAAAACATCATTTTCCCAAAAACATAAACACTCCTAAAAGAGATAACCACAACAATATCATTGATGGGAAATTTTATTCTACAGATGACATTGATGAAATAATTGAAGGCTCAACGACAATGAGGGAATTCTATCCCGATAAATGGTATATTCCAGATGCTTGGGAAAAACATGAAATAATAAACTACTTACCAGATCCGCTATCTATAGGTTTTAGATTTGAGTTTTATGAAGATAAAAGCCGTCTTTCAAAAGCCGTGCGTTATGAAAAGTATGAGCAATTGGAGTTTTACTTCAGTGGCAAATATCCTAGGATATGTACTTGGAAATTGATTCTTCAAGATTACAATATTGGAAGTGAGTTAATATCGGTTAACACCAATGAAGAGGAAATAATTATAAGAGTAGAGAAAGGAGATGAGCTTTTCGTTTCTGCTAGAACCATACTATCAGAAGATTATGAAAACCAATTAGAAACTTATGGTAATTACAATGACTTTATCCGTTATGGTAACAACGAATTGTTAACCCCACCCTTAGAATTCAGCCTTACTCATGCTACACAACGTCCTCTTGTCAGACCTAAGTTTAACAACATACTAAAATGTGATAAGAAACAGGATCAAACAATATTAGAGATAACGACTACTGCAAATATTGAACAAACAGGTATTTATTTAGATAAAGCTGGGATTGTTCGTTATTTAGAAGGAAATGTGCCTACTGGTACTTTGGAAGTATATGCAAAGTGGGAAGAATATGATGATAACCCCAAGCATGTTACTACAGATAACGGGACTCCCAATGACCCTATCAATCATATTGATAAATTACATTTCAAACACACTGACAAAGAATCCCCCGCAACATTTGAAGCAATTATAGACGTATCAAAACAAATTGATAAAATGGAAGCGACGTTAAATAAAATTGCCTCACACAGAAATGATTTTAAAAACTATGCAGTTGACCTTCAACTTTCTTATGATGTTAAGGAAACAAAGTTTATCGAAAAGTTTTTTTGGATAAAGAGCAAGTCAAAGTTTACTTCATACTACCCAAAATACTGGGGAACTATTGATGAGGATACCGTCAATGGCGAGGAGCAAAAATTGTTAAGGAAGGATTTTCATTTGTCGAAAGAAATATTCAACCGACTTTCTTCGGAAGCATTTTTAGTTCGAGTTTTAAGCAGTAAAAAACCGAATGCTCCTATTGTATCTGATAAAAATATTACTTTGGTTTCAGTAATTGAAGACAGAACATCTAATAAAACTATTCATAGGAAAGCATCAATGAATAGGTTGAGATTTTTCTTTGAACGAGGAAGGTTAACTTCTGGAAAAGGAGAACGTATCGGATTTGTTGTTAATGAACCTCAAGCTAAATACAATGATTATTTGATTACGAAGGATCTTGTTTCAATCGTGGGTAGAGATATAGTTTCCGATTCGCTTAAACCTTATGATGGCTTGTTTAGAAATGAAGACGTGCTATTAACTAAATCAAATTTTGTAGTTAATGACCCATATGATTTGAAAGATTTTGGAACTAATATGAAATCCGATGACTTGGAGAGTTTTAGTCCGAAATATGTAAAGGACTTAGGACTTATGTCCTATTTGCCCAAATTCGATAAGGAGCTAAGCCTGTGGTATGTGGATGTGGAAATGGATATTAATGATGACAAAGGTAGAGAGTTACATAGTCCTTTTCTAAGATTCTCAATTGTTCATTTTCAAGAAAATTCTTTCAATTATAATAATGATGAGGAAACAGATATTTCTAAGGATTGTAGACTTTCGGAAATAACTAAGTCAGGATATGTGTATATTTTACCAACAAGGAATATTAAACTGGAATATGGTCTAAAATCTATCGACGGATATAAAAAAGGATTTATTAAAGTTGGAATGTCTTACGATGAATCTTCTGTCAAAATAGGAAATTCGTCAATTAATAGTTCAAAATTTTATTTAGTCATTCGCCATAGATTGAAATCAGAAGCTAAATGGCATGTTTCCGATAAAGTTAAAGAAAAAGATGGTTCTGCATTTTTAAAGTTGGATAATAAGGTAGCAGAAATTGATTTTATCTTCTATAGAAATAATACAGATTATCAAGTTGTTATTATTGAAACAGAGGATTGGAACAATGATAACGATACAACTTTCGACAACTTAATTGAGAACAAGAATAGTAGAGTTGTCCATGTAAATACCTTTGAAATTAACAACAATATGTTATGAAAACTTCCAACAAAAGCATGCATATTTACAATTTGCAGTAACCAACGAGCAGGTCAAATATCGTGTAAGCTTCCCTAAAAACAGAGTGGTGATGAATTAGACAAATTTTCTAATTTTAATCTGCTATGAAACGAAACACATTAACAGAAAGTCAGATCGTCAAAATCCTCAAAGGCCTGGATTCTGGCAAACAGGCAAATGACGTCGCTCGGGAAAATGGCGTCTCTAAGGCGACATTGTACAATTGGCGTAAGAAGTACAGCGGTATGGGTGCTTCGGAACTTTCTGAATTGAAGGCACTCAAAGAGGAGAACCGCCGTCTGAAACACATGTATGCGGAATTAGCTCTTGATCACAGACTTGCAAAAGAGATTATCGAAAAAAAGCTTTAAAGCCTGCTCAGAAGTGGTTAATTGTTTCCGATATTTCGCAGGAAGCTGGATTCAGCATTGAGAGGGCGTGCAGAGTTTTGCGTTTAAGTACGGGTGTCTTTATTACAAACGGTCATGAACGACCTGCCTGTCATAGATATGTTTATGAGTTGGCGGAAGAACATCCGACTAGAGGTTTGATTGGTACTACGGTAATTTGAGAAACAGAGGCCTACCATGGAATCGCAAACGTGTGCTTCGACTATCGAAGTATGGATCTCAAATTAAGGCGTAAGCGAAAAAGACGCATTCTGAAAAGACCGAAACAGCCTTTAATTGAGGCTAATGCGTTGAATGAAACCTGGAGTATGGATTTTATCAGTGCTGCTCTTAGCTCTGGAAGACGCGTGCGAACATTAATAGTCGTGGATAGTGCTAGTAGAGAAGCACTTGCAGCGCATACAGACTATTCCATTTGTGCCGGTAAAAGTAATTCAGATTTTGCAGCAGTTTGAGTTGGAGCGCGGATTGCCGTTAGCGATAAGAACACATAATCGCCCGGAGTACATCACCAAGAAACTGGGCAAGTGGTGCAAAAAAAGCAGATTGAAAAAAAATTTAGTCAGCCAGGAAAGCCAATGCAGAACAGGTACAACGCAAGACTGAACAGAACCTGCCTAGAAGACATTCTATATGTTTACGTTTTTGATTCTCTGGAACAGCTACGCATTTAGTCGGATAAGCGGCTTGGCAATTACAACAGCCAGCATCCACACAGATCAATGAAGGGCCTAACCCCAAATGAAAAGTACAGACTGCTGAAAGAAAATGCCGTGACAAAAGGAGATTTAACTACTACCTCAACAATAATATCTAAATCGCGACCGCTCTAAAGATGGGAAGCCTACAACAAGCGGAGGAAAAGCAGCTTGCTTTTTGGACAGTGTATTCCGTCAAATTATAGAACCACCCAAATAATTATTTAATAATTGGTAATCAGGAAATTATAATCCAAAGGGGTATTTTAGTTAATCCTAGATTGATAAGAGCAGGGTTAAAAAGGTTGCAATTACACTACAGTGAAATACTCTCACCTATATTCATACAAAAGGTAAGGTTAAAGATAGCCCGTCGTCAACAGCGTGTATCGGCGTTAGTTAGTGTTTCTTACACCTTGTATAGTTACCTCGTCAACCTCTCGAAGATTTGACGCCTTGATACGTTACATGTGACGAAATTGAAACTTTCGAACCTCTTATCTTAGATATGCATGACGTTAAGAGTTGAAGGCTCGAATTGACAATAATATAAGAGTATGCTTTCTGCTGAAGCCCCCTTCTAAGACAAGTTTCCCTCAGGGTTAACTTCCTTAGCTTAACCATGACGTTGCCGCTTTTAGTGTTATTGTTATATTAGCGGGGCAAAAGTGCGATTTTCTGAATGCTCGATAAGGATTCACACTCTCGGACACCAACGATTCGAACCTAAAATACAGATGAAATCAACCCAATTTTTGCCTTTAGACAAGTATTTCATAACTTTGTAGAAAATCTGGTTTGTTATTAATTGATAATCAGCTAGTTATATAAGTTTTTGCGCGGCTTTTTGAGCTGATGTCGTGAATCGTGGAAGTTATTTTCAGGAGCTTGCAACTAACTGTTTTACAAGTAGTTAGCTACCGTGTTTCAGATCCTCTCTCTCTGCAGAAATCAATAACAAAACACATCAAAAGCCTGAAAATCAGCCATTTGCAGACTTTTTTTCTTTCGACGTTATGTCGAATTTTTCAAGCATTCCCAAAATGTTGTGAGCAATTCGGTGAGCAGTTGGAAGGAAAAAAAGTGCTTACCAAATTCCCCGTAACAGTTTGTCTATGAACCTGTTTACGGCCTAAATATCTTGATTTTGATAGGCTGCGATCATAATTTTAAATCACTTAAAATCTGATTGCCATGTTAACAAAAAGCTTCACTTTGCTCTTTTATCTTAAAAAGCGCAATAATTATGTCAAAGGTGAATTGCCGATCTAGATGAGATTGACAGTAGATGGCCAAAGGACTGAAATTAGTACCAAAAGGGAATGCGAGCCAGCAAAGTGGAACTCGTCAGCTGGAAGAAAGAATGATACCAGGGAAGATGTGAAGATTCTCGACGCATATTTGGACACCATCCAGTCAAAAGTTTATGAAGTGCACAGGCAGCTAATAGAGGCTGGACGACATATTACAGCCGAATCTGTAAAAAACATTCTTGTCGGAAGTGCGGTAAGGCCTAAAATGATTTTGGAGATTTTTCCAGGAGCACAATGACAAGATGTCGCAGTTGGTAGGTACGGACTTTGCTCCTGGTACATTGGAACGTTATAAGACGTCTTTTGAACATACCAAGGAATTTATAAAATATAAATACCGGACTGCCGATCTTGAAATCGACAAGCTCGATCGACTTGACCTCCCCCTGCAAACGAGACAGCTGAAAACAAGAGATTTTTGGTGGCAAAAACGGATCAAAAATGTAATTTGTCACTATGAAAAAGTCAAAATTCACTGAAGCGCAGATCGCTTTTGCACTCAGACAATCAGAGATAGGCACCCGGGTCGAGGAGATGTGCCGGCAACTGGGCATATCCCAAGCTACTTTTTTCAGCTGGAAGAAAAAATATGGCGGAATGGGTGTTGCTGAGCTGCGAAAACTGCGCCAGTTCGAGGAAGAAAACGCCCAACTAAAAAAGCTCGTGGCAGACCTAAGTCTGGACAAGCAAATGCTGCAGGACCTTATTAAAAAAAAAGTTGTGAAGTCTCCTTACAAGAAGGAAATGGCCAATTGGTTGGTATCCAATTATCGGGTCTCGATCCAAAGAGCTTGCCGCTGTGTGAAGTTAGTAAGAGCGATGTATTATTATAAGCGCCACCGCCGTGACGACACATTACTAGCAATGCGAATGAAAGAGATCGCGAATACGAGGGTTAGATACGGGTTTCGCCGGATCTTTGTGCTGTTGAAAAGAGAAGGATTCAGCGACAATCACAAACGAGTTTATCGTGTCTATAAGGCCTGTGGGCTGAATTTGCGAACTAAGAGACCAAGAAGGAGCCGTAGCGCTGAGCACCGATTGGAACGCTTGGACACCCAAGGAATAAATAAGGTGTGGAGCGGACGCCGCGCGGTATGGATTTTGTCCAGGATGCGCTCTTCAACGGTGAGCGGTTTCGAGTATTAACTGTAGTCGATAATTGTAGTAAAATTTGCCACGCGTTACTGGCTGGAAAATCGCTAAGAGGTATTGATGTTGTTGCTGAACTAAGCCGGATTTGCTTGGTTGAAGGCCGTTTTACGGAACGCATTCAATGCGATAATGGCAGTGAATTCATATCAAAAGAAATGGACTTATGGCTAAATTACCAGTTGTGGGGGGGGGGGGGGGGGGGGGGGGGGGGGGGCGCCGCACAACGGGGGGCTGTTTTTTGAAGAATGTTGTGCTGTGCAGGGCAAGTTTACTTGCCCTGCACAGCACAACTGGGTTGGAATTTTAATGCCGAACTTTAAAAGTTCCTATCTCAAACGCTAGTGAAGAGCTAATCAGTAATATTTTACCGATTAGCCCTTCACTAGGGCGATTATCCACCACTTGAATAGCAATCAGTATTATGTTACCGATCGGCATTGCTAATATTATCAGAAGAAATAAATCCTTTGATACTTTCATGAATCAGAAATATATTACTGATTCGGAACTATCACTTATTAGTATAACGTTATACACGAAAAAATCAGTAACATAATACCGATGGACAGACATGAATTAGGAAGTTTTCTTGCCATTCGCCGCCAGGATTTGGGTCTTAGGCAAGAAGATGTTGCCCAGATGGCAGGTATAACTTCCAAGACATTGTATACGATTGAACGTGGCAAGGGTAACCCTTCGCTTGACTCTTTTGAAAAATTGCTGGAAGTACTCGGCCTGAGCATTAATCTGAACATTAAAATGACAGGCAATGAAAGGATTGGTCTATAACAACGGGGAGCTAGCAGGCTATTTGCAAAAAGATTCGGGCGGTCAGTACAGCTTCGAGTATGAAGAGCTGTACTTTACAGATCCGCAAAAGAAGGCGATAAGCCTTACCCTTCCTAAAAGCCAGCGTGTGCATCTTTCAAAGGAGTTATTTGCGTTCTTTTTCGGGCTTTTGTCTGAGGGGGTAAACAAAGACATACAATGCCGTGCCCTGAAAATTGATGAAGACGATCATTTCCGGCGACTATTGGCGACGGCAGGTGAGGACACTATTGGCGCGATCACAGTAAAACCTGAGTAATATGCAATGCTCATCCTGTTACAAAGAGACCAAACAAGACTTCTGCTCAAAATGTAGCAAGGAGCTTTTTGATGGAGAAAAAATCTCCTGTGTGTTGAATTTCCCAGCACCGAAGGCTAACAATCTTGCCGAATTTCAAAAACATACAACCCGATTGTCCATCTCGGGCGTTCAGCTCAAATACTCGCTACGTCTGGAAAACAAAGAACTGGTAATGACCCAAAATGCGGGTGAGTATATTATTAAACCTGTTCTTGCTTCCACCCAGCTTGCTGCAATTAAAGATTCGCCAGAAAACGAGCACTTGACTATGCAAATTGCCCGGCAGCTATTCCGTTTACGTACGGCGGCAAACGGATTAATCTATTTCAGTGACGGCGAGCCGGCCTACATTACCCGAAGGTTTGATTTAAAGCCCGATCAAACCAAGTATCAACAGGAGGATTTTGCCCAGCTTTTAAACCGGACTAGTGTCTTACACGGGCAAAATTACAAGTACGATGCCACCTATGAAGAAATAGGTACGTTAATCAAAAAGCATGTCCCGGCAGCACTTCCCGCGCTTGAAGAACTCTTCAGGCATGTAGTCTTTAATTATGTAGTTGGCAACGGTGATGCTCATCTCAAGAATTTCTCGCTGATTCAGCTTCAAACAGGAGAATATCGGCTCACGCCTGCTTACGATCTGATGAGCACGAAATTACACACACCCTATGAGAACGATATCGCCTTAGAGCTATACGAAGACTGCCTGGACGCGCCATTTTATTCGGCCTACGGTTACTTCGGAAGGCCGGATTTCATTGAATTTGGGAAGCGCCTGGCAGTTACAGAGAAGAGGGCTTCAACCATACTTGAAAGTTACACTAACGCCCAGGAAAAGACAGTAGAGATGATCAAAAAGTCAGGCTTGTCACTGGAAAGCAAGAACAGCTACGTTTCAACCGTGAAAGACAGGCTTTTCCGGATCAGCGATATGACCAAAAAAGTCAGGCGAATATAAAATAAGTGGGAGCCGAACGAAGTAAAGCCCCCTGAGAAAGGGTGGTTTTACGATGTGATAAGAATGGATGGGGTGTCCGAGATTCGTTCACGCTTTAAAGATTACAAAACGCGAATTTGATCTGCATGCTTTATCGGGCAAAGAGATAAAAATGGATATGGCTAATCTGGCCTTGGCTCTTGACAAGAATACATCACCAAATGTTTTTGCTGATTTGAACTAATATGATGACCTATCCCTAACAATCAACAAATGGTTTATCTGCTAAATTGAATTTAAAGCGCGCAGCGATACTGAGAATATTATTGAGTCACCGGCTATGGAAATCAAGTCATCTGGCTATGTAAGAAAGACTGCTGATGAGGTACTTTGCAAGTTAACCGTCGATCAATTGGCTCTTTTTTTCAAAGCCGCGGACCTGTCAAATATTATAACAGCGCGATCCTTATCGGCAATTTTTAAATTAGTGGCTCCCTATCTTTCCACGCCACATCGCTCAGACATCTCCCACAGTAGTCTTAGGGTGAAAAGCTATTCGGTTGAGGGACAAGATAAATCCTTGCTGATTGACAGAATGATCAGATTGACTGAGCAAATCAAGGATCTATGATTGAGGCAGTCAATGCTTATGGCTGATCGCACAATTAAGGTAATCCCATTGAACAATTTCAAATCGATGGCATAGCTTATTAGTCTCAGTTAATTATCTATATTTAGTAAACACTATATCGAAATGGGAATAAAGACAGGACCTAAAAAAATTGCCAAGTCAACGGAAGAGCCAGCAAGCGTCAACGGGACAATAAGGAATCTCCAGGTAATACGCCTTCCTTGAAACCGCACAAACCCAAAAAGGACGATTAGCTATTTTCAAAGGCTTGAAAATTACCGCACGCAGTTATCGTCAGGCTAGGATCATTAAAGATAATTATGTTCATTTCCCAGTATTTTTACGCCTACTGAAAAATATAGCTCAGTGCTTTCAATCACAATATCGTCCCCGGATAACATCTTATAACGATCTCTGAGGTTTGCAAGCCCGCTTCCTGTAGACGGTTCGATCGTTTTCTTCTGCTGCCGGTTGTTACGCACAATCATATAGTCGTCTTTCCTTTTGATCGAAATAATGAGCGGGTGCTGCTTGGTGAGTTCGTTATGTTTTATTGCATTTTCCAATAAAGCCTGCAAAGCAAGAAAAGCAAGCGTGTGTGTGAGGCACTCGTCTGGCGCATCGATGTCGACCTCATATTCCAATGCTTCACCGAAGCGGATCCGTTGCATCTCCATATAATCGTTGCACAATTTCAATTCCTCTTTTACGGTTGCAAGGCCGGATTTATTGCGGACAATGGATGCTCTTAAAAAATCGGAAAGCCTGATCAGATAAGCTTCTGCGGTATCAGGGTGCTTTTTGATCAGCGAGTTTAATTTGTTTAAAGCGTTGAACAGAAAGTGAGGCTGGATCTGCTGGCGCAACAACTGGTTTGTCGTCTCGGTATTTATGGCCTGCAGTTTCAGTAATTCCAGTTCGATCCTGTTTTTCTCATACTGGTGAACTATAAAATCCTGGATCAGGTATATAAATGCATAAATGATAAGGCTGATATAGGGCACATACACATATGCGCGCCAGCCCTGCATTCTTTCCAAGATGTTATTGTCGGGCGGGTTCGATAAATGCCCCGGCTCTGAAGGTAAAGATCGATATTGTGAAAAACAGTGAAAATGACAATGGTGATGATGTAGCCGGTTACAAATGTTTTGGCCGCGATCTTTTCCGTAGCATTTTCTCTTAGGTTTTTATAAGAAATTAATGTGCCGATGTTGGCTAAAAAAGTAAGCGAGAAAAGTGCCAGCATCACAAAAGCCCTAGACAAAATAGATCGTATATTGGACGCGTTGGTCGTTCCTACAAGAAGCGAAACAAGCATAAAGAACAAAAGCAGTCTCCCACTTTGCCTGATCAGATGTTTTACCGGTAACTTATGATGCATAACATTTCAACTTTTTGCTTTTAAGGAATCGCCACCTTACTAATCCTCTATAATTACATATTCAGCGTCGGTGGTGTTTCTGGGATTACACAGATACGCTCAGAGGCATCCTTGGCTAGTGCTTTTACTTTTTTCAAAACACTAGAAGGCTATGCTGATCATGCCGACAAAACTAAAGGACAATCCCGTAGGGTTAACCAGCGACATACTCACGATCATCGGCTGAGCGGCAAGTGCCTGCGACAACGCAATGCCAACGGCGCTGATCATCGCCAGTAAAAGCCAGTTTCCTACTCCGGCATCTTTCATTCCATAAGCAAATATCAACACCTGGATTAATCTCACCAGCAATTGAATGCAAAGAGTGCAATGACAAAGCGGTAGGAGCGAGTTAAAGAACAGATAAATAACTGAGGCCATTGTGATCCCACCTCCCGCAATGTGCAGGCTTTTACTCTTGACCTGATTGTTGATATAAAAAACAACTCAGACAAGCTTAATATGATGGTGGTAATACTGAAAAAAGTGACCATCATGTAGGCAGCCTTGGGGATATTCAGGATATACATCCCATCAAGACCAATAAATACCGATAACCATCGGCACATGCCAGTGTTTGGTAGTAGATCTTGAGTAAACGGTAGGCTGCTAATTATTCAGGTACATCGTAACTTACTGCTTTCGCCCGGCTCACTTTCACCTGCGGTCTTGCCGGCAGCATTGACTATTTTACTGGCTAAGCAGAGGCCGATGCCGTTAAAATCCCTGCATTCCATGTGTGCCGGAGCCATTAATATTGCCCTCCCTGCATAAATAGGTATTTATCAACCGTACGCTGTGGAACTCTATTTTTGAAAGCTTGTGTCGTAATACGGTGCAAGATGCGAATGCATAGCTTTGCGGAAATCGTCGGCTGTGCCGTCCCTCAGTACGGTGAACAAATCGTAATGCGAACTGGTGTTCTGGATTTCGGTGTGCGCTCCTCTTTCAAAATAGTTTAAAAAAACGTGGTCGAAAACAGGGAGGAGTAAAATCTGAAAGCGCTTAAAGGTATCGTTCCCGGTCATTTCATACAGCTTGCTGTGAAATTCCACCTCGTCTTCCTTGGTCAGGGATTTTAGTCCTTTTTGTTTGAGAACAATAGCTTCCAGATCCTTAAGGTCCTTTTCTGTCTTGCGGGCAAAAAGAAATTCCGAAATTCCCATTTCCAGGATCAGCCTTAATTCAAAGATGTCTTTCATATTTCCCTTGCTCAGAATAGAAGGGTTCATCACCTTTTCAATGCCTGCAAGCAGATCCGGCTGAGACATGACCATCCCACGCCGCGTTCTGGTTTCGACCATTCCTAGCATCCGCAGGCGGCTCAACGCCTCACGTACAACATTTCTGCTAACATTCAGTTTCTGAGCGATTTCCGTTTCGTTTGGTAGTGAGTCGCCAGGCTTAAAGCCGTTTTCAGTGAGATACTCCCGGAGGATATTTTCTACGCGGTCTGTCATCGACAGGCTTTCCATGGGCTCCAGTGTGTTCGCTTTGGTAATCATTCTGTAGGTTTTTTCACAAATGTAACGTAAAGATTTTGGTTGGATAAATAGGATAATAAATTTTTGTACAAACTATTTTATATTTAAATTCTATCAATACATTTGTAGTACAAATAAACATCAATAGAAAATTTTACGCTTTTGCCATTATTAAGTACAAAACACCCATGGTTTAAACTTCTATTTACATGAAAACAAGCAATAAGTGCTTTTTGCCATTTCTTCTTCTATTCTTATCTGCTGCTTCTTTTTTTACGGTAAACGCGCAGCAACAGATCATCAGAGGAACGGTTAGTTCTGCCGTGGACGGCGTCCCGATGCCTTTTGTAACGGTTATAGTGAAGGGGACCCAGAACGGTATTAATACAGATGCAAACGGAAAGTACGAGATCCGTGCAGCCGCTGGCCAAAGTCTGATATTTAGTTTTATCGGCTACAAGACTCAGGAAATTGCCGTCGGCAGCCAGACTGAGCTGAACGTTACGCTTGAAGAAGACGCTACCACGCTGAACGAAGTAGTAGCAATTGGCTATGGTTCCCAATCGCGTGAACAAACAACCACTGCCATCTCCAAGCTGGACAACCGGGTACTTGATAATGTGCCGTTTGCGAACGCAGCATCGGCTTTGCAGGGTACTATTTCGGGGGTGCGGGTGCAATCCACCAGCGGCCAGCCGGGTGCGGCGCCGAGAGTGATCGTGCGCGGAGGGACTTCCATCAACAATCCCAACGGCGCGGCGCCCCTGTACATAGTTGACGGTGTGATCCGAGACAACATCAATGACCTGAATCCCTCCGATATCGAATCGATGCAGGTACTGAAAGATGCGGCTTCTACGGCTATTTACGGTGCCAGGGGATCAAACGGGGTTGTGATCGTAACAACCAAATCGGGAAGATCGGGAAAAGCAAGGATTTCCTATTCCTACGACCTGACACAATCCAGCGCGGCAAAAAAATACGATCTGTTGTCGGCCAGGGATTTTATATACTTTCAAAGACTGGGTATTGCAGCCAGCGCAGCCAAAGATCCTGCCCAGAACAGCTTGCTTACACAGCCGGGAAGTGGCGGCACGGGCAATGACCTTTCGGACAAAACACCCTTCACCACCCAATTCCTGACACCGGAAAACGAGCACAAATTACAGGAAGGCTGGGAAAGTATGCGCGATCCGCTCGATCCTTCCAAGACGATCATCTTCAAAGATACCGATTTCCAGGAGCTTCTTTTCAAGACAGGTATTTCGCATAACCATGCCTTGTCTATTGCAGGTGGTACCGAAAAAGCCACTTTCAGCGCAGGATTGGGTTATCTCAAAAGCGAGGGGATCGCTATTGCTTCCGATTTCCGGAGACTTACGCTGAATCTAAACTCGGAACTTGCTGTGCGGAATAATGTGAAGGTTTTTGGAAGGCTGATGTATTCCAATTCGGCCAGTAAGGAACCCTATCAGAGCACCAATCTTTTCGGCAGGTCCAGCGGCTTGCCGCCAACAGCAAAGTACCAGTTTGAAGACGGTACCCTGGCACCGGGCATCAACCTCTCGATCGGTAACCCAGAGTACATTGTGAGTGTGCAAAAAGGGAAAAACAGCAACGACAAATCAACGATGGTGGTGGGAACCAACTGGAATATCCTGCCGGAGTTGTTATTGACGGTTCAGGGATCGTTGTACCGGGAAACTGCCGACAGCCGGTCTTTTCTGAAAGCTTACCTCAACGGTCCGGGCAACCTTGTGAATTCAAGGGATGCAGCAGGTGCTTATTCTAAAAGGATTCAGTACCAAACGGATGCGACGCTTTCTTATTCAAAATCCTTCAACAATGTCCATGCAGTGGATGCAATGCTGGGATTTTCATATTATGACAGGGTCTTTTCAACCCTTACTGCTAACGGCCGCGGCGCAGCATCTGACCTCATCCCGACTTTAAATTCCTCTGCCATACCACAGGCGGTAGGTGGTACGGAAGCGAGACAGGTCATCGCCGGTTACTTTGGTCGTGTAAACTATAATTTTGATCAGAAGTATCTTTTGTCGGTGACAAGCCGCTATGACGGAGCATCCAATCTTGGAGCAAATTACAAATGGGGCTTCTTTCCGGGGATATCCGCGGGCTGGAACGTCCACAAAGAAAAATTCTGGCAGGGACTTCCCGATGGTCTTTTGTCGCTGAAACTCCGCACAAGTTATGGTGTCAACGGGAATATTAGTCAGCTCGGTGATTACCAGGCACAGGGACAGTATAGTGTAGGGAGCACTTATGCAGGGTTGGCCGCTATCCAGAACACGTCGCTGGCAAACCAGCAACTGAAATGGGAACAATCCAAGACATTCGACGTTGGTGTGGATATCGGCTTGTTCAACAATCGTATATCCATCCTCGTTGACCGGTACCGAAGAGTGACAGACAATTTGATTACCAGTCTTGCACTACCGCATTCAACCGGTTTCGAAAGCATACTCACCAACCTGGGAAGCCTGGAAAACAAGGGTATTGAAGTAGAATTGTCGGCACGGATAACAAATAGCGAATCTGCGTTTAGCTGGGATGTATCAATGAATGCCGCAAAAGTAAAAAACAAGATACTGTCGCTGCCCTATAATGGTACCGAGAACAACAGGATCGGCGGGATATATGTGTGGGATGCGGCCAGGGGAGACTATGCCTGGATGGGCGGCTTACAGGAAGGCGGAAGAGTAGGAGATATGTATGCATACAAGCAGATGGGAATTTACGCTACCGATGAAGCTGCCGCAGCCGGTCCGGTGGACATGGTCGTGCCAGGTGCCGATAAAACAAAATATGGCGGTGATGTAAATTGGCTGGACGCGGATGGCAACAATATCATAGACGAGAAAGACAGGATTTATGTAGGAAATGTTTATCCGACCTGGACCGGCGGTCTTACCAACTCTTTGGGCTATAAAGGATTCAGTTTCCTGGTTCGCCTCGACTTTACCACCGGGCATACGATCGATCACTACACCAGAGGAACATTCCTTGGGCAGTACCACGGGGACAACGGGCTCTCGAGCGATTTGCTCAGATCATGGCAGAACCAGGGTGATGTTACCGACATACCGAGATTTTACTGGGCCGACCAGCAGGTGCGAAGTAATCTTTTCAGGGGAAACTCAACACTGTATGAAAAAGGTGATTTCCTCGCCGTGAGAGAAGCGACGCTGAGCTATACTGTACCAGGCAAAGTCCTGCAAAAACTGAAAATCGCAAGCCTGAGGTTTAATGTGACGGGCAATAACCTGCACTATTTCACCAATTTCACAGGCCTTAACCCCGAAGACGGTGACCGCGACAACGGACGTTATCCTATTCCCCGCAATATCATTTTTGGACTTAATGCTTCCTTTTAATTACAAGTGAACTTTGGAACTATGAAAAAGATCAATCTAAAGATTATCCTGCTTGCTTTGATTTTATCGGGCATTTCGTGTACGGAAAAGCTGAATCTTAATCCGGTCAGCCAGATATCCAATGCTACTTTCTGGAATACTGAAGACGACGCTAACGGTGCCTTGTATGGCATGTACGTACGGCTCCGGGATCAGACAGCCTCGAATTATTTTATTTGGGGCGAAGCCCGGAGCGAAACCATGGCGCGCAGCCCGGGCGGCGCGGACGGAAAGGATGTGTACTACGAAAACCGGATTACGTCCATCAACTCAGGGCCCACCTGGCAGGGGTTGTACAGGATTGTCCATGATGCCAACCTGATCCTGAAATATGTGCCGGGCATCACTTTTACGTCCGAAGCCAACAGGAATAAAATACTGGCACAGGCGCATACCATGCGCGCTTTCGTATATTTCGTATTGGTCCGCACGTGGGGAGAAGTGCCCATGGTGACAGAGCCGACCGAAGGCTACACGGCCGAGGCAATTCAGAAAGAAAGGGCAAAAAAAGAAGACATATTTTCGCTGATCAAAAGCGACATAGCCGAGGCTGAGAAACTTTTTCCCAATAACAGTTTTGGCACCGGCAGGTACTTATGGTCGCAACCCGCATTGTATGCGCTGAAAGCGGACGTGTTCTTATGGACTGCAAAAAAATTGAACGGCGGACAGGCGGATTTTGAAGCAGCACTGAATGCGCTCAATGAAGTGGAGAAAAGCGACGTCGCACTGCTGGATAATTTTGGCCGCATTTTCGATTTTGACAATAAAGGGAACAAAGAGGTGGTCATGGCTGTGAGGTATCAGGATATCGAAGCGCCTGAAAACGAGTACCGCAATATGTACTCGTATCCTAACCTGACGCCCACAAATATCGACCAGGAAACAAAGGATGTGCTGGGTGTGCTAGTTGGCTCCTATTCGGTATGGTCTCCCTCGGCCACTGTAAGAAGCCAGTTCACAGCTGACGATCAGCGTAAAAATGCTTCATTTATAGAGATTTACACCAATGAAGCCAATGGTACGAAAGCCTATTACAGCTCGGTAGTCTATAAGTTCAACGGGGTGGTGATCTCCGGTGTCAGAAAATTTATCGACGATATTATCCTTTACCGGTATGCCGACGTGCTGCTCATGAAGGCTGAGGCGAAGAATGGCCTTGGACAGGATCCTTCACCGGAGATCAACAAAGTGCGCCAGCGTGCTTACGGTAGCAGTTTCGCGAAGCACACTTATGTCAATGATACTAAAGTGAAAAATGATGAGGTGATCCTCAAGGAAAGGCTGCTGGAGCTTGCCTTTGAAGGTAAACGCTGGTGGGATCTGGCCCGTTTTGATAAGGCTTTTGAGCTGGTACCATCATTGAAAACACAGGCGGGCAAAAATTACCTGATGCTATTCCCGATATCTGAAGCAACTCTTAGCCTTGAACCCAAAGTGGTTCAAAACGAAGGGTATAAGTGATCTAAACCTGTAATAACCCTTAACCGACCCATTTTTTTATGAAAAACCTAACAGTAAGTAAAAGAGGAGCTGCAAAGAATAACCGCAGGGATTTTCTACGGAAAGGCCTGCTGGCAACATCTTCGCTCGCATTGTCGCCACTCGTTTCATCTGCTGAAACGGCAGGACCTTCTGCCAAACCAGCAGTTTGCCTCGATTACGGGAAATCATTTATATGCAATACCGGAGATATGAACTCGGTAAGGATGTGGATTGAGAGCCGCACGATCATTACGGACCTGAAAACAGGCAAGTCGACGGTTTACTACCAGGGCGGTGCATGTAAAAGTGAAGATACTTTTGCTGTTAAAAACCTCTTTTACAAAGACAATTACGACTTTACGCCCATTTTCGGCGATGAGAAAGTGCTGGTTTTCAGAAGGCACGTGAATGCACGGAAAAGCTACAGAAGCATCAAAACCATGGCCGGAATGTGGGGTGCAGACCCGATCATCCGGCTTCCGGCTGCCCCTGTGATCACTGAACTGGACACTTGGGAAAAAATCCAGAAAGCGACCATTTCCGGAGTGCCGATCGTCACGCAGACAGAAATTCGTAATGAGGAAACCGGGCTGAGCGCGGTTATAGAGTGTCCCTGCAAAACGATCAATATCAACAATGCCAAAAAGCTTTACCAGACAGATACCGGCCCGGTAGTACTGCCCGACCTGACCAAAAAATACGATGAGCCTATGGATTCGCTTCGTTTGGCATACATCGCATTCAATGTCCCTGATTTCGCCGATTTCGTTGTGGAAGTCCCGACGCCTGTGATGGAAAACGGAAAGGAGGTTGCGAGCGTCTACCACTTCTCTGAATTGCAGACATTTACCACGAAAAACAAATTGTTCGCATTAGGTAAAATCTAGTATCACCGATTCAATGGACCAAATCGTAAACGAATGACCGGAAATCATCTGCATATCGTACAAAAACCGAAAGCCGAAAGCCGACTGCTCCTCGCTTTCCTGCTCTTTTTGTGCCTCCGTGTTCATGGTCAAAATGATGCAGCAGGGAAATACACCGTTTTGGATATCCAGTCCGGGAGCAACAATCCCAGAAACAGCGAGGGCGATTTTATTACGCTGAAAGACCGCCGGCTGCTGTTTGTATATTCTAAATATACAGGTTCCTCCGACAGCGACTTTGCCCCAGCGGATCTCGCAGGGCGTTATTCATCGGACGAAGGCAAAACCTGGACAACATCCGACCAGATTATCGTGAAGAACGACGCGCAGATGAATATCATGTCAGTTTCCCTGCTGCGGCTTGCGAACGGGCAGATTGGCATGTTTTATCTCCGAAAAAATTCGGTGGACGATTGTGTCCCGATGATGCGGATCTCGCGAGACGAGGGTAAAACCTGGGGAGTTCCCAAGTCATGCATCACCGACCGGAAAGGATATTTTGTATTAAATAACAGCCGCGTCCGGCAGCTGAGATCCGGGCGGATACTGATTCCTGTTTCTCTGCACAAAACGCCTGATACTAAATGGAACAACCGGGGTGTGCTGCGCTGCTATTATTCCGATGACGACGGTAAAAGCTGGAAATCGGGAAAAGCAGTGCCGAATCCCGACAGCGTTATCACGCAGGAGCCCGGGATAGTTGCGCTCAAAGACGGCAGCCTGCTCATGAACATCCGTGCAAATGGCGGATTTCAGTACTATTCTACTTCGGAAGACCAAGGTGAAAGCTGGTCGCCGGTAACGTCTGGCCCCATACCGTCACCTGTCTCGCCCGCGTCCATTTCGCGCATTCCGTCTACCGGTGACCTTATCCTAGTGTGGAATGATAACGGCGCGAAAGGAGAAGGTTATTTCAAAGGAAAGCGTACGCCGCTGACACTGGCTATTTCGAAAGATGAAGGTAAAAGCTGGCAGCATTTGAAAAACCTGGAAAACGATCCCGAAGGTACATTCTGCTATACCGCCATTCATTTTACTAAAGACAGTGTATTGATCGGATATAGCATGGGACCGGGCCTCGACCAGGCCCGTATTGCACGGATCGGGCTGAAGGAGATTTATAACTAAACCTTTTATTGATGAAAAACATGAACAAGGCGCTGTTTCTTGCCTGGCTGGTGATATATACTTTTCCGATTCAGACCGCGTTTTCGCAAAATACTAGCACGGGATCCGTCAGCCTTAAAATTCCGCCAGCACCGGATAATCCTAGGAATAGCGAGGGCGACTTTGCAACGCTGAAAGACGGCAGCATCCTTTTCATTTATACACGGTTTACAGGGAAATCGGCCAGCGATTATGCAGCGGCCTATCTGGTAAGCCGGACGTCTTCAGACGGTGGAAAAACATGGTCGAAAGATGACAGGCTGGTGGTAGAAAACGAAGGGGGGATGAACATTATGTCAGTGTCCCTGCTCAGGCTCAAAAGTGGTAAACTGGCTTTGTTTTATCTGCGTAAAAACTCGGTGTACGACTGTAAGCCTATGATGGGGATATCTTCTGACGAGGGCAAAACATGGGGCAAGCCATCTTCGTGCATCGACAGAACGGAGTATTATGTTTTGAATAATGACAGGGTGATCCAGCTCAAAAGCGGTCGCCTCCTTATGCCCGTAGCTTTGCACAAAACAGAGCGTGGTAAGGATGATATCAACCAGCAAGGGATGTTGTACTGCTACTATTCTGATGATGAAGGCAAAAGCTGGCAACCGTCTGCACAGGTGCGCAATAACAGCAAAATGATCACTCAGGAGCCGGGCGTGATCGAGCTGAAAGACGGCCGCGTGATGATGTTCGCCCGGACCGACAGCGGCGTACAACAGGTTTGCTATTCCAAAGACAAGGGCAAAACATGGAGCGACATTGAACCGAGCAAAATTGCATCGCCTGTATCACCTGCTTCCATCGCCCGCATACCGGCTACCGGCGATCTGCTGCTTGTCTGGAACAATAATGATGGCAGCATTCCGGCTACAAAAGGCAAAAGGACACCCCTGACCACAGCTGTTTCGAAAGACGATGGGAAAACCTGGGAGCATCTTAAAAATATTGAAGAGGACCCTTCCGGCTCCTTTTGTTACACAGCCATTCATTTTACTAAAAACGACGTTTTACTCGCCTATTTCGACTGGGCGACCACGCAGATTACAATTCGCAACCTAGAAACAAAAGCCCTTTACAAATGAGATCAATATTCAAATCAATATGTTTTGCCTGTGCGGCATTGATGTTTTTTTCGGGAGAAAATGCATTTTCCCAAAATAACAAATTCCAGAACCTCGCGCTTCAGCTCGCTCCCGGGCACGACAACCCCCGTAACAGTGAGGGTGATTTTATTACCCTGAAAGACGGACGCATTTTATTCATATACAGCCGGTACACAGGGAAATCCACCAGTGACCATGCCCCGGCGTATCTGGCAGGCCGTTATTCTTCGGACGGGGGTAAAACCTGGACCAATGAAGACCGGCTCGTGGTGGAAAGAGAGGGTGATATGAACGTCATGTCCGTATCGCTGCTGCGGTTGAAAAACGGGAAAATAGCAATGTTTTATCTCAAAAAGAACTCAGAAACCGACTGTATCCCTTTGATGCGGATCTCGGAGGATGAAGCTAAAACATGGAGCGCCGCCACCCCCTGCATTACCGACCGCAAAGGTTATTTTGTACTGAACAACAACCGGGTGATTCAGCTAAAAAACGGGCGCCTGCTCATGGCAGTGGCGTTGCACAGCTCCATTGACGGAAAATGGCAGAACAAGGCGGACCTGTACAGTTACTTTTCGGATGATAACGGAGCGAGCTGGAAATCGGGTAAGCAAGTGCCGAACAGCACCAAAATCATAACGCAGGAGCCCGCAGTAATAGAACTGAAAGATGGCCGGATTATGATGCTTATCCGCAGCGACAGCGGTGTACAGCAATTATCCTATTCTGCTGACAAAGGCGTGACCTGGAGCCATATCGAATCGAGCACGATTTACTCGCCGGTTTCACCTGCATCCATCGCCAGGATACCTTCAACAGGCGACTTGCTGTTGGTCTGGAACAATAACAAGATTAAGGAAGAAGGCTGGCACGGAGGCGCAAGGACGCCGCTTACGGTAGCCATTTCAAAAGATGAAGGCAAGACCTGGGAACATGTCAAAAATATCGAAAGCGACCCTGACGGCTGGTATTGCTATATCGCCATTCACTTTACCAAAAACGAAGTTTTGCTGGGTTACTGTGCCGGGAGCCAGGCGGCCAAAACACATTTATCGGTCACAAACATCACGCGGCTGACCCAGAAAGGGCTTTACAAATAATCATTCGGGATCGCATGAATTCGAGAAGGAAATTTTTGAAAACGGCCGGTATTGGAGCGGCTGCCCTTGGGCTCGGGACACAGCAAATGGCCATGGCGCTTCATCCTGAAAAAACGGGCGACAATACTGATACATTACCGGACCTCGAACGGGTGAAGGAACTGCTCGCTTCGCAAGAACCGCATATCTGGCTCTTTACAGGCGATAGCATTACCCACGGCGCAAAACATACCAAAGGTTACCGGTCCTATCCCGAAATTTTCGGAGAGCGCCTTCGTTGGGAGCTCAAAAGAATGCGCGACGTTGTGATCAATACTGGTATCAGCGGAAATACGACTGTGAATATACTGTCTGATTTTGAATGGCGGGTGAGCCAGTTCAGGCCGGCAATGGTTTCGCTCATGATCGGTACCAATGATTGTGCCAAAAAGGAGATGACGGCCGATTTGTACCAGAAAAACCTGGAACGCATCGTTACAAAAATCCGCGATATAGGCGCTGTGCCGATTTTTCATACACCCAACAGCATTATCGCTGAAAAAGACCCTAGCCGTAGCAAGTTATCTGATTATATGCCCTTTATGCGGCAGGTCGCAGATGAAAAAGGCGTGATACTGGTTGATAATTACCAGTACTGGGAGGACAGCCGCCTCAATAATGCTGCGAATGTGTACCGCGACTGGCTCAATGACCCGATCCACCCAGGTGAAACCGGTCACCAGGAAATAGCGCGTCTGATGTTTAAAACCATTTCCATTTTTGATCCGCAGGAACCTACATGCGGGGGCGGGTATTATGAAGGAGAACACTAATCCAATCAGGGCCAGACACATTGGTTCCGGGCAACCGGGTCCGCGGGTATTGATTACCGCGGGGGTACACGGGGACGAGTACGAACCGATGCTTGCGACGCTGGAATTGCTGGAAGAACTGCCCGCAAAAATCTGCAATGGCAGTGTTACCATTGTGACCGTTGTCAATGAAAGTGCTTACGGATCGGGCAGCCGCTATGGCGAAGACGGACTCGATTTGGCGAGGGTTTGTCCCGGCAATATCCACGGATCGGATACAGAAATGGCGGCTGCCCGAATCAGCGAACTCATTCATCAGGCCGATTATCTGGTAGATATGCATACGGGCGGATTGATGTACGACATCGCTGCATTGGCGGGCTATATGCTCCATACGGATGCTGTTATTCTCGAAAAACAGCAAAAAATGGCGCTGGCATGCAATCTTCCGATAGTTTGGGGAACTGACGCCCGGCCCGAAGGGCGGACCCTTTCGATTGCCCGGGACGCTCGCATCCCTGCCATTTACCTGGAATATGGTGGAGGGACCGGTACGCGCCCGGAGGTTGTGAAAGCATACCGCGCCGCAATCATCAATATATTAAGATACCTGAAAATGATCCCCGGGCCTGTAATCGGAGGGGAGCCGGACAGCAGGTTCTGGGTGGAAGATCACCGGACCGACAGCGGATATTTGCAGGGGAAAATGCCCTCACCTGCAGATGGCGTATTCGTGGCTGAAATTGCCCCGGGCGAAATGGTGAAAAAAGGCGACCGATGGGGCAGGATCATTGATCCGTTTACAGGGGAATCCGCTGACGTCTTTGCAGATATATCGGGTTTGGCATTTTTACAAAGAACATTGGTGAGAGTAAGAAAGGGCGATGCGCTGGGTGGCATATTGCCATTGGGGCAACCAGGCAAAAAGGTGATATATGAATAATCAGAAAGTAGTAATCATTACAGGTGCAGCCCGCGGGATCGGGAAAGCAACGGCTTTGAAATTCGCTGAGAACGGATATGCGGTCACGCTTTGTGATCTGGATGCGGATTCTTTACTGGCGCTATCCGACGAGCTTGAAAAAAAATATGGGACGCAGTGTCTGAGCATCCCGGGCGATCTTTCTGATGATCATTATCTCGAAAGTATTATTCCAAAAACAATGGAGAAATGGGGCGGAGTAGATGTTCTGGTGAATAATGCAGCCTGTCGGACCTTGGAAAGCCTGCGGACGATGGAGATGGAAGTTTGGAAAAAAACCTTGAAAATATGCCTGACCGCTCCGGCTTTTCTAACCAAATGGGCTGCTGCCGTGATGGAGGAAGGGCAAAGCGGAGGCGTGATCGTGAATGTAACAAGCATGATGTCTGAGCGTCCTTCGGGTACGGGTTCCGCCTATATCGCTGCTAAGGGTGCCTTGGAAAGCCTTACCAAAGAATCGGCGGTCACCTATGGAAGAAGTGGTATCCGGGTAGTAGGCATTGCGCCGGGCTATATCGACACGGAGCTCAGCAATGACTATGTTGATCCGGAAGGTAGGAATATCAGCAGTTTGCTGGTCAGTGAAATCACCGATTCCATTCCCCTGGCAAGAGGCGGCAGGCCGGAGGAAGTTGCCGATGCAATTGTGTGGATCAGCTCTGAATCAGCCGCTTATATAACAGGAACTACGCTGCTCATTGACGGCGGTTTTAAACACAATTTTAGTAAATACTCAATCAAGAAATTACAATTCCCCGAAGCGTTTTGAAAACAATCTGGAAATATGAATCGAGGCTTCCCGAAGTAGGAGGCGCTCACAGGGTGCAGCTGGGCGAGGGAGATACGCCCCTGGTGCGATCGAGGTCCGTGGGAAAGATGCTGGGAATTCCCGAACTGTATTTCAAGCTTGAGAACCTGAACCCAACCGGTTCCTACAAAGACCGATTTGCCGCAGTACTGACCACTGAAATGGTTGCGCAGGGGCAAAAAATATGCATAGCCACATCAAGTGGAAACACCGGGGCTGCACTGAGTGCTTACTGTGCTGCCTCGGGCATCCGGTGTGTTCTGGTCGTTGTGGACGGTGCGCCTTTGCCGAAGGTGAAGCAAATGCAATTGTACGGAGCGGATATTTATATGGTGAAGGATTTCGGGAAAGATCCTCAGGTGACAGCCAATGTGTTTGATCAGCTTGAAAAACTTTGTGCACAGCAACGCATTCCATTGCCTATCAGCGCCTACCGGTATTGTCCCTCGGCCATGCAGGGCGTGCAGACAATCGTTTACGAAATCCTCGAAGAGCTTGAAAATCCCGGGCACATTTTCGTCCCGGCCGGTGGGGGGGGGCTTACGCTGGCCATCTGTAAAGGTGCTGAAATTGCGGCTACGAATGTAAAAATCAATTGTGTGCAGCCGGACGGCAATGATACTATCGCTTCGGCTTTGCGCCATAACAGAACAACAGCTAATGCTGTAAGTGCTTCCACCACAAAAGTGAGCGGCCTTCAGGTAGCGAGTGTGATCGATGGGGACCATGTGATTGAAAGGTGCAGGAACTCGGGTGGGAACGGATACACGGTTAAAGATGCAGACATTTTCAAATGGCAAAAAACACTTGCACAGACGGAGGGTATTTTCTGCGAACCCGCAGGTGCAGTAGCACTGGCGGGTCTCGAAAATGCATTGATACGAAAAGAAATAGATCCCGGAGAGTCGGTAGTATGCCTGGTGACAGGCAGCGGGTTCAAAGACATGGGATCGGTAGATACATTTTTCAATTTACCTAAGGTTGGTATCGCCGACCGTCAGGATTTCATCCAAACAATTCAAACTTTTTTTTAACACCAATATGATGAGTGAACCGAGCAATATTTTTCAGGGCTTATGGCCTGCGTTATTTACGCCTGTAAATCCCGACGGTACATTTAATCCGAAAGAACTCGAAAAACTGATCGAGCTGCTGATCAAACAGCAGGTCGACGGATTGTATCTTTTGGGATCGACGGGCCAGGGATTTCTTTTCAGCGAGAAAGAAAGAATGGAAATCACCCGAAAAACGCTTGAAATTGCTGATAAGCGCATTCCTGTGATGGTGCAGGTGGGTGCGCTCAATACCGAAGAGTCCATCCGGCTTGCCAAAGATGCCGCCAGCCATGGCGCAGACGGCATATCTTCTGTAGGGCCTATCTATTATGGCGCTTCTGCTGATATGGCATTTGAACATTACCGCCGTATTGCGCAAGCTACCGACGTGCCATTTTTTCCATACCAGATCGGCAGCGCGGCCAATCATCAGGTGATCGACAGGCTGCTGGATCTTCCGCAGGTGCACGGCATGAAGCTTACCACTGATAAAATGCTTGAAATCAGCACGATCAAAAACCGGGCTGGCGACAAGTGGAAACTGTTCAGCGGGGCCGATGAACTCATGTGCCAGGCAGCACTCTGCGGTACGGTCGGAGCTATCGGGACGAGCTACAACCTTTTCGGGCCAACATGCAAGCATATACGGGAGACATTTCTAGCAGGAGAAACGCAGCATGCTATGGATTACATGCTTACCTTTCAAAAATTCATTGAAACCATCATTCCGGTAATCTGGTCGTTCTTCAACCGTGCGATGTACCTGCGTTATGACATTACAATCGGAGAACCTAAGCCGCCGCTTCTTGCCAAGGTGCTTCCTTGGTCGGACGAAGAAATAATTGGTATGACTGAGGAAATAGAAAGCTTTTATACACCGGTAAGTTGATTTTTTTAACTGAATGAAAAACACAGGTGAGATATCCGTCAATAGACCTCTTTTTTATCCCTGGCTGGTCGTGGCACTGCTTTGTGTGGTAGGTTGCCTCAACTATCTGGACAGGATGATGATCACGACAATGCGTGGCTCCATATTGGAAGCAATACCTATGTCGGATACCCAGTTCGGGTTACTGACTTCGGTTTTTCTCTGGGTATATGGACTGCTAAGCCCGTTGGCCGGTTTTCTGGCAGACCGTTTCAGCCGCAGCAAAGTGATCATCGGCAGTTTATTTGTATGGTCGCTCGTTACCTGGCTCACGTCCAGGGCCACTTCGTTTGAAGAATTGCTGCTGACGCGGGCACTGATGGGAGTCAGCGAGGCATGTTACATTCCTGCCGCGCTGGCACTTATCATGGATTACCATCGTGACAAAACGCGGTCGCTGGCTACTGGTATTCACATGGGCGGGATCATGGTCGGCCAGAGCCTTGGATTTATAGGCGGCTGGCTTGCAGAAAATCATTCCTGGACATTCGCTTTCAGCATCTTTGGAATAATCGGGATCGGGTATGCACTGCTGCTTGCTGTTACCTTGAAGGATATTGGTAAAACAGATGACACCAGGGCTGCTGGCTCCCGGCCTCCAATCGGTTTTGGTGATGCTGTCAGAAACCTCTTCGGGGGGAAAGACTATATTCTGGCGATCATTTACTGGGGATTGGTCAGCATTGTGGGCTGGATAGTCGTTGGCTGGTTACCCACTTATTACAAGGAACATTTCAACCTTTCGCAAAGTATGGCCGGTGTATATGCAACCGGGTATTTTCACACCGCTTCCCTGGCGGGCGTTTTGCTGGGCGGTTTTCTGGCCGACAGGTGGAGCCGTAAAAATCCAAGAGGCCGGATGCTCGTGCCGCTATACGGGCTGCTGATAGCCGCACCGGCTATTTACCTGGCCAGCGGCACCGGCATATTACCCGTCGCAATTGTCTGTTTTATGGTATATGCGCTTACCCGGACTTTCACCGATGCCAATATGATGCCGATCCTCTGCCTGATCACCGACGCGCGGTATCGGGCGACTGCTTACGGAATACTCAATTTGTTCAGCTGCATAGTAGGCGGCCTTGGGATTTACGCTGGCGGGGTTTTAAGGGATGCAAATGTGGATTTGAACAACATGTTCCGGGTGGCTGCCGCTATTTTGCTTGCATGTGTGGCGGTGATGTATTTCATCCGTCCCGATCCTAAAAAGGCATCTTCTGAATTTAACTAAATAAATAATATATGGATTTACAGGAACTTAAAGACAAACTGTACGTGGCCGTGATATCGGACGTGCTCGATCAGATTGGGTACACGCACCAGGCTACCCGTACAACTTTTCATGCCTTTACCGGTATTAATAAAATGATTGGCCGCTGTAAAACAACGCTTTGGGCTGATATGTACGATGAGGACAAAAACCCTTACGAGCTGGAATTGCAGGCCGTAGATTCCTGCCAGCCGGGCGATGTTCTGATCTGCGCCGCAGGAGGTTCCAACCGTTCCGGGATATGGGGAGAGTTGCTTTCCACGGCAGCGCGCAACTCGGGTTGCCTCGGGGTGATCGTACATGGTGCGGTTCGGGATATTGATAAAATGCGCGACATGCAGTTCCCTGTTTTTGCCGTCGGTAAAAATCCTTACGACAGTGCCAACCGCCAGCGGGTGATCGATCTGGATGTGGTGGTGGAAATTGACGGCGTGAAATTTTCGCCGGGCGATCTGGTAATGGCCGATGAAGACGGGATCGTAGTGGTACCGCAGCAGGTGGAAGAGCAGGTGATCAAAGCCGCGCTTGAAAAAGTATCCGCCGAAAATATTACAAGGGATGCAATTAAAAATGGAATGAAGGCTACAGAAGCCTATCAAACATACGGAGTACTATGAGCAAAAAAACAGTAATCAGCAACGGTAATGTTCCCAAAAGTCCATTGCCGTTTTCGCCTGGCATTATTTCGGGCGATTATCTTTTTGTTTCTGGACAGGCGTCGGTGGACCATAGCGGAAGTATTGTCAACGACACGTTCGAAGGCGAATGCAGACGGTCTTTTGACAATCTCAAAAGGATCGTGGAAGCAGCAGGCGCCAGTCTGGACGATGCGGTGCAGGTCAGGAATTATGTCGGTAAACAAGAATATCTGGCTGAATTCAATGCGATCTACCGTGAATATTTCAACGAACCATATCCTGCCCGCACCACACTGATCGGTTGTCTCGGAGAGCTTTTGAAGTTTGAAGTGGACGTGGTTGTCAATGTAGGGAAGTAAATAGTACTAAAAAACAACATAACGCCACCTAGGAGTTACCCATCGATGCCTATGCATTATTCTGTCGAGAAAATTTTGGATCTGCCATTTTATACAGAAGGCCCCGTGGCAGAAGGAAGTGGTGACTTTTTCTTTACAACGTTGACCGGTGGATTCGTCGGAAAAACAGACAAGCGGCAAGCATATTCCGTTTGGGCGGAAGCTGCATGCCCAAACGGACAGGTTAGGTTGTATGACGGTTCGCATTTGGTATGCGACAGTAAGGAAGCTGCGGTTAAATGTTTTGACAGGTCAGGGAATTTTATTGAAAATAAGGTACAAGGTATTTGTGCCGGTGTTGAGGTCCATTGTCCGAATGACCTGACCGTCGATGCTGCAGGAAATATATATTTCACCGATTCGGTCAGGGACACGGGGAAAGTTTTTTTTCAGGGGCTGGATGGAAAAGAGATTGTCGTGGCTGAAAATATGGACTACCCCAATGGTCTGGTGCTTTCCAAAGACGGAAAACAGCTCTTTGTGGCCGAAAGCTATCAAAACAGGATCGTGCAGATTCCGCTGATTCAACCGGGAGTGGCGACTGGAAGGCCTGAGGTTTTTGCGGATTTACCCGCTAATTTATCAGGAGAGATTGCTGATAACCTGCCCGACGGGCTGGCTATGGACCAGGAAGGGGACCTGTGGGCAGCCCATTACGGGATGGGGATGGTACAGGTAATATCTTCAAGCGGGGAATTACTCTTTTCCATCCACACAACCCTGCCACTGACCAGTAACCTGTGTTTTGTCCATGAAAACAAACGGACCAAAACAATATTGGTGACCGGTGGCTACGGAGAACCGGGTCCCGGGGCGGTTTTGCAGATCGCGGTATATTTATAACCGTTAAAGTAATAATAATGAGCAGGTTTTTAAAGTGTGGTTTGTTGCTGATTTGTATGTTGAACGGATTGAAAACAATGGCCCAGCCAGGTGTTGAATGGAATGAACTTCCCGCGCTGCCGGGGGGTAGGGGATGGGCGGGTATGTACGCCGGTGTTAGCAATAACACCTTGATATGTATGGGCGGAGCTAATTTTCCAGATAAATTTCCCTGGGAAGGTGGGCTGAAAAAATGGTACAGCGACATTTATATTCTGCATGATGGAAAAGAATGGATCAAAGCCCAGCAAAAACTGTCGGTTCCTGCCGGATATGGCGTGGCAGTTTCGTATCAGAACAAAATGATTGTTGCGGGTGGAAGCAACTCGGAGGGACATCTGAGTAGAGTTTTGGGATTTGAGTGGGACGATGACAAACTGATCACATCGGAGTATCCGCCTTTACCCGTGCCGCTGGGGAATACGGCCGGCACGCTCATGGGCGATGTGTTCGTGATCGTGGGAGGAAGCAGCTCGCCTACCGGGCAGCCTCTGAAAAAATGCTTTGTACTGGATCTCAGGAACCCGGCGAAAGGCTGGTCGGAAGTGAATGCCTGGCCGGGGCCCGAGCGCATTTTTCCGGTGTGTACCGTTTTTGACGGTCAATTTTACATGTTCGGAGGCGAGACCACCGGTTTGAACTCAAAAGGAGAGAAATACCGGGCTATCCTGCTGGACAGCTATCGGCTGAGTTTGCACAAGACAAATGACAACTGGGCGGCAAGCTGGGAAAAGCTGGCACCTATGCCGCGGGGAATGTCGGCCGGAGGGACGGTATTACCGGTTCTGAGAAACGACCGCTTTCTTTTCTGGGGTGGGGTAGATGCCGTAACAGCTTTACATAAGGCCCCGGCAACCCATCCCGGTATCATTGACAATCTCCTTTATTATTTCCCGCAAACCGATAGTTGGGAATACATTGGCAAACAAAGCAGTATACCCTCCCGGGTAACGCTTCCGGTTGTTTTCTGGAAGGGGCTCTGGGTATATGTGAGCGGCGAAATCAAGCCGGGAATCCGCACACCAACGGTCATCGGCGTAAAGTAAATCGTAATCTGATTTTTAAATCAATGAAATATACTGCGTTCAAGGCATACCGGTTTTCCGCATTGACGCTGGGAACTGCACAACTCGGCCTGCCCTACGGCGTGTCCAACCAAACGGGAATCCCCGCTCCCGAAGAGGCTAATGCAATGCTGGCGTATGCAACGGAATTGGGGATCAATACTTTTGACACCGCCCGGACCTATGGATATTCGGAAAATGTGCTGGGAGGTTATATAGAGAAGCATGAACCGGGCCAGTCTCATGTAGTTTCCAAATTCAAGATAAGTCGGGAAAACCTGATGGATCAGGAGCGCGCCTGGCGAGAAGTATCGGCCAGCGTGATGACATCTCTCAATACGCTGAAAATTCCCCGGTTGCCGGTCTGTCTGCTGCACAAAGGCGTCGAGCCGATGGAACAGGTGATGAAGGTTCTGCCTGAAATTTTGCAACGGCTCAAATCGGAGGGCCTGATTGATATAGGGGGTATTTCGGCCTACTTCCCTGACGATATCCCCTATTTCCTTGAAGACCCGGATGTGGAAGCTGCGCAGGTCCCTTTGAATATTTTCGATCAAAGGCTCATCCGTGACGGTTATCTCGATCGCTTACATGCAAAAGGAAAACTCGTTTTCGTGCGCAGTGTGTTTTTACAAGGCCTGTTTTTCATGCATCCGGAACAACTGACCGGTGTTTTGCAAAAGGCAAAGGATCATCTCAGGCAGCTCAAACATTTGGCTGAACAGGGGGGAATGTCCGTAGCACAGCTGGCCTTCTCGTTTGTGCGCGATCTCCCGGCCGTGGATAGCATTGTGGTGGGAGCGGTAAACACACAGCAAGTAAGTGAAAATGTCAATTTGATGAATGGTCCTGTCATTCCCGGGGAAATTTTGGCTGGCATTGCCGAGGCTTTTCTGCACGTGGACGAAGAAGTGATTACACCCGGATTATGGAAACTTTAATTTTATCTGAAATGAACAATCTGTTTGGCCTGACGAATAAAATAGCAATTGTCACCGGCGGCTCCGGTTTCTTCGGCGCACCCATTTCTACTGGGCTTGCAGAAGCAGGCGCGCAGGTGATCATAGCATCCCGCGATGCAGCAAAATGTGATCAGTTTGCCCGTACGATCCGCGAAAAAGGCTTACTGGCGGAAGGTATGCAGCTTGATCTGGAAGATGAGAAATCGATCATTTCTTTTGTGAAGAACGTACAGGAGCGCTTTGGTCGAATTGATATACTTGTGAATAATGCGGTTTCCAGGGAAGGATTCAGTGACCTGGGACAAATGGAAAAAGAAAGCTGGGAGCGGGCGCAGCGCGTCAATTCCACCGGCCTGATGCTCGTTACACGGTCTGTGATCAGTGTTATGCGCGAACAGGGTTCAGGGAATGTCATCAACATCGGGTCCATTCAAGGTGCGGTTGGTCCTAACTTTCCGGTATACGGAGACACCGGCATGACCAGTCCGGTTAATTATACTTATGATAAATGGGGTATGGTGGGTTTTACAAAATGGCTCGCCAACTACTATGGGAAGTACAACATACGGGCCAACTGCATCAGTCCAGGCGGCTATGGTCCGGGGGTATCGCAGCTGCAAGGGAGAGAAGAATTTGTCGAGAATTATAAACGTCTGACACCCTTAGGCCGTTTCGCGAATGATGATGATATCAAAGGTCCCGTGGTGTTCATGGCCTCGGAAGCCTCCTCGTTTATAACCGGCCAGAACTTGCTCGTGGACGGTGGCTGGACGAGTTGGTGAGGACATGCCCGGGTAGGTTTGAATATGGAAGTTATGGATGGTGAAAAAGATATACGATTATTATATCTAATGTTGCTGAATCAGGATCACAAATTATTACGATGTCAAAAAGAATAGCACTGCTGGGCATTTATCACGAGTCGAACACCTTCGCTGAAAACCCGACTACCCTGATTAATTTCCAGAAAGGACATTCGCTGACTTGGGCGGATATCAGGAAGGAATACCAGCACGCCCATCATGAAGTAGGAGGAATGATAGAGGTGATTGACCGGGCAGGAATGGATCTGGTGCCCGTAGTTTTTTCGGAGGCCACCCCGGGCGGAATCGTCTCTGCGCAGACGTACGCTACTTTACAGGCCCAAATGATGGATTTGTTGGAAGAGATACTGCCCGTAGACGGCGTCCTCGTTGTACCGCATGGCGCTGGCGTGAGCGAAGATTTTCCGGATATGGACGGCCACTGGATCCGTGCAATCCGGGATAGGGTGGGGCCCGGCATACCGATCGTCGGCTCTCTCGATCTGCACGCCAACGTAAGCCCGCTGATGGTCAATTCCGCAGATGCCTTTGTGTCGTACAAAAAAAACCCGCACATAGACCAGTGGCAGACAGGAAAGGCGGCCGCCGAGATCATGGTCGGAATGCTGGAAGGGAATGTACAACCGAAACAAATCCTTGTGCAGGTGCCGCTTGCCATTAGTATTGAACAGCAATTTACCAGCAATGAGCCCTGCAAAAGCCTTTATGCCTTAGCCGCTGAACTTTCGGAAACGGAAGGTATTTTGTCCATCAGCATACTCCTCGGATTTCCCTATGCAGACGTGGCTGAAATGGGCACCTCGCTCATCATTGTTTCCAATAATGACCCGGACCTCGCTTTACAAGTGGGCAAAAGGCTTGAAACCTATATTCTTGATAACCGCGCTAGTTTTGTAGGAACAAAAAATGATATTGCCACCAGCATCCAAATGGTTGCTGACAGGGAGAAACCTGTGTTGCTGCTGGATATGGGAGATAATATAGGTGGCGGCAGTCCCGGCAACAATATCTGCCTGCTGGAAAGCCTGGAAGCTGATGCCACCCTCAAATACTTCGTATGCATTTACGATCCCGCAGCAGTACAGGCAGCATCAGGTTACCAGCCTGCTGACACGTTCGACTTACCGATAAAGGGAACAGGCAAAGACGGTTTAAAAGACCTTCTATTCACCGTTTCCCTGCTTAGGCTCTCTGATGGACACTTTACGGAAGACAATCCGAGACACGGTGGGCAGGTCAATTATTATATGGGAAAAACCGCCGTTGTGTCAAGGTCCAATGGCAGTGTAATCATGCTCACATCTTTGCGTGTGCCGCCATTCAGCCTGGGTCAGCTTACGTCTTGCCAAATCGATCCCCAATCATTTGACGTGATCATCGCCAAGGGGGTGATTGCGCCCATTGCAGCTTATGAGCCGGTTTGTCGCTCGATCATTCAGGTCAATACACCCGGTGTTACGCAAGCGGATATGACGATGTTCACTTATAAGAACCGCCGCAAACCGCTTTTCCCTTTTGAAGATCCGTAATGTCTAATTCAGTCATTAACGATCATGATTTGAAATTAAGCAAACCGCTTACCGTTGTGCGTTGATTTTGCTTGCCTGTCTGTAATGCGCAAGTAAAAGACAAACACCATATTGTCGAAGCGCATTTTCAGAATGCAGGGAATTCGCAACTATCTGGACGGTAACACTTCCGTCAGTGGGCTACCCGTTTTGTCTTTTTTGTACAGTGATTTTACGTATGCCAGAAGGAGCTGGCATACGTAATTGCCTTGGCGGCACGGTTCAGGTCGTTTATAACTCCGACATACATGAGCAAAATGTCCGAATAGCACACATTACAGAAATTGTTACCTGCTAGTGAGTGCTGCCGTAACTGGTTATTTGATCCACGACATTACGGCGTCAGGCGTCTCGTCAGGGCTCAATCCCTGCTTAATGCCAAAACGTCCAGGCCGTGTTTGTTTCAAAGCCTGTTTGTAAATAGAGTTTGCGTGTTCCTGGTCGACCTCTTTTTCCGTGGCTGTAATGGGGTTAATCAGTAACAATCCCTGCGCAGATAACACCTCAACCAAATCAGGGAGATCGTATCCGGCGAGCGCACCGGGTACTGCTGAAAGTGCAAACTTCGCCTTGTATAGTCTTTCCTCAACAATGGACTGGTATGAGATCAGCGGCCGAATCAGCACCAGTTTATTGAACGGATTGGCGATGGCGGCCGCATGCAGCAGATCAGATGTGAGCGTTCCCACAGCTGCACCGGTGATCATTGTTTTTGGAGTGCCCGATTTTTGGATAAAATCTGCCAGGATCACGATCTCTTCCGTCCTGGTCGCAAGCAGGCTTTTGTGAGTCAAAACACCAGTAAACCACAGATTTAATGGGACTTCGTCAATCACAGAATCACCGCCTTTTAGAAAGCCGCTTCCAAGTTCCCCGGTACCGCTCAGATCCGGGACTACCACTTCATAGCCCTCTCTGGCAAGCCGATCAGCAAGTTTATCTTTTTGCACAGCCTCCGTTTTACCTCCTTCATTCAGTAAAAGCACCGTTTTGCCAGAAGCTTTTTCAGGTTTCAGCCAAAGAACGGGAATGTAGTAACCGCCGCTTCCTTTAACCAGATATTTTTCAATGGCGTAATTTGACCGGTGCATCCGCCCGGAAAAGACCACGTCAGTCTTACCGCTGAACTTTTTAAATCCGGAAATTGAGATCACCTTCTTTTTTAGATCCGCATGGAAATCGGCAGTTTGCTTCCGGTTGTTTTGTCTCTTCTGGGCAAGTTCCTTCGCATATTTTTCATTTAAGGAAAACATACTTTCGCCTTTCAGGAATGGGATCACCCGTCCTTCCGGCGAAGCGTGCAATTCTTTGTCCGTGAGGATTTCCACTTTCAGGTCGGTCGGACTGCCGGGATTGTTCAGGTATTTTTGAAAAAAGGCATACGTAGCCTCCCTGTTTTTAAGCGTTGAAGCGTGCCCGGCATCATCTTCTGTCATCTGAATCTGCTCCGCTTTTCCGAAAGCCTGATAGGCTTTTTTCGTTTCATGATAACTGTCCCTCGCACCCTGAATCGCAAACATATCTCTCGTTGTAGCGACGATCAGTGCTGGTTTCGGCGCGCGCACTTCCAGGAAATCTGCCATATCAATGCCGTTTTCCAGCCCATACATAAGGTTTTGCTCGGCATCCTGCGGGCCATTCGATCTAATCAGTTTATCGAAAGTAGTGATGTAGCATTCCGGGGCGGCCGCTAAGATCCGGTCGTCCATGGCAGCAATGTAGGCAGTCTGCGTCCCGCCGCCAGACCTGCCTGCAATGCCTATGCGCGCAGGATCGACTTCTTTCCGGCTCAGCAAATAATCCACGGAACGTATGCCATCCCAGATGAAATAGTTGGCTGCCGGCAGTCCCGCAATAAACGTCTGGGCTCCGGCGTAAGAATGCTCACCGGTGGCACCCTTTTTTAACTCATCAGGCTGGTACTGAATGCGTTCTCCTTGTCCGATCGGATCGAAGGCGAGCACAATGAACCCCTTTTTAACATAGTTCAGGATCATGTGCTGATAGGCTTCACTCCGGAAACCGTTCTCGGCATGCCCGCTGCAAAATATGATGGCAGGCGCTTTTTCCTGTCTTTTATCAGGAATAAACATTGCCGCAGTCACATGATAGCCCGGGCGGGATTCATAATACAGCTTTTCAACCGTAAAATCCTGCTTTTTCAAGGTTCCGGCAATAACCGGGTTCAATGGTGTTTTTTCAGGAAAAGGGCCAACTGACTTCGCGAGTTTGGCCCGCACTTCCGCCTGGCGCTTTTGCCATTGTTCTTTGGTCGCCAGTGCGGCAATGGCAGCCTCCCGTTTTTCGAGCTGCCCGAATGCACGGCTGCTGAGCTCATTGTAAAAAAGCTGATCGGTGGTTTTTTGATAGTACTTCCAGTAGTTGTAAACCGAAAGATCCTCCTGAGCTGAAACAACGGATGATAAGCCTAGGAAACAGCAGGTAGAAAAAATAAATGCGTTGTATTTCATTGTGTTCAATTTAACCGGACCCTAGTAGCCTGGATTTTGTTCAAGTTTTGCGTTACGCTCAATTTCAGATTGAGGAATAGGCACCAGATGGTTTCGCTCGTTAAAAGACCGGGGCTGAAAAACTTCTACTTTGTAAATTTTCGCGCCTGTGGCCGCATTACGGGTTATTACCATCTTTTTGGCATCCTCATTGTCGGTCGCCATTGCAATCTTCCACCGGCGTACATCGAAGAAACGATGCTCTTCAAACACCAGCTCAATTTGCCTTTCGTGCTGGATCCTTTTCAGCAGATTTGCACCCGTTTCGGTCACTGCGGGCATTTGCACGCTTTCACGGCTTCTTACCTTATTCACATATTCGCGTGCCGTTTTTTCATCACCCAATTGGAACATGGCCTCCGCATAGTTAAGCAGTACTTCTGCATACCGGATAAACACCCAGGGCGTATTGCCAAGATTCGTAGCACTCGGACGGCCAATGGATTCATTGACGAATTTTCTTACACTATAACTGGTAAACGATGCATTCCAGCCCTCCACACCCTCACTGGAATCGGGGCCGCCGGGGAGGTATGAGCCTATTTCCCGGTCCTGCCATTTGGCGCCATCGTACAGAATACAGTCATAAAATCTCGGATCGCGGTTTTCGTATGGGACCTGAGGGTTATAGGCCGGATCTTCTGCCGGCAATTTCCCGCTTTTCAATTCAAAAGCATCCACCAGATTGTGCAGCGGGTTTACCTGCCCGTAGCCACCCGAACCATTTGGAAAGAAATGCAGCTCAATGGAATGCTCCACTTTCTGGTTGTTCCTGAATTGCTGCGACCAGATAATTTCACTGTTGAATGGGGTAAGAAAGAGCGATTTATAGCTTGGGTACAAACTATAAGCATTCATATCGACGACTACTTTTGCCGCGTCCGCTGCTGCTTGCCATTTCACCTTATCGTTGGAAGGATTGTTGAGCGGACTGGCAGCGTACAAAAGCGCCCGGGCTTTCAACGCAAGCGCCGCACCTTTTGTGACACGTCCCACGTTCGCGCCGGTATAAGTTAGCGGCAAAAGGTCACTGGCCTTTGTTAGTTCGTGAACAACGAAATCCGAACATTCCGCATAGGAATTACGCGTTACCGTGAAATCGTCATTTAACTCAAAAACATCGGTGATCAGCGGAACACCTCCGTACAAACTGATTAGTCTGAAATACGCGTAGGCACGCAAAAAAGTGACTTCACCGATCATACGGGCTTTTAGCGATTCGCCAATTGGTGCTCTCTCAATGTTCTTGAAAAATATGTTGCAGTTGGTGACAATCCCGTAAAAGTTACCCCAATGGTCCAGCGCTGTGTTATTTACAGGGGTAAGTTCACCCCGGTTGATCAGATGGTACGTTTCACGGCCCCGGCGATATGCTTCGTCGCTAAGCGGCATCATATAATAATCCACCAGAAACCCATGGCGGACATTATAACACGAATTGACAAATGCCTCGATCAGCTTCTCGTCGCTCCATACGTCCGTCTCGGATATTTTATCCAAAGGCTGCCTTTCCATAAATGATTCGTCGCAGCTGTTTAAAGGGAATAAAACCGCCGCCACGGCAAGACGTTTGAACCAGGTCAGTACACTGTTCTTTTTTATATTATGGTTATTTTTCATGATTTCGGATCAAAAAGAGAGGTTTAGGCCCAGGTTGAAAATCTTCTGCTGCGGATAAAATCCGCCTGTCTCGCTGCTGCCTTCGGGATCGAAATATTTCAGCTTGTCCCAGGTAAACAGGTTTGAGCCGTTCAGGTAAATACGCAGGTTATTAATTTTGACCTTTGACAAAATAGCAGAGGGGATATCATAACCCAGTTCCAGGCTTTTAAGCCTCAGAAAGGTCGCATCCTGCAACCAAAAGGTGGAGCGGTATCCGCTGATCTCGGCCTCGTAAGTCGGCAAAATGGGGTATTTGGAATCCATGCTGCCCGGCCGGTAACGGTTGTCCGCCATTTCCTGCAAGGTATTCCCCGCCAGTCCCGACTGCAGAAAGATGTATTGGTTCACACGGGCCTGTCCCTGGAACAATGCATTCACCGAGAAGTTTTTGTAGCTGGCCCCGGCAGTGAACCCGAATGACATTTGCGGGATATTGGTATACTCCGTCCGGATACGGTCTTTTGCGTCAATGAGCATGTCGTCATTCACATCCCGGTATTGCAGGTCGCCTACTCTCGTTCCCACAGGATGCGCCGAATTGTCGATTTCCTCCTGGGTGCGGTAAATTCCGACCGCGTCGTAGTACAGATTTGTATTCATCGAATACCCGGTCCGCATTTGCCACGGCTGCTGGTTGGCAGGTTCGTCAATGTCTATGATCTTGTTTTTGGCCAGGGACATGTTTGCCGCTAGTCGGTATGCAATTTTCCCACGGCGTTTCTGGTGTGATAACTGCAGTTCAAAACCCTTGTTTTCAACGATACCGATGTTTTCATTCGGAAGGTTGAGGCCGGTATAGGCTGGCACCGATGCATTTCTTGCGGTGAGGATGTTGTTTCTCCTCGTTTTGAAGACGTCCAATTCGATACCCAGCAAGCCTTTCCATAAAGTCGCCTCCAGACCTGCATTCGTGGTCTTCGCTACTTCCCAGGTAATGCCCGGATTAGGGGTAAGTCCGCGGTTAAGCTGTGTGGCAGGTTCTGCAAAATAATAGCCGTCGCCAAAAGCATATGTCGACAAATACTGGAACGCGTCTACCTGGTCATTCCCCATTTTACCATAGGACATGCGCAATTTCAGGTTATCTACAAAGGCCAGGTTATTCTTGATAAAATGCTCTTCGGATAATCTCCATCCCGCTGAAACACCCGGGAAAAACCCATATCGCCGTTCCTTCGGAAAGTTTTGCGAACCGTCGTAACGAAAGTTAAAATCGATCAGGTATTTCTCCTGGAAGTTGTAATTTACCCTACCAAAAAAATTGCGTCTGGCCGTTTCGAAAGCAGTTCCGGAATTGTCTTTATCAGCCACGCCTCCTGCATAAAGCTGGTCGACTGCGCTGCTGAGGTAGTTTCTTCTGAATGCCCAAAATTCGCTCCCAACCGTCTCCGTTTGCTCATATGCCAAAAAAGTGCTCAAATTATGCGCCTGCCAGGTCTTATCATATTTGGCACGCACGTTGAATGTGGTACGGTTGGAAGTAGTAAAAGTTTCTTTCAACGTCGGCTGATTCACAGTCCCGCCCAATCTTTCTGTATAAGTATCCGTTGCGGCATTCCAGTCATATACCTTCCAGGGTTTTTTAAACAATTTATACGGGTTGTAATTGCGATCGTGCGCCACAAATCCATCGGCAGCAAGACCCTCGACCCAGGGGATTTTCACCTCAAAAGAAGCCATAGTCTGGTACATATTGTCTTTCTGACTTTCGTATCCCGCCGCATCAGTAGCCATGATCACCGGGTTTTCACCTCTTTCAATACCGGGTGCAGGCAGTCCATTCGGGTGGTAAGCCGGCAGAAACGGATAATTACGCCAAACCGTCTGGAATATAGAGCCTACGCCCATGGAAGGGAGGATCGACGTTTTGTGGTTGGCCGAAAAGTCGAGGCTTACCCGGATATTTTTGGATAAATTGGCATCAATATTGGATCTGATTATGAAGTTCTTGTAATCGATATTGCTGTTCTTAAGGATGCCGTTCTGGTTTGCGAAGCTGCCTGACACGTAGTATCTGACCTCTTCGCTACCGCCGCGTACCGAGATATTCTGCTGGCTTTGCGTACTGAAATTCTTCAATGCAGCCTTTTGCCAGTTTGTATTGGGATAATTCACCGGGTCACTGCCACTTCTGAACTTCTCGATCTCGTCGGCTGAAAACCGGTTAGCCTGTCCCTGATAATTGAGCATCTCGTTCATGTACTCGGCATATGTAGCGGAATTTGCCATTTTCGCTAGTCTGGTTGGCTGGGAAATACCCTGGTTGACTGTATAACTGATCACTGGTTTGCCGGATGCACCTCTTTTGGTCGTGATCAGGATCACCCCATTTGCAGCTTGCGCACCATAGATCGCGGCAGAAGCATCCTTCAAAACGGAAATGCTTTCGACGTCATTGGGGTTGATCTGCTCAAAGCCGCCGCGCCCCCATACCCCGTCGATCACGATCAGCGGACTGTTGTTACCGAATGTGCTCTGACCGCGGATGAGGATCGAGGAACCACTTCCAGGCTGCCCGGAACGATTACTGGCGATGATTCCGGGTAAATGGCCAGCCAGTGAGTTGGAAAGGTTTACCGACGGATTTTGTTTGAGATCTTCTCCTTTTGTAGTCGCAATGGCGCCGGTCAGCGTTGCCCTGGCTTGTGTACCATAGCCCACCACCACTACTTCTTCCAGCGCTTTGTCATCCACCAGCAAGGTTACATTCACCTTGTCCTGATTGCCCACCGTAACTTCCTGACTCAGATATCCAACAAAGGAAAATACGAGCACAGCATTGGCATCGGGGACTTCCAGCTCAAAATCGCCTGACTCACTGGTGGTTGTACCACGCTGGCTGCCTTTCAGCAAAACGCTCACGCCCGGTAATGTCTCCCCTTTATCGTCCGTAACTCTTCCTGCTATACGTATGTCTTTGGAAGCAGCCTGTGCGGGGATCGGTCTGAATGTTTCTTGCTTTTCCGTTTTTCGGGACAAAACGATCACCGTGTTCCGGCGAATCTCGTACCCGATATTCTTTTCACGCAGAATGAAATCGAGTACCGTTTCCAGGTCTTCATTCTGAAAATCCAGGCTGACCGTTTCTTTGTCATTCAGCAATTCGTTGCTGTAAAATACGGTCAGCCCGGTTTTTTTCTTGATGGCCTGAAAAACTTTCTGGTAGCTGATATTCTTGCCTGAAATCGTTACTTTCTGTTGCTCGTCCAATGCTTGCGCATACGAATGGCACATCAGGATGCACATGAGCGCAAGGCTCAGGTAACGGGCAATGTGACCGGAGAATAACCACCGGTCGGTGGATAAATTTGGTGTCATACGGGTTTAGTGTTTTTCAGTTACTACTTTCAAAACAACTACACCGTTTTGATAAAACCGGGTGAATGGGTCTGGAAGATTTTTTATTTTAAATGCAGTTTCGTACCCTCGAAATGATGACTAATGCCCGAGGTAATTTTAAGATCCGTTAAAAACTCATCGAGCCTTCCTTTTTCCAGCAGACCCGACACCGGATAAACCCTGAGTTGCTCCCGGTCAAAAACCACTTCGATACCGTACCATCTCGCGATGAAGCTGCTTAGTTGTTCGAGGGGTTGATTATGAAAATAGTACAATCCGGCTCGCCAGGACAAAACTTCATCTGCATCAAAACGGTCGATGATCAACTTTTTCCCGGTATTTGCAGTGGCCTCAAAGCCAGGCAGCAAATCTATCGGGCGCTGCTCTCCCGCTCTGATCTGCACCTTTCCTTCGACAAGTGCCGTTTTTACCAACTTTCTATCATACGTGTTTACATTGAAACTTGTACCCGTAACGACCATATCGGCCAGTGAGGTGTGCACGATAAACGGGTGGGACGGGTCTTTTTTTACCTCAAAAAATGCTTCTCCCTCCACATAAACTTCACGGCTGCTTCCTCCGAAATGGAAAGGAAACCGCAATTTCGTCTCAGAATTTAAAGACACTTTTGTTCCGTCGGCGAGCACGATCTCGTAGTTTTCCTTGGCCGGAATGTGCAGCTCGTTCAGCGTTGTTTCCCGGTTTCCTCCCGAATAGGTCAATGTCCCGCTTTTGTTATCAATCCGTACATCTCCCAGTTCCATCGTTTGCGAGCCGTCTTTCGTCAGCGTGACGGCTTTTCCGTTTGGCGTCGTCAAAGTGATACCTGATTCTGCCGGTTTTTCATGCTCGGTTTTTTTTACTTCCCCTGCAAGCTGATCTTGTTTTCTGGGTAAAAAGTACCAGATCGTCGCGATCGCCAGCATGGCTGCGGCCAGCTTGTAGGAAAAATGAAGAATACTGACGGAATTTCTTGGTCGTATTTTCCCTAAATCTTTTTCGGGTTCAATGTTATTTACAAAAGCCTGCATATTCAGCTGTCTGCTTTCCTCTTCCAGCGCCGACCAGATCGCTCGCACGTCACTATCCGTTTCAAGCCACGTTTGCAATTGCACATAATCCTCCTCACTGATCGTCCCCGTCAGGTTTTCGAAGTACAATTGCCGTATGTGCTGATATTGTGAAGTCATTTTTTTAATTTCTCTCTTAAAACCCTCAGCCCGATTTTCAAATGGGTTTTGAGAGAGTTGATACTGATACCCATGACATCAGCTGCGTCACTATATTTTTTATTTTGCAGATAAACCAACTGCAACGCCTCGCGCCTTTGCAGCGGCATGGTGAGCAATGCATCGTGCAAGTTCAAAGGCTCGTTTTCCATCCATTGATCCTCCGTTTCATGCACCTCCCGCGACTGAACAAACATCTCCTGCCTTTTCTGTTCCATGAGCTGTTTCCGTTGCTGGTTCAGACATCTGTTTTGAATAGAACGATATAAGTAGCCCTTCATATCTCCCTCAAGTCCCAGAAACAGCTTTTTTTCCCACATTTCAACGAAGAATAGCTGCACAATATCTTTCGCTTCCTGCTCATCGCGCAATACAGAATAAGCATTGGCGCACAAAAGCTTATAGTACTTAAGAAAAAGCCTGTCAAACGCTGTTATGTCACCGTCTTTCAAAAGAGTCAGTAGATATAAATCCGAGTGATGGTTCAAAATGCAGGGAAATTACAATTTGTCACCATTAAGACTTAGAGATTGGGAATCTACTGGACAGGTGTGATCAGTCGGGTTGGATTAGGTGTTGCCCACAGGCACATGGCGCCTTTGCAGAAAATTAAAATCAGATTGAATTCATGATTATGGATCTTTTCTTACATTTAGTGCCCGTATTTACTCATGAATGTCAAAGCCGGATACCCCTTCCTTAGATGACCAGCTTTTGTGGAATGCCTTTCGGGGTGGCGACGAGATTGCCTTTGGAGAAATAGCAAGGAAGTATTACAAAGGCCTTTTTTCGTACGGAAGCAGATTTTCGGCAGACCGGGAGTTTGTTAAAGATTGTATCCAGGACCTGTTTTTTGAAATGTGGACCCGCCGCGAAACGCTGGGTGATACCGATTTTGTAAAATTCTACCTGCTGAAATCCCTCCGCAGGAAAATATACAGGGAAAGCAACAGGAAAAACTGGATCTACGAAGAAGCAGATTTGGAGTATATCAATGAAAGCGTGGGTGACGCATCCATTGAGCAGCGCATCATTGAGATCGAATCCAGTGAAGAAGAAACCCAGCTCATCAACCAGCTGCTCCACTCGCTTCCAAAACGCCAGCAGGAAGTTATCTATCTCAAATTTTATGAAGACCTTGACAACGAATCCATTGCTCAGGTCATGTCCATTTCCAAACAAGCGGTGGCCAATCTCATCTACCGCTCAATCCGTGAGTTAAAGGACCGCATCTAGTCCCCCCTCAAAAAATTCAAAAAAATATAGGAAGTTTTGGTTATAATCTTTTCCAGCCTGCCTATGTATGTTTGAAAGCCACTCTTATGAACAGCTACGCGGGATATCACGTCGAAGATTTTGTACTGGATGCCGCATTCCAGAAGTGGGTGCGTTACCAAGATCCGGAACAATCCGGGTTCTGGAATCACTACATTCTGACAAATCCCCTGCAGGCAGCCGACATCGAAACCGCCGGAAAGTTGCTCGGTGGAGTTTATAAGCAGTATAATGTTGAAATCAGCGAATCGGAAATCGAAGCCGAGATCACGGGCCTGATCAGCAGGATCAGGGCTGAAAAAGCAATCTGTCCCGGTGAGCCGGTCATGGCAAACGAGTCCGGGCAAACTAGCCGACGACTGTTCCGGTGGTTGAATGCAGCTGCTGCTGTATTGCTGATCTGCGGGCTGGTGTACATGTATTTGCCGAGAGACAAAACAGAATCCGGCGTGACGTCACATGCGCAAAAAGCCGGTTTCATTGAAAAGATAAACGATACCAATGCGGATCAGACCCTTCAGCTCGAAGACGGGAGCATTGTGGTGCTGAAACCGAAATCGAGCCTCGGCATACCGGTACATTTTGACAGCAACACAAGGGAGGTTAATCTGTCGGGCGAGGGCCATTTCAAAATCTCGAAGGATGTAAACCGCCCGTTTCTGGTTTATGCAAATAATCTGGTAACCCGGGTATTGGGGACGAGTTTTATTATAAAGGCATTTAAAGATGCCGGCGAAACCTCGGTAGAAGTGAAAGAAGGAAAAGTATCGGTTTTCAAGAAAGAAGATTTTGTGCTGATTGCCTCAGGACCAAGCAACATTTCCAAGGGAATTGTCCTCACGCCGAATCAGAAAATATTGTTTGAACCGGAAGCAGGTATCCTGACCAAATCGTTGGTGAATGCACCGCAAGTGGTCCCATCGGTTAAAACATCGAACTTCATTTACAGAAATACCCCTGTGAAAGACGTGCTTACCGACATCGAAAATGCTTATCAGGTCGATATTATTTTTGATCCTGAAATGCTGGCGGAATGCACGTTCACGGCGACCCTGTCCAACCAGCCGTTGCTGGAAAAACTGGCCATCGTTTGCGAGACAATCGAAGCCAAATATGAGGTACTGGACGGTCAGGTGATCATATATGGTAAAAATTGCCTCAATTAAGAATATGAAACTATCCTAAACCCTTAATAAAATGAGTAATCCTGTCCTTTACCCATCGTCCTGAATCAGGACGATGCTAGCCTTCTGAACCACCCTTTCGGCTGAAACTTTTTAACCTAACAGATTACCGTCCCCAACAGGTCGGAAGAGTTTCTATTGCCCATTTTTTACACCTAAAAACACTCGAGTAATGCTAAGATTTTACCGCATCCGACGATGGTCCGAGCTGATGAGATTATCCCTGTTCCAGATTATCCTCATTGCCGGTGTTATCGGGAATGTATACGCCATTGAAGGGAAAGCCCAGACGTTTCTGAACCAGAAAGTCAGTTTGAATATCCGCAACAAGCAAGTGGAAGATATCCTGGGCGAGATTGAGGGCAAAGTGGAGGCCAAGTTTGTGTTCAGTCCTAAGCTGATCCGTTCACACCGGAAGGTCAGCATTTCGGTGAATAATCAGCCGTTGAGCAAGGTGCTGGACGAAATACTGGGGCCATTGGAATTGAAATATAAGGTGTCCGACGATCTGATCATCATCAGCCGCGAGGAAAAAGCGCCCGGGACCAGTCGCCCCGATCAGCTTAATGCCAATCCGCAACCGGCGCAAACAACTTCGGCTGCCCGGGCCGAGATCTCCGTCCGGGGAAAAGTGAGTGACGAACGCGGAGAAGGTTTGCCCGGCGTAAGCATTATTTTAAAAGGAACGACCAGAGGCACGACCACCGACGCATCTGGCAAATTCGAGATCCTGGTACCGGCCCAGGGCGACATACTGATTTTCTCCTTTGTGGGTTTCAAAACCTACGAAACAACGGTTACGGGCCAGACGGAAATGAATATACGCCTGGACACCGATCAGAGTCAGCTGGAAGAGGTGATTGTGGTTGGTTATGGTACAAAAACGAAAGAAACCATTACCGGGGCCATTTCCCAAGTGAGCGGTGACGCTCTGACCAGCAGGCCGGTTACCAAAGCGGGCCAGGCGCTGCAAGGTCTCATTCCCAACTTGAACGTGGTAAATCCGGACGGAAATCCGAATGCGAACCCGACCTTTAATATCCGTGGCAATACGTCGCTGAGCGGTGCGGGCGCATTGGTATTGGTGGATGGTATTCAAATGGATATGAACTTGCTGAATCCGGCTGACATCGAAAGTATTACGGTTTTAAAAGACGCGGCTTCCGCTGCTATTTACGGAGCGAGGGGTGCTTTTGGTGTGATATTGGTGACCACCAAAAAAGGCACCAAAGACAGAAAACCGCAGATCAGCTACTCGGGAAGCGTGCAGTTCAATAAACCCACCTATCTCCCTGACCTGCTGAACACAGCCGATTACATGGAGTCCCAGAACATCGCGCAGATGAACCTCAACGGCACCCAGAAATACACCAACGATCAGGTCAAATGGGTGAACGATTACATTGCCGATCCGGTAAATAACCCGAGCTATCATGTGCTTCCAAATGGAAAGATCTTCTGGAATGCAAATCCAAATGTGCTCAAAAACATGCTGCAGCCGTGGGCACCCGGGCAAAACCACACGTTGAATGTGAATGGCGGAAACAGTAAAACATCCTATTACATTTCAGGTGGCTATCTCACACAGGAAGGTTTGTTTAAATCCAATACCGACGTTTTCAAGAGATATAATTTCACCACCAATGTGACCACTGATCTGACGGAATGGTTGAAAGTCGGGGCCAAAGTCAACTACATTTCCACCAATTACGACGAGCCTCATAAATACCCGAATAAAGGGTCCGACTGGTGGGAGCAGATGACCAGAGGAGAGCCTCAGATTCTTTTCCCGGAAAAAACCCCGGCAGGCTCGCCGGTAGGCGCAGGTATTGCGACAGAGAATTTCGTTAACTTTTTGGAAAGCGGCTCACGCAGGATCAGCGGCTCGGCAACAGGCATTTACAGCGTGGACGCCCAAGCCACCGTCATTGACGGCCTGAAAATCAGCGGTAACTTTTCCTACACGTCTGCCAGGCAGACTTTGAAAGAGAACCAGGTGGCATTCCCGTACATTCGCGATACTTGGATCCCGCAGATATCAGGAACTTCGCCGTCGTTTGTGCAAAGAGATTTCGGCACATCCGATTACTTCTCGGGCAATTTATATGCCGATTACAGCAAGGTATTTGCCCAAAAACACGCGATTTCGGCATTGGTCGGATATAACCAGGAATGGTACAGCCTCACCAGTTCGAGTGTGAAAAGACAGGATCTGATCAGTGGTGAAGTACCGGTCCTGAACCTGACAACCGGAACCATTACGACTTCGGACGTGCAGACAGCCTGGGCGATCCGGGGTGTATTTGCGCGGATCAATTATGATTATATGGGTAAATACCTGATCGAATTCAACAGCCGATATGACGGTACTTCCCGGTTCCCATCGGGGCGGCGTTTCGGGTATTTTCCTTCGGTATCAGCCGGTTGGCGGATTTCTCAGGAGAAATTCATGCAGCCTGCTTCCCGTATCCTGCCTGAGCTGAAGCTCCGGGCGTCTTATGGGGTACTTGGTAACCAGCTCGCTTCGAACAATTTTCCTTACATCTCCCTTTTTGGGATCGTACCGCAGGTTCCCTATCTATTGGGCGGAGCATTGCCTCTCGGAATTTCCGCACCGGGACTCGTCAGTCCCGACCTGACCTGGGAGAAAGTTTCGACCCTTGATTTCGGGGCAGATGCCAATGTTTTTGGGAAACTAAACCTCGGTTTTGACTGGTACAAGAGAACAACCTCGGGGATGCTGGTACAGGGCGACAGGCTGCCCGCCGTACTTGGAACGGACGTACCACAGCGGAATGCTGCTGAACTGAGGACCACCGGTTTTGAATTCTCCGTCAAATGGTCCGACCAGGCCGGTGAGAAGCTAAAATACGATGTAGGTGTACTGCTCTCCAACTATAAAGCAGTGATTACCAAATTCGATAATAACCCAAACAAGCTGATCACTAATTATTACAATGGCCAGAACATTGGAGAGATATGGGGCTTCGAGACGCAAGGAATCTTCAAAAGCAGCGGCGATGCTTCCGGTGCCGCCAATCAGGATCAGTTGGGCAACTCAGGGAAATGGGGAGCGGGTGATGTGCAATACCGCGATCTCGACGGGGATAATAAAATCACCCGGGGTGCCAACACCGTCGATAATCCCGGTGATCAGAAAGTAATTGGTAACACCACGCCCAAATACCAGTTTGGGGTGACCGGTAATGTAAGCTGGAACAATTTCGACTTTAATGTGCTGCTTCAGGGCATCGCCAAGCGTGATTTTGTTCCGAGGGGCAGCTACTTCTGGGGAGCGATCAACAATGGTGCGGCCGTAGGCACTAATGAAGTGTACCAGGATGCGTGGAGCACGGAAAATCAGGAGGCCTATTATCCGATTTACAAAGCCGGGTCCACCTTCAATATTCTGCCCCAGACACGCTATCTGCAAAGTTCTGCATACTTGAGGCTAAAAAACATCTCTTTGGGCTACTCCATCCCGGGCAGGATTTTAGAAAAAGTAAAACTGACACACGTAAGGTTATATGTCACAGGACAGAACGTGTGGGAATTCACAAGTCTGAAGGGCAATTTCGATCCTGAAGTGACCGGTGTGACGGATCCCAAAGATTCATCCAAGGACTCCGGTGATGCCGGGATGTTCTATCCGCTTCAAAGAGTTGTGTCATTTGGTGTTCAGCTTACCCTTTAATTTAACAGCGATGCATAAGATCAAAACTACCATATCCATACTGGTTTTTTCCGTCCTGACCTGGGCCTGTTCGGACGATTTCCTGGACAAAGTACCGACCGACTCTTTGAATGAAAGCAATTTCTGGCATAATGAAAACGAATTGAAACAATATGCCAACAACCTGTACAGCAGCTTCACCGGGCATGCTACCGGCACGGACCAGAGCCCGCTTATCTCGGGGGATAACCAGAGCGATAACATGGTGCCGCTCGATTTCAACCTGGTGGCTGCCGGACGGAATATTGTCCCTACTTCGGGCGGCGGCTGGGACTGGAAACTGATCCGCTCCTGCAACTATTTCCTGACCAGATACAACCAGACGCCGGTCAGCCAGGAAATAAAGGACAGGTATGCCGGGGAAATACGCTTTTTCAAGGCCCGTGATTACTATGAGAAAGTAAAAAGTTTTGGCGATGTGCCTTGGCTGTGGAAGGACCTTTCCACCAATTCACCTGAACTCTACGGCCCGCGTGACAGCCGGGTTCTGGTTATGGACTCGCTGCTTGCGACGATCAATATGGCCATAGCGAACCTGCCGGTTAAAGCCGCAGCCGAGCCAGGCCGGATCAATAAGGATGTTGCATTGCTCCTCAAAGCACGGATCTGTTTGTTTGAAGGCACATTCAGAAAATACCACGGATTGAGCGGAAGCGAGAAATTTTTGCGGGAGGCGGCCGCAGCGTCAAACCAGCTGGTTACAGATGGTGTTTACCAGGTTCACAACACGGGCAAACCCACCTCCGATTATGCTGCATTGTTCAACTCGCTGGACCTGAGCAGCAATAAAGAGGTGATCCTGTACAAAGCCTATGAAACCGGGTTGCTGGGCAATGGCACTTCTTGGAACATTCAGCTTAATAACTTCAACACCAGCGCTTCCAAGGCATTGGTGGAATCGTACCTGTGCCTGGACGGTAAGCCTGTTTCGCAGAGTCCGATGTACCTGGGCGACGACAGCATTCAGGCCGAGATGAAGAACCGCGACCCGCGCCTGGCGCAGACCATCGTACAACCCGGTACCGGGATCCAGGCAGGCTTTGGTCTTCCTGCCATTCCGGGGTCAGCGTTCAGCGGCGTGGGTATTGTGCCCACAGGGTATCAGATCACGAAATACTGGGTGCCTGACCAAACCGAATTTGTCCGCATCCAGAATGGCATACTTGATGCACCTATTTACCGTTTTGGCGAAGCTCTGCTGATCAATGCCGAAGCCAATGCAGAGTTGGGGTCGGCTACGCAGGATGTCATCGACAAGACGATCAATGTGCTCCGCAAAAGAGCCGGGCTACCCGACATGGTGATCTCTGCACTGGTAAAAGATGCTAAATCTGAATTCCCTGAACTGCCTGTGCTGCTGGACGAGATCAGAAGGGAAAGGCGCGTAGAGCTTGCTATTGAAGCCCTGCGGTATGAAGACCTGTTGCGGTGGAAAGCGGGAAAACTGCTCAATAGGCCGGTTTTGGGAATGAAATTCGTTCAAAAGCAATACCCCAAGGCGGTGGTAGGAACCAGCATTTTCGTAAATGAAAAGGGATTTCTACTTCCCTATCAAAAATCGCTGCCCACAGGCCGCACATTCGATGAGTCAAAAAACTACTTCTTGCCATTGCCGCTTGACGAGATTGGCCTGAACAATAATCTCACCCAAAATCCTGGTTGGTACTAATCCATTTATGATGATGCTAAAGTCTGTTTTTAATCTCATTTGTTTCGCAGGAGTCTCGCTGGTCATCACCGGGACTACCGCCTACAAATCGCCGCCGAAGGCAAAAGCTAAACCAAATATCATCCTCATTTTCACGGATGATCAAAGGTTCAACACGGTTCACGCATTGGGAAACGACCAGGTCATCACGCCTAATCTGGACGGCTTGGTGCGGGGCGGCACCACATTCACCCACGCCTACAACATGGGCGCGTGGCACGGGGCTGTGTGTGTGGCGAGCCGGGCGATGCTGCTGACAGGCATGTCGGTATGGAATGTAAAAGAAGAGGAAAAAAATTATGCGTCGCTGGTAAACAGCAAGGGATTCTGGCCGCAGCAGCTTAAACTGGCCGGGTATGAAACCTACATGACCGGCAAATGGCACGTGGCCACAGATGCTGCAAAGCTTTTTGATCATGCCAGCCACATTCGTCCGGGTATGCCCAATCAGACGCCGCGGGGCTACAACCGCCCGCTTGCGCCCACAGACACTACCTGGCAACCATGGAAAGAAGAATATGAGGGTTTCTGGAAAGGCGGCAAACACTGGAGCGAAGTAGTGGCCGACGACGCGGTGGGCTATCTTGATGAAGCTTCGAAAAAAGATGTCCCGTTTTTCATGTACCTGGCATTCAATGCGCCGCACGATCCCAGGCAGGCGCCAAAGCGCTGGGTAGACCGGTATCCCGTGGACGATATCAAGCTTCCCGCCAGTTACCTTGACGAATATCCCTATAAGGTGGAAATGGGCTGCGGCCCCGACCTGCGCGACGAGCAGCTGGCACCTTTCCCGAGGACACCTTATGCGGTAAAAAAGAACATTCAGGAATATTACGCGAGCATCTCATATATGGACGAGCAGGTTGGGCGCATTCTTTATGCATTGAAAAAAAGCGGAAAGCTTGAAAACACGTACATCTTTTTCACTGCCGACCATGGACTTTCGCTAGGTCATCACGGGCTGATCGGCAAGCAAAGTATGTTTGATCACAGCATCCGCACGCCGCTTGTGGTGAGTGGCCCGGGTATTCCGGAAGGCGAGAAACGCGATCAGGATGTTTATTTGCAGGACGTAATGGCTACGAGCTACGAACTGGCGGGTGTTACAAAACCTGCGCATGTGTTTTTTAACAGTTTCATGCCTCAGATTAAAAACAAGAAAAAGCCTGGCGTATATGATGAAATATATGGCTGCTATATAGACCTGCAACGAATGGTACGGGCGGACGGCTACAAAATGATCGTATATCCAAAAGCATCCAAAGTCCTGCTCTTTGATCTGAAAAAAGACCCTGACGAAATGCATGATATTGCAGGCAACGCTTCCAGCAAACCAATTTTAAAATCACTGAAACAAAAGCTCGTGAAGCAGCAGAAAATGCTGCATGATGAGCTGGACCTTTCAAAAACAAATTTTAGTAACTTCGAAGGGTTTTAACCAGGTTTCAGCATGCGCCCGGGAGGCTGGAAGCTTATTGTCATAAATAGTTTTATTTATCATGCAGATAGTCGTATGACAGATTTTGTGTTTTTTATAAATTAGTTTAGCACATATTTTCCATATGTCTTCGTAACCAGCGGGTGCGCCAATTCCTTCGACATTCCTTAAAAAATTCAAAGCCCACTTTCCCGTCCCCGCGGAAAAGTGGGAACATTACATCCATCGCTTCCGACATATCCAGGTTCCTTCCAAAACCATTTTACTTTTGGAAGGAGACATTGCAAAAAAAGTGTTTTTTATCGAAAAGACTGCCTACGGGTGTGATTTAATAACAATGGTAAGGAAGTAACGTTCCAGTTTTTCTTTGAGAATGCCACTGTTTCTTCTATTGAAAGTTTCAAAAAAGGCAACCCATGTTTGTTATACATCGAGGCGATTGAACCCTGCACATTATGGTGGATATAGAAATAAGATATTGAAAGTCTGTTAGCAGACCTGAACGAAATTCCGGCTTTGCGAGAGAAGTTTACAGAAACAATGTTTGAACGAACCTTAAATTACATGCAGCATTTTCTCTCCTTTATCCGGGATACGCCACAACAGCGTTATGAAAATCTGTTAGCTTAACAGCCCTACATTGTTCAGCGTGTACCCCAGCATTACATCGCTTCCTATCTGGTAATCAGCCACGGCCATCTTAGCCGGATAAGAAACAAACTCTCCCGCGGCAAGATGGATGCCTAATTTGGTAACAAATGTTATAGTTTGAAGGGATGGTAACCTTCTATTTTTGTCTGATCAATCACTAAACAAAAGAGAAGATGAAAGCAGCCATTATGGATCCCAAAGCAGGAATTATTCGTTAGTCCGACCATCTTAACCCAGTTGTTACGGGGCAGAATGAATTATTAATGCACGTTAAAGCTTCGGCAATCAAAAATGTCGAAAGGAGCATCGTAAGCGGGAAGTACTATTCGAGTCATGCGAATGGCTCAGGGCAAGCCAGGGTGATCGGCAGCTATGGTGTGGGTACACTTGGCGACGGTACCGGGGTTTACGCCGTTGCAATAGGCGGCGCGGTGGCTGAACAGGCAATGATCTCAAGGGGACAAATGGTGTTACTGCCGGATAACCTGGACTATAACACGGCCGCTGCCTTGCCGAATGCCGTCATCGGATCAGAAATAGGACTACGCTGTAAAGCAGATATTCAGCCCGGAGACACTGTACTTATTCATGGAGCAAAAGGTTTTACCGGCCGCGTCGCCATTCCGATTGCCAAACATTATGGGGCCGGAAAAATAATCGCTACGGGCCGCAATCCTGGATCATTAAACACCTTACTAGATCTCGGCGCAGATGAAGTCGTCCCGCTTAGTCAAGCCGATGCTATTTTCGTAGCTCAGATTGAGGCGATTCATGCACAGACGCCCATCGGTATCATTATAGACTATTTGTGGGGACATCCCGCCGAGCTGCTGTTAGCCGCTTTGCAGGGAAAAGGTTCTTTCACACACCGGACAGATTTGTCTCGGGTTGAAACTGTTGCGTGTGCACTCTCCCACATAGAATCGGTTTATAACCAAGCCCTTCCCGATGGAAAACGCCTTGTTATAGTCATGGAATAGTCGAAAAAGATTATGGACCAACTTCCCCGGATCCATTAACAATGTAGAATAATTAAAGTAGATGCCGTAAGTAACCGTGCTTTTACTATTTCAATTTCTTTACATTTAAATGAAAAGTTTGTTATTCTGTTTCGCGTTATGGCCATGCATGAACACCAGCGCTGCTGCACAAAAAATGCACCCATTAACATCGCCACGTACAATATCAAAAACATTGTCAAGGTGGTGGTGTCCATAACTGGTCAAACCGCAAAGAAAATTTAAAGGCACTGGTTATGTATCACGACTTTGATATTTTTGGCGTCCAGGAAGCTTTCATCAGTCAGATGAAGGATATAGCCGAGCTAAACGCTTATGCCTATACCGGCAAAGGTCGGGACGACGGACGCGAAGGCGGTGAACATTCCTATTTTTACAAGAAAGACCGGTTTAAATTATTAGAATCAGGAGACTTCTGGCTGAGTGAAACACCCGACAAACCGGGCAAGGATAGGACGCAACCTGCTGCAATCGGATCACTTCGTGGGCAAAATTCAGGGACAATTTAACAAAAAAGCAATTTTGTGACCCAGCAGGCGCCTTATGGTCCCGAAGGTACATTCAACGACTTCAAGTTTGATGCGCCTCTGACAGACCGTATCGATTATATTTTTGTATCAAAAAATATCAACGTGCTGAAAACGCGGTGCTTACCAATTCGAAAGACCAGCGTACCCATCCGATCATCAACCTGTGGCTGTAAGAGCGGTGGTCAGGTGATTTGATCTGCAGTCAAAAGGTCATCCATTAGCGGTATTTAAACTATTTATTAAACAAATAACCCAAATCATGAAGTGTAAAAGTCTGATATTAAGTGTGCTGAGTTTTATTTTGTTTGGTCTGTCCACCCAACTGCTTCATGGACAGGATAAGGCAGTTCAACTGTTTGCGCACCGTGGGGGAGCTCACGAGCAGGATGAAAACACATTGTCGGCCTTCAAAGCCAGTTATGAAAAAGGACTTCGGGGATTCGAAACGGATGTACGCATCACGAAAGATGGCGTCTATGTCATTTCGCACGATCCTTCCCTTGAACGAACAAATGGCAGCAAGGGAATCGTAGAGCAACTAACTGCTGCGGAGTTAAGAAAGGTGAAAACCAAGAAAGGGAATCAGTTTTTATTTCTGGATGACCTGCTGGAATATTTATCTGATAAACCCTCCATCTATGTGGAGTTTGAAATGAAAACCAGGCCGGAAGACTATCCTCAGGAAAAACTTGAACCCTATTGTGATCAGCTGTATAAAAAAATTATGGCCAAAAAACCTGCCGACGCTTTATATGTGCTTACAGCATTTGACAAAAGACCTTTAAAATATTTGAAATCCAGATATCCCGAAGTTGAACTGCTTTATATCACCTCATCCTCGCTGTCGGTAGAAGTGATTAAGGAAACACAGGAGTTGGGTATCAAGCGGGTAGGCTGCCGATTGGGTGGAACCAGCCGCGATCTGGTCCGTGCTGCGCAAAAAGAGGGGCTGATAGTAAGCTGCTGGCCCGGACTTTCGGTCGACGATTTTTTGCTTGGCGTGTCGCTAGGCTGTGATTATTTGTGCTCCGATGTGCCGGTAGAAGTTTTCACCTGGATGAAAAATAAGATGCCGTGGGTGACTATTAAATAGGCCCAGACTCAATTTTAGCGATTATCTATCATAAACGAGTTTATGAGGTTTCCTTTTACCGGTATACAGAAACCGGATCGGTGATTTCAAATATGAACTGCAACGGGATCCAGTTATGTAAAACAAGATCGTCGATCCCCAAATGGAATTACAGTTTTGCAGTCAATCTGGGTTATAAACAATTCAGTCTGAACACGTACTTCCAGGGCGCACAGAGTATCAACATCTATCCGACTGCCAATCTTGCCTATCCCGTAAACACCAGTGGCATTGAGCATGTTGAGCTTAACTGGAAGCCGGAACTGGCGATGGAGATGAAGGTCAAACAAATCGTGATCCATCCAAGTATTGAGCCGATTGCGGATTCACTGCGCATCGAGGATAGAAGCTTGCCGGGAATCGCTGGAAGAACTTTCGGTCTACTGCTGGAAAAAGTCGCCTCGCTCAACATCGAATGCCTTCCGCGCACATGTCTTGGCAACACCAGCAAGGAGATCCTGCAAATACTCGACGGCATTGATAACATCGGGATTTGTTTTGACTCGAATCAGCTGTTGAAAGAATCACCGGAGGATTTTGTCAAGGCTGTGAACAAGCGTATCCATATGCTTCACATTTCTGACTGTGATAATGTAAATGAGCGGCACTGGCTGCCTGGCAAGGGGATCATTACTGGAACAAGGTGATCTCGGCGCTTGTCGAAGTCGGGTACAAAGGTTCTTTCATGTACGAGGCTGTCAAGAAGGCTGACAACGATTACAGCTATAAAGATTTAAGCCAAATTATGAATCTTTGAAAAAAGCATGGATCAATATCAAATACAACACACAATATAGACGCTCCCAGATTTATAAGCTTTTAGAAAGAATTGGAGTAGAATTCAAGAGGCAGGTCGGCTATGTACCTCAATAATTGTGTAATTTTTAATTATGTTTTTGTCATCAAAAGTGACGAAGATACCAACTTCTCTGAAATACCAATATTGAAAAGCCACTTGGAAAGTGAAATACAATGGAATGTATTGCCGATCGTGATCACATTTCTATATCCCTGAACGGCACACTTGTGAATCAGGCCTCGCGGGTAAGACCCTCCAAAGGACGTATTCAGATCCAATCGAAAGGCGGTGAAATGTATGTCAGAAAAGTAGATCTGGTTCCCTTGAAATTGCATGATTAAGCTGAATTGTATGAAAAAGGGACTATCCTAAACCTTAATCATTATCTCAAAGGTAAAAGCTTACCGCTTGTCCTTTACACTATAAAAATCTCTACAGTTCTCGCCCCAAATCTTATCTTGTTCTGATTTGCTAAGTTGTTCCGTGTTCTTACTTGCGATGTCACAAACTTCCCCGTAAGAAGCCCCGACCAGACATACGGGCCAGTCGCTGCCGAACATAACACGTTCAGTACCAAATATTTCAAGGGTAATGTCTATATATTTTGTAAAATCGTCGTACTTCCAATTCTTCCAGTCGGCCTCGGTGACGAGTCCGGCCATTTTGCAGCTTACATTTTCCACAGGAGCGAAAGCGCGCAGCTCTCTGGCCCATTCGTCCGACAGCCGGTCTTTGATACATGGTTTCGCCAGGTGGTCGACCAAAAAACGCTGGTTGGGAAACCGCTTCACAAAATCCACGGCATAAGGAATATGTCTCGGATGGATCAGCACATCGTAAGTGAAATTGTGCCTGGACAGTGCTGCAATGCCTTTCAGGAAATCGGGGCGCAGGAGAAAATCATCATCGGGCTCGGCCTGTACAATATGCCTGAAACCTTTGAGGATATCGAACTGGGAAAAATATTCCAGCCGTTCTTCAATGTTTTTTGCGCGGAAATCGACCCAGCCGACCACGCCTTTAATGAAATCATATTCAGCCGCGAGGTCCATCAGAAAATGCGTTTCCTTCTCGCTCTGATCGGCCTGCACCGCCACGCCACCCGTAATGCCTTGTTGTTCGAGCAGCGGAAGCAGGTCTGCGGGCAAAAAATCGTTTTTGATTACCGACATTTCATCGGTGATCCAGGCATCTTTTACCGGATGGTAATGCCAGAAATGAAGGTGGCTATCTATTTTCATCACACTATTTTCCATAATCAATAAGGCAGGCACGACGGCCCGATCGGTTCGAAAGATTTGTAACCCAGGGAAAATTCTTGATGTCCGAGCTGTTCCGAGCAGCTTTTTCCGCCAGCCGCCACGTATAGTATTTTGTCAAAAATTTCCTGCGCTACTTCCTGCGGTGATGCTTCATTGGTCAGTATCTTCCCTGCATTTACATCCATATCTTCCTCCATGCGCGCAAAGGTTTCGGGGTTGGCGCAGATCTTGATTACCGGCGACACCGCCGAGCCGGCGACCGATCCCCGGCCGGTAGTAAACAGTACACAATGCGCCCCGGAGGCAATAAGCTCATTCATTTCGGAAATATCGTTGGGATTAGGAAACCCGAAACGCGGCTCGCCATCAGGCACAATGTCCATCAGGTACAGCCCGGGCATGGTGGTCAGGTCGCCGGGTTTAATTAGTCCCCTAATGGGTGCGGTACCGCTCTTGCAGTACGCGCCCATCGACTTTTCTTCCAGGGTTGTCAATCCGCCTTCCGCATTGCCCGGGGCAAAACTGCCGTGTCCCATGATCGCATGGTAACGGGCTGCTTTGGCTACGGCATCCTGTAATTCGCTGATTAGCTCAGGATGCCTGGCGCGTTTGCCAAGCAGGTTTTCCAGTCCTATCATTTCACTGGTGTTCTCAAAGATCGTGGTGCTTCCTGCCGCATTCAGCATATCAAAAGCCAGTCCGGAGGCTGGGTTTGCCGTAATGCCGCTGGTCGCATCGCTTCCGCCGGATACAATGCCGACAATCAGTTCTTCGACAGAGAATGGCACACGGGGCACTTCTTTGATGGTTTCCAAAGCCGATGCGATGAAAGAAATTCCTTCCTGAACACTGTTTTCGGTACCTCCTGCATTCTGTATACCGATCAGTCTGACAGGCCTGCCGCTGGACGCGATCTGCTCGTAAAGCCTGTTGCGGTTGAAACTTTCGCAGCCCAGTGACACCAGGAGCACGGCACCTACATTGGGATGTGTACACAATGCATTCATCATTTTATCCGCATAGCCATTTGGGTAACAGCCGCTAAACCCGATTAAATGCACAGGTTCATCTTCAAACCGGGAGGTTACCTTTCGTGCCACATGATGGGCACATTCCACCAGGTACACAACCAGTACAAGGTTCCGGATCCCTTTTCTGCCGTCCTCCCGCAAAAATCCGGTGATTGGTTTATGGTTTGATAAATTCATGGTCTAACGTATAAGTAGGAATGTAATCACTCTTGAGATTGTGGAGATGAACATGGTCCCCGAAACGGATGTCTTCGGTGGCAGAACCGATGGGTATGCCGAATTTAATCACCTGCGAGCCTTTGAAAATGTCCCGCGCGGCTACCTTATGCCCAAGACCGAGTGTCTTTTTTGCGGTTAACGTCTGGCCATCGATGACCAGACGTTCGCCTTCCAGAATAGACTGCCGGACTACATATACATTGTCATCCGGGTTTATCTTAAATAATTTATCCATGATCAAATCCTGGTACTCGTTTCTGACAACATACTTTTAACAGTTATCCCCGTCCTGATCCTGCTGCCTTTTATTGCAAAATACAGGATAAAAAAATACGACGGCAGGCAGACCAGATAGGCCAACTGGTGTGTATAAAGATCCGCCACATAGCCAAACAAAAGCGGCAGTACCGCACCGCCGATGATCCCCATTACCAGAACAGAAGAGCCTGTTTTGGTGAATTTACCCAGGTCGGCGAGCGCCAGCGGGAAAATGGCTGGCCAGAGCAGCGAATTCGATAAACCCAATGCGGCGACAAGATAAATGGAAATTGCCGGTGGGACCATAGTGATCGAAATGGTAATGAGCATTCCGGAGATCGCGCAGAAAACCAGGGCCATGCGCTGACTTATCTGTTTCGGGATAAAAAACACGCCGAGCAAATAACCCGCCACCATACCGAATGTAGTCAGCCAGACGTAATTTTCAGGAGACGAAAGGTTCAGTACTTTGGCATAATCGTTAATGGAGCCTAAAGCGATGATCTCGACACCGACATCAAAAAATATAGCCACCACGCCCAACAGTACATGCGGAATCTGAAGAATGCTGGTCTTACTGTTGGCATAAGCGGAAATTTCATTGGGCTCACCATCCAAATCGTCCTCGCCCGGCGCTTTGAGCTCGGGGAGCGGGGAGTAGAGCGAGAGCAAACCCATCGCGGTAAGTATCGCGCCAATGATGTAAAACGGCACAATGGCGTCGCCCAGCTGCACATTCGCCAGATCCAGGAATAAACCAAGGATCAGCGACGCCCCTGCGAGTGCAAGCTTGTCCGCGATACCCATCGTACTGATCCGGCTTGCTGCGCTTTCGGGCGGGCCGAGTATGGTCACGTACGAATTGATCGCGCCGGTAAGCAAAGTCTGGCCAGTACCGATGATGAAAAGTGCGAAGAGAAAGAGTGCAAAACTGACAATATGAGCTGCATAGCCGATCAGCGCGAATCCGGCGGCAATGGTGATGAAAGCAATGCTGATCCCTTTTTTATATCCCAGTGCTTTGAGTACACTGCCCGAGGGCACGCCGAAAAGCACATAAGCCGAAAACGTGGCTGTCATAATCAGGTAAGAAGCTGCCGTGGAAACGGCAAATGCTTCCTGCACAAAAGGGATAAAGTACGCGTTAATACCAACGGAAAAACCCAGGATTACATACATGCTGCCGATAATGAGCATGGGAAGTACGGGCGTTTTTTGAGTGTTATTCATGACTTCTAAGTATTTTTCTGAGATGATCGAGTGCGAGTTCCTTTACTTTGTCACCATATTCTTTTGTGGCTTCGGGGGCACTTTCGGTATACCAGGTTCCAATTTTAAAGCGCTGCATATCAGCGCCTTCCGGGCATAATGATAGCATGAGTGCGGTTTCCAGCCTGCCGGCATGATCAATGGGATGCTGCGCCTGGATTTCGGGACTCAGAAACGGGTGTATGCGGATCCAGTTGAAAGGGTCACTTCCCTGGTTGTGCTGTTCATAGTAGTCGGCCGACTCGCGATTGCCCCACCAGCCTTCGCCACGCTCTTTTTCCAGAAATGAAAAGGTAGCCTGTTTCGCCGCCAGTTTGAAAGAAAGGTCCGTAGGCATTCCGGCGGTAAAATTTTCACTCTGGTGGTGGACAAACACATGTATGTTCCTGAAACCGATCCGGAGCAGGTTATCAAACAGGTTTTGTGCGAATGGGTATAAGATCTGCGGGCCGGTATGGACGCTGCCTTTTCGCTCCGGCGGCTCTACGGCGAAGCTGCTGGCACCGTAATAAAACGGTGGCAAAATGACCATCGGAAGCTCTTTTTCAACGATTTCCAAAGCACGGACGATCACAAGTGTGTCGACTCCGGTCGCCAGGTGTTCGCCATGATATTCCAGTACGCCAAGTGCCAGTGCTACGGGTGTATTGGCGTCAATCGCCGAGCGGATATCTTGGGGGAACATGAGTTCGTAACGCATAGGGTTGAGGCTAAGGGTTTAAGGGTGGTTCGATGGATACAGGATTTACTTTCTTCCTGAAAAGATTGCGGATCTGGCTTTCAGGCGTTGATTTTCTGTTCAATGCCATACGCATCCATCCATAGTAAATAATGCCGGCTGCGATCATCCCATTGATCAGAGAAATGAAAAATTCTTGCGAAAAATAGCCGATTAAAAACCCTGTTATCCAGGACAGAAATGCAGCCGGGTTGATTTTCATGTCCGGAGAGCCGTTTTTGTCTTCGTACATCACTTTCCGCTCCGGAAACAGCCAGTAGTCAATAATTACTGTAACGGCAATAGGGCCGATCAGCCACGATAGAAACTGCAAAAAGAAATTGAATATCTGATCCGGGCCATACCAGGAAAAGAACAAAGCCAGAGCCCAGGATATTAGCAGCACCAGTTTCCGGTTCGTTTCTTCGTTTTTGTATTGTGGTATCGGTGGAGCGGCCATCATATTTGCACCGAAATAAATAGCGGCCATGGCTGTGGACCAAGAGCCGAGAAAGATTGCGAAAAAGGACACATGCAGTAAACCGAACCGGTCCATAATCAGAAAAATATTCCATTCGCCGGTTGCGAGCGCACCGAGCGTTGCACCCACATATTGCAGTACCATCAGGACGCCGTAGGTCAGAAATAACCCGATTCCGGCTTGTCTTTCATTTTTGTAAAACCTTGTAAAATCAGAGATAACGGTGTTGGCGTGGAGCCAGCCGCCAGCGGCCGACGTGAAGACAACCAGCGCCGAGGCGGACTGCATTGGAGCACGTGCGATGATCGCTTTAAGTCCTCCACCTATATCCAGCGCTCCCCATATAGTCACGATCAGAATCACCACAATAGCCGGAACCGCCAGATAATCCACATAAGCGATCCATTTCATGGTTTTATAGGCAGGAATTAGAAATACCACCGCCATCAGCAAGGTGATTCCCCAATAGGCGAAAGCAGATTCCTGGCTTATACCCAAGATCCCAATGGTCGCATCCCGCGTTAAATTTAAAATGACTGCGAACCATACCACGGTTGTGATAGAGAGGATAAAATTGGGTAGTACGACGCCCCAGTTTCCGTAAGAATAGCGAAAAAGCATTGCACTGGTGTAGCCCGTTCGGGTACCGATGATGCCAATCAGTATGGCAATGACACTATTGAATATTCCCGCCATCGCAATGACGAGCATTGCTTCTTTAAAGGAAAGCTGGCTGCCGACAAGGCCTCCTACAAGCAAACTGGAAACGGTGAGAACCAGCCCCCATAAAATAAAAGTGTTGCTCCAGAAGCCCAGCTTTTTGGAGTCAGGCAGTCTGGACCGCACTTCATCCCCCCGGTCTGAGGGGACGGTTGAAATGTCTTCATGGCTCATGTTAGGAAATGCGAAGGTTGCTAGGTTTAGGAATTTATGTACATACCCGCAACCGAACGAAAACCCGTAATGGGTTCTGGAGAAATTTGCAATGCTGGATTTTTACGATTTGGAAAACCAGCTATTATACTGATTTTGTTCATAAAGTCCATTTTGTGAATTGTCAGATTTACAATTCATATTTTTTTATTCTGTATTGCAGTATAATTGGAAAATATTTGAATTTACTTTTTTTATTTCTCGGTTAAACATAACTTGAGGGCTTTTAACAAATTCTGAGCTGCTTCGCGTTTTTAAGCACACTATTAAGTACTTCGATCTGAGTAAACAATGTTAGCTGCATATTAGTACCATTCAAATTAACCAGGGGATGATTGATTCAAATTCAAAAAAGCAGTATTTCGCCCGGATTGCTGAGGGTGATAAAAGTGCTTTTGATGTTTTTTTTAAACATTATTATCCCAAGCTGATCAAGTTTGCCCAAATTTATGTCGACTCGGTGCAGCAGGCCGAAGATGTAGTCGCCGACGTATTAACGAATGTACTGATCAACAGGAAGCGGGTTTTCGCACTCGACCATTTTGAATCCTACCTTTATTTCTCCGTTAAAAACAAATCGATCACCTCTATTAAAAGACAGCAGCGGGAAAATCCATTCATTTTTGATTCGAATGAATTCATACTCAATTCCATGGCGGTAGCTGATCCCCATGACCTGCTAGTCGGAGTGGAGCTGCAAGACCAGGTCAACCAGATCACGCAACAGTTTCCGCCAAAACGGAAAATGGTTTTTCAGCTGATCCGGGAAGAAGGTTTTACGTACCGCCAGGTGGCCGAGCTGATGAACATTTCCGAACGTACCGTAGAAGTGCATCTGAAACTGGCGGTTAAAGAGCTCCGCGAAGGGATTGAGATTTTTCTTGGTGACGGGAGATCTGCAAAAATCACCCAAAAAGCCCCTGCAAAGCATTGACGTATAAATAATCGCGTCTCATTTCCAATAAGTCTGCTGGCTGGATTCCAGGTCTTTTCTACCTTGTTTGTAGTCAGCCACATTCACGCCACTAGGCCCGGATTATCCTGCTGTTCGAATCGCCATCATCATTTTCCATTTGTGTGGCGGCAAAAGTTCAACCTGCCTGTTCAGAAAAACAATAAGGCAAAATCGGAAAACGAGAAAAAAAGCGTAGACGTATATTTAATATCGTTAGTAATACGATCAGGTCTGACCGGCTCCAATAACAAAAAATCAAAAAATTTTTTCAAACGCATTACGGGTTTTTTCCGCGATGCAGGTTATGCACATATAAAACGGATTTCATGAGCTATAATCACTTACATATTGACCATTTAATAGCGCAGATGCTGAGCGGATATGCGACAGAGCAGGAGAGGAAGGAGTTGGAGGAATGGCTGTCCGCGTCTGATGATAACCGTGCCGTTTTTGAAGAGTTGGAAAAAGTGTGGCAAGCGCCTCAGGATGATGCACATGAAAAAGGAATGGACAATATCAGGGACCAGATATGGGAAAATGCGATAGCAAACGAGGATGAAAGAGAAGAAGTTACGGGAATTCAAAAAGTGTTTTCATTTCCGTGGCGGTCGGTGGCAGCTGTTTTTTTACTGGTCGTATCAGGTCTTTATTTTTATTCAAATACCCTTAAAAATAGCGAAAGCAGGGTTGCCGGCAAGCGGGATGTGTGGGTGGAAAAGGAGAACCCGACAGGAAAAAGGTCGGTCTATTATCTGCCTGACAGTACTAAGGTATGGCTGAATGCAGAGAGTACGATTGGTTTTTCTGAGAGTTTTTCCGATACGCTAAGATATGTGAGATTGAAAGGAGAAGCGTTCTTTGAGGTGGTTAAAGACACCCGCCGGCCCTTTATTGTGGAAGCGAATGGAATAACAGTACAAGCCCTGGGAACAGCCTTTAATGTGTCCCAAGACATCGGAAACCCTGACATTACAGTGGCTTTGCTGGAAGGAAAAGTTAAGATTGAAAACAAGGAAAAAACACACATGGTGATCTTGAAACCCGGCGAACAGCTCGTTGCATCCAAAGGCAATACCGCATTTGCCACGCAGCCTTTCGACTACGATGTGGCTCTGGGATGGAAAGACGGCATACTGGTTCTTCAACGGGACGATTTTTCGACTTTCTGCAGGAAGATAGAAAAATGGTATGGTGTAAAAATCGAGGTGAGAGGCAATGCTCCCGACGACTGGGAGATCAGGGCGAGGTACCAGAACGAAGGCCTCCAGAACGTCCTCAAAGACCTTAGTTTCAACAAGGAGTTTGATTATAAAATTGAAGGCAAAAACGTGTACCTGACGTTCTGATCCGCAACACGGCAGGACACAGCAGCAAAACGGACTTAAAATCGATTATTAAGGGAATTTGAATTCTTAATCCTTGTCAGATTAATGTGTCAGTCCATTGGTAAATGGCCCACTACCAGTGTGTTGAAAATGAAGCTAAACCGTCTCTTAACCTAAAAAAGAAGTATGAAAAGATTACTTTACTCGCAACTTGCCAGGAGTGCAGGTTATGTATTCCTTGTCGTTATACCGCAGCTTCTCCTTGCCGGCCTGAGCCAGGCGAAAGAAACTAGGGAGATCAAGAGCATTCACGAAGTAAAAATCCGGACCGTATACAATAATGCGCTTCTGGCCGATGTTTTCAAGGACATCGAATCGAGGACTGAATTTGTTTTTACATTCGATGCAAAGGATTCGTTTTTAAAGGACCATTACAGTAAATCAATGGGTACGTCATCAGTAGCCCAGGTACTGGAAGGTATCGCCAATTCGTCGAGGCTTGCGTTTCAGCAGATCAATCAGAATATCAGCGTAAGAAGGCAGAGTGTGGGCATGTCGGTTGAAAATGCAGCCGAGGAGCGAAAGTTGGTGATCGATGTGACCGGTAAGGTGAGGTCGGCGCCCGACAAGCTTGGGTTGCCCGGAGTAAGCATTTTGGTAAAAGGCACGACCACCGGTACTGTGACCGACGGCGAAGGAAATTACAGCATTTCGTTTCCCGGCGACGAAGGCACGCTGGTGTTTTCCTCAATCGGATTCATCACCCAGGAAGTGGTGATCAAAGGCCAGTCTACCGTGGATGTGTCGATGGAAGAAGATCTTAAAAAGCTGGACGAAGTGGTGGTTACCGCATTCGGGATTGAGAGGGATAAAAAGAGCCTTACCTATTCCACGCAGAACCTAGATGTGGAAGCGATCTCAAAGGCAAAGGAATACAACGTACTGAACTCGCTCGCGGGAAAAGTGGCTGGTCTGAATTTTCAGACGTCTAGCACAGGGGTAGGCGGTACTTCGCGGATCGTATTGCGCGGAAACAGGTCCATTAGTGGTAATAGTCAGCCTTTGTACATTGTGGATGGTGTACCAGGAAATCTTTCTGATCTCAATCCCGACGACATCGAATCCATGACCGTTCTGAAAGGCCCGAATGCAGCCGCACTTTACGGAAGCCAGGCAAATAACGGGGCGATTGTGGTTACTACCAAAAGCGGCGGCAATACGGGCGGACGTTATAATGTATCTGTTAGCCAGTCTTATATTTTTGAAATACCTAACATCCTGGTCGATTATCAGAATTCGTACGGGCAGGGGCTTAATGGGCAATATCTCGGAAATACTTCGAGCAATTGGGGGCCGAAAATGGAAGGTCAGATGGTGGACCACTGGTCCAACGATCCCAACTGGGCAGGTCCGAAAACCTATGCGTATTCGCCTCAGCCCAATAATGTGCGGGATTTTTTCAAAGTAGGCCACAACTCCTCCACCAGCCTGGCAATCAGCACAGGCAGCGAGAAAGCGCAGACCTATTTTTCCTATACCTATACAGACGGAGCGGGGACAGTTCCATTCAACGAGCTGTCGCGGCACAATGCCAACCTGCGGTTTTCGAATAACCTGGGCAAGAAGCTGAGCATCGACGGAAAGCTGACCTACATGCGCCAGGAGATCAAAAACGGCCTCGGAGTTTCCATTGATTACAGTAACCCGTTGCGACATGCCTACCGGATTCCCCGGAATGTAAATACTGCCGATGCGGAGATCTATGAGTTTTATAATGACAATGGAACACCCGTGACGCATACATGGAGCTCTTCCGAACTCGTGGAAACCAATCCGTACACAGCAGTAAACGGAATTTCTTCCAGCAGCGTGAGAGACCGCGTTGCCGCGTTGGCGAGTATGAAATACCTTATCACAGACAAGCTGAGCGTGCAGGTAAGGTCGTCGCTGAACCGGGCATTTGAAAATTATCAGAACGAGATCAAAGGCGGTATTTCGAAAGTTTCGCCGGTAGACGGCTACTTCGGGGTTTCTTCATCCGAAAGCATGAGCCTTAACAATGACATCCTGGCATCTTATAACGACGACATTTCCAGTACATTGAAGTACAATGTGAACGTCGGGGGAAACAGCCTGATCAACCGAAATACCTCCATTTCTGCGAATACAGGTACGACTCTAACTATTCCTAATTTCTTTACTCTTTCGAATACCCAATACCTGCAGGCGTCCAACGGCGTCGGCGGCCCGAGCAATATCAATTCACTGTACGCCTTCGGACAGATCAGCTACAAGGATGCGATATTTCTGGACCTAACCGGAAGGAATGACTGGAGTTCCACTTTGCCGAAAAGCAACTGGTCCTTCTTTTATCCTTCCGTCGGTCTGAACGGCGTGGTGTCTGAGCTGTTAAAGCTGCCGACGGTGGTTTCGTTTTTTAAAGTGAGAGGTTCTTATGCCATCGTAGGTAACGGAACCAGTCCATTCTCCCTGTCGCGGTATGCAACACTGGCCCGCGGAGGCAAGGCAGGGCTGATGTCGGTAAGCGGAACTTTACCGAATGAAAACTTGAAACCTGAGAAAACAGCCAGTCTTGAACTGGGTGGTGATCTCCGCTTCTTCGAAGACAGGCTTGGTCTGGACTTTACCTACTACGTAACCAACACCACCAACCAGCTCTTTTCCATTTCGCTGCCTCCTGCGTCAGGTGCATCCGGATTTTTTACGAACGGGGGTGATGTGGAGAATAAAGGGATAGAAATGGTATTTACTCTGAAACCGGTTGTGAAAGCGGATTTTGGCTGGGATATCAATGTCAATTTTTCCAAAAACAAAAATATAGTAAAGAAGATCAATGACCAGCGCCCATCTATTGTGATGGGAAACAACGACTTACGTGAGATCAGATTGGAACAGGGAAAGCAGTGGGGCGGTATTTATGTGAAAGGTTTCCAGCGTGATGAAAATGGAAATGTGATCGTTGGGGCCAATGGGATTCCTCTTTATACGACCGGTAAAACCGTTTTCGTAGGAAATTCGGAACCGAAGTGGCTCGGCGGGATCCGCAATACATTCCGTTACAAAAAGCTGAGCCTGAGCGTGCTGATCGATGTGCGCCACGGCGGAGTTATCTCTTCGTTTGCTAATTCAGTACTTGCTGCCGACGGCTCAACGAAAGAAACAGAGGCGGGCCGCGAAGGAAATCTTGTTTTTGGTAAAGATTTCTTCCCCGGTGAAAAAGCGGTGAAACAAGACGGATCGGTCAACGATCTGCCGATCAATGTCCAGGATTTCTGGATCGGAAGCGGCGGCCGCACGGCCGGGCTTGTGGGCGAAATCCATACTTCGGACGCATCCAATGTAAGATTGAGAGAGGCGCAGCTTAGTTACAGTCTGCCCAAGGGCATATTTGGTCACCCGATAAGTTTTTCACTGGTGGGACGGAATTTGTTTTTCCTGTCCAACAAAGCCAAGTACCTCGATCCTGAAATTTTCGTTGGGGCAGACAATGCTACCCAGAGCGACGCCAGTTTCACCCTGCCTACTACACGCTCGATCGGATTTAATGTACGTGTCAACTTTAAATAATCAGTAGACTCATGAAAAAGATAAAAATCATACTCGTTGCATGTTTTTGCATGGTTTTCGGAAGCTGCACCGACGTTTTTGAAGAACTGAATACACCGTCCAACCTGCTGGTTACAAATAAGCTGGATATCGGGAACGTGGGCCAGGTTTTTGCCACCACCCAGTACAATGCCATGCATATGTCGGGTTACGAAATCAGCCAGAACCTTTTTGCAGACCTTTTCAGCCAGTATTTTACCTTGCTGCGGGCTAACTTTTACTCGGACCGCTATGTGGATGTGGCGAGCTGGTCGAACTCCAATTTTACCGGCTTTTATACATCGGTTGCCAAAGATCTCAGCTTTGTGGAAAAGTACACGGCCGAGAAAAATTTTACGCTGCAGAATGCGGTGATCAAAGTCTGGAAAGTACAGGCCTTTCACAGGCTCACCGATTACTACGGGCCAATACCTTATCTGGAAGTTGGAAATGGGGCTACCAGTGTACCTTATGATCCGCAGGAAGTGATTTACAGGGATTTCTTTAAAACGCTGGACGAGGCAGTAGCCGTTTTGAAAGAGAACAAAGGCGCGAGCGTTTTTTCAAGAGATGACCTTGTTTTTTCCGGAGACGTAAACAAATGGCTCACGTTTGCCAATTCACTTCGCCTGAGACTGGCGCTGAGGGTTAAATACGCTGACCCCGCGCTGGCAAAAACCGAAGCTGAAAAAGCAGTAGCCGACGGAGTGATGCTCACTGCAGCGGAAAATGCAAATGTTTTTACCAATGCACTCAGTATCAATAATCTGGGGCCCATCGCAAACTACGACAACTGGCGGATGAGCGCCACCATGGAAAGTGTCATGGTAGGGTTCAACGACCCGAGGCTCGATTCGTACTGGAACCCGGTGGTGACCGACAACAGGAACGATGGAAGCAAATTCCATGGGATCAGGAACGGATTACCGATCACCTTGATCGACAACCCTGTACAAGTCGCCACCAACTCCAAGATCGATACCAAATGGTGGAGATTGGAAGACGGCGGCACAAATCCTCCATACCAGGTAATGAGAGCCGAAGAAGTCTATTTTTTACGCGCCGAAGGTGCGGTAGAAGGATGGAATATGGGTGGTACTGCGAAGGAATTATATGACAAAGGCATTGAAGTATCGATCTCGTCCCGGACTTCGGCGACGGCTGTGGATATTGCCAATTATCTGAAAAGCGCAAACACCCCCAAGCCGCTAAAAGATCAATGGAATACACCCGCGGTTTCAGATATTCCCGTCGCTTTCCTGGGCGCCGGACCGAAAGAAAAGCAGCTGGAGCAGATCGGTACCCAGAAATGGATCGGCTTGTTTCCGGACGGCTGGGAAGCCTGGGCAGAAATGAGAAGAACGGGTTACCCGAAACTGCTTCCAAGGATACAGTCTGAAAATCCGGATGTACCGGCAGATAAGATGATCAGAAGACTTTTGTTTGTCGACGGGGAATATGCAAACAACAAACAAGCTGTAACAGCCGCACTTACTTTGCCCGAGCTGGCGGCCAAAGGAGGAAATAAAAACAGTACGAGATTATGGTGGGACGCTAAATAGACATCATGGCTGATATATTAAACAAATTGGACCGCCGGGATTTTGTAAAAAATCTGGCGGTCGGCGGGATCGGTATGGGCCTGGTGAGCGCCTCCTCCCTGTCTTTCGGGGCAGCAGCGGCAAAAGATATCAGGATCGGCGTGGTAGGATTGTCGGTCCACAGCGCGGCGTTTTCCCAGATCCTGAACGACAGCAACAAAGCGGGCGACCTGGCGGGATGTACAATCACCGCATTATACCATCCCCCCGGAAATTCCGATGTCGATTTTACCAAAGAGCAGCTCGCGAAATTTGAGTCGGACATCAGGGCAATGGGTGTGAAAATAGTAGGCTCGATGAGCGAAATGCTTGCATTGGTAGACGTGGTAATGATCGAAACTAACGACGGTCGTCCGCACATGAAAGAGGTTTTACCAGCTTTTGAAGCAGGGAAGCCGGTATTTCTGGACAAACCGGTTGCAGCTTCTTTGAATGGTGTGATAGAGATTTATGAAAAAGCAAAGCAGTTCAACGTCCCCGTTTTTTCATCGTCGGCACTGAGGTACATTCAGGGAGTGGTCAATATCAAAAGCAGTGAAGTCCTGAGCGCCGCTACATTCAGTCCGGCCGCATTTGAGAAAAGCCATACCGATCAGTTCTGGTACGGGATACACGGGATCGAACTGCTTTTTAGGGCAATGGGGCCCGGGTGTAGAGAAGTGGCACATGTACATCACAGCAAAGCCGACGATCTGCTGGTCGGTTACTGGGACGATGGCAGAGTCGGGACTTTCCGGGGAATCCGCGAGGGGAAAAAGGATTTCGGGGGGATTGCCTACATGCAGGACCGGATCGCCACGCTGGGTACGTTTACAGGCTACCGTGATTTGGTGGTGAAGGTTGTCGAATTTTTTATTACCAAAGTCCCGCCGGTACCCGTGAGGGAAACGCTGGAAATATATGCCTTCATGGAAGCCGCTATGGAAAGCCGCAAAAACGGGGGAGTAAAAGTCAGCCTGGAAAAAACATTAAGCAAAGCATATAAGGCAAATAAGGTTAAACAATAATTATCAGTAATCAGAAAAACTATGGGAAAGTTAAATGTAGGAATTATTGGATACGGCTGGGTTGCTACCGCACATATTACGGCAATACAGGCGGGCAATGGAGCACAGGTAACTGCTATTTACTCTTCAAGAAAACACGATGACGCCGAATTAAGCGCCAAATGGGGATCGGATATTACTTCCTACACGGATTTGGATGCTATGCTGGCCAACAAGGATATCGACGCTGTTTCGATCTGCAGCTTCACCTATCAGCATGTGGAACACGCCGTAAAAGCCGCCAAAGCCGGAAAACACATTATCCTTGAAAAACCGATGGCATTGTCATGGGCCGACTGCCAGGCGATCGAAGCCGCTGTGAAAGAAGCCAATGTGAAATTCTGTATCTGTTTTGAATGCCGGTATTCCAACCAGTTTATCTCTACAAAAGCAATCCTGGACCAGGGCCTGATCGGTGAGTTGCATTATGCCGAAGTGGATTATTTGCACGGAATAGGTCCGTGGTACGGCCAGTTTGAATGGAATGCGAAAAAAGGCGGGGGCGGAAGTTCCCTGCTCACAGCGGGTTGCCACGCGCTGGACTCTTTATTGATGTTTATGGGCACGGATGTGGAAGAAGTAACAAGCTACGATACCAAATCCAAAAGCGCCATTTTCGCACCTTACGAATACACGACGACAAGTGTCACGATATTGAAATTCAAAAGTGGTAAAATAGCTAAATGCGCCGCAAGCGTTGACTGTCTTCAGCCTTACTACTTCCACACGCATTTGTTTGGAAGTGAGGGAAGTATCCTCGATAACAAGATCCATTCGGAGAAACTTAAGTCGGACAAACACAAGTGGAGCGACATGTCGATGTCGATGCTCGACTCGGGCGACGTGGCCGACCACCCGTACCAGTTACAGTTCGATACGTTTTTTGAATCGATCCAAAACAATACAGAAATGCCTCTCACAGGCTTGAAAGAAGCAATCAAAACGCACGAAATCATTTTCGCTGCCGACCAGTCTGCCGCTACCGGCAAGAGTGTAAAATTGTAATACCATGAAAAAAGTCGCCATGGCAGTTGCTGCCCATCCGGATGATATCGAATTCCTGATGGCCGGGACCCTTGTTCTTTTGAAAAACGCGGGCTACGAGATCCATTACATGAACCTGTCGACCGGAAACTGCGGGAGTACTATCCACGATTCGGAGGATACGACGAGGATCCGGTTAAAAGAAGCTCAAAATGCATCGGAAGTATTGGGCGCAACTTTTCATCCGCCCATTACCAATGATTTCGAGATCATGTACGACGTGGGATTGCTACGGACACTGGCCGCAGTGATCCGTAAAGTGAAGCCTTCGGTCATACTTACGCATTCTCCGTCCGATTATATGGAGGATCACATGAACACTAGCCGGCTTGCCACCACAGCTGCATTCGTGCGCGGAGTACCCAATTTCGAGACTGGCGAGCCAGCCGTTTCGAACTATAATTGCGCCATTTACCACGCTGTCCCGCACGGTTTGATGGACCCGCTCCGGCAGAAAGTGTATCCGGAAATGTTCATTGATACCACATCGGTTCAGGCACTGAAACGAAAAGCCCTGCAAGCGCATCAGAGCCAGCAGGAATGGTTGCAGGACAGCCAGAAAATGAATTCATATATCCAGGCCATGGAGGACTTTTCACTGGAAATCGGGAATATGTCGAATGCTTTCGAACATGCCGAGGGCTGGCGACGACACGCGCATTACGGTTTTTCCGAAGCCGGATTCGATCCTTTGCAAACGCTTGGTCATTTGGTCCTGCGCAATGAAGCTTATGCTAAAACAGCTTAAGGTTAAGTCACTAAAATCAATTTTTCTAAAATATTGTATGCGTAAAACGAGCTCAATAGCTCCGGGCTGGTGGGATTACACCACCCTGGAACTGGATCACAAACTGACAGACAAAATTGCCTCAATGGGGCCTGAGGATATGATCAAATTGTCCCGGCCGGGTTTCAAAGTGGTTTTTTATGATACCATCGAAGAATTTTATCTTGCCGAAGCGCTGGAATATGTAGACGTCTGGAAGCAGGCTACCGCCGAAAATCCGGTAGGCCTTTGCGGACCGATCGGTCCGACCGAGCAGCTTCCACTGGTAGCGCGGATTATCAACGAGCTGAAAATCTCTGTCAAAAACGCGCATTTCTGGAGTATGGACGAATGGGTTGTGGATGGGAAGGAAGTTTCCGCGGATCATCCATTGTCGTTTCAAAGAACATTTAAATCCCTTTGTTACAACAGGATAGATAAAAGCCTGGCGATGCCGGAAGAAAACCTGCATTTTCCCAAAGCCGATACCAGCGCATTTATCGAAAGCTGGAAACAGGCCAAATGCCTCATTATGCAGGGCGGGCAGGGTGATGTGAAACACTGGGCTTTTAATGAGCCTCCAAAAAGAGAAGGCATTTACAAGGATACCCCGCAGACGGTCGACGAATATAAGCAGCTCGCGACCAGAGTGTTGGACCTGCATCCGATCACGGTTCAGCAGAATTCGCGCCTGCATTGCGGAGGTAACGTTCCGCTGATCCCCACACAAGCCGTGACAGTAGGGCCGAAAGAAACCTGGGAGACAGACAAAGTCTCGATCTGGCACGCCGGCGCACATGACAATCCTTTCGGGCAACGACTTACTACCTACATGATCTCAAACAAAATCCCCGACACCTGCGTCCCGATGTCCGTGCTCGCAGACCATCCCAATGTGCAGTTCAATTTTTATCGTCCGGGCCTGGGTACCTGTTCAATAGAGATGCATTGACGGAGATTTCGCCGGGAAACGGTGTACTTAAATCAGTAAAATTTAAAGCAATGATCGTATTTAAAAAAGCGAAATATCCGGCGCGGCATGCTGTGCATGTATTGCTGGTACTGGCCGGCCTGTATATGACTGGTTGCGGGGGCGCTCAAAAGATGGGGCTGAAAGATGGGGACCGGATTGCCGTTATCGGCAATTCGCTCGCTGAACGTTTCCAGCAGGACGGGTGGTTTGAAACCTATCTGCAGGCCGCCAACCCCGAAAGCAAACTTGTCATCAGAAACCTGGGTTACTCGGGCGACCAGGTCCATTACCGGCCGCGTGCCCACAAAGGTTTTGGCGACAGTGATACGCATCTGGCGGAAGTGAGGGCGAATGTGATTTTTTCTTTTTTCGGGTACAACGAGTCTTTTGAAGACAAGCCCGAAGAATTCCGGAAACAGCTCACAGCTTGGATAGATCACGTGCAAACGCAGAAATACGATTCGGTGAACACGCCGCGCATTGTGATGTTTTCGCCGATTGCGCATGAAGATCTCAAAACGCCCAATTTACCTGATGGGAAGGAAAACAACCGCCGGCTGGCTGCTTATACCAAAGTTATGGAAGAAGTGGCAGCGGAAAAGGAAACCGGGTTTGTAGACTTGTTTAATGCGACGCAGAAAATGTACGAAGCTTCGGAAAAACCCCTCACCATCAACGGGATCCACCTGAACGAGGAAGGGAACCGTCAGCTGGCGCAATATTTCACAGAGTCTGTTTTGAAGGAAAAAGTAAGCCTGGACAAGGTGAAGCTGGATTCTCTCAGAAGTGCGGTTATTGATAAAGATGATCACTGGTTTCAGAAATACCGGACGATCAGCGGAAACGATGTATGGGGGACGCGTTCCACCCAGGACGGGAATTACGCAACTTTAAACCAGGAACTGAAAGTACTGGACGTGATGACCGCCAACCGCGACAAACGGATCTGGGCGCGTGCGCAGGGAAAGGACGAAAAGCTCGATGACAGTAATGTACCGGAGCTGCTGGTGGTAGGAACCCACATTACCCGGGACGTAACCTATGTAGACCCACAGGAGGCGATCAGCAAAATGACATTTCCGAAAGAGCTGGAAGTCAACTTGTTTGCTTCTGAAAAAACCTTTCCGGAAATAGCCAAGCCGGTGGCCATGCAGGTCGATACGAGAGGACGGATATGGGTGGCATCGTGGGCGACCTACCCGAAATGGGAGCCGGGCAAACCGATGAACGACCGACTGGTTATTTTATCCGATGAAAATGGCGACGGCGTAGCCGACAAGTCGAAAACCTTCGCCTATATTTCCCACCCAACCGGTTTCGAATTCTGGAACGGCGGCGTGATCGTGGTTTCTGCCCCGGATATTTTTTATCTCAAAGACACCGACGGTGATGATGTAGCCGATGTGAAGATCAAAATGTTCGGTGGCATAGGTTCCGACGATACGCACCATTCGGCCAACAACCTGATCTACGGACCGGACGGGAATATCTATTACCAGCGTGGGATTTTTATCCTCGAAAACATTGAGACACCCTGGCGCGTGAGCGAAGAATCGGGAACACCCGGACTTTACCGATTCAATCCCCGCACGTTCGATTTCTCTTTTGTGGTGGAAAATACGCCGAATGCACATGGTATCAGTTTTGATAAATGGGGAAATCCGCTCGTCACCGACGGCACCAGCGGCAAGGCTTTTCAGGTATATTACGACCGAAAAGTGACTTCTACGACGGACGTGAGCAGGTATGAAAAAAGACCATTGTTTATACCGTCGGTCCGGCCGATCACAGCAAATATGATTTTGTCGAGCAGCCATTTTCCGGATGCATATCAAAACAATTTCCTGCTTTTTAATGTTATTGGTTTCCAAGGTATTAAACGGTACCGGCTTGATTATAAGGAAGATGGAATAGTGCAAGGCGTTGAAATAGGCGATCTGCTGTACACCGGGAAGGTGCCTACATTTACGCCGAATACCGAAGCCGCGCCACGCATTGTCCCGAAAGATTATCCGGGCGATCCCAATTTTCGGCCCACTGACGGGGTGATCGGCGGAGACGGTGCGCTCTATTTCAGCGACTGGCAAAACCCGGTAATTACACACTCGCCTTATAACCTCCGCGACGCCAGCCGCGACCATACCCACGGCAGGATTTACAGGGTAACTGCCAAAAACCGGCCACTGCAAAGCCCGGTTACCATTCATGGAGCGAAAGTCGAGGACTTGCTGGAACTGTTCAAAAGCCCGGTTGATGGCATCCGTCACCGAGTCCGCGTTGAACTCAGCAGCAGGAACACCGACGAAGTGATCAAAAAAGCGCAGGCTTGGGTTGCAAAACTGGATCTTGACAAAAAGGAAAACGCATTGCCAATGCTGGAAATTCTCTGGCTGCACCAGCAGCATAATGTAGTCAACCGCGACCTGCTGACCAAGGCACTGAGATTCCCGGAAGGCCAGGTACGGATCGCCGCGCAGAAAGTGGCTTGGGCATGGAGCACACGCGAATCGCACCTCCGTGGCGGCACCGGCAATGACATTTCAGGGATGCAGTTCAGGACGTTTTATGAAAAATTCTGGAACAATCCCGACAGTACTTCCCGCATGACCAGCCACGTGGAGCACAAAATTGCCCCCACGACCGATGCGAAAAAATCGGATGGTTTTGACCAAAAGCTAGATCTGAGAAAAAGTGAAGTCGCCAGCCTGACGCTGGAAGCCATTCAATTGCGTTTCAACGTCGCCGAGTTCACCGTAAAACCCGGTCAGAAAGTGGAAATCACGCTCGATAACATCGATCTGATGCCGCATAACCTGGTGATTACCGAGCCGGGAGCAGCCGACGAGATTGCCCAGCAGGCGATCGCACTCGGGGACAACGGGCCTGCCAAGAACTATGTGCCCGACAATAAAAAGGTACTGTTCTCATCCCGCCTTATTGAAGCCAAAAAGAAGGAAACATTGAAATTCAAGGCCCCGGCCACCCCGGGCGACTATCAGTTCGTGTGCACGTTTCCGGGCCACGCCCCGGTGATGCGCGGCATTATGAAAGTGGTTCAGTAGCCGGATGTTAATGCAATTTCTTCATGAATAAAACCGAAAAGGACCGCCGTGATTTTCTTGTGAAGACGGTCGCGGCGGGGCTGGCCTTCGGGCTGGGAAATGAGGCCAGCGCGATGTTTGCGTCTGCGCCCAAAACGATCCGGGTGGGCATTATCGGCTTGTCCGTCCACAGCGCCGACTTTACCGAAATCATGAATTCGGGGCAAAACGATCCGCTGTTTGCAGGCTGTAAAGTAGTCGCGCTGCATCATCCGAAAGGTAATGCGGACGTGGAATTTTCGCCGGAACAACTCAGTCAGTTTACAAACACGGTTAAGAAAAACGGCGTTGAACTGGTTTCGTCCACGGCGGAATTGCTGAAAAAATCCGACGCCATTATGCTGCTCACCAACGACGGCAGGCCGCATCAGGAACAGATCCTGCCGGTTTTGAAGGTCGGGAAGCCCGTATTTGTGGACAAGCCTATGGCGGAATCACTTCCGAATGTCATCGCTCTTTTTGATTTAGCCCAAAAATACAAAACGCCCATTTTTTCCTGTTCGCCATTGCGATACGTCCGGGATATGAATGGCCTGGCCGGGGGCAAAATCGCGGGAGAAATACTTGGCGCTGATGCATATGGGCCGGCGCCTTTGCAAAAATCCCACGCCGACCTGTTCTGGGACGGCATACATGCTATCGAGCTGCTTTATGCGGTAATGGGGCCGGGTTGCCAGTCGGTGACACGGGCATATTCGGAGGGAGCCGACGTGGTGACCGGCGTTTGGAAAGGCGGTAAAATCGGTGTTTTCAGGGGGCTTCGCAAAGGTAAGATCGGGTTTGGCGGCACGGCTTATGGCTCGGAAAAAATTACGGCTATCGGCAAGTTTGATGGATATGGGAATCTGGTGGCCGAGATCGTCACATTTTTTCGAACCGGTCAACCGCCGGTTGCAGCCGCCGAAACCATTGAGATATACACATTTATGGAAGCGGCACATGAAAGCAAAAGACGCGGAGGCGCTCCGGTCGCATTGTCTGATATTCTTGCAAAAACAAAAGGATGATAAAGAAAAGCGGGCCGGAGAGCAGGTTTCTCGGAGTTAAAAATTACAGTCAGTTTAAATTGAGTATAGTATGAAAGCGAGCAGAATCAACAGGTTATTTAATGCGAAATCGGGTAAATGTTTTGATGTGGCGATCGACCACGGATTCTTCTGCGAATCCTCATTTTTGCCCGGTATTGAAAATATAGAAAAGTCGGTAAAAGTGCTGATTGATGCCGATCCCGACGCCATACAGCTCACGATAGGGCAGGCGCATCACCTGCAATCGGTTGCAGGAAAAAGCAAACCTGCGCTGGTACTACGCACCGATGTAGCCAATGTATACGGATCCGAACTTCCCAGTGTATTATACAGCAGGATGATAGAAGAACCTGCTTTGCAGGCAGTCAGGCTCGATGCTGCTTGCGTCGTGGTGAATCTTTTCCGTATTCCCGGCGCACCGGAAGTAACCGATCATTGTATCCAGAACATCCTGAAACTGAAACCGCTCTGCGACTTTTACGGCATGCCGCTGATGATCGAGCCGCTGGTTTTCAGGCCCAATCACGAAGCTGGCGGTTATATGGTCGATGGCAATATCAAGCTGATTGCACCGATGGTAAGGCAGGCGGTGGAACTCGGAGCGGACATCATTAAGGCAGACCCGACCGACGAAGTGGAGGAATATCACAAGGTAGTCGAGATAGCAGGTTCAATCCCAATCCTGGTCCGCGGCGGCGGCAGAGCCAGCGACGAGGAAATTCTTGAACGGACTTACAGGCTGATGAAACAAGGCGTAAAAGGCATTGTGTATGGCCGTAATGTGGTCCAGCATGCAAATCCCGCTGGTATGACCCGCGCGCTGATGGCGATTGTTCATGACAATGCGGAGCCGAAAGACGTGATCAACCTAATCTGAAACCGATGGAACAGACAACAGTAAATGTCGGGATAATTGGTGGCGGACTGATGGGGAAGGAGGTGGCCAGCGCGCTCGGAAGGTGGTTTGCATTGAATGATTATCCTGTGAAAGTGCAATTAAAGGCAGTCTGTGATCTCGATAGCAAGGCACTGAAATGGTACGAGAGTGTGCCTTCGGTGGATTTGCGAACGACAGATTACAAAGTGCTCCTGGCATCGCCGGATTTGTCGGTCATCTACGTTGCATTGCCGCATAATCTGCATAAAAAGTATTATACCGAAGTGCTGGAAGCGGGAAAAGACCTGCTTGCGGAAAAACCTTTTGGTGTAGATCTCGATGCTGCAAAGGAAATAAGCGAAACCGCGGACCGACTTGGCCGATTCGTAAGATGCAGCTCTGAAATGCCTTTTTTGCCTGGCGCGCAGCGCGTTATTGCAGAAGTCCAGTCGGGACGAATTGGTAAAATTATTGATATCAAAGCCGGATTCTGCCATTCCAGCGACATGGACCCACTCAAACCGATCAACTGGAAACGCCAGTCGCAGTACTGCGGAAATATCGGCGTGATGGGCGACCTCGGAATGCACGTAATGCATATTCCATTGAGAATGGGTTGGGTACCGAAACGCGTTTTTGCGCAGCTGCAAAAAATAATCACCACACGCCCCGACGGAAAAGGCGGCTGGGGCGAATCCGACACCTGGAACAACGCCACGCTTTCCACGACCGTCGACATAGAAGGGGATGAAATTCCGATGATGATGGAAATGAAACGATTAGCTCCGGGAGAAACGAATTCGTGGTACATTGAAATCTATGGTACTGAGGGAGGCGTGAAGTTCAATACCAAGGATACCAAGGCTTTGTGGACGTTCAGCAGGGGCAAGGAGCAAGCCTGGCAGCGGACCGATCTGGGTTTTCAGGTCGCATTTCCAACGATTACAGGTTCCATATTCGAGGCCGGATTTTCGGATTGTTTCATGCAAATGCTAGCGGCTTATTTTGCCGAGCGGGAAGGATTGCTGAACAACCGTTTCGGCTGCGTAACACCCCGCGAGGCGATGATGAGCCACAAGCTTTTTGAAAGCGCATTGCAGTCGCACGAGTCGAGATCGGTGGTAGAAGTTGCCTACGACTGATGTATGGAAAAGAATAACAGAAATGGGGTGCTGGCAGGCGGAAATTGGATCATTGATTTTGTTAAAATGATCCATGTGTACCCCAAAGAAAATGCGCTGGCCAACATCCTGCACCAGGATTCGGGCAATGGCGGGGCGCCTTTTAATGTGTTGAAGGCACTTCATAAAATGCAGGTTTCTTTTCCGCTGGAAGGCGTCGGCGCCATCGGAAATGATGAAAAAGGCGATGAAATTCTACGTCAATGCAGCAGTATGGGGATCGATTGCAGGCAGCTAAAAGTGCTGCCCGGCGTGGAAACATCCTATACCGATGTGATGACTGTTTCCGAGACAGGCAGGCGCACTTTTTTCCATTACCGGGGCGCAAATGCATTCCTCGATACGGGCGATTTTGACTTCTCATTTTCGCAGGCAAAGATATTTCACCTGGGTTACCTGCTACTGCTCGACAAGCTGGATGAACTGGGCCCGGACGGCATGTCGGGTGCGGCCAAGGTCTTGCAGCAGGCCAAGAAATCGGGCTTTATCACCTCGGCGGATGTTGTCAGCGAGCAGTCCGACAGGTATACGACCATTATCCCGCCTTCTTTGCCATTTATCGATATTCTTTTCATTAATGAGCTGGAAGCGAAAATGTTAACTAGTATCGAGCTTGTTGATAGCAATGGTTTAGTGAATGTATCGGAAGGTTATCGCGCCGCGGAGGCTATTCTCGATATGGGGGTTTTGAAATGGGTGGTACTGCATTTTCCGGAAGGAGCCATCGCTGTGAGCAAGGAGGGGAAGAGCATTTTTCAGCCCGGCATTGCGATGCCGCCGGAACTGGTAATTGGTACTGTTGGCGCCGGAGACGCTTTCGCGGCGGGTGTGCTGGCAGGTGTGCATGAAGGCTGGGAAATGGGGAAAAACCTTCTTTTAGGTGTTTCTGTGGCCGCAAGAAGTCTTCTAGATTCCAATGCCTCCGGAAGTATCGTTGCGTGGGAGGAATGCCTGGATTTTGGCAAGGGTCTCGGTTACCGGAATGGATAAGTTTAATTCTTAATGGGCATTACAAGGTTTAAAAACCCTTTTTAACATTGATGAGCCAACCAATTTATGTATAAAAACCTTACCCGAAGAAAGTTTCTGGGAGCCACCGGAATAGGCGTTGCAGGATCTGCCGTCCTGGCAAAAGCATCGCAGCAGGCTACTTTTTTCAAGCCCGAAATCCGGCCGGACGCCGCAGTTACTACCGAGTCTTTTGCGCGAGAAGTGGAGCGGGTACTGCCCGCCGACAAACCTTTCGGCTACCAGCAGCGGATCCGGGAATCGGCTATGCACCAGTTGGCGAAAGATCCGGCCGCGAAGCCGCTGGATACTGAATTTGCATTGCGCCAGGATGTGAAGCTTTGTTATGTCGAAGATAATTCGGGGCTGATCAGGGACGCGGTAAAGGATTTTAAAGACTACTTGGAAACTGCGATGGAAGTGCGGAGCCAGATCGACCTGCGCAAATCCTGGAAAGGAATAAAAAGCAGCGATCAGGTGGTGCTGATCGGCACGCGGCACCAGTTACCAGAGTACGGAAAGGAACTGAAAGGCACGAAGAGTTATGCTTTGGTAAAAACACCAAAAGGGTTCGTGGTTTGCGGTTACGATGAGCATGGTGTTCTGCATGGGTTATACAATCTGCAGGCCCGGATGAATTTACGGGAAGGTCCGTTTTTACCTAAAAACCTGAAAATAATTCGTCATAGCTTGTATCAGAGGAGAATGGCGCTTTCGGGTATGGGGTGGATGGAGTGGCCGGACCAGATCCTGTCGTCGATGGCGCATAATGGTTTCGACGGGATCTTTGCTTCCGTATATGCCAATCCAAACGGCGACCGTACGACCGCCGAAAACTCAACCGATTTCTATGCAAGATTGCTTCAGAAAGTCCGTAAGCAAGACCCGAAGAAGATCCACGACCTGATCGGCCGCGCGGGAAAATTCGGGATAAAAGTATATGCGCCGATCATTTACCAATATACCGGCACGCCAGAAAGTGAAGAAGGGTTACGCAAGCTGGTCCGGGATATTATCAAAGAATTTCCTCTCATTAAGGGCTACGTACTGCTGACAGAAGGTTTCTGGTATAAAAAATGGGGTGGGTTACACGGTGCCGACGAAGAACATGTGCAGGACTGGGCCAGGAACTGGAGCAAGGCGATTGCGATGGTGGCTGAAGAATGCCACCGGGTGAACCCAGAAACTGAAATTCTGGCCTGGGAATACAACATTGACTTTCGGCCCCAAAATACCAAACTTAAAAAATATTTCATTCAGCAGCTGCCTGCCGAGGCGATCCCGATGCTAACCTGGGAAAACGGCAAGGGTTTTGAACTGGACGGCATGCAAGGCTACCTGCGCGACTATTCGTTATCGCAGGTCGGGCCGGCGGAGGTTACGCAGGCGCAGATCGGGGAGGCGAACGGGCGGTCTATGAAGGTATATTCCAAGGTGGATACGTTCGCGAGCTGGCAGTTTGGCACCATTCCCTACCTGCCTTTTCCCGGGCAGTGGCGAAAACGGTACGATGCATTGCAGAAGTACGGTGTGAGCGGGACGCTGGAAAGCTGGAGCAGCGGTTATACCCCCAACTTCGTTGCCGAACTGCGTTACTGGACCTGCTGGGACAATTCCATGTCGTTTCAGGAACTGCTCGGCGCGATGGCTTCCCGGTTGTTCGGGGCGGAGCAGCAGGAAAAAGTGTTGCAGGCCTGGGAACATTTTGATAAAGCGATCCGCCTGGTGCCGGACACCGGGCCTAATATGGGTACCAACAATGCAATCGGAAATCCCTTGTTTTTCCAGGAACCGCCGGTGCGGACTGCCACTTTCCACAATTCCTGGACAGATCACGAAGGCTGGATGGGCTATCTTGGCGGGGAACTGAACCCATACTGGCCGTTTACCGTCTCGCGAATGGTTTTTTATCCTGATTTTAGCAATACAACAAACCGGGCTGAACAATATGCTCGCGGCGCAACCGGCATTGTGGCCGGAAAAGAAGTCGCGCTGCTTCCTGTTTTCCTGAAACACCTGAAAATGGCTGCCGCTGAAATGGAGGAAGGGTTGAAACTGTACCGCGCCGCCGCCATGGAAAGTCCGGAGTGGAAAAGAAAGCGTGCAGTTTCGGAGGTGGTTGTGGCGGAGCATTTGCACCGGATGATGGAGAGCAATTGTGCCGTCCTGGAATTTGAGCAATTGCGGTTTAACCGAGCACATGAAAAAGACAGGAAAAAAGCCGGTGAAATGCTGAAAAAGATGGAGGAGATTGCCGCCGCTGAAATTGCCCGGACCAAACTTTCCCTGATCGCTGTCGAGCATGATTCGCGGCTCGGGTTTCAGTTTGAACAGGATTATGTGTACACACCTTACTCACTGAAAGAAAAGCTTTTACTGCTGGAAGATACATTGAACAAACAGTTGCCGCTTGCGGCAGGGTAGTTCTGTAATGATAGCAAATTCCTGAACCATATATCCAAACCCGTTGACTTCATGATAAACAATCGTTTTGTTTTTTGTTACCTGCTACTATTCTTTTCTATGATACCAGGAAAAAATTACGCCCAGACCGCCGCTGAAACCCTTAAAAGCAACAACGTTGTCAGGCAGCAAACTACCGAATTGTTTAATGGGAAAAATTTGGAAGGCTGGTATACCTATCTGAATAAACAGGGCAGGGGCAAGGATCCTGATCAGGTTTTTAAGGTTGAAAAAAAGCAGATCCACATATCAGGCTATGAATACGGGTGTATTACCACGGACAAGAAATATGAGAATTATGACCTGGAAGTAGAGTTTAAATGGGGCACTGTAACCCATGAACCGAGGGTTGCCGCCGCCCGCGATAATGGCATACTGATCCATTCGCAGGGAAAAGATGGTGCGTTTTCAGGAAACTGGATGTACTCCATTGAATGTCAGATTATCGAAGGTGGTACGGGTGATTTTCTGGTGGTGGGCGATGGAAGCGACAAATTTTCCATCACGTGCCCGGTCGCACCCGAAAAGCAGGGAGGCACTTACATCTATAAAGCAGGGGGTGAAAATGTGACAATCAAGACGGGAAGGATCAACTGGTTCGCGCGCGATCCATCGTGGAAAGATGTTAAAGATTTCAGAGGTGCAAAAGATATTGAAAAACCGGTCGGGCAGTGGAACAAAGTGCGGGTGATCGCGATGGACGACAATGTTTATTTCTATCTCAATGGCGTGCTGGTAAATAGGGCCATGCGTGTAAAGCCGTCGGTCGGTCGAATTCAGATCCAGTCTGAAGGGGCAGAAATGTTTGTGAGAAAGGTGGAACTAACGCCTTTGGTTAAGAAATAGAAAAAGTATGTACTACACTGGCAAACTCTTTCTGGTCCCGTTGATTTTACTGGCTCTGCTGGCGGGAACGGGCGAAAACAACTTTAAAAACACTTTATCCTACGCCTCTGCGGATTCCGCCCGGCTTAAAAAAGCGATGGGAAGTTTCCGGCTGGAACCCGGGCTGCGGATCGAGTTGATCGCTGCTGAACCGCTTGTTATGGATCCCGTCGCGTTGGCTTTTGATGAGAACCGGCGGATGTATGTCGTCGAGGACAGCGGCTATCCAGATCCCGCCGAAGGAGGGACGCCAACTACTTTGGGCAGAATTGCGTTGCTCGAAGACCGCGACGGTGACGGGAAATATGACCACCGCTCCGAATTCGCCACCGGGCTCACTTACCCAAATGGTTTGATGGTCTGGAAAGGCGGAATCTTTGTGACGTGCGCGCCGGATATTTTTTATTTCAAAGATACCGACGGTGACGGTGTAGCGGATATAAAACAGGTAGTACTTACTGGCTTCAGTAACAAACAAACCGCTCAGATCCGCGTCAGCCATCCTACGCTCGGGCTGGATGGCAAGGTATATGTCACCAGCGGACTGAACAGCGGTGAGGTTACATCACCGTTGTATCCTGATCGACCAGCCGTTTCATTTTCTGCGTCCGACTCTCGTTTTAACCCCGAAACTTTTGAATTTGAAATCACTGGCGGCAGAAGTCAGTATGGGCTGACATTCGACGCATACGGAAGGCGTTTCGGCTGTTCGAACAGGCATCCGGTGCGGCAGATCCTGATGGAACCGTGGTATTTGCGCCGGAACCCGCATCTGACTTTTACGGAAACCACAGAAAACGTATCCAAAGTAGAGGCCGAAGCCACCGTTTCTCCGATCAGCGGCGCAGTAACCTCCGCTGAATTTATACCAAAACTGATTGGTTTGTCTCACACGGGTACGTTCACTTCGGCGAGTGGCGTGACGATATTCAATGGGACAGGACTTACCCCGGCCCATCGCGGAAATGTATTTATTTGTGAGTCAGCCCAAAACCTGGTGCAGCGTCAGATTGTTTCTGCGAAAGGTGTTTCTTTCGCATCGGAATTGCCCTACAAAGGCAAGGAATTTCTTTCTTCCACCGATGAGTGGTTTCGGCCGGTGTTTTTGCAGCACGGTCCGGAAGGCGCATTGTATGTGGCGGACATGCACAGAAAAGTGATCGATCACCCTTCTTATGTGCCCGAAGAAGCACGGAGCGGGCTGGATTTTGAAAGCGGAAAAACGGACGGACGGATTTACAGGATCGTAAATAGTAATTTCAAAGACAAGAAGCAGGTGTGCCGTTTTGGAACAATGCAGGAACTGGTTGCTGCATTACAGTCACCCGAGGAGTGGGAACGGCAAACAGCTCACCGCCTTTTGCTCGAAAAAAGGAAACCGGATGCGGTGCCGTTTTTGAAACAAATTGTGGCCACTTCTAAAATTTCAGAAAGCCGCCTGAGGGCTTTATGGCTATTGGATTCCTACGGAGAAACTGATGGAGCGACATTGAAAACTGCATGGACTGACAAAGATCCGGGCGTTCGTGAAAACGTTGTTTCGTTGTCGGGCAATGTATACCAAAAATATCCCGCGCTTCTGACTACCCTCACCTCGGCCGCCAGCGATCCCGCCGCACGGGTGCGTTTTACGGCGGCCTTGGTGCTGGGTTCGATTGAAGGGAAAGAGGCTATCGCTTCTTTATCCCAAATTGCTGCAAAAGACGGTGCCGACCGCTGGGTAAGAGCAGCTGTTCTGAGCGGAATTGGTAACCGGCTGCCGGAATTCCTTGCTGCATTTCGTCCAAGGTCTACGGTGAACCCCGGCGCATATACGGCAGTCATGCAGGATTTGGGCCAATTATTTGGCAACGGCGCGCCGCTGGCCGACTGCCGTGTGTTGTTAAAAGAGGTAATTACGGGCACCGGGAATTACGGCCCGCGGATTTCAACGGCGCTTGGGCTGGCGGAGGGGATAAACCGGCGCACAGAAATTGAAAAATCCCCGAAAGGTGTCTTGTACGGGCTGCTGGGCACTAACGCTTCTGCGCCCGAAAAGCACCAGCTCGACAAATTCATCAGCCAGGCTTCGATACGTGCGGGCAGTTCTGCATTACCTCCGGACGCACGGGTCACGGCCGCCGCACTACTGGGTTATACCGGTTTCGACAAAAGCGGTCCTGTGCTCAGGAAACTTATGGACGCAAAAAATACACCCGAATTACAGCTTGAAACCGTCGCTGCGCTGGCACGCCAGGGTGATGCCCGCGGGGGTGCTTTTTTAACAGAAAAACAGATCTGGAAGAATTACACGCCGCAGGTAAAATCCGCGGTGGTTTCCGCACTCGTCTCCAAGCCGGTATTTATTGAAGTGCTTTTCAGTGCGATACAACAAGGGGTGATTGCGCCTGCGGAGATTTCGTCGATGGACAGGCAGCGATTAATGAAACACAAAGAAAAGGCGGTCAGCGATAGAGCTGAGGATCTTTTCAGAGAACTTGAAGGAGGAGGCAGAATGAAAGTGTATCGGGATTACCGGGATATACTTAATACCAAAGCCGATGCCAAACCGGGGAAAGCGGTATTTGAAAAAGCTTGTTCCGCCTGCCACACTTACGCAGGCCAGGGAGGAAAGGTGGGCCCTGACCTTACCGGTGTGCGAAACCAGCCTGCAGACGCATTGCTGCTGCACATTCTTGTACCAAATTATGAGGTGTATCCCGCTTACCAGGCGATTTCAGTGGAAACCAATGACGGTCGGTCGTTTTCGGGATGGCTTATGGCGGAAACGGACAACAGTCTCACCCTGAAAACGGCTTTTGGGACGCAGGAGTCAATCCTTCGCAAGAACATCAAATCGCTGACCAATTCCGGACTTTCACTGATGCCCGAAGGACTGGAACAAACCATGACCAAAGATGAGTTGGCGCAGTTAATCGCATTTCTAAAAGGTAGCGGCTGATATGCTACTATGGCCGTTATCCTATTTCGTCTTCTACCGACGCGAGGGCTCATTCCTAAACCTATAACCTAATATGAAAAAAATGTATTTGAGTGTGGTATTCCTGCTTTGTGGCGCGGTGCTGCACGGCCAGCAAACGCCGTCCGGGAAAGTCTTTCGTGCCGGCGCAGCCACCAGCAACATTACGCCAAAGATCGGCACTTCCAACAATGGCGGTATGCAGGATATCACGATCAGGAGTATTCATGACGAAACACTGGCGCGGGGCATCGTGCTCGACGACGGCCAGACAAGACTCGCTATTGTCGTTTCCGATCTTTGTATGATATCGCGGGAAGTGCTCGACGAGGCAAAGCGCCGGGCCAGCGAAGTGACCAAAATTCCTGCCGCGAACATGATGATGTCGGCTACCCATACACACTCCGGCGGGACCGCCTGTCCCGTTTTTCAAAGCGAGCCCGACAAGGATTACGGCAAATTTCTCAGCGCGCGCATTGCCGACGCGGTGATCCGTGCGAACCACAATCTGGCGCCGGCGCGGATCGGCTGGGGCGTGGGCAGCGAACCAACCCAGGTTTTTAACCGGCGCTGGAAAATGAAACCGGGCACCCCGATCATCAATCCATTTGGCAAAGAAGATCGGGTGAAAATGAATCCCGGCATCGGCAATCCGAATCTTTTGGAACCCGCAGGCCCGGTAGATCCCGGCCTTCCGGTGGTTTCTGTTCAGACGCCTGCGGGCCGGCCGATTGCATTGCTGGCGAATTACTCTCTGCATTATGTGGGGGGAAATGGCCCCGGTGAAGTTTCAGCGGATTATTATGGCATGTTCGCGAACCGTATGCAGCAAATGCTCGGCGCCGAGGGGCAGGATCCTGCGTTTGTGACCGTCATGTCCAACGGTACCAGCGGGAATATCAACAATATTGATTTTGGTGGAAAAGCCCCGGATGCTGTTTTGCCTTATGAAAAGATGAGAGCGGTGGCCAATGTCGTTGCGGCGGAAGCATTTAAAGTATATCAAAACATCAAATATCAGGACTGGATCTCGCTTTCGAGCGCGCAAAAGGAGATCTCGCTGGGTGTGCGCAAACCGGCGGCTGATGAGCTAGTAAGGGCAAAAGATATTATTTCGAAAGCAAAAAAACCGATCATGACTTCCATGGAAGAAGTATATGCGCAGGAAACCATGGCTATGAAAGATTATCCTGATCAGGTCCCGCTGATCTTGCAGGCATTTCGTATCGGCGATCTGGCGATTACTGCTATTCCTTGCGAGGTATTTGTGGAAATAGGTCTGGATATTAAACAAAGAAGCCCTTTTAAACCGACTTTCAGCATTTCACTGGCTAACGGATACAATGGCTATCTGCCTACACCTGAGCACCACAAATTGGGTGGTTACGAAACGTGGCGCGCCAAATCGAGTTACCTGGAAGTGGATGCTTCTACCAAAATCACCGCGTCCCTGTTTGAACTTCTCGACAAACTCGAAGCCGCAAATCACTGAATACAATGACATTTACGCGAAAAGAATTTTTGAGATCTGCGACGCTGGCTACGGCTGGTTTGCTCGCTTTACCTCCATCCCTTACCCTTGCAAGTGCTCGTTCCATAAAAAAACAAGCCCTTGATTTGCCTCATTTCCCTGATAAACTTCATGCTTTTTTATGGAGAAACTGGGGTCTGGTATCTACCCAACGGCTTGCTGCGGTGACGGGCGCGAAACCGGAGGATATACTTAGGCTTGCAACTACAATCGGACTTCCCGCCCCAAAACCGGTTCCATCCGACCAGGAGCAGCGGAGTTACCTCACAGTGATTAGGCGGAACTGGCACCTGCTGCCCCGAGAGCAAATGCTGGAACTGCTGAATTGGACAGATGAAAAACTGAGTTTTACATTGCAGGAAGACGATTTTTTCTATATCAAACTGGGAAGTATCAAACCGGAATGCGAGCCGATAAAATTTCGGGCTTCCTCCGAGTTGGTCAAGAAACGGGAAAAATGGCTGTCTGATGTTATTCATGAGGAGTTCAGGAAAGGATTGCCGCAGCATGGGCAGCCGCTTTTTGAGTTTGTGAAAGAATTATCAAAAGCCCCTGAAAACGGGGAAAAACAAAGTTCTTCCGGTTTTTCTCCAAGATTCGGCTATGCGTATTATGCCCTTTTCGGCGATCCGCTGTTGCAGCCCGACATTGATCCGTATCCCGACGGTTACCTCGCCCAAATGGCCGCATCTGGGATGGACGGAACGTGGATGCACATTGTACTTTCTAAGATTACGCCTTTTCCGTGGGACCCGGCTGTGAGCGAACATTGGGAACAGCGGCTGGAAAATCTGAAAAAATTGGTCGCTAAAGCCAAAAAGCATGGTATAGGGATTTATTTGTATCTCAATGAACCCCGGTTTATGCCGCTTGCTTTTTTTGAAAAACATCCGGAACTCAAAGGCGTGCGGATCGGTGACCAGGCGTCGCTCTGTACAAGCCATCCGGAAGTACAGAAATATCTGGTTGATTCTATGGCGACGATCACATCGAGGGTGCCCGAGCTGGCCGGCTTTTTTTCCATTACTGCATCAGAGAACCATACCAATTGCTGGTCGCACGGCAAAGGCGCCGAATGTCCGAGGTGCGGTAAACGCGGCCCGGCGGAAGTGATCGCGGAACTAAACCAGCTTTATCTGAAAGGGATAAATCAAGGTTTGGCTCCTCACAAACTGCAAAAAGGGCCGGGACTGATTGCTTGGGACTGGGGTTGGCGGGACGGCTGGGCGGAAGATATTATTCCTGCATTACCCAAAACCGCAGCGCTGATGAGTGTCAGCGAGTGGGATCTTGAAATCAACCGGGGTGGCATAAAAAATAAAGTAGGAGAGTATTCCATTTCATCCATCGGTCCGGGGCCACGCGCGTTGCGGCATTGGGAAATTGCCCGGAAAAACGGTCTGCGGACCATAGCGAAAATTCAAGCTGGCTGCACCTGGGAAATTGCAGCTGTACCCTACATTCCGGCCATGGAAAACGTAGCACGACATGCCGAAAACCTGCGTAATACCCAGGTCGACGGACTGATGCTAGGCTGGACACTGGGCGGCTATCCTTCTCCTAATCTTGAAATAGTCGCCGAAATGGGCAGCAGCAAAACAATCACTGCACTGGAGGCGATGCAAAAAGTGGCGGAACGCAGGTATGGAGTAGCGGGTGTGGCGGTTACAGAGGCTTGGAGGCAATTCAGCAAGGCTTTCAGTGAATTTCCGTATCATGTCGGCGTGGTTTACTCGGCGCCTTTGCAGGCAGGACCATCGAATTTATTGTGGTCGAAGCCGACGGGTTATAAAGCGAGTATGGTCGGTTTGGCGTATGATGATGTAAACAAATGGCGGGCCAATTATCCGGTAGAAATTTTCATTTCTCAAATGCAAAAAGTGGCTGGCGGCTTTCATGATGCGCTCGGCAAACTGCGAAAAGAAACTGTCAATTTGAAATTGTCGGTACCGATGCGCAAAGCCCTGGCAGACGAGTGCGGGGTGGCAGAAACCGTAGCAGTACATTACAGCAGCGTTGCGAACCAGGCGTTATTTGTTGTGACCAGGGACAAGCTGGCTGTTGAGAAGGACAAGAAACGGGCAGCCGGTTTGGTAACAGAACTTGAAAACATCCTTCGCCGGGAAATCGCCCTGGCCAAACGCATGGCCATTTTGCAGGGCGGCGATAGCCGACTGGGCTTTGAAGCTTCCAACCATTATTTCTATGTATGCAATGACCTTGCCGAGAAAGTGATCAATTGCAGAGACTTGATCGACCACTGGCTGCCGGAGGTAAAAAAAGCGTTGTAGGTTGTTCGAAGTGTACGGGGATGCAAAATTCTGCGTAGAACTGTCTTCCATTATGTGCCGAAAATAACCGAGGCAGCTGCAGCATATTTCAAAAAAAATAAAGAAAAAATTTAGGGTTTGGCCTCAAAAGGGAACCTTAGTGAATAAATACAGAATCAGATGTCTCACTCAAATCCAACCGACGAGATGTTGGTTGATTTACTGAAAAGCGATAATACGGATGCCTTGGCGGAACTGCGACTCCGCTATGGGAGGAAACAGCAACCCCAAATGCATATAATTATGACAATTCAGGAGGCTGGAGTGTGATCGGGGCTGGTACTCAAACTGCCAGCAATTCAGCGATCATCACCAGCAGGTGGGACGACGCCTACCGCGGTATCGGGCGTTGCAATACGCTTCTTGCCAAAATTGATACAGTGTCCATGGATGCCGCATTGGAAAACAGGATGAAGGGAGAAGCATCCTTTTTGAGAGCGTTGTATTACACTACACTTGCAAACTATTATGGCGGAGTGCCTTTGATCCTTGACCAGCCTAATCCCGCCACTCACGGAGATGCCACGAAATACGCGGGATGAAGTGGTGCAGCAGGTGCTGAAAGACATTGATGCAGTCGCAGCCGCATTGCCGGTGAAATACTCCGCCGCTACAGACAAAGGAAGAGCTACCAAGGGTGCTGCATTGTCCCTGAAAGCAAGAGTCTTGCTTTTTGAGGCCGGCCCGTTGGTGAATACTTCAGGAGACGCTGCCAAATGGAAGCTGGCTGCGGATGCGGCCAAAGCGGTTATAGATTTAGCGGGGACTGACTACGGACTTTTTCCGAACTACCGTGCCCTGTTTCTTCCTGCAAATGAGAATAGTCTCGAGTCGATTTTTGACGTGCAGTTTATGGCACCGCAACTGGGAAGTTGTTTTGACCTTATCGGGCGCCAGTACAACACCAACGCTCCTGTACGCGACCTGGTGAATGCGTACCTGATGAGAGATGGGCTGCCGCAATCCCAATTGCCATTGTACGATGCAGCAAATCCGCACAATAACCGCGATCCGCGCATGTACCAGACGATCGTTTACCCGGGCGATATGTTCCAGGGCGAGCTGGTGACGCCTGCCCGGTTTGTTGTAACCGGATACGGCACCAAGAAATATACCATTTACGATAAAGAGCCCAATACTAACAACCTTCAGGATGGTCGCTCGGAGATCAATTATATGGTAATCCGATATGCAGATGTTTTGCTTATGTATGCCGAAGCCCAAAACGAAGCTTCTGCCGCACCCGACGCATCTGTGTTGGAAGCTGTCAACAAAATACGTGTGAGAGCCGGAATGCCAATAGTAGGCGCCGGAAAAACCAAAGCTGAAATGCGGGAGATAATCCGCCTGGAACGCCGGGTTTAGTTTGCAGGCGAAGGCTTGTATTACACTGATATCCGCAGATGGAAAACGGCCGTGGTGGTTCTTAATGCACCCATTCTTACCTATGCAAATAAGCCTATCATGACGCGTACATTCAATGCGCACAGAGATTACTGGTGGCCAATCCCTGATGTACAGCGTGACAGAAACCCTAAACTAGAGCAAAATGTTGGATACTAGAACTGCCCGAATGACATGCATCAGTTTCTTGGCACTTAAATACTTTGTTCTGATGACGGTGTTTACTGCTGGCTATATGTTTCAACCTTGTTTGGCTCAGGGTAAAAAAATGCCAAAAAGCTGGAAGCTGGGAACGGCTTCCGGCCTTTTCCCGGATTTGACACCTGAGACTTTACGGGAAGGAAAAAATAGTGGTATTGAGCGTGTTGAGCTTAACTGGAAGCCGGAACTGGTAAATGGTACACCGGCGGAACGGTTGACTTTCGCAAAGAAATTTTATAGCGACGCAAAAAAGGCGTGTCTTGTAATTTGGTCAACCCACATACCTTACGGCAAAAAGCTGGATCTGTCCGAAACCGATCCTGAGAAAAGACCAGCCATTTTACGTGATTTAAAGGAATACATGGATCTGGCAATGGAAATGAAGGTCAAGCAGATCGTGATCCACCCAAGTACTGAGCCGATTGCAGATTCACTGCGGGCATCAAGGATAGAAGCTTGCCGGGAATCGCTGGAAGAACTTGCGGTCTACTGCTGGAAAAAGTCGCCTCGCTCAACATCGAATGCCTTCCGCGCACATGTCTTGGCAACACCAGCAAGGAGATCCTGCAAATACTCGACGGCATTGATAACATCGGGATTTGTTTTGACTCGAATCAGCTGTTGAAAGAATCACCGAAGGATTTTGTCAAGGCTGTGAACAAGCGTATCC